>JAZRRE010000036.1:0-38509 GCA_045650505.1 Clostridia bacterium | reverse complement strand
ATCAATAATTACAAAATCATTATTAAAATCAATAACTTTAAAATTTCCACTAATGCCAATATATTTATGCAATATAATATTTATACAAAAATCATTTTCAGCAATATCAATTTCTTTAAATATTTCACTAAAAAAACCCATACTAAATTGTATGAGTCTTATATGTATTTATGAATAATTTTAAGATAAATAACTTTCAGCAAATTCTAAACAAACGATCTTTAAATGTTCATAAGTTAAACCACCTTGTAAATACGCAACATATGGTGGTCGAATTGGACCATCAGCAGAAAGTTCAATTGATGAACCTTGAACAAATGAACCAGATGCCATAATAACTTTATCAGTATAACCAGGCATATCCCAAGGATATGGAACAACATTACTATCAATCGGACTCAACCTTTGAATTATTCTACAAAATTCAATAAGTTTATCAGCATCACCAAATTCAATGGTTCTAACAATATCGTGAGGCATTTCACCAAAATTTGGAAAAGATTTAATTCCAAATTTTTCAGCAACCTTACCAAATAAAATTGAACCCTTCATTGCATTTAAAACAACGTGAGGTGCTGAAAAACAACCTTGAAAAAATGGTGTGTAGCTTCCAGCGTAAGAACCATTTTCAAGACCAATTCCGGGTGCAATAAATCGAGATGAAATTTGCTCAATAACATCTGTTCTTCCAACAATATAACCACCGGTAGGTGCAATTCCACCCCCTGCATTTTTGATAAGTGAACCAATCATAACATCAGCACCAACATCACAAGGTTCTCTAGTTTCAACAAATTCACCATAGCAATTATCAACCATAATAATAACATTCTTATCAACTTTTCGAATTTCGTTTATAACATTTTCAATCTTTTCAATTGACAAAGAATCTCTTGTTGTATAGCCACGTGAACGTTGAATGTAAACAATTTTTGGTTTTAAATCTTGAACCTTTTTAATTATTTCAGGAATATTAAAATCATTATTTAAAAGTTCAGTGTCTTCATATTTAACTTTGAAATCTTTAAGCGAACCAACATTTTCTCCAAATATAACACCTATTAATGTATCATAAGGCTTACCAGTAATTGAATACATAATATCATCAGGACGAAGCACACCAAATAATGCTATAGTTAAAGCATGAGTTCCGCTTGTAATAAGCGGGCTAACAATACCAGTTTCAGCACCAAAAGCTGAAGCATAAATTTCAGCAAGTTTTCCTTTTGACCTGTCATCATTACCATATCCTGTCGAAGATGCAATATCTGTAAGCTGCATATTTGCATTTTTAAATGCATCTAACACCTTTTTCTGATTAATAAGAGCGATTTTATCTAATTTATCAAAAATTTCAGCACACTCTTCTTCACATTGATTAATTAATTCAAAAGCTTCATTTTTATACATTTTATTCACCTTATTTGTAAAATTTTAAATATAATAAGCATTTTTATACATTTAATTATATTGTAAAACAAATATTTTTAAAATGTATAAAAACGCAATTTTTTGTCATTTTTAACAAAATTTAATTAAAATACTGAATTTTATCAAACTATCCTCTTAAACCACTTTTCAACTTCAACTTTTGT
Organism: Clostridia bacterium; assembly: GCA_045650505.1. Classification (GTDB taxonomy): domain Bacteria; phylum Bacillota; class Clostridia; order Christensenellales; family UBA1242; genus RGIG1681. The sequence goes on along the minus strand of JAZRRE010000036.1, from coordinate 36,914 downwards.
TATTCTAACAACAACAGGTCTTCCATGTGGGCAGAATAAAACAATATTTTTACCACCCATTTCTTGAAGAAGTTTGTAAACTTCATTTTTTGATAAATCATCTCCACCTTTTATTGCACTTTTACAAGCAAGTTGCATAAGTTTATCTTTCACAATATCGGCTTCTGTAATTTTATTTTTACCGATTTTTTCTGCTAAAAACATTGAGAAAAATTTATTAAAATCAATATCAGAAACAATAGTTGGCACAGCAGAAATTTTATAAGTTCTATCACCAAACTCATCAATATCAAAACCAACCGATTTAATTGCATTTAAATTTTCAGATAAAATTTGATCATCTTCAGGATTAAGTGTAAGCACAAATGGAAACAACATTGGCTGAACAATAATGTTTCCTGTTTCATATTCTGCCTTTAATTTATCATACCTAATTCTTTCGTGCCCTGCGTGTTGGTCAATTAAATAAATGTTTTCACCCCACTCAATAATAAGATATGTATTGAAAATTTTTCCAATAATTTTAATCTCATTTTCAGCAAAATCAGTTTGGACAGATTTTTGTTTTTCAAAAGTAACATTCTCAAAAGATGTTTGTTTAACTTCTTTGTTTTGAACATTTTCACTTTCTTTTAACTCAACATCTTTTTTTAATTCTTTTTCATTATTTAAAATTTCAACTTTTTTATCTTGAATATAAATTCCTTCCAATTTATCTTCATCAACAGACGAAACCTTATCATTAATTCGTTCTAATAGTTTTGAACCTAATCCAAAATTATCTCTCACCACACCATCATTTTCTGAAAGCATAGCATTTACAACAGAATCAGAAAGTTTTTCTTTTTCTTCTTCAGTTATAACTTTGGTGTCAAATGAAAATGGATTTAAATTTACACCAGCTTTATCAATTTTTTCAGTTGCTATTCTTTGACCAACTGCTCTTGCAAATGCAAAACCCGTGTTAATTTCAGAATCAATTTCTTTAACATAATCCATATCATTTAACGCTCTCGATACAGCTTCAAACACAACAGAATAAACTAAATTAGACTTCAAAAATTTAACATCAAGTTTGTTTGGATGAACATTAACATCAATTTCATCAACAGGAATAGTTAAATATAATACAAAGAAAGGATATTGTCTTTTCATTAAAAAATCGCCATACGCATTAGCAACTGCGGTTTGAACAGTCATATTAATAACATATCTTCCATTAATAATCAACGTTTGATAAGTTCTGTTAGACTTTGAATACGTCGGTTTACCAACAAAACCTTTAACAGAAACACCTTCTCTTTCAGCAAAAACTTCAAGTGTTTCTTTAACAGATTCTTTTCCATAAACCGAAAACATTGCTTCTTTCTCACTAGAACCAATTGATGATAAAACTTTCTTTCCATCAACAATATAAGAAATTTTAATTTCAGGGTGAGCAAGCACAACTCTGTTTATAATATTAGTAATTTCTTGTTCTTCTGTTTTAATTTTCTTTAAAAATTTCGCTCTAGCAGGAACACAAAAAAACAAATCTTTAACCGTTATTGTTGTTCCTACATTTGAAGATGCTTTTTGAATATCACCAAACTTTCCACCTTCAACAGTAATAGATGTTCCCATTTCATCTTTTGCAGTTTTTGAAACAAGTTTAACTTTTGCAACCGCAGCAATTGAAGCAAGAGCCTCACCTCTAAAACCTAACGTAAAAATAGAATCAAGGTCACTAGCCTCTTTAATTTTGCTAGTTGCATGTGGCAAAAATGCAGATTTAAAATCAGACTCTTCAATACCAGAACCATCATCTGAAACTTGCATAAATGTTGTTCCACCATCTTTTATTTCAACGGTAATATTTTTTGCACCAGCATCAATAGAATTTTCAATAAGTTCTTTAATTACCGATGCTGGCCTTTCAACAACTTCACCAGCCGCAATTAAATTATATATGGAAGAATCAAGAATATTTATTTTTGCCATAAAATTCTCCTTTATTTTTTTACTTTATCAACCAAATTCTGAAGAGTTCCAAATGCCATAAGTGGCGAAATGTTATCCATATCAGTATCTTTTAAAATATTTATAACTTCTGCAACATTCGCATTTGTATCAATTTTCACTTCACTATTTGCAACCACAGATTGCGGACCTGCTGATTCTCTTTCAACTAAAATCTCTTTCGCTCTTGAAATAAGCTCATTTGGAAGCCCAGCAAGTTTAGCAACTTCAATACCAAAACTACGATTTGCTGAACCACGTGCAATTTTATGAAGAAACACAATATTGTTATCCCACTCTTTAACCATAACACGATAATTCTTAACACCATCAACTCTACCTTCCAAATCTGTAAGTTCGTGGTAATGTGTCGAAAATAATGTTTTTGCATGCAAATGCTTTGACAAAAACTCAATAATTGCCGAAGCAATACTCATACCATCATAAGTTGAAGTTCCTCTTCCAACCTCGTCTAAAATTATTAAACTCTTATCGGTTGCATTATTGATAATGTTTGAAACTTCACTCATTTCAACCATAAATGTACTTTGCCCAAAAGCAAGGTCATCTGATGCACCCACTCTGGTAAACACTCTATCAATAATAGATATTTCCGCAGATTTAGCAGGAACAAATGAACCCATATGAGCCATAAGTGTAATAATTGCAACTTGTCTCATATATGTACTTTTACCAGCCATATTTGGACCTGTTATAAGCATAGTTCGATTTTCATCTTCATCTAAAATAGTATCATTTGATGAAAAATCACCTTCCATCATTGCTTCAACAACAGGATGTCTTCCCGCTGTAATTTTTATATGTTTAAATTTATTTGAAACCATCGGCCTGACATAATTTCTATCAGCGGCTACAGAAGCAAATGAAATTAAACAATCTGCAAGTGCAACAGCACTTGAAATTTCAGAAAGTTCTGAAATATATGATACTAAATAATTTTTAATTTCAGCATAAAGTTTAGATTCAAGTTCAATTGACTGTTCTTTGCTGTTTAAAATTTTATACTCCATTTCTTTAAGTTCAGGAGTAATGTATCTCTCACTATTTGTTGTTGTTTGTTTTCTAATATAAGTTTCAGGAACCATTGAAAGTCCTGAATTTGTAACTTCAATATAATAACCAAAAACTCTGTTATAACCTGTTTTTAAATTTTTGATTCCGGTTTTTTCTTTTTGGTCTTTTTCATACTCCGCAAGCCATTGTTTACCATACTCACCTGCATTACGAAGCTGATAAAGCTCTTCATTATAAGATGATAAAATATAACCACCATCTTTTAAATTAGCAGGAGCCATTGGGTCAATAGCATCAGTTAAAACTTTTTGAATATCTGAAAGCAAAACAATCCGCTCACCCGATTCATGAAGAAGTTTTGATTTGCAACCCATAAGCAAATTCTTAATTTCAGGAAGTCTTTTAAGCGTTTCAGCAAGCGCCAAACATTCTTTTGGAGAAATTGTTCCAGCCGCAATTTTACTACACTTTCTTTCAATATCTAAAAATCCATTAAATGTATCAGCAAGACTCTCACGAAGAATCAAATCACCAGCAAGCTCTTCAACAGAATCAAGCCTATCATTAATCTGTTCTTCATCACGAAGCGGTTGGTCGATAAATGATTTCAACAACCTTCCACCCATTGATGTTTTTGTTTTATCTAAAAGCCACAAAAGCGAACCTTTTTTTTGATTTAACGAACTGCTTTGAGTAAGTTCCAAATTTTTACGTGCCAAAATATCAAGATGAACATATCTTGAATCTTGAATTATTGATAATTTTTTAATGTTAGAAACCAATCTCTTTTGAGTTTCTTCAAAATATAATAAAATTGAACCAACCGAAATTGTAAGTTCTTTTTTATCAGTTGAAAGTCCAAGTGCAGATAAATTATTCACTGCAAATTGTTCAATTATAATGTTTTTTGCTTTTGAATATTCAAAAATTTCATCTTTTTGATAAAATTCAGGAACATATCCAAGTTTTACTGCTGAAAGTGAATAAGATTCATTTTTAAATGCTAAATTACATAAAATTTCAGATGGCTTAACTCTCGCAAGCACATCATCAAGCAGTTTAATCTTTTCATCACCAGAAAGTTCTAAAGCCTCAATAAAACCAGTCGAAATATCACTATAACAAACACTTATTTTGTTTTTTGTACCATAAACAGACATCAAGAAATTATTTCTCTTCGCTTCTAAAACATCATGTTCAAACACTGTTCCAGGGGTTACAATTTGAACAACATCCCTTTGAACCAATCCCTTTGATGCTTTTGGGTCTGATAATTGCTCACAAATTGCAACCTTATAACCCTCCGCAATAAGTCTTGAAATGTATGTTGGAGCAGCATGGTGTGGAATACCACACATTGGAGCCCTCTTTTCAAGTCCACAATCTTTTCCTGTTAGCGTAAGTTCAAGTTCTCTCGATACAATTTCAGCATCTTCAAAAAACATTTCATAGAAATCACCGAGTCTATAAAAAAGAATAGCATCTGGGTGCTTTTCTTTCATTTCTAAATAATGTTTCATCATTGGTGATAAAGCCATAAATTTCTCCAATTATTTTTTAGATTTTAAATCATTAACTGCTTTTTGATTTTTCTTATTTTCACGAAGTAATTTCAATCCCTTTTGGTCTTTAGGAAGTATTGAAACTTCGATAGGATATTTAAAATTCTTTTCTTTAAAATTAGCAATTTCATCAGAATTCACTATTTCACCGTAGATAACTGATTTTCTAACTGATGTAACCTTAACATCAACAAACTCACCAATACAGTTCCTAGTTCCTTTAACGGTAATAGTTTTTCCACTATCAAGCGAGCAATATAATGTGCTGGTTTTTTCATCAAAAGACTCAACTAAAACTTCATAAGTTTTACCAAGCATTTCTTGAGTTCTTCTGTTGATGATTTCATTTTTAACCTCCAAAAGTCTTGAAAGTCTGTCTTTTTTAACCTTGGTTTCAACGTGGTCAGCCATTTTTTCAGCAACTGTGCCTTTTCTCTTTGAATAAATAAATCCGAAAATTTGCATATACTCAACTTTTCTCATTATGTCAAGTGTACCTTCAAAATCTTCTTCAGTTTCACCAGGAAATCCCACAATAATATCAGTTGTAAGTTCTACATCAGGAATTTTTGCTTTTATTTCATCAATAAGTTTTAAATATTTTTCTGTTGTATATTTTCTATTCATTGATGCCAAAATTTTATCACTTCCACATTGAATTGGAAGATGAATTCCATGACAAATATGTTTAGAATTAGCAATAACATCAATAACTTCAGAAGATAAATCCTTTGGGTGTGAAGTCATAAAACGAAGTCTAAATTTATAATCAAGCTTATCAATATCAGCAAGAAGTTTATCAAATGAAATTTCATTTCCATCTTCATCTTTTCCACGATAAGAGTTTACATTTTGACCAAGAAGTGTAATTTGCTTGTAACCCTCTTTTAAAAGAGATTCGATTTCACGAAGAATATCTTTTTCAGGTCTTGAAACTTCTCTTCCACGAACATAAGGAACTATGCAATATGTGCAAAAATTATTGCAACCATACATAATATTAACCCAAGCATTTGTTCCACTAGTTCTTGCAATTTGAAGTGAATCACGAAGTGCAATTGTTTCATCTTGTGTAATGCTTGAAATTCTCTTTCCTGTTTCGATTTTTTTCTTTAAAAGAGCTTCAAAATCAGCCAAATTATGTGTACCAAAAACAATGTCAACGTAAGGAAACTTTGACATAATTTCAGTTGCATAATTATCTTGCTGACTCATACAACCACCAACAGCAATAATCATTTCAGGTTTTGCAACTTTAATATTTTTAAGTTCACCAATATTGCCATAAATTTTTTGTTCAGCATTTTCACGAATTGCACAAGTATTAAACACAACAACATCTGCTTCAGTTGCGTTTGTGCAAACTTCATAGCCGTTTTTCTCTAAAATACCTGCAAGTTTTTCTGATTCATGAACATTCATTTGACATCCAAATGTAAGTATTAAATATTTCTTTTTTTCCATAAACAAATAACTCTCCAATTTATCAACTATGATTATATATTAAATAACAAATAAATTCAAGAAAAAAGTTTAAACTTGTCTATGTTTAGACAAATTTATGCATAAAAACAATAAATGTCGAAAAGACTAATTTTGAGGAAATTTTTGATGAAAAAAATAAAAAAATTATCAAAAATGTTATTCATATCATTAAGCATTGCTTTTTCAGTGCTAATTATTTCTGCTGTAAGTTTTTATCACATCACAACACACGCAGTAACTTTTGACAAAGAAAAACTTAATAATATAAGTAATAAAACTATAAAAATTTATGATAAATATCAAAAAGAAATTGAACTTTTAAATAATGCAACAATTGATATAAATGAATTAAGTGCACACACAATAAATGCCTTTATTTCAGCAGAAGATAAACGATTTTATTCTCATAATGGCATTGATTTTATTAGAATTGGAGGAGCTATTATATCTAATTTAAAAAGTAAATCATTTTCCGAAGGAGCATCAACCATTTCACAACAATTAATCAAAAACACTCTCCTCTCAAATGAAAAAACAATAAAAAGAAAACTTAAAGAATTCAAACTTGCACGTGCACTTGAAAAAAATTTTTCAAAAGATAAAATACTAGAAATGTATCTAAACAATATTTATTTTGGAAATGGCAATTATGGAATTGAAAATGCCAGCATATATTATTTTGGAAAATCATCAAAAAATTTAACACTTGCTGAAAGTGCCCTGCTTGCAGGAACAATCAATGCACCAAATATTTATAATATTCAAAATAACACTGGCAAAGCTATTGAACGTAGAAATCTTATTTTGAAACTTATGCATTCTCAAAATAAAATTAATAATGCTGAACTTGAAAATGCAACAAAAGAAAATGTCAATCTTAACATAACAAAACTTGCAAACAATAACTATATGTTCAATGAAATTTTAGAAGAGGCTTGCAAAATTTTAAATATAACTGAAAACGAATTAACAAGTAAAAATATTGAAATTTTCACAAACTATGATTCATCACTATCAAACGAAATAAACAATATATTAAAAAATAATTATCAAAACATCAAAAATCATAATACTGCAACAATTGTTATTGATAACGAATCAAACACCATTATTGCTGTTTACGGAAATTCAAAAATACTTTCATCAAAAAAACAACCTGGTTCAACCATAAAACCAATTTTAGTTTATGCACCCGCAATTGAAAATGAATTAATCACAACATCAACGAAAATTTTAGATGAAGAAATAAATATAAATGGATACTCACCAGCAAATGCAGATGGCAAATTCCACGGATTTGTAAGTGCCAAAGAATGCTTAAAAAACTCTTACAACATTCCAGCCGTTAAATTATTAAATGAAGTTGGAGTCGATAATGCTATTAATTTTGCAAAAAAACTCAATATTGACTTTGAAGAAAATGACAATCATTTAGCACTTGCTCTTGGCGGCTTTAATAAAGGAACAACACTAAAACAACTTGCAGATTCCTACGCATCATTTGCAAATCAAGGCTACTATAAAGAAAGCAAATATATCACAGAAATTAAATTAAATAACAAAACCATATATAAAATAAATAATTCAAAAACAAAAGTAATGAAAGAAGAAACTGCATATCAAATAACAGATATGCTAATCGAAACCAGCAAAACAGGAACCGCAAAAAAGTTAAAAGATTTAAATTTTCAAATCGCATCAAAAACAGGAACCGTTGGAAAGTTAAATTCAAATGACAACACTGATGCATACTGCATTTCATATACATCAAATCACACAATAATCACCTATATTGGAGATAAATCACTTTCAAAAAATATCAATGGTTCATCATATCCAACTCAAATAAATAAAGAAATATTAAAAAAATTATATTTTTCAAAACAGCCAAATGATTTTGAAATTCCAAAAACACTAAATGAACAATATTCATATAAATCAACTTTTTATTCAAATACTTTTGAAGCAAAAAATAAAACAATTTTACAAGCAATTAATACCGAAAACCGTAAACCAATTTTAATGTTTTTTGCAAATAAAAACAACACTTACAATATAATTAGAAAGAATAAAAATAAGGAAGAAATAATTTCTTCCTTAAATAATTTAAATAATAATAAAATGATAAAATTTGAAGACATTTCGGCTAAAAATAGTGAAATTTACGAATATTTTATAGAAATTTGCGAAAAATCAACAACTAAAAAATATAATTCAAATCATATTAAGCTAAAATCTTTTTAACCTATTCTGCCTTAATTTCAACAACTTCAATTGATGCCATTGCTCTGTCTAAAATTGCATCAAACTCGATTTTTTCTTGTTCTTTTTTAACCTTATAAAGTTCAGGTTTAACCACAGGACTATCTGGCAAGAACACTGTACAACAATCTTCAAATGGCTTAATTGAAGTTTCATATGTATTAATCTTTTTAGCAATATCAATAATCTCACACTTATCAAAAGCAACAAGTGGTCTCATTATTGGTGTATGTTTAACAACTTCTGAAACAACAGTCATACTTTCAATAGTTTGACTAGCAACTTGACCCAAATTTTCACCTGTGATAATCATTTTCTTCTTGTGTCTTTTTGCCAATCTTTCCGCTATTGTAAACATGCCTCTACGAAGAAGTGTAATCATATATGAATCATCACATTTTTCGTGAATTTGTTCTTGAAGTTCAGTCATAGAAACCATATAAATTGTCATATCACCTGTATATGCTGAAACAATTGAAGCAAGCTCTTCAACTTTTTCCCTTGCTGAATTTGAAGTGTATGGAAAACTATGAAAATGCACTGCAGCAACTTTAACACCACGCTTTGCCATCATATATCCAGCAACAGGACTATCAATTCCACCAGATAAAAGAAGAAGTCCAGCACCAGCAGTTCCAACAGGCATTCCACCAACGCCAAATAAAACTTTTGCGTAAATATAGGTTTCACCATTTTCACGAATATCAATATTAACAATATGGTCTGGATTTTTTATATCAACTTTAAGATTTCTGTTTGATGCCAAAATTTTACCACCAATTTTTGCAGAAATTTGCATTGAATTGAGTTCTAGTCTTTTATCTGCTCTATTTGTTTCAACTTTAAAAGTTCCCTTTTCATCTTTCATAAGTTCAACTGAATGGTTTTCAATATTTTCAATTGATGTTTGAATAAGGTCCGCAATTGAAAATGAGAATATTCCAGGAATTTTAGAAACTCTGCTGACAATTTCATTTTCATCATCTACATTATAATTTCTGATAACGTATCTTCCAGAAATTTTCACAACATTTAAATTAAAATTATCTAATGAGGCTTTTATATTTGAAAACAAACTTTTCTCAAAATAACCTCTGTTTTTTCCCTTTAAGAAAATTTCCCCAAATCTAATTAAAATTACTCTTTCCATTATTTTTTCCTACTTATTTTTTTATATTAACATTTTTCTCAAAACGCAAAACATTTTTTTCAAAACACGATACAATATAATCTAAATCATAATCGAAGTATGGCGAAAAGCTCACTCTCACGCTTCCAATAATGTCATCTTCAACCACACCCATTGCTTCTAAAATTCTATTACCGGCTTTTTTTGACGAACACGCAGAGCCTGTTGATATATAAATTCTATCTTGCTCTAATGCATACATTAAAACTTCACCTTTGATTTTAGAAAATGAAATAGATAAAATGTATGGTGAATTTATTTCATAAGAATTAATTTTTAAATATTCTCCAGCTTTACTATTTTTCAACTTGTTTAAAAATTCATTCTTTAAAGTTTGAACTTTTTCAAAATTTTTATCAATTTCCAAAACAACTTTATTTGCAGAATAAGCAAAAGCCAGAGCACCTGCAACATTTTCAGTTGAAGACCTAAAATTTTCTTCTTGTCCACCACCAACAATAAATGGGTCCATAACTATACCAGATTTAACATATAAACCAGCAATACCTCTTGGTGCATAAATCTTATGTGCTGAAACTGTATATAAATCCACACCCAAATCTTGAAGATTAATTTTAATTTTTCCAAATGCTTGAACACCATCAGAATGAAAAATAATTTTCGAATTAAAACATTTAACAATTTTAACCAAATTCTTGATATCATTCACCGCTCCTGTTTCATTAGATACGTGGATTATTGAAACAAGCCTAACCTTATCACAAAGCAAATTTTTTAAATTATTTTCATCAACCAAACCATCACTTGTTAAATTAATATCTTTAACAATAATTCCTTTTCTTTCCAATCTATGAGCAGCATTATAAACGCTAGGATGTTCACCTTTTGATATCAAAACTTCATCACCAGCACGAAGATGCACCCCTTCAAAAACAGTGTTATTTGATTCAGTTGCACTTGATGTAAAATAAAACTTTCCACCATTTGCTTTTAACAAATTAGAAAGTTGTTTTCTTGATTCATTCAACACTTTTTTTGCCAAAAGTGCTTTTGAGTATGATGCACTTGGATTAAAAAATAATTCATCATTATTTTCTTTCATTAAATCATAAACTTCTTCAAAAACTTTTGTCGTTGCTGCATTATCTAAATAATAAAAATTTTCCATATAAATATTATGATAAAAATACATCAATTTGTCAAGAACTAAACTTTTCGGGAATCAAATTTAACATTTCAGTCAAACTATTTGAATTTAAATAAACTTCCGGAATTTTTCCAACAATTAATGTTTCACACAAAAGCACTTCCGATTCACTATTAACTAAAACATTTTTTAGTGGTAACACAACATTCACTTTTAAATTAATAAGTAAATATAACTTATGGTAAGTTTGGTTAATTCCAGCTGTTTCAAATTTTGATGTAAAATAGCAAAATACTTCTCCATAAGGATTTATATCATATGTAATTTTAGGACCAATACCTGCAAAAATTGATACACCACTAAACGAACCTAGTGGTATTTTTATTGGATTTTTAGAAAGCTCTAAAAAATTAGACATAACTACTTTACTTATTGTTTTTGAAAGTAAATTTATTCTAACAGAATTTGCTTCAATATATGAAACATTGTCTTTTATATCACGAATAATTTTAATTAAATCACCATAACTAACATTTTGATTCATTGTGTCAGCAATAGCATAGTTGATTGATTTTGTTGCAAAATTAGCAACTTGAGCCCTAGTATTTTCAACAACAATTGGTGTAACTAAATATCGTATATAAATTGAAATTAATAAAATAAAAATAATAAAAAACGCAAATATCTTTTGTTTTAACTGAATTTTACCTATATTTATCAGTTTTATAAAAGATTTTTTGCGTTTTGCATTCATATTAAATTATATTAAATAAATGTAAAAAATATAACAAGTTAGCTATTTTTCGACTTGGAAGATGTGAAAAATGATACCATATATGAAAGTCCTATTGACACCGCAACACCAGCAGAAGTTGCCATCAAACCACCACCAATTGCACCAAACAAGCCGTTTGATTTAGCACCTTCAATTGCACCTCTAGCAAGAGCATTTCCAAACCCAGTTATCGGAACAGTCGCACCCGCACCTGCCCATTCAACTAAATAATTATAAATTCCAAAACCACCCAAAATTGCACCTATCATTAAAAATATAACAAGTATTCTTGCCGGAGTGATTTTTGTTTTAATTTCAATAAGCTCTGCAATTGCACAAATAACGCCTCCGACTAAAAACACTTTTAAATACATAAACAATCCTGTTAACATTTTAACCTCCCGCTCTTTCAATTTGAATTAAATGTGCAACCGCCGGAATTGCATCTCCTTGTTGATTTGAAACAGTACTCATAAGTGCCCCTGTTGCAATCACTAAAACTTTATTGAATTCACCACATAAAATTTTATCAATTATATATGTTGAAAGGATAGATGCTGAACAACCAGCACCACTACCACCTTGATAAGACTCTTCTTCAAATTTATAAATCGAATGCCCTAAATCACTATAATTTTGTTCCAAACAATAACCACGTTCTTCCATCAATGTTCTTAAAATATCAGAACCTAATTTACCTAAATCTCCAGTTGCAATAAAATCATAATCATTCGGTTTAGTTTTTGTATCATAAAAAAAATTACACAAAGTATCACAAGCAGCCGGAGCCATCGCTGCACCCATATTTGCAATATCAACAACTCCAAAATCTTGCACCCTACCAAAACAAACCCTTGTTACTTTTATTGATGATTTTTCACTAGATAAAACAAAACCTCCTCCCGCTGTCACAGTCCACTGCGAATAACATTGTCTTTGATTTCCAAACTCCAACGGAAACCTATACTGTCTTTCAGCAGAACTAAAATGACTTATTGTTGAACATAAAATATTTTTAAATGAACCGCTTTCAATCAAACAAGATGCAAGACCAATTGCAGCTGTTATTGTTGCACAAGCAGAATAAATTCCAACAAATGGAACTTGTAAAACTTCGGCAACATAATTGGTTGAAACCAACTGATTCATTAAATCACCACCAAGGTATAAATCAATTTCACTTTCTTTAATTCTTGCATCTTTAAGAGCATTTTTATTGATTATAGTAAGCATTTTTCTTTCACTTTTTTCAAATGTATCTTCACCCATTTTATCATTCTCAACCGATGAGTTTATATATTTTGAATAAGTGCCTAATTTTTCTTTTTTACCAAATAAAGAACCTCTACCAACAATATAACACCCATTTTCTAATTCCAATGTTTGATTACCAATTCTTTTCATAATAACCTCTTTAAAATAATAATATTAACGAATAAAATAAGCCAACAATAATTGAATAAGCAACACCATTAACAATTACAGGCCCCGCAACAAAAAACATTTTTGAACCTATTCCAAAGACAAGTCCTTCATTTTTAAATTCAATAGCACACGATGCAATACTATTGGCAAAACCAGAGATAGGAATAAAAGTTCCACCACCACCAAATTTTGCAATTCTATCAAAAACACCAAAGGCAGTTAGTAATATTGTAATTGTTATAATAATTATATTAACCCAACAACCAACCCTTAAAATATCCATATTAGGATAAAAAGCCTTAATAATATCACCAAACATTTGCCCTAAACAGCAAATCAAACCACCGATAATAAATGCATGAAAAATAGAATTAAACCAACCTGTTTTAGGTGTTTCTTTTTCAACATATTTTAAATATTCTTCATTTCTTTCTTGATTATTTTTCATAAACTTCTCCATAAATTTTTCTAATTAAATTTATTATCAAAAAGACTAAATTTTATTCAATATAAATAATTTTTAATTTATGAAAAATACTAATATTAGAAAATGGAGGTAAAAATGAAAAATAAAATTAAAAAAATTGTTACGGCAACAATTGTATCAGCAATGTCTTTAACTGCACTAGGTGTAAGTGCAAAATCGCAAAACAATACTAATAATAATGAAAAAACAGTTCAAAATTACTTAATTTCACAAAATATTGAAAAAACGTCAGCATATGCGCCAAATAAAAATATTGGAAAAATTGTTGAAACTTCGACAAATAACCAAATTAAACATTACACAAATGGAAGACAAATTCAATTTTTAAACAATGATATTACAGAGGCTGAAATTGAAAACAACATCACAATCCCACAAAGTATTGATGGATTAAATTTATTTGTATTATCAACAACACCATACGTAAGTTTTTCAAATGAAAATAGTGAATTTAAAATTAATGTAAAATTTAACGAAAATAATTTAAATGAAACAAAAGAAAATAGCTTAAATTATGAAACAAAAGAAAAAATGAACACTTATAATTTAAAGCGTTCAATTCTTTTAATTTATACTAGTGAAATTTACAACAATAATGTAAATTTAACAAATGAAACTAAATTAGAAATTAATAAACATATTGAAACAATTTCAAACAATAATGAGTCAAATCTTGATAATAAAATTGATGCTGTAAACTCACTTATAAATATCATCGAATCAAATCTTTTACCAAATTCTATGTATTATCAAAAATATATTAACACAAACGTTAATCATATGATGGATAATTCGCCTATAGTTGAAAAACTATCTGAAACATCATCAAATCAAGAAGTCGCAAACAAAATAGCTTGCGTTATTAGCGGCAAATGTTCCTCAACTGATAACACCCCAATTGAAACAAATCAAACCAAACAACAAGTTATTGAAAATACAAATAATGTTTCTAATGAAACTACAAATCGAACCATCAGCACACCAAGTTACCAAAACAATACATTTGACAACAATTTAAATAACCAAAATCCAGCTTATAGAAGAAATAATTTAAGACATAGAAGAAGAAATCGTGTAAATCCAAATATAAATTCAAATTCCAATGAAATTATGGAAGATAAACTAAACAGTCGTGAAAATTTAAATAATTTAACAAGGAATAATTCTATGCAAGAAACAAAAACTATAAGAGCCGATAGAACCAATGAAAACATTTCACAAGAAAAATATACAAATGTAAATAATCAAAATGATATTAATAGAGCTGCAAGAATGCCATATCAATCAACAAATAATTTTCAAAAATAAAAAAACAGAGACATTGTCTCTGTTTTTATTTTACACTGTTTCAACAAACGATTGACCAGCAACATCAGTTATTTGAAGTTCAAAACCACCATAAACAATTCTAATTACTGCTGATGATTGCTCACCAACAACATCAGGTTTTGTTGATACTGATGCAATATATGCTTCTTTTGTTGAATCATAATTGCATCTATTGCCATTAATTTCAATAACAGTGTTATCACCATTATAATCATAAAACGTTGGATTAAAGTTTGAATATTTTACAAGAAGTTTCAAATTTTCTTTGCTAATTTCATGACCAGCATCTAAATTAAACAAACCATTTGAATAAATCGCTGCAAGACCAGATGGTTCTTTATTGCTAACAACAATATTATAAACTATAGTTTGCCCATTATATTCAAAAGTTAAAGATGCCGGTTGAGTTCCCGTAAATCTTAAATTATCACCATCTTGTGCAATATTTCCAACATTTTGGTCAGCTCTTAAATGAGAGGAATCAAGTTTAATTCTTTCAATTCTTCCATCTGAATATTCAGCTAAAATATAAAGCCCAGCATAATCAAAATAATCATCAATAAAATATTTACCAGCTTCTTGATTGAGTGTTATTGATTTCAAATAAACCGGTTTTTCTCTTGTTAACATAAATGCTGCAACACCACCGCCAACAAGCGTTAAACAAATCGAAGCAATAAGTGCAATCTTTTTAATCTTTTTTGCATACTTGTTTTGCAAACGAATTCTTTTAATTTTTAAGTGTGATACATCAAATTCATCAAGATATTGTCCAGTGTATGTATAATCATAATCATCTATGGTTAAGGTAAGTTCTTTCTTTTTATTTGCATCACCTGTGCCAAACAAATCTTTAAGAGAATCATAATCTTGCTGTTGTTTACCATCACCACCGCCAGATGAACCAGATTCATACTCATCACCAAAGTTTTCATCAATAATTTCAATATTTGATGATTTTAAAAGTTTTGAAAGTTTATCTTTAACCGTTGTTAAATCTTCTAACTTTTCTTTTTGAGCTTCGGTCAATTCATTTTCATCAGTATGGTCAACACCCAAAATAAGTTTTTCTTCATCAGACATATTTTTAACATCTTCACTATTTTGAGCAGCATCATTTTCAGCATTTTTAGCATCAGAAGAACTATCAAATACTTTTTCAATTTTAGGGTCTTTCTTGCCTTTCTTACCAAACATATTTGACATTCCTCCTTTTAACAATTTCTTACATTATCATTATAACAAAGTTAAAAATTTTGGTCAAACAATATTGATGGCAAAATAAAAAACCTAGCTTTTTAAACTAGGTTTTATTTTTAACTATTGTGTCTAATTATTGCATATTTAACTTGTTTATTCTCAATAGAAAGTGATTTTCCTCTTCCTGCTCTTGTATCTTCTTGCACTGAAGATACTGAAATGGCTGAATATTCATCTTCATCAGTTTGAATAATAATATCATCATCTTCACCAAATGTACCCGAACATATAATTGATATTCCACTTGTTGCATTTCCTTTAAGGTCAAACACCTTAACACCTTTTCTATATCTAGCAAGAATATCAATTTCTGAAACATTAACCTTTTTAGCATAAGCGGTATTAGAAACCAAAACAATACTCTGACCGGTAACAACTTGCGCAACTGAAGAAATTTCATCATTATCTGCAAGCATCATGCCTTTAACACCGCCAGAAATTCTTCCTTGTTCTGGAATATCAGATTTTTCAGCATTAAGTCCCATACCAAATTTGCTTACAAACAACATTGTTGTGTCAAGTATATCAAATTCCACAGAAATAAGTTCATCACCATCTTTAAGTTTCATTGCTTGGTAAGATGATTTTCCAATCATATACTCATCAAGTGCTGTCTTTTTAACCATACCTTGTTTTGTGAAGAATAACAATTTCTTATCAGTTTTTTCAGTTGGATTTTCAATAATAGCAACAGGAACTTCATCAGTTAGAAGACCTTTAACAAGTTTTGCAAATTCAATACCTTTTTCTTTCCATTTTGCAAGTGGAAGCCCATTAACATCAATTTTAAAAGCATTACCTTTATTTGTAAACACTAACACTTCTTTATTGGTTGATGTTTTTGCAAATGAAATATATGCTTCAGCAAGTCTTGATTTTTCTGTCCAAACCTTGCTAGAACCAGAAACCGTTGATGGGAGCATTGTTTTTACAAATCCATTTGCTGAAAGACTAACCACAACATTTTGTGCACCTTTAGCAAGAAGTGAAACAGCATCATCAACTTTAAAGTTTTCAACAGATTTAATAATTTGACATCTTCTTGGGTCTTTAAATTTCTTTTTAATTTCAAGCATTTCACTCTTAACAATATCAAATTGTAATTTTTTAGAATTAATAATTGCTGTAAGTTTTGCAATAAGCGCTTGAATATCTTTAAGTTCTTGTTCGAGTTTGTAAATTTCAAGTGATGTTAATCTTGCAAGACGCATATCAAGAATTGCTTGAGCTTGTCTATCCGAAAGGTCAAATCTTTCCATAAGACGTTTTTTAGCAGTTGAAGTATCTTCTGATTTCTTGATAATTCTCACAACCTCATCAATATTTCTAACCGCAACAATAAGACCAAGCAAAATATGTTCCCTTTCTTTTGCAATATCAAGGTCATATTTTGTTCTTCTATAAACAACTTCTCTTTGATAATTAATATAATGCGAAAGAATTTGAAGAATGCCCATAAGTTGTGGTCTTCCATCTGCAATTGCAACCATATTGATACCATAAGAAATTTGCATATCTGTTTCTTTAAATAAGATATCAATAACCTTTTTCACATCAGTATCTTTCTTAACTCTAACAACAGCACGAGTTCCTTGTCTGTCAGATTCATCTAAAATTTCAGTAATGCAAGATAAGTCATATTTTTTACTATCACGAACTTCAAGAATTCTTTGAAGTAATTTAGCTTTATTAACTTGATAAGGAAGTTCTGTCATAACGATATTACGTTTTTCATTAGCTTTTCCTTCAATATGCACTTTCGCACGAATCGAAATCTTTCCCTTTCCTGTTTCATATGCTTTTTTAAGCTCATCACCTGCAACAATATAACCACCGGTTGGAAAATCAGGACCAGGTATGATTTTCATCATTTCATCAAGAGTGATATCAGGATTATCAATCATTGCAATTGCACCTGAAATCACTTCACCAAGGTTGTGTGTTGGTATGTTTGTTGCAAGTCCAATTGCAATACCGTTTGCACCATTAACCAAAATATTTGGAAAACGACAAGGCAATGTAACCGGTTCTTGAAGAGTATCATCAAAGTTAAGTGTCCAATCAACAGTGTTTTTATCTAAATCTTTTAATACTTCAAGTGCAAGTGGAGCCATACGAGCTTCAGTATAACGCATAGCAGCAGCACCATCACCATCAACTGAACCATAGTTTCCGTGTCCATCAACAAGACACTCTCTCATATTAAAATCTTGTGCCATACGAACCATTGCATCATAAACAGAGGTATCTCCATGTGGGTGGAATTTACCCAAACACTCACCAACAATTCTTGCACTCTTTTTATATTCTTTATCTGGTGTAATATCAAGTTCAAAAAGAGTATATAAAATTCTTCTTTGAACCGGTTTCAAACCATCTTCAACTCTAGGAAGTGCTCTTTCTAAAATAACGTGTTCTGAATAAGGAATCATTGATTCACTTAAAACAACATCAATATCTTTTTGAACGACACTTTTTCCAAAACCTGAACCATCAATAACATCATTTCTAACATCAACATCTTCAGCTTCAATATCAACCTCTTCAATGTCAATTGTTTCTTCAAGTTCTTCATTTTTGATTTCGTCTTTACTCATTTTTTGCCCCTTGATAATTATTTCTTTTTGCTAATAAACTCTGAAAGTGAGTCAACCCTTGAGAAATTAGAATGTTCAGCAATATATTGTTTTCTAACTTCAACATTATCACCCATCCAAGTAGAAATCATACGTTCAGCCTCTGCAGCATCTTCAATTGTAACTTGAACAAGTGTTCTTTGAGCTGGGTCCATTGTAGTATCCCAAAGTTGGTCTTTATCCATTTCACCAAGACCTTTATATCTTTGAAGTTTATAGCCTTTTCCAATTCTCTTTGTTGCTTCTGGAAGTTCAGCATCTGAATAAACATACTCAACTTTATCTCTTTTAGCAACTCGATAAAGTGGTGGGAGACCAATAAACACGTGACCATTTGTTATCAATTTTTTCATATATCTAAAGAAGAATGTAAGCAATATGCTTCTAATATGAAAGCCATCTTGGTCAGCATCGGCAAGAATAATAATCTTGTTATATTTAATTGCATCAACATCAAAATCTTCTCCAATTCCAGCACCAAGAGCAGAAATTAATGTTCTGAATTCTTCATTCATCAAAACTTGGTCAATTCTCTTTTTTTCAACATTTAGTGGTTTTCCACGCAAAGGAAGAATTGCTTGAAAATGTCTGTCCCTTGCTTGTTTACAACTACCACCAGCCGAATCCCCTTCAACAATGAAAATTTCATTATTAGCATAGTTTTTTCCTGTACAAGAAGCAAGCTTTCCAATAAGATTTGAGTTTTCAATAGAGTTCTTTTGTCTTGCAATTTCTTTTGCTTTTCTAGATGCTTCACGAACCTTTGCTGCTGAAACTGCTTTTTCTAAAACAGACGATAAAATCTTGTTTGTTTTCTTACCTGAAAAATAATCATTAAGTCCACGAGCAACAACACTTTCAACAGCTGGTCTTGCTTGAGGGTTACCAAGTTTGGCTTTTGTTTGTCCTTCAAATTCAACTGTTTTCATTTTAACCAAAAGCACTGTTGTAAGACCCTCTCTAAAATCATCACCAACAAGTTTTTCTGAATCCTTTCCTTTAAGTGCACCACTTTTCACAGCAAGGTCAGAAAGTGCTTTTGTGAGCCCACTCTTAAAACCAATTTCGTGTGTTCCACCATCAGGAGTTTGAATGTTATTTACATAAGAAAAAGTGCTTTCTGAATAACCATCTGTATGTTGCATTGCAATTTCAACTTTAATATCATCAGACTCACCTTCAATATAAATTGGGTCTGGATAAAGTGTGTTTTTTGATTCGTTAATATGTTTTACAAAATCAACAATACCACCATCATATTTAAATGAATAAGATTTAGAATCTTCTTCCTTATTTGCTTCAACAATAAAATTAATTTCAAGACCACGATTTAAAAAAGCAACTTCTTCTAAATGTTCTTTGATTGTTTGAGCATTAAATTCAACAGTTTCAAAAATTCTATCATCTGGCATAAAAGTTACTTTTGTTCCGGTTGCAACACTAAAACCTTCTTCTTTAAGAGAATATTTTGGAACACCACCACGAACTTTACCCTTTTTGTCTTCAGCACTTTCAAATTCTTGAATATACTTTTTTCCATCGCGACAAATTTCAAGTTTAAGCCATCTTGAAAGAGCATTAACAACCGATGCACCAACACCGTGAAGACCACCTGAATACGAGTAGTTTTCATTATTAAATTTTCCACCAGCATGAAGTTCTGTAAACACCACTTCTGCTGCAGAAACTTTTTTCACAGGATGTTCCGCAACCGGAATACCTCTACCATTATCTTCAACAGAAATAGAACCATCTTTGTTGAGTGTTACATTAATTCTAGAACAATGTCCATTTGCAGCTTCATCAACAGAGTTGTCAACAATTTCCCAAACCAAGTGATGTAAACCTTTAGGTCCTGTTGTTCCAATATACATACCAGGACGCAAACGAACTGCATCAAGCCCCTCTAAAATTTGTATGTCTTTAGCATCATAAGATTTAGAATTTTTCACCTCTTTTGCCAATTTTGTATCTTTTGATGCATTTTTCTTACTTTCAGACATTATAAGCCTCCTAATTTAACTACGCCAATTATAACAAACAAAATTATTTATTTGCAAATAAAAAATTCTAATAACACTGATTTTATCGGATTTTTTGGCGTTTTTATTCAAAAATAACAAAAAGATAAAGCAAATGCTTTATCTTTTTATAATTTTATGCTTCATAAGAAGCTATGATTGAATCTTTACTATTTTTCAATTTTTTAATAACACCATCTGAATAATTTAATTTCATAAATCCATTATCAAATGTAATAAATGCTTCAAGTGAATCATTTTCACTATTTGCTTTATTTGCATCTATTGTCATAACTCTTATTTGATTTTCAGAAAAATTCATAACAAATGACGGTTTCTTAACATTACCATTTTTTATACTTCTATTAGATACACACACCGAAAAACCATCGCCTGTTGAAATTATCATAATACCACATTTTTTTCTTCCCTGTTCAACCGCATCAATACATAAATATTTTTCAGATTTAGTAATATCATACTCAACAACCTTATCAGAAACAGGAATTTTTAACTTTACCTTTTTATTTTGAGATATATTCTCTGTTTCATAAGAAACATCATCAATAAAATCTAAAAATTGCGATTCAGGTTTTTTTAAATCTTCAACATTTTCATAAAGTGTTTTATTTATTAAATATACTATATTTTCAAGCGAAAAATTATAATCACTTAAACATAATTTTTTCATTTCATCATAAAAAGAATGTAATAAAATCTCAAGTCCAAAACTAGAAATATTTGAAGTATTAAAACTATTTAAATCAATAGAATTTTTAAGCAAAGTTAAAAAGTTTTTATACTCATTTGATATATCATTAAAATCAGTTATATTTAAAAACATTGCATCTTCCACAAGTTTCGTTTCTGCAAAAACATTTTTAACCCTTTCCAAAACTTTCGAGTTATAAACAAATTCATAATCAACAACAAATGCATTATTAAAATTATTTTCACCTTTTTTATATTTTGCTAAAACTTGCGGATTGTTAGAAAGTTCAATACTATAAATAACTTGTTTTTCGTCAAAATTTGTTTTAAGTTTAATACAAGGATTATCATCATCACCAATATAAAAAAACAACATTGGGCTTCCTTTTGACAAAAAGCCTTTAACACTGAAATTATTTGATTTTGATATATCAACTCTATTTAAATAATCTGAAAACTTAACATCTTGATTTTCAATTCTATTAACATAAAAAAGTTCTAACGCATTTATAAATTTTTTATAATCAGGATCAAAATATTTTTCAATAATTAATAGAATTGTTTCAATAACTTGTGATACATCATATTTACTTGAGTCATTTTTTAAATATAAACTCAATTTCTCATATAATAAATTTCTCAATTCATTATCAACCACTAAAACCCCCTTGTTATAAAAAACCACCAATGTTTTGGTGGCTTTTTTAAATAGAAAAGCCATATGTGATATCAATCACATTACATTTCTCTTTGCGACTCTTCCATTTTTTCTTCTATTTGTTTTTGCTGTTCCATTTGTCGTTGTTGTTCTTGTTGTTTTTCTACTATTTCAGCTTGTTCTCTTCTTCTTATTTCTTCAAGTCCTTGTTCTCCACTCAACATCAAGTTGGCAATTTCAATTGATTTAACTTCATCTTCAACTGAAACATTTAAACCAAAATCTGAAATATAATCCATTCTTTCCATAATTTCTTTATAAAGTGGACTTCTATCAATTAAAACACCTCTATTAACCAACTCTTTAAGTTCTTTTTCAAGTTCCACATAAGTTGCAGGCATATTTTGAATGGTTTCTATCGTTGTTTTTTGATATCTTTTATAAGAAGCAATACTCTTTTTTATTTCTGCTTGAATACTTGGGTCTTTTGAACCAACTTTTGTCATAAAAATCAATGCTGAAATTTCTCCAAGTCTTGCACTTCTTTCATTTGGATTAACTTTATAACTTAATTTTAATAATTTTTTCATAAAAGCATTAACATCATCATTTTCACTTTTATGTTTAAATTTTTCTGAAATATCATTTTGAAGACCATCAGCCCCCATAAGCTTACTTTTTGTAGAATCAACAGTATGTGTAAGCTCGTGAGATAAGGTCATAGCAAGTTCTGTATAGCTTCCTATTTTCTTTAATTTTTCTAAATTAATATTAATTCTGTGTTCATCGTCATAAAATGAACCTAATGCACCTTTGTTATTAAATGTAACTTCAATATCAGCAACATTTCTCTTTGACAAAAAATCATGAACATAAGCTAAACAAAACTCTTTAACAGCAGCACCTGTTAAACATTTCTCTCCATTGTTCATTGTTTCAAATTTTCTAGCAAGGTCTGAATAATTTGGGTCAGATGTATCTGTTCCCAATACCGATTCAACTTGTTCAAGATATGAAATTCCCAAAACTTCAGTTTCAGGATTCAATATTAAATCTTCAGCTTTTTTATTTAAATATCTAACCCTCGCTTTATGAGTGTCACCCAAAAAAGCATCAACTTTATCAATAGCCATTCCTTGAATATCAAGTGATTCAAGGTCAAAATATGGACTTAAAATCTTTTCAATATCTTTTTCGCCAAGTTCTTCAATTATTTGTTTTGCAACATAATCAGAAATTGCAACAAATCTTTCAAATTCATCAGCATAAACTGCAGGAAGAAAATTTCTTAAATATCCAGCAATAATATTTTTTGCTTTAATAATATCTTTTTCTTCTTTTGTTTTAGGATGCTCACCATCTTGACTATACAAAAGAATTGTATTATAAAATTCTTTATCATTTTCTTTATTGTTTTGTTTTGCAAGTGCATCAATAACTGATTTTGTTACAATTGCAGAAACTTCAAGTGATGGATACATTGATAATTTCTTAACATTAAAAGATATATGTTGATTATTTCCTGCTTCAACAATTTCAAATTTACCTGTTGCACCTGAAGAATTAAATGTTACAGATTTCTCTAAATCTAATTGTTTCATATTAGGAAATTTTGAACCAAGTGTAGCATTTAATCGCTCAACTGTTTTAGAAACAATTTTTACTAAATTTTTAACTTTAGCAGGAATCTCTGCAACAGCTTCGTTTTGTTCTTCTTTGTTGTCAGACTCCAACTTTTTAGAAATAGCCTCAAATTTTTTCTCATCAAAATCAGCTCCAAGTGGAGAGCTATTATCAAACTCATTCATAAATTTAATTAAATTTACATTTTCTGCCATTTCCACAATCTCCTATTTAAATTATATCATTATAAAATAAAGCTTGTCAATTTTATTGAAACCAAATAAAAACTTGCTTTTTGATATATCCTCTTATATAATCTAATTAGAGGAAAATCTTATGCAAAATGAAACTATTGATATTTTAATACCGGTTTATAACGTTGAAAAATATATTGCAAAATGTTTAGATAGCCTTTTAAACCAAACATACAAAAACATAAAAATTATTATCGTTGATGATGGTTCAAAAGATAGTTCTTTAAAAATTTTAGAAGACTATACAAAAAATCATAAAGAAATTGTTTTATATATAAAAGAAAATGAAAAAAGCATTTCAAAAACTAGAAACTTTTTACTTTCAAAAATTGAATCAAAATATTTTACTTTTTTTGATAGTGATGACTATGCTGAACCAACCTATATTGAGACCCTATATTCTTTAATTAAAAATCACAATGCAGATGTTGCAATTTGCAGAATGAAACGCCATAAAGAAAATAAACAAATTAATTTTGAAAAACTTAACAAAAAATGCAAAGCAGACCAAGTTATGACACGCGAAGAATGTATTTGCCAAATGCTTTCAGCTAATCTTTTTGCTGGAACAACTCCAGCAAAATTATTTAAAACCGAATCAATTAAAGGTATCACCTTCAACCAGAATATTCATTATGGTGAAGACCTTGATTTCTGCTTTAAAATAATGCAAAATTGCAACACCTTTGCTCTTTCACACAAAAGATTATATCACTACATAGTCCACAAAAACAGCATTGTTACCAGCAAGTTTAACACAAAAAAACTTTCTTGCATCAACTGTTATGATGGCATTATTGAAAATGTAAAAGACAACGAACAAATGATAATTGCTGCAAAATCAATGCAGGGACTTATTGCAATTGAACTTTTATATTATACTTTCAGAGATAAATTTAAAGATAAAGAAGTTAAAAGAAAACTTAAATCAATAATCAAAAACAGTGTGCCATACATTAGAAAAAATAAACATCTTTCAAAAATTAATAGATGTGCAAGATTTGTATGGTGGCTCACAAAATTTATGTAAAACATAGAGAAATTTCTCTGTGTTTTTTTGTATTTAAAAATTTTGTTTTGCATAAAATATTATTATGGATAATAACACTATCGTTTTAACAGGCGGTGGCACAGCAGGTCACGTAACACTAAATATAAATTTAAAAAATGAACTATCAAAACACTTTGACAAAATTATCTATATCGGTTCAAAAAATGGAATTGAAAAAGACCTTATAACCAAAAACACAAACTACACATACACTCCTATCACAACTGTTAAGCTTGAACGAAAAAAACTATTTAAAAATTTATCTATTCCTTTCAAGCTCAACAAAGGAATAAACGAAGCAAAAAAGATTTTAAAAGAAATAAAACCAAAGATAGTTTTTTCTAAAGGTGGATATGTTGGACTCCCCGTTGTTATTGCAGCTTATAAATTAAAAATTCCCGTAATTTGTCACGAAAGTGATATAACTATGGGACTAGCAAATAAATTAGCAAAAAGATACGCAAAAATAATTTGCACAAACTTTAAAATCACAGCACAAAAAAATGGCAAAAAATGCATCTATACAGGTATGCCTCTTGCCATATCAAAACTATCAAAAATTGAAGCCAAACAAAAACTTAACATAAAAACCAATAAACCTATTTTATTAATCACCGGCGGAAGCCTTGGTGCAAAATCTATAAACGAATTTATATTTAATAATATTAATGAATTAACAAAAAATTATTTTATAATACATCTTGTTGGAAAAAATAATTATAATCAAAATATTATCAATGAGAGCTACAAACAAATTGAATTTTCAAATGATATGTGGACAATTATGCGTTGTGCTGATTACGCAATTTCAAGAGCTGGTGCAAACACCATTATTGAACTGTTAGCAAATGAAATTTTAACAATTTTTATTCCCCTTCCAAAATCAGTTTCTCGTGGAGACCAAATTGAAAATGCTAAATTTTTACAAAAAGAAAATCTTTCGCTAACAATTTTGCAAGAAGAGTTATCTTTAGAAAAACTGCAAAATTCTTTAATTTATTTAAAAAATAATGCAAATTTTATTAAAAACTCAATAAAAAATGCAAATTTAAAAAATGGCACACAAAAAATTATTGATATAATTTTAAAAGAAAAAAGCACATAATTATGTGCTTTTTTATATGCTTAATTTAACTCAATTCTTTCATAATCATTTTCCATACCAGCAACAAGCGAAACAGGAAGTGCAAAAACCATACCTTTTGCTTCTGACTTAAAATCTGTTACTGAATAAATTGCCTTCATTGTTGGAACAACTAAATGGTCTTTAACTAAAATCATAACAAGTGTGTTTTCAGGATTAATGCTAAACCCCATAAAATTTTTCTTAAGTTTAGAAACTCCTTTTGCTTGAAGCAAAATTCCACCCGTTGTTCCAACAGATTTTGCAGCCTCTAAAACATCAGTTTCAAAACCCCTCTTTACAATTGAAACAACAAGTTTATATTCTTGACTTGAAAAAACATCATCTTCTTCAAATGTTAAATTATTATGTAATTTTTCTTTAACCATAACATTCTCCTTATTCAACAAATGGACCTTTCGCACCCATATAACCTAAAACATCTAAAACAAATGCTTTACCTCGACCTTTTTTATTAAAATCAAACGCCCTACAAATATTAAGCATAAATATATCCGTTATTTCTTTTTGACATATAGAAATAACAAAATATGAATCATTACTATATCCACTAATTGAATTGATTATTAAATTTCTTGATACACCTGAACAAAGAACTGCCGAAACAACCCTTCCTCCATTATTTACGATAAAAGATAAAATATTATCTAAATCTTGACTTTTAACAATAAAACAACAAATGGAAAGCTCACTAATTTGGCTTGGGTATAATTTTTGAGAAACAATGACATATTTTTTATCGTTCTTTTTAATCTTCTTCATCATCTATTCTCCTTATATTTTCTTTTATATTCTTCTTCTAAAGCTTCCATATTTGAATATAAATCCATTGTATAAGAAACTAGTACACTTCTTCTATGTTCAGCAACAGCTTTTCTTTTTAGTTCAAATTTATAAACCAATCCTAAAATTTGCAATACAATAATTGGTGACATACTCACAATACCAATCATACCAAAACCATCTAGTGGGGTTGTTGTTTGAGCAGCAAGTGAAATCATTATTGGAAGGATAAATGCAGAAGTCATTGGACCGGATGCAACACCACCAGAGTCAAACGCAAGACTTGTAAACATTTCAGGAACAATAAACATTAAAACGAGAGCAATCAAATATCCTATCAAAATTATATAGAAGAAATTAATTGAATAAACAATTTTAAGTGCCGAAATCAAGATAGCAAAAGCCATTGAAATCGCAATTGAAAACATAACAACAAGTGATGGAATATTTCTCTTTGTCGCAGTTTGAACTTGTCTTGCAAGCACGATAACAGAAGGCTCTGAAAAAGTAATCACAAATCCAAAAACAATACAAATAATAATCATCAATGGGGTTGATACAGTTGATAAGAATTCACCAATAACTGTTCCCATTTTTTCAATGCCAAATTCAATTCCAAATAAGAACAAAAACAAACCGCCAAACGATAACACTAAACCAACTAAAAGTTCAAGTTTACGTCTTGCAGGAAGTTTTATAAATAACAAGTCATATAAATAAAAAACTGCTGTAAGTGGGATAATTGCAAGCGAAGATTGTTTTAAAGCAGAAATCAAAATGCTTACAGATTTTGAACTTTCATATATCTCACCTGCTTTATCACCAAATGCTATAAAGAATAACAACACGGCAATAATAGGACCAAGAGATGCAAGACCAAGCATACCAAAAACTTCATTATTATCATTATCTTTCGAGAATTTACTAGTCACACCAGAAGATATCGCTAGCAAAAATGGAGCTGTAACAATCCCTGTAGTTGCACCACCTGCATCAAAAGCAATCGCTATATATTCTTGTTTTATTTGTGTTGAAAGTAAGAAAATTATTGCAAATAAAACAATGTAAATATACTTAATATTAATATTACGAATAATCCTTTGAATACCAATTGTTATAAACAAACCAACGCCAAGTCCAATAAAAATCATTAAAACAAGTTTAGGAACATTAATTCCAGAAGCAATAACTTGTTCTGAAAAAATAGCCACATCTGGTTCAGCTATTGTTGCACACACACCAAATATAATGGTAAACATTGTAAACACTGCAAACATCGATGCCTTACTCACAGAGTTAACCATAAGGTCTCCCATTGGCATAATCGTTGAATCAACACCCGATAAAAACAATGTTTCACCAATACAAATAAGCACAATTGATATCAAAAATGCAATAAGAATTTTTGTGTCAATTTTATAGAAAAATAAATGCACAAAAAACACTATTACCACGATTGGTAATAGTGCTAAAAAAATATCTCTAAATTTTTTTAAAAATTGCATTTATATCTCCTACTAATCAAAATCAATTCCACCAATAATATCACTGTCAATTTTACGTCTAGGACTTCTTCTTGCAGTAGTTGTTTTTCTTGTTGTTGGCTTTCTCTTTCTGGTTGTAGATTTTCTTGTTGAAGATTTTGTTGTTTTTGCAGAAGTTTCTTCTTCAACTTCTTCAATTTCTTCTTCATCATCTTCTTCAGCTTCAGCTGCTGCAAGTGACGCTTTTCTAGCTTCTTCTTCAGCTAATACACGTGCAGCCTCTTCTTCCATTTTTCTAGCCATTTCATTATTTTCAGCAAACAACTTGTCATAATTATCTTTATTAAGTTTAGATGCAACTTCCAAGAGTTTTTTATCCATTTCAAGATTAGAAATATTGAGATTAGATTTAAGTTCTTTTCGAAGCATAACACCAAGTTTTTCCTTGCTATAGCTTTCTTTTTCCTCTTCTTTAATCTTTTCTGTTTTCTTCTTGAATTTAGATTCAGCTTCTTTAAGTTTTATATCTCTGTCAAGTTTATCAAGATAAGCTTGCTTTTTAAAATCTTCATAGCTTTCCTTGAATGACTTTTCCATCTCTCTAATACGAGATTCATATTCAGCCGCAACTCTTTCTTTTTCAAGTTCAGCCTCTTTTAATCTTTGACCATGTTCATAATCAAGTTTCTTATTAGAATCAATAAGCTCTTGAAGTTGTGCTTTCAATCCAGCATTTTCATCAACAAAACTTGGAGCCACAATTGTTGCACCACCTGTTTGTTCAGGATAACCAAACATTGGATTAGGGTCTCCACCAATAGATTCTTGTCCGTAACCATATGGGTCAATAATTTGTTCTTCACCCATAGGAATTTCTTCTTTCTCACTCATTTGTGTGAATTTAGCAAGAAGTTCTTCAGACATTGATTTAAGGTCATCTTTTGTAGCAACATCACTACCATTAATTGTTGAAACATCTGTCGAAGCTTCATCAGTTCCTTCACCTAAAGAACCAAGAAGTTCATCAACACCACCAACATCCTCACCTTTATCAACACCTAAATCTGTATCCGAAGCAACATCTTCACCATTTTCATCTAAAGATTCAGTTTCAGTTGTAGAAGCAGTTTCATCAGATGCATCAGGTTGCAAAGTTTCTTCTTGTTCGGTTTCACCAGCTATATCAAATGTAGGTTCTGCTTCAATCGAATCATTTGACTGTTCATCTGATGATGAATTTTGCTCAACTTCTTCAAACGCAGCAAGGAGACCTGACCCTGTACGCTTTTTAGCAGCACCTTCATTTTTGTTAACTTCAAAGAATGTCTTATGTGTAACTTTTGGAGTTTCTTTATTTTTATCAATTTCACTAATTGATTCAGTTGATACACTTGATGAACTATCTTCTGAATCATCAACCAATTTATCAATATCAAATCCACTTGAAATTTCAGAAAGCTCATTCGAATCAATAAGTTTTTGAGTTGATTTTTCTTTAATATTTGCCGCCTCACGCTCAATCTTATCAAGCCTTGCTCTAAACTTATCAAGTTCTTCTTGTTCAAATTTAAACTCATCACCCGAAGTTGTATCATCAAATGCAAATTTCTCAATATTTACATTTGAACCAAAACCAAAGTTTTCATCTTGTGATGAATCAGGAACAACACTTTGTGTGTCTGTGCCAAGTGGTGCCAAAATATCATCGTTTTCTTCAAATGAATCATTGGTCAATGTTTGTTCTTCAAGCTTATTCATATAGCTATCAAGAGAAAATCTTTTATATAATGGGTCGCTAGTAGAAAGTTGATTAATTGGCTTTTGCAAATCACTTTTAGCTTGGTCAAGTTCATTAAATGTACCATTTGACTTATCATTCATAAAGTCAGAAAGTGAAAATTTAACTTCACTATTAACTCTATCATCAAGAGATTTTTCTGTTTTTCTATAGTTTTTATTTTTCCAAGAAGAAAAGTCTTTCATATCAATTGAAGAAGCTTGTTGTTTTCTTGGACCAAAGAACTTACCAAATGGTGATGGCTCATATTTTTTACTCATATTTTTTCTAGCAGAAGAAACTTCAGTAGTTTTATCTTCACGAGATTGCAAACTACTGTCTGTTGATAAAATATTTATAACAATTGGTTCATTATCTGTTGTTTTTAGAGCCTTTCTAAAAAGCGAATAATCAGATTCGTCAAAGAAAAAATTATTCATAATACACCCTTATATAAAATACTATTTTTATTATACAATAAAAGCAAAATTTTTACAAAACAAAATAGCCTATAAAATGTAAATAAAATAAAAAAAATCGTTATTTTATACATAACGATTTCCATTAAGAAAAGTTTTTAAAACATCAACTAGTCCAAAATATTTGTCAAATATTCCCTTTTTACCGAACACAAATTTACTCTATTTTCTTCAGCAATATCAATTAATTTTTTAACCAAATTATTTGTCGAAATTTTATTTTCTTTAAAGAAATAATAAGCCAATGAACCAGGCACTGCGTTGACCTCACACACATAAATTTTACCTGTTTTTTCTTCAAATAAAAAGTCAATTCTAACAACACCAGAAAGCCCTAGTTTATTAAATATTTTACCAGCAAATCTTTTAATTTTTTCATTTTTATCTTCATCTAAATTCAAAATTTTATCTTTTAAATTAGACAACATCGAACCATTCTTTCCAGCACTTTTCACACCATTAATCTTGTTTGAATTTAAATATTTATCAGCAAAACTCAACACTTCATTTGTTTTTATTGGTTCATCAATATTAGAAACAATATATCTTTCTTTTGTTCCTATAACAGCCACATTAAATTCCCTTGCTGACACAATAAATTTTTCAATTAAAATTTCATCATCAAACTCAAAAGCAAGTTTAATTTTCTCATCAAATTCATTTCTGTTTTTCGCAACAAATAAACCTATTGAACTTCCACCAGAATTAGTCTTGATTATTACAGGAAATTTTAAAAATCTAATTTTATATTTTAAATCATAATTTAAATTTTCATACTCATTTTTAGATAATCTAAATCCAGACACGGTAGGAATTTTCAAGCTTTTCATTACTTGTTTAAATATAAATTTATCCATACAAACAGATAACGCACAAACATTCCCCGCACTTGTTCCAAATCCAAACATATTAAAATAAGAAACTAAAATTCCATTTTCACCAATATCTCCGTGACACGCAAATATAACATTATCTGCAGTTAAATATTCTTTCAATCCAAACTTCGATTTTATAAACAATTTATTATTCTCGCCACTAACAAATGCAACTTTTTTAAATTTCTTTTTATTGTTTTTAAAATTCAAAATTGAAAAATCTTTTATATTAAATCTGTTTTCAGTGTAAATATATAATTCATTATT
Source organism: Clostridia bacterium (assembly GCA_045650505.1). Taxonomy (GTDB): domain Bacteria; phylum Bacillota; class Clostridia; order Christensenellales; family UBA1242; genus RGIG1681. Next base: position 5,236 of record JAZRRE010000036.1, on the reverse strand, counting down.
TCTCGTTAAATATAACGGAATTAATTTAAAATCTTCAAGTTTTGTTTTATTAAAAATTTGCGACGCAGTAACAACAGAAATATCATGCTCATAAGACTTACCACCAAAAACAAGTAAAACATTTTTCATAAAACACCTCCATAATATTTTATGAAAAACAAATACATTCTGTTAATCTATGAATAAAAAAACACCAATATATTGGTGTTTTACTTATAAATAAATTTATGAATAGTTGTCAGGCAAATCATTTTCAAATAAAACAACATCACCTTCTGAAACAATTTTCGCAAGCAAATCAACTGCCTGATTAAGTGAAACTGCTTGCATAATCTTTGACTCATCAAAACCAGCAAAAACAAGTCCCGATGAAATTGCATCATAATTTATAGCACTATCAATAATAACATAATCACAAACAGCAGCCATATCTCTTCCAAATTCAAAATTTGAATTGAATTGCTCTTTTCCAAGTTCAATAAGCCCCGGTGTTATAACTATTTTTTTTCCTGAAAATTTTGATAACACTTCCAAACTAGCTTTACTTCCTTCCACAGAAGAATTATAAGCATTATCAATAATTGTATAAGGTACACTTGATTTTACAATTTCAAGTCTATGTGATATTGCTGAAAGCTTTGAAATTCCACTTGAAATCTCTTTTAAAGATAAACCAAGGTCAAATGCAACATTTGCAGCTAACAATATATTGGATACATTGTGTTTACCTAAAAGAACAGTTTTGCATTTTACCTTATCACCATCACAAACAAGTTCAAAAGTTGACCCATTTTTATCAACTTTCAAATTTTCAATTAAAATTTTTCCAACATTATTATCAAGTGAAATAGCATTAGTATTTTTATACTCTTTTGAAATAACATCTGCCATTTTACTATCAATGTTTACATATAATTTTCCATTGTTATTTAAAACATAATCTGCAATTTCAGCTTTTGTCTTTTTGATATTTTCAACCGAACCAAAGGTTAATAGATGTTGATTTCCAACACCTGTAATAATTCCAATTTCTGGAGAAACCATTTCACAAAGCTCACGAATATCATTTTGCTGTTTTGCACCCATTTCTGCCAAGAAGATTTCATCTTCATTATCAAGTTTTGAAAGAATTGTTTTAGATAATCCTAAAGGAGTGTTATAGCTTGAAGGTGTTGCACACACTCTATATTTTTCAGCTAAAATTACATATAAAATATTCTTTACAGTAGTTTTTGCATAAGACCCTGTAATCCCAATGATTTTTAAATTAGGAAATTCTGCAAGCTTCCTTTTAGCTTTTTTCAAGTAAGATGCTGAAATAATTTTTTCTATCGGATAATTGATAAAGTATGCCAAAAACACAAATATTGGAAGAAGTAACGGAACAATACCTATCACACCAAAAGAAATATATGGAATATATAAATATCCAACAAAACTAATAAAAAATGAAGCAATCAAAACCAATAAAGCATAAACAACTAAAAGTCGAGTCATACGTTTTGTATATTTTAATGGAGTTTTCTGTTTTGCTGTAAATAAATTTGTAATAAAAAGTGAAGAAAATAAAATGTAAAACAAAATACTAACATAGTCTAAAATTCTTACAACAAAAAATTCTTCAAGCAAAACATTTGTCATAAGCATTGCAGCTGTTGACAAAAATGTTAACATAAACAATCTTGAAAGATATGAATATTTTGTCTCTTTAAACCAACTACAATAACCCTTAAGTTTATAGCCAGAAAGCTGAAGCATTTGTAATAGTTTATATCCAACAAAAATCATTAAAACCGCTGATAACACTGAAATTATTGAAAGCATTGCAATGTCTATTTTACTTTCAAAACCAAGTGGCAAAGCCATTAAATTTTTAACCATAATTACCTCAATAATAATTGTATTAGCTTTTAACAAAAGTGTCAAGAATAATTAAAAACTCATCTTTTCTTTCTAAAAAAGAATAATGTCCTGCACCATCAAAAATATATAACTTTGAACCATAAATTAATTTATTAAGTTTTTTTGCCATATATAATTTAGTGTCTTTATCTTTACTTCCCCAAATCAAAATTGTGTCAACATTAATAAGTTTTGCATCAGCTGATAAATCCTCATTAACAACCTTTTTAAATATTTCCTTCATATTTAAAGAAAGACAAATATAATCACTAGAACCTAATTTTTTGAGCATATTTCTACAAATTTTAAACTTATTTGCGATTTTTCTTAACAATTTAAATTTATAAATTTTATAGTAATACACAAGATTTCTTCTCGGTTTAATACCAGCAGAATCAATTAAACACAATTTTAAATTAACGTATTCACTTGAAAATTCTTTTGCAAATTTAATCGCAACTCTTCCTCCAAATGAATGAGCAACTAAAATAAGTTTATCTATTTCATATTGAATCAGAATATTTTTCAATGAAAGACTATAGTCATAAACCGACCAAACATCATCTGGTTCTTCAGATTCTCCAAATCCAGGAAAGTCCACATAAATTAAACTATAATCTTCAAAATAATCTTTAGTCCACAAAAATGAATTTTTATCAGCTCCCCAACCATGCAAAAACACCATAAAATTTTTTGAGCTACCAAATTTTAAATATTTCAAATAAATATAAAAATCAAAACTTACATCTCTTTCTTCATTAATATGGCATCATTATCACCATAATATTTTTTTCTTACAGAGTATTCTTCAAATCCATATTTTTTATATAAAGATATCGCTATATTATTTATACTATTCACTTCAAGAAAAATAGTTTCTATATTATTTGATTTTGCAATATTCAAGAAATAATCCATTAATAATTTTGAATATCCTAATCCACGATATTGCTCATCAACAACAATATCATAAAGTTCTGCCTCCGGTGAAATTATAGAACACTCAAAAAATCCAATAACTTCATTTTCTTTAAATAAAGTATAATAAGAAAGTGTTTCACTTTCTATTGTATTTTCAATAGACAATCTATCACACTTTCCTATATACTTTTCTTCAAGTTCAAAAACTTTATCAATTTCAAATTTAGTTAATTTTTTAATAGTTAAATTATGCATTGTTTACACCTTGAAGCTTCTTATTTCTTTCAATTTCCGCTTGAGAAGCTCTTAAATAAATTGGTTCAATCATATTTAAATCAATTGACTCATTATTGTTAATTTTATTTAAAAATTGCAAAATTATTGAATTTTGACCAATATTTGAGTCAATTTCAGCATTTTTTAAAATATTTTGCACTTTTTCATTTTCTACTATAATGTTAAAATGTTTATTTTTAAGTTTATTGATTAAACTTTCAACATCAATACACTCATCTAATATTTTTCCATTTTGAACAAATCTAGCATAAACAAATTTTGAAAAACCATCTAAAATATACACTACATTTTCTTCATCATTATTTTGCAATATATCAAAATTTGTTAGAGCAAAAACCTTTGCTTTTGATTCTACGGCAAGCCCCTTTATAATTGAAATTGCAACTCTGATTCCTGTAAAACTTCCAGGGCCAATACAAACACAAAAATTTTCAATTTGAGCAATATTTAAATTTGCTTGAGCCAATAATTCATCAACAACAAAAAGCAATTCATCAGTGTGCTTTTTCTGATTCTTATCTATTTTTGAGTATATTTCATCACCCTTTAAAACATAAACACTCATTCCAGATGAGCAATCAATAATCAACGCATTGTTCATAATATTACCTATCAATTTTTATAATTCTTTTTTCATCATCGACTTTTTCAATATAAACCTTTATGGCATTATCTGGAAAAATATCTTCTGCTCTAGAAGGCCACTCAATAAGAGAAATTCCATCTGAATAAAAATACTCTTCAGCACCAATAGCATCTAATTCACTTATATTTGTAATTCTATATAAATCAAAATGATATACAGGTGGAGTTGTATTATAAACATTAACCAATACAAAAGTTGGCGACACTGCAGTAATTTTTCCATTAGATAAAGCACTTACTATACCTTTTGAAAAAACAGTTTTACCTGCTCCTAAATCACCATCTAATAAAACAATATCTCCAGCAGAAAGTTCATTTGCAAAATCACTTGCAACTTTCAACGTTTCATTTTCAGAATTTGAATAATAAATCTTCTCCATAATCCACCCATTATTTTATACTACAAAACATATAATTTCAATACATTTTACAAAACTCTACTTGTCCCAATCCTGCCAACACCTAAATTTAAAAATTCAATAGCAGATTCTCTAGTTCTTATACCACCAGAAGCTTTTATCAAACATTTTCCATCAACAGCATTAATCATAATTTTAACATTATCAATCTTTGCACCAGATGTCGCAAAACCTGTCGAAGTCTTCACAAAATCAATTTTGCATTTTACACACAATTTGCAAATTTTAACAATTTCATTTTCTGTTAAATATGCAGTTTCAATAATGCATTTTAAAACATTGTTTTTTACAACCTTTCTCATTCTTGAAAGTTCATTTTTCAAATAGCTAAAATCATTTTCTTTAATTTTTGCTATATTAATAACAAAATCAATCTCATCGGCTCCATCTAAAAGAGCTTGTTTTGCCTCTGCACATTTAACATCAATAACACTAGCACCAAGAGGAAAACCAACAACCGAACAAACTTTTACATCGTTGGATAAATTTTTTAAAATATACCCTTTCACAAATGAAACAGCTGTTGGATTAACACAAACAGAATAATATTTATTTTTATATGCAATATTACATAATTTTTCCAAATCAAAAACTGTTGCCCTAGGGTCAAGCAACGTAAAATCAATAAACCTATTCAAATTAAAAAGTTTATCTTGCATATCATTCACCAATATAATTTTATCACAAAATATCAATAAACTCAAACTGATTACAATTATAAATTTTGAGTATAATTAATATATGAACAAAACAAAATTAAGTATTATTTTAGACTCATTTTTTATTTGCTTCTCGATATCATTGCTATCATATTTGATAATTAATAAAAATTTAAAAAACGCAATATTTTCATTTTTTATCTGCATTTTAATATATATATTACTGTTTTTTGTAATTTTTAAGCATTTTAATAAAAAATTTATAGATTATTTGAAGGAACTCTGTTATAATATGAACACTTATTGAATTTGAAATTATTCAGAATAAGATAAGCACTAACATAATTGATTATTTTTAGCGGAAGGAGAACATAGATAAAATGGACGGAGACG
>JAZRRE010000035.1:0-25015 GCA_045650505.1 Clostridia bacterium | reverse complement strand
CATATTTCTTTTTTATATTTATCCCTATCAAACCAAAAATTATAATTATTAAAACAACTATAAAAGTTTTCATAATAAATTTGAATAATAAATTATTTTTAAATTTTCATCAAATACAGCATCAATATTACCCATTCTATTTCGTTTTGACAAAACAATAATTCTTTCAAAATATTTATCTTCAATTAAACTAATAAAATATTTTTTATTTTTCAAATCTGAAATATTTTTCGCGTGTGCTGTTGCTATAACATTTACCCCAGACTTTATTGTTTGCTTAATTGATTCAATATCTCCTTCTTTTGATACCTCATCTGTAACAATAACCGACGGACTCATTGTCTTTAACACATTCTCAAACGCAAAGTTTTTATCGCACCCAGAAATCACATCAACACTTTTACCAAGATTAAATTTTGAAGACTTTAATCCTGCAATTTCATATCGTTCATCAATTACTAATATATTTTGAATTTTATAATCATTAGATAATTTTAAAATAATATCTCTAACCATTGTTGTCTTTCCTGCTCCTGGAGGAGATATTATGAGTGTGTTTCTGACCCCACTCTCATTCACAATTAGATTTAATATTTTCTTTGAGCAATTTATCACTTCATGACTTATTCTTATGTTAAGAGATGTTATGTTTTTTATTGTTGAAACTTGACCATTATCATAAACAACTGTCCCACACAGTCCAATTCGGATTCCTGAATCTGTTGTTATGTAACAATTTTTAATTTGATTATTATAAGCATAAATGGACTGTTTTGTTGAAACTGCAATCACATAATTAATTAAATCTACATTTGCAATTATTAAACTAGAATTAAATTCATTATCAACCCTTAAATGCACATACTCACCCTTATAATTTATCATTATTGGTTTTTCTAGTCTGATTCTTATTTCATAAACACTCTCAAGAGGATAATTTTTTGTGATGACACTATAAAGCCAATCCGGCAAAATGTTACATAGCATATACACCTCTAATTTAAATTATTATAATAAATGAATATATATGAAATTTTTGCAAAAAAAAATATGCCAAAATTTGGCATATTTTATCTTTTAAACTAAACTCTTGACATATATGTTCCGGTTCTTGTATCAATTCTAATAGTATCACCATTATCAACAAAAAGTGGAACTTGAAGAACAAAACCTGTTTCAAGTTTTGCTGGTTTGTTGCCAGCTTTAGATGTATCACCTTGAATTCCTGGTTCACATTCAACAATTTTAAGTTCAACAAAGTTTGGTGGTTCAACACTAAATGCTTCACCTTTATAGAATCTAACAGTTACATCCATATTTTCAACAATGTATTGAAGAGCATCTTCAACTTGGTCATGATTGAGTGGAAGTTGTTCATATGTTTCATTATCCATGAAATAATATAAGTCACCATCACTGTAAAGATATTGCATTTGTTTTGTTTCGATTTGAGCTTTTTCAAATTTTGTTACAGGGTTGAATGTAAGTTCAATAACTTGTCCTGTAATAACATTTTTTAATTTTGTTCTAACAAACGCAGCACCTTTTCCTGGTTTAACGTGCATAAAATCTACAACAACATAAACCTTTCCTTCATACTCGAATGTAACGCCTTTTCTTAAATCGCCTGCTGTAATCATAAATCCTCCATAAAATAACGATTTGCTTTCGCAAAATTTCTATAAATAATATAACACACAAATCCTAAAAAATCAATGTATTTAAATTAAAAACTAAACCGAATGATAAATATTTTGCATTGCACACGCATCTTTTGTTTGAGTTCCTGCAGATTCTGAAATCACACATGCATCAATATTATAATTTTTTAACACTTTTGCAAGCGGTTCAAAATTTGGACCATAAACATTATCATCAAAAGTCAAATGTCTAATTTCACCTTTTTTTCCATACTCAATTTTTGAAAAATGTATGTGTACCTTTCTAAACCTTTCACCTAAATAATTTTTTAAAAGTTTAAAAATAGATTCAAAATCTTCTTTAGTTTTTAAACATCCTTGATTGAATGAATTGATATGCCCAAAATCAATCGTTGGAATAATCCTTTCATCAATAGCACAAATTTTTGCAATTTCTTCAACCGTTCCAATTTGCCCATGTTTACCCATCGTTTCAGGACACAAAATATAATTTTTAAAACCCTGTTCATTTAAAATTTGAATTAAATTTTTAATATTATTATATGTATTATTAAAAGCTTCTTCTCTTGTCATTTTCATCTGTGTTCCAGGATGAAAAACAAGTTTTGTTGAACCAAGTTTTTCCATTCTCTTTAATGACTCAATTATGTAGCCATTAGATTTTTCAATCATCAATGGGTCTGGATTTGCAAAGTTGATATAATATGGCGCATGAACTGAAACCTCAATTCCCGCTTCTTTGAATAATTTTCCATATTTCTCTGCGGTTTCAAGAGACAATCTCACACCATTTGTAAACGACAATTCATAACAAGATAAATTATGATTTAACAACCACTTTGGCATATCTTCTGTTGACTTATTAGTTAAAACAAAATTTTCACAAAAACCAGATGGTCCAAATTTAATCATAATAAATCTCCTTTTATTCACAATTATAAACAAATGCAATCGGTTTAATTTTTCCATTTTGATTTTCATATAATCCAACAATTTCATTATCATATTTAATCAAAAACGGCTTCATTTTGACATTTTTTAATCCAATATCTTCAATTATTAATGAAACACCATTAAGCACTTTTTTTGCCAAATTTTCGCCTATTTTAACAATTTCAAAATCACTAAAAACATCTTCAATTTGTAAAACTGTTTTATTGCTTTCAAACTCTTCAAGTGTAATAGCATTTTTCATTTCAAAAGCACCACTTTTTGTTCGAATAATAACCGGAACAAATGCAATTGTTCCTAATTTTTCAGCAATATCTGCAAACAAGGTTCGAATATATGTACCTGCTGAACAATGAACATCAAAAATAAATGTGTTTTTATCTGTTTTTTGTCTTAACTTTATGTCATAAATAGTTATTTTTCGTGGGTTAAGCTCAAATTCAACACCATCTCTTGCAAGTTCATACGCTTTCTTTCCATTAACTTTTAAAGCTGAAAATTTTGGAGGATATTGTTCTATCTCTCCAATAAAACTATCAAGCACTTCTTTAATTTCATTTTCTTCAACATTTACATCTTTATCAAGTTTAGTTATTTTTCCAAAACTATCAAGCGTGTCGGTTGAAATTCCAAATTTAACAACTGCAGTATATTTTTTATCTTTTGAAAGAAAGTAATCAAAAAATTTTGTTGCCCTTCCCACTGCAACAGGAAGAACCCCTGACGCCGCTGGGTCAAGGGTTCCAAGATGACCAACTTTTTTCATATGCAAAATTTTCTTAACCTTGCACACAACATCAGAAGATGTCATTCCTGTTGGCTTTATTATATTTACAAATCCTTTTATTTCACTCATTATTTTTTCCAACCTAAAACTTCGAATGAATTATTTAATAATCTATCTTTAACTTCGTCAAATGAACCAAAAATTTTACAACCGCTTGCATTCAAGTGTCCACCACCACCAAAAGATTCTGCAACATCTTTTGCTGACAACTCACCTTTTGACCTGAATGACACCCTGAAATATCCCTTATCATCTTCAGATGCTAAAATTGCAAATTTAATGCATTCAAGTTGAAGCGGAATATCAGGAAACGCATCAACATCATCAAGTGTTGTTTCAGTGTTTTTAAAATCTTCTTTTGAAAACATAATGATTGCAAGTTTATTATCTGAATAAAATTCAATTTTTTGATAAGCAAGCTGCAATAAATTAAACACCCTATATTCCATTGAATTGAAAAGTGGTGTTGTGACTTCTTCAATTTTTAACTTTCCATATTTTAAAAGTTTAGAAACCACTTCAAGTGTTCTTGGTTTTACTGAATGTGTAAACCTTCCTGTGTCAGTTAAAATGCCAGAAATTAAGCACTTGCAAATATAAGGAGTAAGTTGAACTTTCATATAAATCAAAAGTTCAAACAAAATTTCAGCGGTTGAAGAAGCTTCTTGAATACAATTAAATTTGCAAAACATATCATTTGATAAATGATGATGGTCGATTGCAAGAGTATTTTTAACACCCTTACGCCACGTAAATTTATACTTACCAAGCCTACCCTCTGTTGCAGAATCAACACAAATTGCAAGGTCGTATTTTCCTTCAAAAGACTTTTTGTTTATATCATCTAAATTTCCATAAAATTTAAAATAATTTGGAAAATTAGAATTCACATAAACATCAGCATTTTTACCCATAATCTTCAACGCCTCGCGAAGAGCAATTGCTGAACCCATCGCATCGCAGTCGGTGTTTATATGAGTGTAAATAGAAATATTTTGTGCACTGTTTATAATTTCTGAAACTTCTTTAAATGTTGTCATTTTCTCCATTGTCTGTTTCCTTTAATTCAGTTTCGATTTTATCGAATAATTTAAGAACCCTTTCAGCTCTTTCTTCAACATCATCAACGATAAACATAAGCTCTGGAACATTTCTTAATTTTAAAGAATGTGCTAAATCATATCTAATTGATTTTTTATTCAAATTAAGTTTAGAAACCACTTTATTCTTTTGGTCTTCTGCACCTAGAACACTAACATAAATTTTTGACATTGAAAAGTCTGAAAATGTGTCAACTTTCATAATAGAAATCAAAGCAGTTGAAATATCTTCATCATCAAAACGCGAAATAATATTCATCAAACTTTTTTGAATTTCAGAGTTGACTCTACTCATTCTATTATTTGCCATAATCTCTCCTAAAACTAAAGAGCATTATGAATTTAATGCTCTTTAGAACAATTATTAGTTGATTCTCTCTAATCTATATGTTTCAAATGTATCCCCAACAATGAAGTCAGTGAAACCTGCAAATGTAACACCACATTCATATCCAGCATCAACATCTTTTGCTTCATTTTTCTCTCTTTGAATTGTTGCAATTTCACCTTCAAAGATTTGTTTATCACCACGCATAACACGAACTTTGCTGCCTCTTGAAATTCTTCCATCAAGAACATAAGTTCCGGCAATTAGTCCAACTTTACTTGCTTTAAATGTTGCTCTAATTTCAGCGTGACCTGTAACAACTTCTTTATATTTTGGAGTAACCATTTTACTGATTTTTTCAGTAATATATTCAATCACTTCATAAATAATTTTTGAATTTTTAATTTCAACTTTATATTTATCAGCCAAAACTTTTGCTTTGAAATCTGTTTTTGTATTGAATGCAACAATAAGTGCGTTTGCTGCTTGAGCTAAACTTACATCATTTTCATTTATAGCACCAACTGAACCGCTGACAAATCTAACTTTAACTTCTTCATTTTGAATTTCTGAAAGTGATGAACGAAGTGCTTCAACTGAACCTTGAACATCTGCTTTAACAATAACATTGAAATCTTTGAAATTGCTATCAGCAATCTTATTCATCATATTTTCAATTGAAAGGTCAGCACTCTTAATCATTTCAATTTTTGCTGTATTTTGACGCTCAAGAGCAACTTGACGACTCATCTTTTCATCAACAACAAAAAGCTCATCACCAGCATTTGGAACACCAGAAAGACCGATAATTTGAACAGCTATTGATGGACCTGCTGATTTAACTCTTTCATTTTTATCATTCATCATTGCTCTAATTTTACCTGTGCAAGTTCCAACAACAACATAATCACCAACATTAAGGGTTCCGTTTTGAACAAGAACTGATGCAACTGAACCAAGACCTTTATCAAGTCTAGCTTCAATGATTGAACCTTGAGCTTTTCTCTTTGGATTTGCCTTTAAGTTTTGATATTCAGCAACAAAGAGCACCATCTCAAGAAGTTTATCAATATTTTCACCATGCTTTGCATCAATTGGAACAATAATTGCATCACCACCCCATTCTTCTGGAAGAACACCATGAGTTGCAAGTTGAGTTTTAACATTATCAATATTTGCACCTGGTTTATCAATTTTGCTGATAGCAACAATCATAGGAACATTGATTTGCTTAATTTGCTGAATACATTCAATTGTTTGAGGCATAACACCATCATCAGCAGCAACAATCAAAATTGCTATATCTGTAAGTTTTGCACCTCTTTGACGCATAGCAGTAAATGCTGCGTGTCCAGGAGTATCAATAAATGTAATTTCTTCACCATTAAGTTTAATAGTGTAAGCACCAATGCTTTGAGTGATTCCACCCGCTTCACCTTCAACCACATTGGTTTTTCTAATTTTATCAAGAAGCGAAGTTTTACCGTGGTCAACATGTCCCATAACAGTAACGATTGCTGGTCTTTTAACAAGGTCTTCATCTGTATCAACAACACTTGAATAACTTTCAGCAAGTTTTTCTTCGAATGTTTTTTCTACTTGCTTTTCAAGAGTAATTCCAAATTCAGAAGCAACAAGTTCTGCTGATTCATAATCAATATTGCTGTTAATATTAACCATCATACCTAAAAGTAAGAATTTACCCATAAGTTCAGGAACAGATTTTCCAATAGTTTCAGCAAGAATTTTAACAGTTAAGTTATCTGTTGTGATAACTGCATGTTCAATCTTCTTGATAACAGGTTTAACAGGAGCCGCTTCTTCTTTAGACTTTTTAGAATAGCGTCTAACTGTTGTTACACTTTCATCATCCATGCCGTTTTCATCAACATAACCACGCATCATAAGAGCTTTCTTGTTTAAAGCTTTCTTTTCTTCACCTGATTTTTCATGTGATTTCTTCTTTGTGACAGTCCTGTTATTATTTTTAGCAAGTGCGCTAGCATCAAAGCTTTCAGTTGGTCTAGGAAGTCTTGGAGCAAATCCTGACCCTGTATTTTGAGAACCAAATGGTTTTTTAGCAAATCCAGTTCCGTTTTGACCACCAGCATTTCTGTTAAATCCGCCTTGAGCACCATTTGTGTTTTGTCTGCCACCATAATCTCTGCCATTATCAAATCTGCGCTCACCTGTTGGATTAAATCTTGAACCTGTTGAGCGTTGACCTTGATAGCCATTTCCTGTTGGACGTTGACCATTTCTGTTATATGGTTGATTTCCATTTTCTTGTCTAGCATATCCACCTTGGCGTTGACCTTGCGGTTGAGCAACTCTGTTTGCACCTTGACGTTGAGATTGAACATCAACATTTGCTTGTTGTGTTTTTTGTACAACAGTTTCAGTTTTTGCTTCAGTTGTTTTTTCAACAGAAACAACAGCAGCAACCTTCACTCCTGGTTTCTCTGCTGGTTTTGATTCAACCTTCTCATTTTTCTTTTTAATTTCAACAATTTTTGTGCCAACAATAGAAAGTCTTTGTTTTAAAGACTTTAAGTTATTTGCAAATTCTACAACACTATTTGACTTGATAAGGTTTTGCATTTCACTAATGTTTGAAAAGCCACCTTGTGCTTTGTTTTCTGTTTTGTTCAAAATTTCCTCCAAGACTAAAGATTAGTCAAATTCTTTTTTATAGCTACAGCCAAGTTTTTATCTAAAATGGCTACCGCTTTCACACTTTTATTATCTAACAATTCTTCGAAATTTTCAAGACCTATTTTTAATAAATCTATATTATTTTGCATTGAAAATCTAGTTATTTTATTAAAACTAGATTCCTGTAATGAATCAGACACTATTATAAGCTCGATTTTTTTACATTTAACAATATCATCAACCCCAAATTTAATAGCTCTTGATTTGATTGCAAAACCAATATATGTTTTTGCCTTACTTATCTGTAAACTCATTCAACAGTTCCTCATAAACAGAATCATCAATAGGTCTTTTAAAGACTCTGTTTAATGCTTTATTTTTTTTGCAAAGTTTTGCACATTCAATGTTTTTGCAAATGTAAGCACCACGACCTTCTAGCTTTGCAGCTCTCTCAACAAAAGTTTCACCATTTTTATTTAACACAACTTTAACAAATTGTGACTTATCACCTTTTGTTCTGCATGCTATACAGGTTCTTTCTGGCTTTTTATTTTGCATATACACCCCTTATAAACTAGTCTAAATTAATATCTTCAGTTCCACCAAAGATGTCATCAATATCTGAAACATCGGTATGGCTGTCAAGCACTTTAGATTCTTCTTGTGCTTTGCTTTCACTCTTAACATCAATTTTCCAATTAGTAAGTTTTGCAGCCAAACGAACGTTTTGTCCACCTTTTCCGATTGCAAGTGAAAGTTTGTCATCAGCTACAATAACTCTTGCAGATTTTGTTATTTCATCAATTTCAACAGAAATAACTTTGGCTGGAGAAAGTGCACGTGCGATATATTCAAATGGGTCATCAGACCAAACAATGATATCAATCTTTTCACCACCAAGTTGGAAAACAATTGAGTTAACTCTCACACCTTTTGTTCCAACGCAAGCACCAAGAGCATCAACATTAGGGTCTTTTGAATGGATTGCAATTTTTGTTCTGTAACCAACTTCACGAACAACATTTACAACTTCAACAACGCCATCTTGAATTTCAGGAACTTCAAGTTCGAATAATTTTTTAACAAATCTAGCATCAGCTCTTGAAACAATTGCTTGAACACCATAGTTTGTTTCGCGAAGCTTTTTAACATAAACTTTAAGTCTGTCACCAACATTGTATCTTTCAGTTGTCATCTTGTCGTATTCAGCCATAACACCTTCAATGTTTGTGTTTGGGAACTCAACATAAACTGTTCCTGTTGCTTCATCAACGCGGTTAACAACACCTGTCATAAGTGTATCAACCTTGTTAGAAAATTCACCATAAGCTGATGTTTTTTCTTTTTCACGAAGTTTTTGAGTGATTACTTGTTTTGCAGTTCCTGCAGCAATTCTTCCAAATTCTTTTGGAGTTACAGGTGTTTTAAGTCTATCACCAATTTTAGCTGTCTTTTTAACAAGTTTTGCATCTTGAAGTGAAATTTCTGCATCTGGATTTTCAACTTCTGCAACAACTGTTTGATAAGCATAAATTTCAATTGAATATTTTTCTGGCTTAAGTTCAACTTCAACAGGACGAACCTCATCAAAATTTCTCTTATAAGCAGTTGTAAGAGCAGTTTTGAGTGCATCTAAAAAATATTCTTTTTCAATTCCTTTTTCTTTTTCCAAGGCATCAAGTGCCATAAAGAAATCTTTGTTTGTCATAATTTTTTCTCTCCTAAAATTCAATGTATTTTGTTGCTTTTGAAATCATTTTTCTCTCAAGTTTAATTGTTTCTTTTTCAGTCTCAAGTTCAATCGTGCTCTCATCAAAACTTAAAAGCTTTCCAATAAATATTTTTTTCTTAAGGATAGCCTGAAAAAGTTTAACTTCAAGCACTTGACCAAGGTTTCTGTTATAGTCTTTATCTGTAACAATTGGCCTGTCAATACCAGGGCTTGAAACATTGAGTGTGTAAGGTTTTCCCATTGTCGGGTCAAGTTCATCGAGTGGTTCATCAATTGCAGTGTGCACTTTTTCGCAATCATCAATATCAATATACCCTTCTTTTTTGTCGATGAAAACTGTTAAATTATCTCCGTTATATTTTTTTGCAAACTCAACTTCAATAATTTCGTAACCAAGTTCAGTCACTATTTGCTCAATGAATTTTTCAATTTGTTCAGATATCTTTGACATATAACTCTCCTATTTTTTTACAAAATTTTAGGAGTGGTTTTCACCACTCCCAAAAATCAAGCTATCTTATATGTTTATTATATAACTAAATTCTAATAATTGCAAGCCCCTAATGCATATTTTTTGCTTAAAACTAAATGATTTTGCCGATTTTTAAGCATTTTCCATAAGTTTGCAAAGTTTAATAAACACTTCAGCTGTTGCCATTGCATCATAAACCGCTCTGTGTGCATTATCAAGAGTAACACCAAGCTTTGCAGCAATGGTTCCAAGTTTATAGTTTTTAACCCCGTGAACATATTTTTGTGCGTAATGAAAAACATCTTCACAATCGTTATCAAAATTAAATCTACAAGCCTTTCCTTGTCCACGCAAGAACACATTATCAAAGTTCAAAATATTATAACCGGTTAAAATTGCACCACGGGTAAATTTATAAAAATCTTGTAATGCTTCACTGTCAATTGGAGCACCCTTAACATCATCATCTACAATTCCACTAATTGCTGATGATTCTGCTGGAATTGGCTTTTGAGGGTCAACATAAGTCATAAACTTTTCAGTAATTCTACCGTTTTCAATTTTAACAGCTCCAATTTCAATAATCTTATCACCTTGTTCAAAATGAAGACCGGTGGTTTCAAAATCATAACAAACATAAGTTTTATCTTGAAGATGAATAGGCACCTTTTCTTCAACCATAAAACTAGTCAAATCATTTTGTTCATACATAACAACTTTTTCTGGTGAAACAAATTCATAAAATGGCTTTTCTTGTTTATAAACAATATACTCTTCAAAAGTTTCAGGAAGTTTGCAATATGCTAATTGTTTAACCCTCATTGAAACTCCACCCGCATATTTATCTTCTTCAAGTGCACCTTTAACAATAATTTCAGAGCCTGTTTCAAGTTTTTCAAGTTTTGCTTGATTTTCTTTATTTGAAAAGAACACACAACCAATTCCACCTGTGAAATCTTCAAGTGTAAATTTATAAAGTTTTCTTTGATAACCTGTTTGTTCTTTTTCTTCGGATTTTTCGTTTATTTCTTCTAAAATTTCAGCAGATTCTTCAATTTTATTTGTTATATTTTCATTACTTTCCTCTACTATTTCAGCAGACTCTTCTTTTTCCGCTTCTTGAGTTTCTGAAACTACCTGTTTTGGTTTTCTTTTTATAACAATAGGTTTAATATCTTTAATTCTTCCACAAAAAACAATATCCTCTGCTGGAGTGTTGAAATCTTTAATATAAGATGCATTTTCAACAATGTCTTCACCAACAAGTGCAATTCTTTCTGATACTTCAATTTTTCTAAACTCATATAAGTCAACATCTTCTTCTTTATAGTTTTGTTTTAATAATTCTAATGAATCTTCAGAATAAACTTCATCACCCTCAAACTTGCAAATATATTCATATTCTTCATATAAACTTTTCAAATAATTTTGAATAGTTGCACTTAAATTTTTTTGATTTGCATGTTCAAGTGAAAGATTATCAACTTTAAGTTTAATATCAAATTTATTTTCTGTTCTTTTAACCTTTTCTAGAACAAAATTAATTGATGGAAAATTTTTATTTAAATAAGTTTCAACATCTTCAAAAATTCTTTCTTCACTAATAAAATTTTTAACAAAAACAAAATCATATTTAAAAGACTTTGGCAAAATTTCAGTCGAAATTTCAACAATAGCATCTTTTTTGTCTTTTTCAAGCATAATGCCATCTTTATATAAAATTTCAATCACGCAAAAATCTGCACTACTATCAAGTACTGCAGATTTTAATGAAAATTTATATTCGTTATTTGTTTTTTCATTAAGACTAACAATAAAAGGTTCAATTTCCATAAACCAATTATACACTAAAGTCTTAAATAATGCAACATTCGAAATGCTGAAACAAAATGATTTATATCTAAAAAGATTACAAGCCCCAGCAAAACAAATAAGCCAATTGTGTGAATCCAACCTTCAACCTTTCTGTTGATTGGTCTTCTTATTATCATTTCAATAAGAACAAACACAACCCTTGCACCATCTAGTGCAGGAATTGGTAAAATGTTAAACACTGCAAGGTTCATTGCAAGAAGTGGAAGAAGCAATAAGAAATATGACAATCCATATTGACTAATTTCCGCAATTTGTTGAATTGCAGTAATTGTTCCACCCGCTTCAGAAACAGCAACAGCTCCCGAAAATAAACCAATGAATGATTCAAAAATAAGTCCAATTAAATAGAAACAGAATGGCCAAGCTTTTCCAATACTTTCAAAAAAGCTGTAGTTTTGTTCAACAGGAGATTGAATAAAACCTAAACCAACACCTTCACTTGCATAGCTGATTATAGGATAAATTTCTTTCTTTTCATCACCTTTTATAAGAAGATTAAATGCGTCTTCTGTGTTCAATTTTTTATATGTGTTTGTATCAACTTTATAATAATAGTTTTCCAATAAAGTTTTTATAGCTAAACCAGTTCCCTTTGTTTCATCTGTTGTTTCAGCTTCAGTTGATGCAGCAATTAATTGTTTATTTAAAACTTCAACTTCTTCTGCTGAAATTTCAATATATTTTTCACCCTCAAGCTTAAATAAAACTTCTTTTGCAGCATTATCGTTATTGATAAAATAAAATGCTGGAAATTTTTGTTTTTTTGTAACTACATCAATAATTTGACCATCACGATTAACAGTGACAACAAATTCTTTATTTTCTGCATATTTTGAAGTCATTTCACTAAAACTTCTATATGCTTCAACTGTTTTTCCGTCAACCTTTAAAACAATATCGTTTTCTTTTAATCCATAGGTTGTAACACCTTGATTTGAAACAATGTTTGAAACCTTTGGAGTTGTATATCCAGTTACAAGCAAATAAATTGCAGCTGTTAAAATACCAAATAAAAAGTTAAATGTTACACCCGAAACTAAAACAATAACTCTTTTCCACGCAGGTTTGTTATTGAATGCTTCTGGATTGTTTTTGCCATCTTCATCTTCACCCTCAAATGCACAAAAACCACCAAGAGGAAGTGCACGAACAGAAAATTGTTCGCCATCTTTTTTCTTGCGTTTATAAAGTGCAGGTCCAAAACCAATGGCAAATTCGTTTATCTTAAACCCTAAAACTTTACCTGCGCAGTAATGTCCAAATTCGTGAACAGTTATCATTACAAGCAAAACTATTAGAGCCAGCAATATATACAAAAAAGACATTTTATCTCCTCATTAAATTTTATGTAAATTTAATCGATTTATACTAAAAATATGATAAATATAACAAAAATAAATGAACCTGTAAACATTAAACCATCGACGCGGTCCATAAATCCACCGTGTCCTGGGAAAATATTTGAGAAATCTTTAATATTATATTTTCTCTTATATGCAGATGCAATTAAATCACCAAGTTGATTAATAAGTGAGCCAAACACACCAATAATGATAAACACAGTGATTAAGAGCCCTCTTGAACCAAATGATGCAAGTGCAAACATATCTGTATAATAGAACAAGAAGAAGCATGAAAGTGCACCAATCAAGCCACCTAAAAATCCACCAATCATACCTGCAACGGTTTTATTTGGCGAAACTTCAGGAATAAATTTAGTTTTTCCAAGTAATCTTCCAACAAAATATGCACAGGTGTCAGTGAGCATTGAAACCGCAAATGTTGCAATAATTCCAATATAAGCCAAATCATAAACAAAATGATTAAGAACCATTAAAAGCAAAAGTGGTAAAATTGGATAAGCAAAAACTGCCATTGTAGTTCTCGTTTTTAAGAATAATTTTTGATTTAAAACACTAACATTTTTTTCTGTTGTGCCATATCTTCTATTATCTCTAAACTCAACAATTTCCTCAATTAAAACAACGCACAAAATTACAAGTGCTATAAGTAAAACATAGAAAATGTTTTTAGCTATATCTTTTTCTAAATTAAAAATAATACACGCAACAAGTGGCACAAAGCAAATTGAAATAAAATCTGCTTGTTTGCCTGCGATTTGATGCACTTTATACATTTCATAAATTGCACCATACATAATAATCAACAAGTACGCATCAAAAAATAGTGGACTAAATTGCTTTAAAACCACAAATAATAATGTAATTAAAAAAATGATACTACCTGTTATTGTTCTCTTTAGCATAATTTCCCCCTTTATTTACCAAATCTGCGGTGGCGAGAATAAAATTCTCTAATGCAGTCATCAATATCTTCACCTTTAAATGATGGCCAATGCTTCTTCACAAAATAAAGTTCTGCATATGGCATATTATAAAGCATAAAACCGCTGATTCTTCTTTCTCCACTTGTTCTAACCAAGAGGTCAACATCTGGCATATCCCCAGTTGATAAATATTTTTTGAAAGATTCTTCAGTAATATCCTCTGGCTTAACTTTTTCATTAATCATCTTTTTAGTTGCATTAACAATATCATTTCTACCACCGTATGCCATAGCAATATTAACAGTTCCGGTTTTTCCACCAGCAGTATCTCTTTCCATTTCATCAATAATATCAAGCATATCTTGCGGAAGTAAAGATTTATCTCCACAATGATGGAATTTGTAACCATCTTTAATGAAATCTTCTTTTAATTTTGTTAAACCTCTAAATAAATCAAATAAATAATCAACTTCTTCTTTACTTCTATCAAAATTTTCAGTAGAAAAACAGAAGAATGTTAAATTCTCCAAACCGATGGCAGCAGCACGTTTAACAACTCTTTTTATTGCTTCAACGCCTTCTTTATGTCCAAGCAAAGTTGGCAACATTCTACTTCTTGCCCATCTTCTATTTCCGTCACAGATAAACGCCAAGTGTTTTGGCAAGGTAGCTTTGTCGTATTCAACTTGTTTTTTCTTTTTAAAAAACATTATACCTTTTCCCCTTTAAGTTGAAATAAAAATTCACCACAAATAAGCCTTATGCTATCATCTGCAACTCTAACAGCACAAACCAAAATTGTGTCACATTCATTTTTTTGTTTTTTGTCGGTATTTAAAACTATTTCAGCATTTTTAAATCCGGCATCTTTTAATATTTCTTTAGCTTTACTAACTTCAAGCCCGATAAGATTATCGAAATTAAACATATTAAACCTGCATAATTTCTTTTTCTTTTTCGTCCATCATCTTGTCAATTTTAACTGAAACTTCATCAAGAATTTTTTGAACTTCTTTATCATAAGTAGCTTTTTCATCTTCAGTAATTTCAGAATCATTTTTAAGCTTTTTAAGTTCATCCATTGCATCACGACGAGCATTTCTGCAAACAACTTTAGTTTCTTCAACTAACTTTCTTGTGTTTTTAACAAGTTCTCTTCTTCTTTCTTCTGTAAGCATTGGGAAATTAAGTCTAATAACTCTTCCATCATCAGTTGGGTTAATGCCAAGGTCTGAAGCCATAATTGCTTTAACAATATTTTTTACATTAGAAACATCCCAAGGTGAAATCATAAGTTGTCTAGCTTCTGGAACAGACACATTTGCCATGTGCTGAATTGGTGTTGGTGTGCCATAATAGTCAACCAAAATCTTATCTAAAATATGAGGATTTGCACGACCTGCACGAACAGCTGCAAGTTCACTCTCATAATGTTTAATAGCTTTGTCAATGTCTTCTTTGTAGGTTTCAAAAATTAAATCTACATTCTCATTATTTGTAATCATAAATATATTATCTCCTTTTATCTCAACAATATAATACTATTTTTTTTTGTGATTATCAATTATTTTATAATGAAAAGCAACAAATAAAATTATTTTCATATTATAAAATATTTAAATTTTAAGTTTTTTGTTAAAAATAACAACAAAAACCTATGAAAAATATTATAAAATCAAATTAACCTTTTGTCAATATTGAAAATTAATAACAAAAAAAACACAGGCAAACCTGTGTTTTTCATTAAAATTAATTTGCTGCATTTGTGTAACCAATAAGAGATGTCGGAATAACTGAAGTGTCAACAGTTGCACCATAATTAACAGTACTAATTGCCCAACCTGTTGCATTTCCTGATATATCTTGCATAATTGTTTCTACTGATATAATAAGTCCATCAACAATTTTAAATTCTACACTGTTTTTAACATTAGAATCTTCAACTTTTACATTGATGTATGTAGCACCATCAAAATATCTTCCAGCAACAACATTTTCAGAAAGAGTAACCATACTTGTAACTAAATCAAGTTTTGTCATTATTGAAACTAATGCATTAACAGCAGTTGCTGTTTCTTCATTTGGGTCTGGTTCAGGACTAGGGTCTTTTGGTGAAATATCAAAGAATGTTTTTTCTTCTAAATTCACAAACATACGCTTTCCATCATACTCTCCAATAACTGCTTTTTTAGAGCCTTCAAACTCTAAATCAAAATATAAATATCTCTTTCCATTTTGAATAAGAACTCTTTGTTCAGAAATAGTTTCTTCATATAAACCTTCATCAATAACATATTGTCTTCCAATAATTTGTGATTGATTTGATGAAAGTAATTTTTGAATTGCACTCTTTAAAATAGCTTCAGCTGTTTCTTGTTTATATTCAACAGGAATAATTGTAGCACCTGATTCAATTACAGTCTTTGTATTTTCTTCAAGTTGTTCTTTGTCACAACCAACAAGACCAAATGGAACAATCAATGCCATTGCTACACAAGCAAAAATTTTCATAAATTTTTTCATTCGCTTTTCTCCTTTTTTTATTAATTTAATTTTACTATTAAATTTAAATTAATGTCAATTGTTTTTGTTTTTATAACTAAATAATAAATTAAAACACAGGCGAACCTGTGTTTTTAATTTTAAAATTAAGCCTTCATTTGCTTATCGATTTCTTCAGCGAAGTTTTCATTCTTCTTTTCAAGACCTTCACCCATAACAAATCTAGCAAATCTTCTAATTGTGATTTTTTCACCAATCTTTAAGATTGAATCGTTGATAAGTTGTTCAACTGTGATATCAGGATTTTTAACAAATGCTTGTTCAAGTAAACAAACTTCTTTATAATATTTGCTAATTTTTCCATCAACAATTTTGTCAGCCATAGCTTCTGGCTTGCCTTCATTGATAACTTGTGCCCTTAAGATTTCTCTTTCTTTTTCAAGGTCACTAGCTTCAACTTCTTCTCTTCTTACATATTTTGGAGCGTTAGCTGCAATGTGTAAGCAGATGTCATGTCCTAAAGCTTGGAAGTCTTCGTTTTTAGCAACGAAATCAGATTCGCAGTTAAGTTCAAGCATAACGCCAATCTTTCCGTTCATGTGGTTATATAAGAAAACTGAACCTTCAGCAGCAATTCTTGATTGCTTTTTAGCAGCTTTAGCAATACCTTGTTCACGGAGCCAATCTGCAGCTTTGTCCATATCTCCATTATTTTGTTCAAGTGCTTTTTTGCAATCAAGCATACCTGCACCTGTTTGTTCACGAAGTGTTTTGATATCTTCTGATAATGACATAATTTTATTCTCCTTATAATTTAAAATTTAAAATTAAGCTTCAACTTCTTCAGTTTTTGCTTCTTCAACGATTTCTTCAGCCTTAACTTCTTCTACTGGATTTGCAGCAGCTTGAGCTTCTGCTTCAGCTTCTTTAATTTTTGCAAGGCCTTCAGCACCTTCTCTTGCTTCGATACAAGCATCAGCCATAGCACCAGCAATAAGTTTAACAGCACGAATAGCATCGTCGTTTCCAGGAATAACATAGTCAACATCATCTGGGTCACAGTTTGTGTCAACAAGAGCAACGATAGGAATTCCAAGGCTCTTTGCTTCACGAACTGCAATGTATTCTTTGCCAGGGTCAACAACAAATAATGCTGCAGGAAGACTTCTCATTTCTTTGATACCGCCAAGGTTATCTTCAAGTTTTTGTCTTTCAGCTTTGAGTTCAAGAACTTCTTTCTTTGGAAGAAGGTCGAATTCACCTGTTGTTTCCATTTGATTTAATTTTGAAAGTCTGTCTACTCTACTTCTAATTGTTTTGAAGTTTGTAAGAGTACCACCAAGCCAACGGTTACCCATATAGAACATACCAGCTCTTTGAGCTTCTTCGATAACTGCTTCTTTAGCTTGTTTCTTTGTTCCTACGAAGAGGATGTTTCCGCCTGCTTCAACAACTGACTTAACAAATGCATATGCTTCGTCAATTAAAGTAACAGTTTTTTCGAGGTCAAGGATATAGATATCATTTCTTGCGGTGAAAATGTATTTTTTCATTTTTGGACACCATTTTCTTGTTGGGTGACCAAAGTGAACACCAGCCTCGAGAAGTTGTTTCATTGATACAACTGCCATAATTTTTATTCTCCTTTTGTTTATCCCTCTTTGTGGGTCAACTGCTTTTAGAACACAAAATCACTGAAAAATTTTAATTTTGTGCAACACTAAAAACATCACCACAAATGTGTGATAGCGAAATTTTACCACATAAAAACAATTTTGGCAATAGTTTTTTATAAATAATTAAAAATAAACACAAAAAAAAGAACAGGCATAAACCTGCTCTTTTAAATTTTGTTATTATTCACCTGCGTTTTCGCCAGCGATTGCTTCATCAAGAAGTTTGTTGTATTCAGCAAAAACTGCATCGATGATGCTGTCATCAAGTTCGATTTCGAACTTATCTTCGCCATCTTTGCCTCTTGTTACTTTGAATACTAATGCTTCATCGTCATCCATACCGTCTAAAAGTTCAACTGGTTGCAAAATTGCATAGAATGAACCTTTGTATGCGATACCTGCGATTTCAACGAAATCAATTTCTTCACCTTCAGCTGAAAGCAATGTAACGATATCATCATCATCGTTTTCCATGTGTTCCATTGATTCTGGAAGGTTTTCGTCTTGTAATTTTTCTTCATCTGCCATAATTTTACTCTCTCCTAACTCTTAATTTTTTAACGCAAATCATACTTTTAAATTTGATTTTTTGTCAAGGTATGTTTGCAAAATAATTGTTGCTGCTAGACTATCAACTTTATCTTTTCTCTTTTCGCGTCTCATTCCAGACTCGATGAGAATTTTTTGAGCTGTTACGGTTGAGAGTCGTTCGTCTTGATAGCAAATAGGAACGGAAACAACTTTAGCAAGTTCTTCGCCAAAATTTTTTGCCATTTCAACGCTCTGCCCTTCAGTTCCGTCCATTTTTAATGGCAAACCAATCACGACAAGCCCAGCATTTAGACTGCTAACAAGTTGTGCGATATGTTTAACATCTTCATCAGTATTTTTTCTTCTATATGACTCATATGCAGATGCAATTATCTCCATAATGTCAGAAGTTGCAACACCAATTCTAACTGTTCCAATATCTAGTGCGATAATTTTCACTTCTAGCACCCCTTATTAACTATCTACAAATGAATAATAACATAATTTAAATTAGTTGTCTAATTTTTTTGCCTAGTTTTTAGATTTTTTACCAAAATCTTTATTTGAAGAATCTTTTAATTTATCGAAATTTGATTTTTCACTAAAGCAATCACTAGAGCAATCATCACATACTCCCTTGCTTTCAAGTTCCACTTTTGTTTCTTCAATTTTTTCTTCAATAAATTCTTTGGCTTCTTGCATTTTTTCTTCTGCAATACCAAGTCCTTTTCTAATTTTCGCTGCAAAATTCTTGTGTTTTGCCACAATAATTCCACCAATAACCATACCTGAAACAAGTCCAAGCATAGCACCTCTGCAATAATTTTCCATAGAAATACCTCCTGCAATTATTGTGTGCAATTTCGACAAGTTTATACATTTGTTATAAAAATCAAAAATTTTAAGTTTTATTATTGATTTCATAAAATTTAAGTTTTAAAATAAATTTAGAAATAAATTTTTAGGTGGAACACGCTTATGTCATTTAAACTTTATTTTAAATATGGTGCTATGGGCTGCTCAAAATCAGCTCAAGCTCTTATGGCAAAATTTAATTATGAACAACAAGGTTATAATGTGCTTTTATTAAAACCAGATAAAGACACTCGTGATGACCACGATGGAAAAAAGTTTGTTAAAAGCAGAATTGGTCTTGAAGCAGAAGCTATCGGCTTTTCATCAAAAACAAATCTTAAAACATTATTTAAAAAACATAATAAGGAAAAACCTGTCGGTGTTATCATTTTAGATGAATGTCAATTTTGCACCGAATCACACATAAACCAACTCAAAGAATTAACTGCTTATGTTCCCGTTCTTTGCTATGGCTTAAAAACCGACTTTAGAACAAAACTTTTCGAAGGTAGCAAGCGTTTAATTGAAATTGCAGATTCAATAACAGAACTTAAATCAATTTGTGCTTGTGGAAGAAAAGCAACCATCAATGCCAGACTTTCAAATGGAAGAATTGTCACTCGTGGTTCAATTATTGAAATTGGTGGAAACGAGAGATATAAAGCACTTTGTTATGACTGCTTTATCAAACAAAAAAACGAACAAAAGAAAAACACGCCAAACTCATAAGGCGTGTTTTTTATTGCATTTCACTTTCTTGTGACTTTTTATATTTTCTTTTTGCTTTCTCTTGTTTTTTATCTGCAGCAATCATAGACTCTCTAAAATGTTTTGCTGCTTGATATAATGGGTCTTTCATCTTCTCTCTTTCTTCTTCAGCCTTCAAAATTTTATAAACTTGAAGTGCCTGATGACGGTTTGAAAGATAAAGTTTTGAAAGCCAATCGTTATGATGAGTTAAATATTCAAGTATATGCCCTTCTTTTTCTATTGTTTTTGGTGAAATTTTATAAACCGGACCTTCAATATTTCTTATATAATAATAAAACTTTTTCGGTGTAAACAAATTTCTGGTTGTATCAATAACAAAATCTCTTCCATCAAATTTTACTTCAATCCATGTGTGCAAATATTTTGCACCTTCACCAAACATATAAACATAACCGGTTGCAACTTTATGTTTATCCATTAAAACCGATGAAACATCTATTGAAGCCGCGTGACACTTGCTGTGTCTATCTCTTGTTTCAATTCCCGGAAACTGTTTAAAAATTGGAAAAACTTCTGATAATTTCGAAGCCTTGAATGTTCCAAATTTAGTTGTAAAAACAATTTGTTCTGGATTATGCTTAAATTCAATATCTTTTATGTATCCACTTTTTAAAATTGTGCTTTTATGTGAATTTGCACTTTCTTCACTTATTCCACCTTCAAGCATATAATTATCAATCAAAACATCAATAGCGTCATCAATAAAGATAATTTTTCCACCCTGCTTTTCAAGCATAGCAATTCTCTCTTTATCATTTTTTATAAGTGCATCATAAGCTTCATCTTGCCACTTTTTTCCATTATCTTCATCAATGCTAAACTTTTGAAAGATGTCAGCATAAAAAGAATCCAAAGTTTTTGCTGTTGGTCTTTTGAATTTAACTGCTGGCAAATTTAAAAAGTTTAAATCTTCAAAATGCATATTTTTTCACTCCCTATAAGTTATTATAACATAATTATATCTACATTTCAATAGGAAATAAAAAAAAGACAGGTTTCACCTGCCTTTTTGTTTTTATTAGTCATCGTTTTTAGCTGATTTGTTGAAGTAACTATCAACAGAACCATAAATCGCACTAACAACAGCTTGAACAATATACATTTTGTTTTCAGGAACTTCACCAACAATTTCTAAAATTGTGTTTGCTGTTATGGTTCTAATTTCTTTTAAAGATTTTCCAATCATAAGTGTGGTTGCGATGCTTGAGCAAGCAATTGCAACAACACCACCAAATGTTTGAAACTGTGCATCAACAATTTTGTCTTTTTCAACTTTGATAAATATTTTAATAATTTCACTTCCAACATCTGAAGTTACTTTTCCAACACCACTAGCACCTTTAATAACGCCATAATTTTGTGGATTATAAAATTCTTCCATAATTTTGTTTGAATACATACTATAATTCCACCTTATTCTTATAAATTCTTATAGCAGAAATACTTCTAACTTTTTTCACGACTTTTCTAATTGTTTCAACAATATCATCAATTTCTTCTCTTGAAATTTCAGAACCAAGTGTAAATCTAACAGTTGACCTGATTGTTTCAGAATCTTTGCCCATTGCTTGAAGAATGTGTGATGGTGTGTTTGTTTGATAATCAGATGTTGAACCCATTGCCGCACAAATCCCCTCTTTATCAAGAAGCATAACAACTGCTTCAGCTTCAGCACCTTCAAATGTGATTGAACAGTTGCCAGCTAAGCGTTGTGTTGGGTGACCATTGAGTGCAATGTTATGAATTTCTTCTGAAATTTTCTTTTGGAAATATTTACGAAGAACTCTAACTTCACGAACCTTATCTTCAAGGTCTGTTGTTGCATTTTCAATAGCAACACCAAAACCTGCACAAACAGGAACGTTTGCGGTTCCTGCTCTTAAATTGTTTTCTTGTCTGCCACCAGACATAAATTTATCAATATTTGTTCCAGCTTTAATATAAAGTGCACCAACCCCTTTTGGACCATTGATTTTATGTGCTGAAATTGAAAGAGCATCAACACCAAGTTCTTTAACTGAAAGGTTAACATTTCCAATAGCAGAAATTGCATCTGTGTGGAAATAAACTTCATTTTGTTTTGCAAGTTCTGCAATGGCACGAATTGGCTGAAGTGAACCAACTTCATGGTTTGCTGTCATAATTGAAATTAAAATTGTGTTAGGACCGATTGCTTTAATGATTGAAGCATAATCAACAACACCATTTCCATCAACAGGAATATAAGTAACCTTGAAACCTTCTTTTTCAAGTTCTTTGCAAGATTCTAAAACTGATGGGTGTTCAATTTGTGATGTAATGATGTGATTACCTCTAGCTTTGTTTGCTCTTGCAATTCCTTTAATTGCCCAGTTGTTTGCCTCTGTTCCACCAGATGTGAAATAGATTTCATTTGGCTCTGCACCAATAGCTTTTGCAACTTTTGCTCTTGCCATTTCAAGTTCATAATTTGCTTGTCTACCGATTGCATAAATGCTTGTATTGTTACCTTGACATTTTGCATAGCACTCAAGCATTTTTTTATAAACTTCTGGCGAGAGTGGAGTTGTTGACGCATGGTCTAAATAAAACATTTTTCTTTCCATATAATTCTCCCTAATTTGATAATACAATAGTAACATTTTTATAACATAAAATCAATACACTTTTTGATATTTTTCGCAAAATTTTAAAATTTCTTTATATTTTAACCATAAAAAGTGCTATTTTTATAAAATTACTGCGTTTTTTGCAAAAAATAAAAGGCTGAAATTAATCAGCCTTTTTGATTGTGTCTAATAAAAACTTTTCAAATTCATCAAATTCTTGATAACCCGAAGTTCTGCCAATTTCTTGACCTTTTGAAACCACAACAATTGTTGGAACTGCAGTCACTTCAAACTTTTGAGCAATCTCTTCTGCACTATCAACATCTATTTGATAAAAATAATATTTACCTTTATATTTATCAGCAATATCTTCTAAAATTGGAGCCATCATTCTACATGGTCCACACCAAGAGGCAGAAAAGTCGATAACACATACATCTTTTTCACTAATGATTTCATCAAATTCTTCATTAGTCATAATTCCAGCATTAAGCATAATCGTTCCCTCCTTGTCTATTATGTTCATATTTTACAAAATATATTTACTTAAGTCAAACTTCTTGCAGATATTTGATAAATGTTCATCAACATATTTTTTATCAATAGTAATCACAATTACAGGGTGGTCACCTGTCGCATTAAATGAAATATCTTCAAGCAAACTTTCCATAATTGAATGAAGTCTTCTTGCACCAATATTTTCATTTGTTTCATTTGCAAGAACTGCAATCCTTGCAATTTCTTCAATGCCATCTTTAGTAAAATCAAGTTTAATATTATCAACACCAAGAAGGCTTGTATATTGAAGAATGAGTGAGTTTTCTGTGTCAGATAAAATCTTCACAAAGTCTTCATAAGTGATATTTGAAAGTGCAACAGTTGTTGGGAAACGACCTTGAAGTTCAGGAATAAGGTCTTCAATTTTTGACAAATGGAACGCACCTGCTGCAATAAACAAAATAAAGTCTGTTCTAATTGGACCATATTTTGTTGAAACAGTTGAACCTTCAACGATTGGAAGCAAATCTCTTTGCACACCTTCTCTTGAAACATCTGGACCGTGTGAACCAGAACCTGTCTTTCCTGTAATTTTATCAATTTCATCAATAAACACAATGCCATCTTGCTCTGCTCTTCTAATAGCTTCAGCAGAAACATTGTCCATATCAATAAGTTTTTCACTCTCTTCATTTAAGAAAATATGTTTTGCATCAACAACAGCAAGACGTTTTTTCTTTTTCTTTTTTGGGAACATTCCACCAAGCATTTCACTGATGTTAATTTCCATTCCCATTCCACCAAGCATTTGCATTGAGTTGTTTTCTTCAAGAACTTCAACTTCAATGATTTCATTGTCAAGTTTATGTGCTTTGATATCTTCGATAATATGGTCACGAACAACATCATCACCCATATCTGGGTGTTTTGTTTTATAACTTTGGAACAATGCTTGAACGAGTCTTTCATAAGTTGCATTTTCTGCTTTTTCACGAACTTCATCAAATCTTTCTTTTTTAACCATTCGAATAGATGCTTCTGCTAAATCTCTAATGATAGACTCAACATCTCTTCCAACATAACCAACTTCAGTAAACTTTGTTGCTTCAACTTTAACAAAAGGTGCTTTCACAAGTTTTGCAAGACGTCTTGCAATTTCGGTTTTACCAACACCGGTTGGACCTTGCATAATGATATTCTTTGGTGTAATTTCTTCACGCATTTCTTGTGGAAGTTTGCTTCTTCTATATCTGTTGCGAAGCGCAATAGCAACTGCTTTTTTTGCATCATTTTGACCGATGATATATTTATCAAGTTCACTAACAATTTGTTTTGGTGATAATTCCATTTTCATATTACACCTCCTCAACTGTGATGTGGTCATTTGTATAAACACAAATCTCACCAGCAATCTTCATTGATTTTTCAGCAATTTCACGAGCAGAAAGTTCTGTGTTTTCATAAAGTGCCTTTCCTGCTGAAAGTGCATAGTTTCCACCAGAACCTATTGCGCAAACACCACCTTCTGGTTCAAAAACATCACCATTACCAGAAATAATCAAAAGTTGATTTTTGTCAGCAGCAATCATCATTGCATCAAGTTGACGAATTGCTTTATCGCTGCGCCAAAGAAGTGCAAGTTCAACAGCAGCACGTTCCAAGTTTCCTGAATATTTTTCAAGCATTTTTTCAAAATGTTCACAAAGGTTGAATGCATCTGCAGTTGATCCTGCAAAACCAATTACA
>JAZRRE010000034.1:0-1539 GCA_045650505.1 Clostridia bacterium | reverse complement strand
CATCATTTAAAGAATTAATAACATCAAAACTTCTGTCATTAAAAACAAATTTTCCATTTGTTGAAACAACTCTATAATCACTACCTTTTCCAACAGAGAAATATTTTCCACTTGTCTCTAAAAAACCATAATCAAAAGTTTCAGTTTCAAATTTTAAAATAAAACTGCCAAGTGTATTCTCATTAGTAATCAAAATACCTTCACTTGTAACAACATAACCATTTTTAGCAAAATAGATTTCAGAGCTACTCTTTTCAGTTTCATAAGAAATAATTTTTTCAAAATCTGAATTATAATATGAAATCAACCCTTTTGTGGCTAAATTGTTATCTTCAACCTTTTGTTCAAAAACAAGAATATAATCATTTTCAAGTTTAGATTTAATTGATGCTTTTGCATAGCCATCAGTCAACTTAAATTCTTTTAATTCTTCAGTGTTGATGTCAAAATATTTATACTCATATTTAAGATAATATCCACCATTACCTTCTGGAACATAAATTGCATTTTCAGATTGTTCAACTCTTGTTCCAATTTCAATAATCAAGCCATTGTCAACAGGAGTATATGAATAAACATTTCCTTCTTCTTCCTCAAACTCAAAAGTTTTGAGCTGATTGTTTTTAACATAATAAAACTCTTCATCTAAACCACGTTGTGTAACTGTGATAAAATTATCTGAAGAAGCAGAACGAATAAAGTTTTCATAAGTTGTTACAAATTTAACTTGTTCATCAGCTGAAATAAAATCTTCTGTGTAAAGGCAGATTCCAAATTCAACCATATCAACATCATTGTCAACATACTCAACTTTATAAACATAATGATTACCAATAAGTTTAACACCTAAATAATCATAAAGATATGTGCCATAATATTTATTTTCACTAACAACTGTTAAATCAAATCGATTGACAATCTTTGCATTTTCAATTGATTCAATAAAAGCAACTTGATGTGATTCATAAGTTGAACCATTTTTTGAATAATGAGCTGTATAATAAACATAATTGCCTTCAATCTCATTAATTTCAATATATGTATCATCTTCAATATCACAACCATTTGCTTTCAAAGCTTGAATCAATGTTACAGTTGCATTATTTTGAGATTCATCATCAAAGAAATAAATCATTTCATTGTCATTAGCATCTTTTGCGATGAAATAGTTTTCATAAATGCCAACAACTTTATCAACCGGCACTGATGCTCCGGTTTCATAAACAATTTTAGACCAATCAGTTTCTTTGAGTGCCTCATCAGTCTTTTGACTGTTATAAATTGAGTTTATCAAAGTTTCTTGGTCTTCGGTGAGTTTATAAATAATTTCTTCAACCCCACTATTGCCACTATTTCCTGGGTCAGTGTTTTTATTTTTATTTGCTAAAACAACACCCAAAATAGTGCCGGCAAAAACTACCACCAAACAAAGTGAAACAATAATTGCCTTAACTGAATTTCTAATTCTTCTCATAATGTATCTCCAAAATAATTTTATCTTTTATACTTATTTATATAAATATAAATAATATATCAATA
>JAZRRE010000033.1:0-4790 GCA_045650505.1 Clostridia bacterium | reverse complement strand
TACCTGTTGCTATTTGTTATTGTTTAATTATTGGTTTAATATATAAAAATGAAATAAAAAAATTAATAAATAAAATCAAAAACAAAAAGGTAAATAAGATAAATGATGTGTTAAATGAAGAACTTGTTGAAAATCAAGACAAATTGGAAGATAATAAAGATTTTGTAGATGTTGGTGTAGTTAATGATGAAACTATTATTCAAAGTGTAGAAAAATAAAAAAGACGCGAATTCGCGTCTTTTTTTTGTGGTTTGTTTTTAAACATCGTATGATTTGTCGATGGCTTTAAGTTCGTTGAATGTGTCGATTTCAATAATGTCATCAAATGTGCATTGTCTAACACTCAACTTATAGTTATTGATGCAATATTCAAGAGGAACTTGGTCCCAATAACGTTCTTTTCCGCCAGGAGCATTAAATACTTCTTCTGCATCTCTTGCAAGTTGTGCACCATCTTTTTCAGTCCAATATGAGATGCCTACCATTTGGAAACAGTTTTCTCCACCAATAGAAACTTTAGAAATAATTTTATTTGTTGTATGAAGACACCAATCGTTTGATGATTCAACAGGAATTCCCAAATAGTTTGAAGAATATTGATATTTTTTGATTAAATTTTTGTTGTGTAACAACAAGTCAGATTCAACAATATAAGCATTTGGCAAATATTCTTTTGCAAGAACAACCGATGAAATGTTATTTGCTTCGTTAAACTTGTCGTTTGTGATGAATTTTAAGTTTGGATACTTGTATAAAAGGGAATCGAATTGTTCGCCAAGATAACCTCTAACAATATAAATTTCTTCGATATCAGCTTCAATTAAAGCATCTAAAAGAGATTCAATGATTCTTTTTCCTTTAACTCTGATTAATGGTTTTGGTGTGTTTAATGTGATTGGTATAAGTCTTGAACCAAGACCAGCAGCAATCAAGATTGCTCTTTTAACTCTATATGGTTCAAGGGCTTCGGTTCCGGTTTCAGTGATTTCATTATTTTTAATATAGCCTAAATTATCTAACTCTAATAATGTTTTATTTACTGTTCCTACTGATAATTTTGTTTGTTTTGCAATGTTTCTTTGTGATAATTTTTTTTCTGATGTGATGATGCAATCTAAAACATCAAATTGATTTTTTGTTAACATTTTTCTCTCCTTGTCTTTTGATTAAATAAATTATTAATTTCATTGTCATATTTACAATTAAAATCATAAGTGCAATAACAGCTGCGCATTCCATAATATTGAAAGCTTCAAATTGATTTATCATAAGTGATAATGGTTTGTTGTTTCTTGTTGCAAGGAATGATACTGCTGAAATTGTCATCATACTATTTACAAAGAAATATGAAAATACTTCCAAAAGGGTATATTTGCATTGTGGAATGATAACATCAAAAATGATTTTATATCTAGGGATTCCTAATACTTGACCGGTTGATTCAAGATTTTCGTTCAATTTACTCAATGCGTTATATGTCATCAAATAAGGTGAAGCAAAAAAGTGAATTGTGTTTGCAAGAATTAAGATGATTAAAGTTCCATAAATAAATGAGGTTTTAAATGTGATTACAAATGATAAACCTAACACAAGTCCCGGAATTGCCAAACTTATGATAGATATAATGTGCAAAAATTTAGAGGTTTTTGTTTTTAGTCTAGCTGTGCAATAAGCCGTTATGAATGCAAATATCATTCCGACAAATGCAGTAAATAATGACATAAAAATTGAGTTATCAAGATACCCTATGCTTGACTTATTTAGCGCACGTTTAAAGTGGTCTAGTGTGAAAGTCATATTTGAAGGATAACTTGTTGAGAATGATTGCAAACAGAATGAGATAATGACTGTTGAAATAAAGAGAGATGTTATAATGCTGATAACATAGCCCCAAGCATCTTTCTTTTTATTGGCTTTCAATGGGTATTCTTTGGTTGTGAATGATGATTTTGCTTTATCTTTATTAAACAAGTCAAATAAGAATGCTGCAACTGCTGGGATAAGCAAAAATGTTCCAATCAAAGCGCCTGCTGAATAGTCAAGTTGACCAAGAGTGTTTTCATAAAGAAGAACAGGCAATGTTTTTGTTTTTCCACCAATTGAAAGAGGAATACCATAGTCAGTTATAATCATTGTGAAAACTGTAAATACTATTGAAATTAATGGTTTTCTAATGTAAGGGAATGTTATTGCTGAAAATTGGCGATGTTTTGGAATGCCTAAAATGTCAGCTGCTTCATATGGTGAATAATCTTCATATTTTAAAATGTCAACAAACATTAAAAATGCAATAGGGAAAGAGTATAACACAGAGCCAAGAACAATTCCTGAAAAACCATAAAGGTGAGAGGTTGTGTTAAATAAGTTTGTGAACACACCATTATTCCCAAAGAGAATAATAAGACCCATTCCGTGAGAAATTGAAGGAATCAACATTGGCAATGTGAATATAACACTGAAAAGTGTTTTACATTTAATGTTTGTTCTAGAAATTGCCCAAGCAAGTCCATAAGCAAGTGCAATAGAAATGATTGTGGCTGTTATTGTTGTTGTTAAAGAATTGATTAATGACTCAAAAAATATGTCGTCTGAAAATACACGAGATAGAGTCGCTTTATCAATCTTTGTAAGCATTGTGATTAAAGGAACAATTATGAATGAAAATAAAACAACACATAAAAGAATTTCAAAATATTTGCTTGGCTGGCGTTTAAACCAATTCTTTCTTTGTGGTGAAATAAGTGTATTAGTTTTTACCATTTGTTATCTCCACAAAATGTTTTAAATTATTGATTTTTTTATTTAAATTTTCACAAACGAAAGATTTAACATAATCATTTGCTGGATTAGTCAAAATTTCATCAGGAGTGCCAAGTTGACTTATTTTTGAAACATTCATAACCATTATTCTATCTGAAAGACAGAGGGCTTCTTCTTGGTCGTGAGTGATGTAAATCATTGTTGTTTTAAATTCTTTTTGAACGCGTTTAAGTTCTTCACAAAGTTCTAATCTGGTTGAAACATCAAGTGCTGACATTGGTTCATCAAATAAGATAATATCTGGTTTTAATGCAAGTGTTCTGGCAATTGCAACTCTTTGTTGTTGTCCACCAGAAAGCTCACCAGGTTTTTTGTTTTCAAAATCTCTTAAATGCATTTTCTTTAAAAGAGTTAAAGCTCTTTTTCTTGCAATAACTTTAGGAACTTTGTTTACTTTGAGGGCAAATTCAACGTTTTGCAAAACTGTCATATTTTCAAAGAGTGCGTAGTTTTGGAAAACAATACCCATACCTCTTTTTGAAATTTTTGTTTGAGTAATGTCTTTTCCCTTTTTCAAAATCACTCCTGAATCTGGTTCGATAAGACCAATTAAAATGCGGAGCAGGGTGGTTTTTCCACAACCTGATGGTCCAAGAATTGATAAAAATTCTCCATCATAAACATCAAATGAAACATCATCTACAGCGATTTTTGAGTTGAATGTTTTTGAGATATTTTGAATTGATAGTTTAATTTTCTTTTCTGGTGCAACTGATTCTTCAGTGCTTTTTATTTTCTTATTAGTTTTGTTTTCCATTTAGTACTTCCATTTCTTTAATATATTTTCTTTATATGTGAGTGAGTTGTTGCTCATATTTGAGTATTTGATATTAGTAGGGAAATTTGCAACTTCAAAAGTTTTGTTCTTTAAAATTGTTTCAGGGTAGAATGTTTTGCAAGATTCTTCAATAAAACTTGAATATAAGTAATTAAATACTTCAATAACTTCTGGTCTGGTTTCT
Organism: Clostridia bacterium; assembly: GCA_045650505.1. Taxonomy (GTDB): domain Bacteria; phylum Bacillota; class Clostridia; order Christensenellales; family UBA1242; genus RGIG1681. Next base: position 1,008 of record JAZRRE010000033.1, on the reverse strand, counting down.
TTTCCTTTAACAATGCTTGAACCAAGCAATGCAAAAGGGGAACCTTCATCAAAAAATACGATTTCTAATTCATTGTTACCGTTGTTGATTTTGTCAACAGCTTGTGCTGTCATTCCCAAACCAACGGCTGCTTCTCTGTTTGTTAATGCGTTAACCGGTCCTGAACCTGAAGATGTGAATGCGATGATGTTTTTTGAAAGTCCATCAAAATATTCAAAAGCGGCATCTTCACCCCATTCATTGATGAGGGATAAAAGGAACATATATCCGGTTGAAGATGATTTTGGTGAAGGCATTGACACCAAATCTTTGAATTCTGGTTTTAATAAATCTTGATAAGATGTTGGTTTGCTCAAATTTCTATCAGCAAGAACTTTATTGTTGATGATTACACAACCACCATTTCTTGTTGATGGCAAAACATAATTTCTGTTTGAATCTGTGATGGTGTCATCTGCATAGATTGAAAGGTCGTAAACATCATTAAAATTTGCAAGTCTATCAGCTGAAATTAATTTATCAAGATACCCATAGTCAAGTGAAAAAATTATATCACATTCACTAGATGAACCTTCTTCTAAAACTTTTGTTGCAATATTGCTTGTTGATAAATATTCAACAACAACTTCATAATCAGGAAATTGTTCGTTTAATCTTTTCTGCAAAAGTTCCATATTATAGTCTTCAGTTGAGGTGTAAATTATGATTGCGTTTGTCTTTTTGTTGGATTTATAAATAAGTCCAAAACATAATATTAAAAAGACTAAACAAAGTGAAATTATTTTTTTCATAAGTTCTCCAAAAATGTTTCAAAACTTGTCAATAGTTATTTAAATTGAACAAATGTTTTTATTTATAAGCATTATTTTGTTTTAATTTAATTATTTTCTTATAAAAAATGAACATATTTAGTTTAACACTATAGGCTTTTTATGTCAATGTATTTAATGCTATTATTAAAATTAATTAATATTTTTATTAAACAAAATAAAAAAACACTTGAAAATG
>JAZRRE010000032.1:0-71814 GCA_045650505.1 Clostridia bacterium | reverse complement strand
AAAAAACACTTGAAAATGCAAGTGTTTTAAATTTAATGAAATTTTATTATAGAATATTGGTATTTTTAATTATTTTGTTGTAAAGTGTTAAAATGTATTTTTTATTAATTTTATTGCCAATATTTACAAGTCTGTGATTTTTGTTTTAATAAATTTTGATTGATAATTTGTTTCTTTTTCAGATTCATTTGCAATTTTAAAACATTTCAATTTTTTAGCAAAAGTAAAAATCATTTTTTTAAACTTTGCAGGTATGTTGAATTTTTGGAACCATTCTTCAAATGTAAACATTTCATCAACATTAGTGTGGTCAAAAATAATTCTTGAAAATGAATAGGTAAGGTATTTTTTATTATATGATAATTGTAAGTCGAAACTTGGTTCCATTAAATAAATTCCATTTTTGGATTTGACAAGAATTTCTAAATCAGTTATACGATTAATTATTTCATTAATTTGTGATATAGATTCTTCCATAGATAAATTCTTAATATTAAATTCATAATATTCATTTTCACTCATCATCATAATTTTATTTTCCTTAAGTAATAATATTGGTGCACCATGCAAGACTCGAACTCGCAACCTTCCGGTTCGAAGCCGGCGACTCTATCCAGTTGAGCTAATGGTGCGTATATTTATTATATTATTTAACTTTTAGTTTTTCAATTAAATTAATTAAAATATTAAAAACAATTATGCATAAAAATATGCAGACAATAAAAAAGACCTTGATTTCAAGGTCTTTAAATTTATTTATTAAAGCATCTTTTTAAGAAGCATATAAATGTCTGTCATTGTGACTTCACGAGGGTTGCCAAGTGTACAGGCATCTTCGTATGCACGAAGGGCAAGTGAATCTAAATCTTGTTCAAGCATTCCATAGTCTGAAAGTTTCTTTGGAACATTGAAACTGTTTTTGAACTTTTCAAGTTCTTTAACAGTTGCTCTGCATATTTCTTCAAGTTTCATATTGCTTGTGTCAATATTAAAAGCTTCTGCAATATATTTATACATATGTGCTTTTGGACTATACATATTAAACTTTAAAACTGTTGGAAGAATCATTGAAAGGGCAATGCCATGTTGAATGTTAAACTTTCCACTGATTGCGTGTGCGATTGAGTGAGCAATTCCAAGACCGGAGTTTGAATAGGCAAGTCCAGCGATATATTGAGCATAAGCCATATTTTCACGTGCTTCTAAATTTTCAGGGTCATCATAACAAATTGGAAGGTTTTTAATGATGATTTTAACAGCATCTTTTGAAAGAGTGTCTGAAAACATATTAGATTTGATTGTAATCAAACTTTCAATTGCGTGAGCAAGTGCATCAAAACCAGAACTCAAGGTCACAATGTCTGGCATTGTTGTCATTAGTTCCGGATCAATGAATGTTTCGATTGGAAGCATTTTATCATTAAAGCAAACAATTTTCTTTTCATTAACCTCATCAGTGATAACAAAGCTCTTTGAGATTTCAGAAGCACTTCCCGCTGTTGTTGGAACAGCAAAGATAGGGAGTGGTTGATTTAAATTATTTTTATGACCGCCAAGTGAAACAACATCATCATATTTTGGGTTCTTTGCGATGATTGAAATTGCTTTTGCTGTGTCAATAGGGCTTCCACCACCAATTGCAAGAATGAAGTCTGCACCAGAATGTTTGAGTTCGTTATATGCGTTTTTAACATCGCGAACAGTTGGTTCTGGGCGAACATCTGAATACATTACTGATGGAATTTTTCCTTTAATTAAAACATTGGCAACTTTTTGATAAATTCCACACGAAATGAGGCCATTATCAGTAATGATAAAGCCTTTCTTTAAATGTCTATTTTTAAGTTCTGTTGCAATTTCATCAATTGCGTTTATGCCTAAAAAGCATGATTGATTAAATACTATTTTATCCATACCTTTATTTTAATTAATAAGTAAATTATAGTCAAATAAATTTGGTTAAATTGAACAAAATAATTAAAGGAGGAAAATATGAGAAAAAATAGAAATAAAATCAAAAAAAATTTTAAAGAAAATGAAATTCAAGAAATTTGGGGTGAAAATAAATTTGACCCGAATGGAAGTTATGTTGGAACAGGAACTTTAGAAGAAGAACCAGTTCAAGATGCAGATGACTTATAATGCAATAAAATCACCATTTATGGTGGTTTTTTCTTTATTTTTTAAATTTTGACAAGCGATAAAGGGGTATTTTTATTTACAATGATTACGAAATTTTATATAATAAACTTGGAGTATTGTATGAAAAAAGAGCAGTTAATTTTTGATGAACGATATGTGGGTTCAGTTGCTGTTGAACACGTATCTAAATTTTATGGAGAAAACTTTGAAGTGAAGGCACTAAACAATGTTTCACTTCAACTTTTCACAGGTCAATTTGTTGTTATTTTAGGAGCATCAGGAAGTGGAAAATCAACACTGCTTAATGTGATTGGTGGTATGGATACCGTTACTGCTGGTTCTATAAATTTTGCAGGTGTTGATATCACTGAACTTTCTGATAAGATTTTTGCACAATATAGAAGAGAAGTTGTTGGGTTTATCTTTCAATTTTATAATCTTATGCCAAACCTTACCGCGCTTGAAAATGTTGAACTTGCAGAACTTCCTGGTGAAATGCTTGCAATTGACGCACTTAAAGCAGTTGGGCTTGAAGATAAGGCTGATAACTTTCCATCTGAACTTTCTGGTGGTGAACAACAGAGAGTTGCCATTGCACGTGCGCTTGTTAAGAATCCTAAAATTCTTCTTTGTGATGAACCAACAGGTGCGCTTGATAGTAAAACCGGAAAGATGATTATTAAACTCTTGATGGATATGAATAAAAAGAAAGACAAGATTGTGGTTGTTGTTACTCATAATAGTGCAATTGCACAGTGTGCCGATAGAGTGCTTAAAATTTCAGACGGCAAAATTATTAGTGATGAAACAATTAAAAATCCAAAACCAATTGAGGATATTGAGTTATAGTGAATAAAGTTTTAAAAAAGGTAAGAAGCAGAAATATAAAAAGCAATTTTAAACAGTTTTTATCTGTTATTTTTATCGTGCTTTTAGCTACTATGCTTTTTGCTGGATTTATGACTAATGCTTATACTTTGAATGCGTGTGTTGATAATTATTTTACAGAAACAAACCTTGCTGACCTTTGGGTGAATACTGACAAGGTTTCTGCAGAAGATGAAGTGTTTTTTGAGGCGAATACAACTAAATTTGATAAGCGTCTTCAATTTGAAACCATTGCTGAAATTGAACTTTTAAAAACCAACAGCAGTGCTAGCATTTATGTTTATGAAGGTAAGGTTTCAACACCTTATATTGAGTCGGGAAAGAAAGGTTGTTTGATTGATAAAAATGTTGCAAAAGACCAAAAAATTCAAGCTGGTTTTCACGATATTTCATTTTCGTATGTTGTAAATTATCAAGGCGTAGATTACACACTTGATTTTGTTGAACGATTGACCGGAACAATGAGTTTAGATGAGCGTGCAAACACTTATAATTCTTGGACTATCGTGATTGATAAAGATTTGTTTTTAGAAAGAATAAAAGAAAAACTTGCTGAAAAAGTTGTTGGTTTTGATGTGGGTTTGTTTGATGGAATTGCATACAATCAAATTCTTTTAAAAACTGACAATATTGAGCAAACTTCAACAGCAATAAAAAATTATTATGCAAGTGGTGCAACTTCTAGCAAACTTATCTATATGCATGGTAGGGAAGAAGTTGAGTCGGTTAACCTTTTAAGAGAAGAAGTGATTCAATCACAAAAAATGATTTATGTTTTTCCTATAATTTTTTTGGTTGTCGCAATTTTAATTATTCTCACAACTATCGACCAACTTATTATGCAAGAGCAGAAAAAAATTGGAATACTCAAAGCTTGTGGTGTGCCTAATAAAAAGATTTTAAGACATTATTCGCTTTATGGTGCGATTCTTTGCACTATTGGTGCGGGACTTGGCGTACTTTTTGGATTTTTGCTCATTCCAGAGGTTATGTTTTCAAGATATACGATGATTTATAGCATTCCTGAAGATTATATTAAACTTCAAATTCCTTTTTGGTGGCTTGCAGGTTTGGTTGTTTCAATGATTGTTTTGGGATTTATTGTGGCATTTATTAGATGTTACAAGATACTCAATAAAAATCCTATTGAATGTTTGAGATATAATCTCACAACATCTGCAAAAAAATTAAAAAAGAGAACTAAAAAATTTAAAAAGAAAATACCAATTTCTTTAAAAATGGCATTTAGAAATATAAAAATGAAACCACTTCGTTTAATTATGGGTGCAGTGGGAATGGCGGGTTGCGTTGCACTACTCCTTTCGGGTTTTGGAATTGGTGACACACTTTCAAAGAGTTTGAAAAACGACCTTGGAAAAGTGTTTGATTATGATATTTCTTCAACTTATAACAAATCAGATTTTAAAGAAAAACTTTTAAGTGATGAACGAGTTGAACTTGTTGAGGATTATTCAAGGGTTTATGCAAATATTTTTGTTAATGATGATACTGAAAAAGTTTATGTTTATCAAGTGGCAGAAAATTCAAAGTTTTTTAAAGAACAACTTTCAGGAAATGATGTTTGCATTTCAAATATGATTGCAGAAAAATTTGAGTTTAAAGTGGGGGATACTATTTCAGTTTCACTTCAAGATAAAACGGTTAATTTGGTGATTTCAAGTACTATTGAGACAAGTTTTAAAAATGGTGTTTTTGTATGTAAAGATTTAGAGTTTGATGAAGCTTTTGTATCAAAAGGTGTTTGGATAAAAATTCACGAATCGGCAGATGAGCAAAAAGTTGCTGAATTTGTGAATGAGATTAATGGCACAAACACAGCGCTCACCATTGAAGAAGAAAAAGAAAATGTTAAAGATAGAATTATGTCAACATCAACAATGACAAAAACAATTAAGGTTTTTGGCATTATGCTTGCAGTTATTGTGCTTTTAAACTTTATTTTCCTTATTTTAAAAGAGCGTGTTACTGAAATTGCAACATTGAAAGTTATTGGTCAAAATTCGCTTCAAATCTCAATAGCTGTGTTTATTGAAGTGTTTATTATGGCGGGAATTGGAATGGTTCTTGGAATGATTTTAGGGTATCCTTTAATGCTTTTAATTTTAGCAGTAAATAAAATTGAACTTTTAAATTATATTGTTAGCATTAAATTTGTTAGTTTTTTAGCAACATTTTTCATTATTTTAATTACTATTTTAGCTGTACTTTTTGTGTGCTTTATGAGAATAAAAAAAGTCAATATGGCAGAATCTTTAAAAAGTGTAGAATAAACTTCCAAAAGGGCATTATTGATTTGACAATTTTATAAAAAAATTGCAAAATATAATTATATAAAATCAAGGTGGGTAGCTATGATTAATTTGAGTAATTTTTTAGCAGCGTCAACGGGAACAACTATTGCGGTTGTGTTTACAACAATCACAATTCTTGTTTTTGCAAGCGCAATGTTTACTCTTTGGTGGGTAGATGTTAGAAAAAAAACAATGAAAGATTTTGGAGCAGCAATAAAACATGGTTTTATGAACTTTTTTGGAAAGATTCATGATTTCTTTACTATGAACAGTGCTGTTAAAACAGTTTATTCTGATAAATCTTTAAATTATTCAGGAACAGAATTTTTACCAATTCCAACAAAAGCGCCTACTGATAAATATACTTATGAATTTGTTGGTTGGGATAAAAATGGTGTTGATTCAAATGGAAATACTGTTGTTCGTGCAATTTATCTTCAAAAGGTAACAAGATGTTGCATTAATGTTTTTGATGATGACAAACAAACACTCTTTAAATCAGTTGAAGTTGAATATGGTGCAGGGGTTAATCTTGATGATATTCATCCAACAAAACAAGAAACAAGAGAGTTTTCTTATGAGTTTATGGGTTGGGATAAAAATATTGATGCGTTCTATCATCATGAAAATGTTTATGCCGTATATAAGGCAATTCCAAAGAAATACACCTATACTTTTTTAGATGAAGATGAAAAAACAGTTTTAAATCAAGGAACATCAATTTATGGAACACCAATTGTGGCTCCAGCTGCTCCAGCAAAAGAAAATACAAAAGATGAGGTTTATGAATTTGCTGGTTGGAGAGGCTATGAAAACGGTATGGTTTTAACAAGAGATATTGAATTTGTTGCATCTTATAGAAAAGTGCCTGTAACATTAAGTCAAAATTCTTCAATAATTAAACCTGCAAATGATGGTGAAAAGTTTGAAGTGGTTTCAGAAACTCCTAAAAAAGAAGAAACAATGAAACCTCAATCAATCATTAAATATGACACAAAAACAAAAGAACAATTAAGTGATTCAATCACAGATATTAATCCTAAAACAAAGGGGATTCTTGCTGGTCGCCATTCAGGTTCAAGTGTTGTTGTTGAACTTAACAATAAGTCAGATGCCGAAAAATTTGCAGAAATTAACAGAAAAGATGTGCTTGACCACGGTGATGATGAAGTTCATCAAAAAATTCAGCTTATGACAATTAAGAGAACATCTGGTGAAGCTGATAAAAAGTCAAAAGTTATTAAGTCTGTTCCAAAAAACAAAGAAGTTGAATCTGCAACTGAAGATGATATTTTTGGAAATATGATTGTTAACAAAATTAAAATTGATAAAAAAGATGGCAAATAAGTCATCTTTTTTTGATATTAAAATATGAAATAAAAGAAACCACCAAATTTTTGGTGGTTTTTGTTTTATCTAATTTCTTCATCAGGGAAAAGATTTTTATAAATCTCTTTGGCTCTTGCGTAAAGTTCGTTGCTGCGCTCAAGCACTCTGTCACTGATTTTATGTTCTTCGTATTTAATTAAGTTTTTATAATATCTTCTTTCGATTTCGGCAAAACTTGCTTTTTGAACAGCAAGGGTATCTTTTATTGCATCACCAACATTGTTAATGCCCATATCGGTTGGAGATGGGTAAATTTCGTGACCATTGATTCGATTGAGCATATTTGAAAGAATTGGGAATGCTTCAATATCACGGTTATAGTTGGTTGCGATTTTGCCATAAGCTTTTTCATAATATGGGTCAACCATATTAATATCAACAATGTCTGCAGTTGCCATTTCATAAGCAACATTCACAAGGTCATCAAGACCAAGATTCCAAACAGGGAAGGTTTCATATTTTGCGTAAGCTGATTGAATATCTCTAATTTTATCATTATAAAGTTGGCTTAAACAAGTTACAAGTTTTCCACTGTTAGCACCCGGTGCTGAAACCAAAACAATGTTTTTGTGGGTTTTAATATGGTCGTTTTTGCCAAAGCCGTCATCACTTAAAATTTTGTCGATGTCGTTTGGATATTCTTCGATATGATAAGTTTTATAAACGGGAACATTAATTTCTTTGCATTTGTTTTCGAATCTTTCGATGAATGGGTCTGGTTGGTGGAAGTTTATCATAACACCACAAACAGAGATTCCTTCATTATTCATACAATCGATGAGTCTTAAAACTTCCTCATCATAGGTGAGGTTGTTGTCACTTCTGGTTCTTCTAGAGATGATATCTCTTGCGTTGATGCAGAAGATGATTTCTAAATCGTTTTTGAGTTCTTTAAAGATTTGCATTTTGACATTGGGGTCGAAACCTGGGAGGCACCTCGCTGCGTGATTGTCATCGAAGAGTTTGCCACCCACTTCTATATATAGTTTACCGTATTTTTTTATTCGGTCATATATTTCTGTTTTTTGTAATTCTTTATATTTTTCATTGTCAAATGCAAATTGTTCCATTGTTTTCTCCGTAAATATCAAAATTATTTAACTATTTATTGTTAAGTTCTTGTTTCTTTTTGAAATTTTCACGGCCACGAATTGTGTGGTCAAGAATTTTCTTTCTAATTCTTAAACTTTCAGGGGTAACCTCTAAAAGTTCATCTTCATCTAAAAATTCAAGGCTTTCTTCAAGAGTGAGAGGTTTGATAGGGGTGAGTCTTAATGCTTCATCAGAAGAACTTGAACGAATGTTTGTGAGTTGTTTTTTCTTGCAAACATTAACAACAATGTCCTCCGCCTTTGGGTTGATTCCAACAACCATACCAGCATAAACTTTTACACCCGGTCCAATTAAAAGTCTTCCACGCTCTTGTGTGTTGAATAAACCATAAACGATTGATTCACCATTTTCATAAGCAATAAGTGCACCAAAGTTTCTGGTTGAAATTGGTCCTTTATAAGGTTCATAGCCTGAAAAGACTGAACTCATAATGCCTTCACCATTTGTTTCTGTTAAGAATTGGCTCTTATAACCAAAAAGTCCACGAGAAGGAATTTTGAATTCAAGACGAATTCGGCTGCCCTTTGGTGACATATTTTGAAGTTCACCTTTTCTTGAACCCATTGAACCCATTATTGTGCTCACTTGATTTTCAGGAACATCAATTGTTAAATTATCAATTGGTTCAAGCTTAACTCCATTTTCGTGCTTATAGATAACTTTTGGCATTGATACTTGGAATTCGTATCCTTCGCGGCGCATATTTTCAACTAAAATTGAAATGTGCATTTCGCCTCTGCCAAGCACTCTAAATCTATCAGCACTTTCGGTTTCATAAACTTTGAGAGATAAGTCTTTAACGGCTTCTTTCATAAGTCTGTCACGAACGTGTCTTGATGTGAAGAGTTTGCCTTCGGTTCCTGCAAATGGGGAATCATTAACAGAAAATTCCATTTCGATTGAAGGTTCACTGATTTTAACAAATGGAATAGGTGACAAGTCTTCTTTGTTAGCAACGGTATCACCGATTGTTACATCATCAGTTCCTGACAAGCAAACGATGTCGCCAGGGTGTGCCTCTGGAACGGGAACTTTTTTAAGACCTTGAAATTCAAAAATGTTTGTGATTTTGAAAGTTTTATGTTTTGTTTCATCGTGGAAGTTAACAATGTCGATTGTTTCATTCACTTTGCAAGAACCTTGTTCAACTTTTCCAACTGCAAGTTTTCCAAGATAGTCATTTGCTTCACAAGAAGAAACAAGCATCTTGAATGGTTTATCACTTTCACTCTTTGGAGCAGGGATATGCTTTAAGATTGTGTCTAAAAGTGGTTTCATATCTGTTCCAACAGTGTCCATATCAAGAGAGCAAATGCCTTGACGAGCAGAACAGAACACGAATGGAGAATCAAGTTGTTCTTCATTTGCATCAAGGTCTAAAAGAAGGTCAAGAACTTCATCAATAACTTCTTTAACTCTTGCGTCTTTTCTATCAATTTTGTTAACAACAACAATAACTTTGTGGTTTAAAGCAAGTGCTTTTTCTAAAACGAATCGAGTTTGTGGCATTGTGCCTTCAAAAGCATCAACAACAAGAAGAACGCCATCAACCATTTTTAAAATTCTTTCAACTTCGCCACCAAAGTCTGCGTGTCCTGGTGTGTCAACAACATTGATTTTGATGTCGTTATAAATAAGTGAAGCATTTTTACTAAAAATTGTGATACCTCTTTCACGTTCAAGTGCATTTGAGTCCATAACTCTGTCTTGAACTGCTTGGTTTTCACGGAACACGCCGCCTTCTTTAAGAAGTGCGTTAACAAGGGTTGTTTTACCGTGGTCAACGTGCGCAATTATCGCAATATTTCTAATTTTGTTTTCCATAAAATCTCCTAAACATAAAAAAAATTACACCAACAAATACTTGCTAGATGTAACATATAACTCTATAAGTATAGCACTATGATTTTATTTTGGCAAGATTATGAAAAAATTTTTTTGAAAAATATTATTTATATTTATACCTGTTATAATTTGTTTTAAAAAAGTTGAGCAAAAAATATAGACTTTGAAGTTGGTTTTGGTGTATCATTTTTATATGGAAAAATTAAGTGAAAAGTTGCCAGCAGAGTTTGTTTCAAGACTCAAAGAACAACTTGGTGACAAAATTAATGATTATTTAAAGGCAATTGATGAGCCATCTGTTCGTGGTGTTAGAGTTAACACTAGCAAGATTTCAGTTGAAGACTGTGTTAAAATTTTTGAAAATGAACTAAACGCAAAACTTTCAAAAATTGATTATACAAATGATGGGTTCATTTTAAATTCGGCCGAAAAGTTTGGAAATGAAGCAAGTCACCTTGCAGGGCTTTATTATTTTCAAGAGCCATCTAGTATGGTTGCAGTTGTTGCTTCTAATATTGAAAAAGAAAACAGACCGCTCAAAGTGCTTGACCTTTGTGCTTCTCCTGGTGGAAAAACAGGGCAGATTGCTTGCAGAGTGAGTGAAGATTCTCTCATTGTTTCAAATGAAATTATTTCTTCAAGGGCTTCAGTTTTGTTTTCAAATGTTGAAAGACAAGGCTTTAAAAATGTTATTGTGACAAACGAAGAGCCAGAAAGGTTGTTTGGGTTTGAGGGTTTCTTTGATTATGTTTTTGTTGATGCACCTTGCTCTGGGGAGGGAATGTTTAGAAGAGTTCCTGAAACCATAAATGAGTGGAGTGAAGAAAATGTAAAAATGTGTGCAGATAGACAAAAAGAAATTTTGAGGGTTGCTGAAAGGCTTGTTGCTGCAGGTGGCAAACTTGTTTATTCAACTTGCACATATTCAAAAGAAGAAGATGAAAACATTGTTGAATGGTTTTTAAAGGAATTTAACTTTGAACTTCAAGATGTTTCTGCTGAAATTAAAAATGCAACAATTCCGTCATCAGCAAATGTTAAAAATGCAGACTTTGCAAGAAAGTTTATGCCACACACAGGAAATGGTGAAGGGCAATTTATTGCAGTGTTTAAAAATAATGATGAATCAAGAGCAACTCAAATGCATACAAAAAAGCATTTTAGAGCCATTGAAGGTGTTGGCAGAACCAAAAGAGCATTGTTTGAGAGTTTTGAAGATGAAAATTTATCATCAAGAATTGATGGAAGGGTTTATGAAGTTGGAGAAACTGTTTATCTTGTTCCAAAAATGTTTGATGGAGACTTGCAAACGGCTATCGATACTTTAAGATTTAACACGATTGGTGTGAAAGTTGGGTCACTTTTAAAGGGCAGGTTTGAGCCAAATCATTCAATATTTATGGCGTATGCAGATTTGTTTAAAAACAAAATTGAACTTTCAGCTGATGAACTTAAAAAATATCTTCACGGAGAAGAAATTTCAAAAGATTTATCAGGAAAGAAAGGTTATGGTGTTGTGACTGTGAATGGCTACGCTGTTGGCGGTGTTAAAATTGTGAATAACAGACTTAAAAATTTATATCCAAAGGGGCTTCGAATATAATGAAAAAATATACTTTAATCACAGGTGCGTGCGGGGGGCTTGGAAAGTCTTTCGTTAAACTTTGTGCTAGAAATGGTGAAAACTTGGTGCTTACAGGCACAAGTGAAACTAAACTTAAAAATTTGGTTGATGAATTTGCTGAAGAATTTAAAGAAATTAATGTTAAAACTGCTGTTTTAGATTTATCAAAACCAGAAGATAGAAAAAACATTATTAAGTTTTTGAATGATAATGAAATTGAAGTTAACAGACTTATTAATAATGCAGGGGTTATCATTGAAGGTGACACAATGCGTTTTTCAGAAGATGAAATTTTAAACGCTATTGAAGTTAACTGCAAGGGAACTGTTGACCTTACAATGAAGTGTTTGAATAATCGAAACAAAGAAGAAAAATTTGAAGTTTTAACAGTTGCTTCGGTTGCTTCAAGTTATCCAATTCCTCATATGGCAGTTTATGCTGCAACAAAGGCGTTTTTGGTGTCTATGATGACAGGACTTTCTATTGAACTTGAAAAAGAAAATGTTGTGATTACAACAGTTTGCCCTGGTGGAATGGCAACAACACAAGCAATGAAAGATTCAATTGCATCTATGGGCCTTGGTGGAAAGCTTTCTTGCACAGATACAGATAAGGTTGCAAAGATTGCATTGAAAGCATTAAAACGCAAAAAGAAAAATGTTGTAACCGGTGGATTTAACAAGTTTTTGGTTGTTATTGGCAAACCATTTTCAAAGGCATTTCTTGCCAGAAGCACAGGCAGAATTTGGAAAAAGTCACAAGCCAAAAGAAATTTTTGATATGTTTTTATAATTATTTTTAAAAATAGGGTTGACAAAAGTTGTTATTTAAATATAATTAAGGCTATGAAAGAGATAAACACACAAGAAAGCAACTTATTTTCAAGAAACATTGTTGAGTTAAAACTCATTTCTGACAGAATTGCAGAAGGAAAAGGAGAGTCTGCTGGCATTTTCAGCAACACTTATCAAATTCTTTACATTTTAGACAGAAAAGAAACAGTTACTCCTAAAGAACTTATTGCTGAACTTAACATTGCGAAGTCTAATCTTGCAATCCTCGCTAAAAAGATGATTAAAGATGGACAAATTGAAAGCCATAAAGATAAGTATAATAAAAGAGAAATTTATTATAACATTACTTCTGTTGGAAGAGAAATGCTTCAAGAAAAACTCGATAATATTGATACCGTTTGTGATGGAGACACAAAGAAGGTTACAAATCTTATCATAAGAGTGCTTGAAGAGCTCAAAAAGTTAGAAAATAAAAATGCTTCATCAAAAAGAAGAAAAACAAATGCTAAATAGCATTTGTTTTTTTATTGTTTATTAAAAATTTTATTCTGGTTGATTTTGCCCAGGAGCAAAACCATCTTTTTCTGCAAGTATATTTGAGACTGTTAAAACAAGCGGGTTTGCTTGTTTAATTTTTTCGCCAGATTTCCATTCTTGATAAAATCTATGGCTTTCAGGTTCAAATGTGCAGCCGAGTTTTTGATAAATTTTTATTATTGCTTGCTGTTCGTCTTCAAAAGTGATGCCTTCTTGATTAGAAACGCCTTTTATGTTGTTTATTGGGTCTGCGTCACCATAAACATTGGTTATTCCAAGAATGTCTGCATGGGTGAGTGCAATGTCAAAAAGAAGTCTACCAAGACCATTTTGTTGATAATCTTCATTCACTTCAAAAGAAGATATGAAAGTTTTGTTTCCACGAGCAGTATATAAAATTGTTGCAATATCACAAAAATCGTCTTCTGGGTTCAAAATCATAATTTTGTTATGACTGCCTTTGATTGACATAAGCACAAAATGTTGGTTAAGTTTATGATTTTTGAAAATTACAGAGGTTTGGTCTGGTGAAACATGGTCGATTCGTTCAATAAATTCATTTAAATTTTTATCCATAGCATAATTATAATTCTTAATTATTAAATTTTCAACACATTTAAAAAGTTTGTGGTGTTTTAGTTTAAAATATGTTATAATAAAAGCAGGAGTTTTTATGGAATATTTAGATATATACAATGAAAATGGTGAGCATTTGGGCAAAGAGGAAAGAGGTGTGGTTCACAAAAACGCACTTTGGCACAAAACTGTTCACTGTTGGCTTTTTGACGCTGAAGGCTATGTTTATTTTCAAATTCGCCACGATGAAAAAACGCTTTACACAACGGCTTCTGGTCATATTATGGCAGGTGAAACTGTTGAGCAAGGGTTTGCTCGTGAAATAAGAGAGGAAATTGGCTATGAAGTGCCATATAACAAGGCAATTCATTTAGAAACATTTAAGTTTTATTTAGACAAGATTAAAAAAGATGGAAGTGAGTTTCACGACCGTGTGTTTGCAAATATTTATGCCTGTGAATTTGATGGTGATATTTCAAAGTTTAAATATGACCCAAACGAACTTGATGGGCTTGTGAAAGTGAAAGCCGATGAGGCTCTTGATTTGTTTGAAAAAGAAAATGGGCAAATTGATGGGTTTTTAATTGAAAATCGAAACGGAAATAATATTTTAGAGCCAAAAAGGGTTGATTTTAAAGACTTTTTGGTTAATAATGGAGAAACAGCCATTGGAAAATATGGAAATGTTTTAAAGGGTATTATTAAGATTTTAAATAAGCAATAATTTATTGATTTAATATAAGGAGATTTTATGAAGAAAGTTATACCAATTACACTCTTAACAGGTTATCTTGGTGCTGGAAAAACCACACTTTTAAACCACGTTTTGAATAATAAAGAAAATTATAAGGTTGCCGTTATTGTTAACGATATTGGTGAAGTTAACATTGATGCTGATTTAATTGGAGCAGGAAAGGTTGTTTCAACTGCAGATGATAGCCTTGTTGCACTTCAAAATGGTTGCATTTGTTGCACACTTCAAGAAGACCTTATGAAACAAATTGCAGAACTTGTTTCAAGTGAAAAGTTTGACTATATTTTAATTGAGGCTTCTGGTGCAAGCGAACCAATGTCGATTGTTCAATCAATCGCAATGGTTGTTGATATGACAGAATCTTATGACCTTCCATGCATTTGCAGACTTGACAATGTTGTTTGTGTGGTTGACTCACTTCGTCTTGCAAAAGAGTTTGGCTGTGGTGAAAATTTGGTTAAAGATGAAAAAGAAGATAAAAACATTGTTAACTTAATCATTCAACAAATTGAATTTTGTAATAAAATTATCATTAACAAAGTTGACCAAGTGAGTGAAGAAGAAAAGGGCAAGGTTGTTTCAGTGATTAAGAAACTTCAACCGGTTGCAGAACTTATTGAGTCTGAATTTGGTGTTGTTCCTGTTTCAAAAATTATGGACACAAATGCTTTTGATTTTGACAAGGCTTGCACATCTGCTGGTTGGCTTAAAGAACTTGAAAAAGAAGTTCACGAAGAAGATGAGCATCATCATCACGATGAGCATGAACACCATCATCACGAACATGATGGTGTTTGCGAAAAACATCACAAAGAACACTGCGAAGAATGTCATCACGAACATCACCATGAGCATGGGGAACATCACCACCACGAACATGATGAACATGAACATCATCATGACCACGAACATCATCATCATGATGGTCACGAGTGTCATGACCCTAACTGCAAGTGTCATCATCACCACGAAGAAGATGCTTATGGTATTGGTTCATTTGTTTACTTTAGAAGAAAGCCAATCGTGAAAAGCAAGTTCCGTTTGTTTGTTGAAAAGTTGCCAAACACAGTTATTCGTGCAAAAGGTTTGATGTGGTTCTCAAGCGATAATGATAATATGTATATCTTTGAACAAGCTGGAACTCAAAAGACTGTGTTTAGAGCAGACTATTGGATTGACGCTCTTCCAGAAAGAGAAAAACAAGAATACATTAAGGCTAACCCAGACATCAAAAAAGATTGGAAAGAGGGCGTTGGTGACCGTATGGTTAAGCTTGTTTTCATTGGTCAAAAAATGGATAAAGAAAAAATTATTGCAGAACTTGATAACTGTTTAGATAAGTAAAATTTTTGAGGTGTTATGTTTTGCATAATACCTTATTTTTATTGAGTTTAGGTTAAGTTTATCAAAAAAATAAAAAATTTAAATCATTACAAAAAAGGAGCAGATTATGGCTAAACTTTATGTGATTACAGGGCCTGCTGGGGTTGGAAAATCAACAGTCACAAATGCACTTGCAGACAAGCTTACAAAGTGTGCAGTTTTAGAGGGCGATGAGATTTATCATCAAGTGAAAAGTGGCTGTGTTAAACCATGGCTTGAAGGCAATCACACAGACCTTATGTGGAAAAATATGACAATGCTTGCAAACAATTATTTAGAAGAAGGGTTTGATGTTGTTTTAAATTATATTATTTATAATGATGACCTTGAGTATATAAAAGAGAATATTAAAGGTTTTGATATTCATTTTGTTGTGCTTATGGCAGAGCGTGATACTGTTGCAAAAAGAGATACCGAAAGGGGTGAAGAGTTTGCAGTGAATCGTGTTGACAAGCATATTGCAAAATTTTTAAGTCAAGGTTATGCTGAAAAATACTTTTTATATAATGACAACAAAAGTGTTGCAGAAGAAGTTGAAGAAATTTTAACAGGAAAGTTTAAGGTTTAATTATGGAAGATAAAATCAAGAGATTGAGTGAAATTATTGAAAGTTCAAACAATGTGGTGTTATTTACAGGTGCGGGAATCAGTGTTCCTTCAGGGATTCCTGATTTTCGTTCAGCAAAAGGGCTTTATAACAGTGGGGAAACAAAGTATGGTGTTTCACCAGAAGAGGCAATTTCACACACTTTTTATAAATACCGCACAGAAGAATTCTTTGAGTTTTATAGAGAAAATTTAGTTTTTCAAAATGCAAAACCTAATATAGCGCATAAATATTTTGCAGAACTTGAAAAGCAAGGCAAACTCAAAGCAGTTGTAACTCAAAATATTGATGGGCTACACGAAAAAGCAGGAAGCAGAAATGTGTTTAATATTCATGGTAATATTTATGTGAACTATTGCGAAGACTGTAATGAACAATATGGGCTTGACTATGTGATGAAAACTGAAGGCGTGCCAACTTGCGAAAAGTGTGGTGGAATTGTTAGACCAAAAGTTACGCTTTATGAAGAAGCGCTTGACAATAAGGTTTATTATGGTGCGATTGACGCAATTCAAAAAGCAGACACTCTTATTGTGATTGGAACAAGTTTGATTGTTCAACCAGCCGCTTCAATGGTGAAGTATTATTTTAATGGGGAAAATTTGGTTTTAATCAATCTTCAAGAAACACCTTATGACAATGTTGCTGACCTTGTTATTAATGAAAAGATTGAAAAAGTTGTTGAAGGTTTAGAAAACCTCACAAAACAAAAGAATTAAAAACTGACAAACTTTATTTTAAAAAATTGGCACTCTTAACTTGACAGTGCTAAAAAATGGTAGTATATTAAACTTGTTTTATGGAGATAATTTCATAAAGCAAGTTTTTTATTTTTAGGAGGAAATTTATGGATTATCAAAAATTTACTCAAAAATCACTTGAAGCATTAAACACTGCGCAATCACTTGCAAGTGAGTATGGCAATAGTGAAATTCAACAAGAACATTTATTATATTCACTTTTAAGTCAACAAGATGGGCTTATTGCTGAAGTTTTAAAAGGACAAGAAGTGAATGTTGATTCACTTTCAAATGAAGTAAAATCAAAGATAGAAACCATGCCTCGCGTTTCAGGTGGCAGTCAGGCTTATGTGTCTGCAGACCTTAACAAGGCACTTCAAGAGGCAGAAAAACAAGCAAAATCAATGAATGATGATTTTGTTTCAGTTGAACACCTTATGCTTGGAATCATTTTAAAAGCATCAAGTTCAGTTTCTTCTATGTTAAGCAAGTTTAAAATTACAAAAGATGCGTTTTTGAAAGCACTTCTTGCGGTTCGTGGAAATCAAAGGGTGACAAATGAAAACCCTGAAAACACTTATAATGTTCTCAAAAAGTATGGCAATAACCTTACAGAAATGGCAAAAAACAACAAACTTGACCCGGTTATTGGCAGAGATGATGAGATTCGAAATGTAATAAGAATACTTTCTAGAAAAACAAAGAATAACCCTGTACTTATTGGTGAGGCGGGTGTTGGAAAAACTGCTATTGCTGAAGGGCTTGCAATTCGTATTTTTAAAGGAGATGTTCCAAGTTCTCTTAAAAACAGAGAAGTGTTTGCACTTGATATGGGAAGCCTTGTTGCTGGTGCGAAATATCGCGGAGAGTTTGAAGAAAGACTTAAAGCAGTACTCACTGAAATTAAAAAGAGTGAAGGCAGAATCATTCTCTTTATTGATGAACTTCATTTGATTGTGGGTGCAGGAAAAGGTGATGGCGCAATGGATGCTGGAAACATTTTAAAGCCACTTCTTGCGCGTGGTGAACTTCACTGCATTGGTGCGACAACACTTGATGAATATAGAAAATATATTGAAAAAGACCCAGCACTTGAACGCCGTTTTCAACCGGTTATGGTTAATGAACCAACTGTTGAAGATACAATCACTATTCTTCGTGGACTTAAAGAAAGATATGAAGTGTTCCATGGTGTGAAAATTGCGGACAGTGCACTTGTTTCGGCTGCAACACTTTCAAACAGATATATAACTGACAGATTTTTGCCAGACAAGGCAATCGACCTTGTTGATGAAGCCTGTGCAAGCATTAAAACCGAAATTGATTCAATGCCAACTGAAATGGATGAAATAAACAGAAAGATAATTGGGCTTCAAATTGAAGAAACCGCACTCAAACGCGAAACTGATGATATTTCAAAAGCAAGGCTTGAAAAGATTAGAAAAGAACTTTCTTTGCAAAAAGAAAAATATGATGCAATGACTGCAAAATGGCAAAATGAAAAGAATGCAATTGAAAACATCAATAAACTTAAAGAACAACTTGAACAGGTAAAAGCTGATATTGAGCACGCAAAAAAAGAGTATGACTTAAACAGAGCGGCAGAACTTCAATATAGCACACTTCCAAACCTTCAAAAAGAACTTGAAAATGAGGAAAAGATTTACGAAGAAAGCAAAACAAATAAACTTCTTCGAAACAAAGTGACTGATGAAGAAATTTCAAAAATTGTGTCACGCTGGACAGGTATTCCTGTTTCAAAACTCACTGAAGGTGAAAGGGAAAAGATTGTTCGACTTGATGAAATTTTGCACCAAAGAGTTATTGGTCAAAACATTGCAGTTGAAAAGGTTGCAGAAGCAATTTTAAGGGCAAGGGCAGGCATTTCTGACCCTAACCGACCTGTTGGTTCATTCTTGTTTTTAGGACCAACCGGTGTTGGAAAAACTGAACTTTCAAAAGCACTTGCAGAAGCACTTTTTGATGATGAGAAAAACATTGTTCGAATTGATATGAGTGAATATATGGAAAAGTTTTCCGTTTCAAGGCTTATTGGTGCGCCTACTGGATATGTTGGTTATGATGAGGGTGGAGAACTTACTGAAGCGGTTCGAAGAAAACCTTATTCAGTTGTTTTGTTTGATGAAATTGAAAAAGCACACCCAGATGTGTTTAATATTCTTCTTCAGGTTTTAGATGACGGAAGAATCACTGACAGTCAGGGAAGAACAGTTGACTTTAAAAACACAATAATCATTTTAACTTCAAATCTTGGTGCAAATGTGATTTTAGATG
This sequence comes from Clostridia bacterium, assembly GCA_045650505.1. Taxonomy (GTDB): domain Bacteria; phylum Bacillota; class Clostridia; order Christensenellales; family UBA1242; genus RGIG1681. The sequence goes on along the minus strand of JAZRRE010000032.1, from coordinate 52,815 downwards.
GTATTCAAGAAAATGGAACAATTTCTGCTGAAGCAACAAATGAAGTTCATAAAATTTTGAAGCAATCATTTAGACCAGAGTTTTTAAATAGGCTTGATGAAATTGTTATGTTTGAGCCGCTTTCGAAGTCTAACATTAGGGGAATTGTTGACCTTATTTTGAAAGGTCTTTCAAAGCGACTTGAAGACAAACAACTAAAACTTGTTGTCACTGAAAAGGCAAAAGATGAGATTATTGAGCAAGGTTATGATGTTGCGTTTGGTGCAAGACCACTCAAACGTTTTATTCAACATCAAATTGAAACACTGCTCGCAAAAACCATTCTTTCTAGTGGTGTTATGCCAAACATAACACTTGAAATTGACAGCGTTCAAGGTGAATTTGTTGTGAATATCAAAAAATAAGTTCAGGGCGTTTTGCCCTGACTTTTTTGTTGATTAGTTAAAAGATTTATGGTAAAATTTGAGTATGATATATTTTATTAGACACGGTGAAACCGATTATAACAAAGAACATAGATATCAAGGGCATCTTGATATTCCACTAAATGAGGTGGGAATAAAACAAGCAGAAAACGCAAGAGATGAACTTGCTGGTTTTGTGTTTGATGAGATTTATTCATCACCACTTTCAAGGGCAAGAAAGACTGCTGAAATTATAAATGAAAAGCAGGGTGCTGTGCTTGTTTTAGATGACAGGCTCAAAGAGATTTATGGTGGAACAAGTCAAGGTCAGCGTTTAAGTGATTGGACTGAAGATGAAATTAAAGATCTTCACGAAAACCCTAAAAAGTTTGGTGCAGAATCTTCGGCAGATCTTTGTGCAAGGGTGGAAGAGTTTTTTAAAGAAATTGAAGATAGTGATAAAAATATTTTGATTGTTGCGCATGGTGGAGTTTATCGTGCATTATATCGATATTTGAATGGTATAAATGAATATCATTTTGAAATGAAGGGTATTAAAAATGCTACAGCCGTGTTTTTGAAATAGTTTTAAAGGAATGTTATGGAAATTTTAGAGGTTGTTGCAACAGCACATAATGGAATTTTAAATCAAAAGACCTATGTGCTTGTTAAGGGCAAAAATGCAATTATTATTGATGCAGGTGCTGAACTTGAAGATGTGAAAAAAGTGGTTCAAAACAAAAAAGTTTTAGCAGTGCTTATCACACACTGTCACTTTGACCATATTTGGTGTGTTGAAGATTACATTAAAGAGTGGGATATGCCGGTTTATATTTTTGGTGGGGCAGAAGAAAAGTTTTTAGATTCAAACAAGAATTGTTCAAATATTATTCGCGATAGAAAAACTTTTGATGTGAATCAAGATAATATTAGATATTTTGAAGATAGATTTAAAGTTGGTGATTTTGAAATAGAAGTTATAAAAACACCGGGGCATTCAGCAGATTCTGTTTCATTTTTAATTGAAAAGAGTTTGTTTCCTGGAGATTTGGTGCTTGGTGGAAGCATCGGCAGAACTGACTTATATGATAGTAATGACAGAGATATGTGGGATAGTTTGGAAAAACTTGAAAAAATTGATTTTGAAATGGCATACCCTGGTCATTATGAATCAATGACAAAACAAGAAACTCTCAATTGTTTTAAGTATGATTTTATTTAACTTTTTCATAAATTTTTGATTTCAAGAATAAACTTGATTGAGGAAATTTATGAAGAAGTTTTTTTATTTATTTTTAACAATTATTATTGCTGTGTTTTCTTGCGTTTCATTTTCTGGTTGCAAGAAAAGTGAAATTGATAAAATTTCGAAAAATTTAACAACTTATGCAATTTCTGCTGAACTGAATGATGATATGATGATTTCAGGTGTGGAAACGATTGATTATGTTAACGACACTGATGCAGACCTTGAATTTTTGTGTTTGCACCTTTATCCTCGTGCGTTTAGAAAAGATGCAACCATAAAGCCATACACAGCACTCAATATGGCGACTTGCTTTCCAAATGGTGTTTCTTATGGCGATTTAGAAGTGAAATCAGTTTCGGTTGATGGGGAGAAAAAAGAGTTTTTATATGCCGGTGAAGATGAAGATATTTTGAAGATTATTTTTGGGTTTGTTTTAAAAAAAGAGCATAGGGCTAAAATTGAAATTGGGTTTGATTTGACTATTCCTAATTCAACTCATAGGTTTGGTTATTATGAAAACAATATCAATTTGGGCAACTTTTATCCGGTAGTGTGCAATTTTGAAAATGGTGAGTTTGATATGACACCGTATTATTCAACAGGTGACCCATTTTGTTCAAAAATTGCAAATTATGAAGTGAGTTTTGTTTATTCAAAATTGTTTAAGTTGTTTTCAACAGGTGAGGTTTCAACTGAAGAAAGAGAAGATAAGTTCTGCTCGAAAATATCAGCAAAAGCAGTTCGTGATTTTGCAATGTGTTTAACGAGCAAGTCGGCTCAAAAAGAAGAAATGGTTGGGCAAACAAAGGTGGTGTATGCTGGATATGAAACAGATGAAAACATTTCTGCTTGTTTAGAAGTTGCAAAAGATTCACTTTCTTATTTTAACAGTTCGTTTGGAAAGTATCCTTATTCAACACTCACAGTGGTTAAAACACCTTTTTTGTTTGGGGGAATGGAGTATCCTGGAATTGTGTTTATTGCAGACTCGATTAAAGATGAAACAGAATTTAAAAAAGTTATTGTTCATGAAATTGCACATCAATGGTGGTATTCAGTGGTGGGTAACAATGAAACAAAAGAAGCATGGCTTGATGAGTCACTTGCTGAATATTCAACAGCTTTATTTTTTGGAGATAATGAAAAATATGGCGTGAGTTACGCAGAAATGGTGCAAACTGCACTTGATAGTTATCTTTTATATGTTGATGTAATTTCGACTATTCGTGGAGATGTGAATACAAAAATGAACCTTGCCGTGTTTGAGTATAAAAACGATTACGAGTATTCATATATGGTTTATGTTAAAGGTGTGATTATGTTTGATTCGCTTAAAGACGCTGTTGGAAAACAAAAGATTTTAGCAGGGCTTAAAAAATATTACAAAGATAATAAATTTAAAATTGCGACAAAAAGTGATTTTTATAAAGCGTTTGAATCTGCGTGCCATAAAGATTTAGAGAATTTTTTTGAAGGCTATTTAAATGGAACGGCTATAATTTCTAAAATAAGTTAAAAGTTGTCTGTTATTGTTGTGAGAGTTTGTTTTTTGTGCTAAAATAGGTTTGCTAGGAGATTTTTATGCGAATTGTTAATTTGGCATCAGGAAGCAAAGGAAATTCAACATTTGTTGCATTTGGCGAAACTAAAATATTGATTGATGCAGGACTAACTGAAAAGAAACTTGCCGAAACGCTGATTGAGATAAAAGAGAACCTTGCAAATATTCAAGGGGTGCTTGTAACTCACGAACATATTGACCACATAAGGGCAATAAAAACACTTGCAAAAAAGTATGAAATGGTGTTTTATGTTCATAAAAAACTTGCTGAAAGCAGCACTTTTCAAGATATTGAGTTTAAAGAAGGCAAGCTTTTTAAGTTTGAAAACAGTGAGTTTTCTGTTGGTGATTTTGAAATTAAGCCTTTTGAAACTTCACATGATGCTGTTAGACCAGTGGGCTTTGTGGTTAAGGTTTTTGGAAACAAAGCAAAAGCAGGATTTGTTACTGACCTTGGCGTGGTTTCAGAAACGGTGAAAAGAGAACTTCAGGGCTCAAAAATTGTGTTTATTGAATCAAATTATGATGAAGCAATGCTTTTGGGTGGAAGTTATCCTAAAATTGTGAAAGAGAGAATCAAGGGAGAGTTTGGACATTTATCAAATGAACAATCACTTGAACTTGCAAAGTTTTTATTTGAAACAGGAACAAAGTGTTTTGTGTTGTCACACATTTCTGAAAATAACAACACTCCAGAGCTAGCTCTTGTGAACTATATTGATTATTTTGAAAGTCAGGGTTATGTTCTTGACAAAGATGTTTTTATTAGATTATCATTTCAAGATAAACATGGAAATAATTTTAATGTGAAAGAGGACGAATAATGGAAAATCAGTTGCTTAATGAAAAGAAAAAATCATTTGGGATTTATGAGGCTGCACTTGCAACACTTTTGTTTATTGTTTTTAATATAGGCTTTTTGTTTTTATTTAGAGCAATTCCGGCAGATTTAAGACAAAGTGGAGATGTTATTTATTATATTGCATCGTTTTTAATTGAAGCACTTTTTGGTGTGACTGCATATGTTGTTGCAATTTCAAGAAATGTTGATTTTGTGAGAGGTATTGGTGCAAATAAAAAGATTAATGGAAATATTATTTTTTATAGTGTTTTGATTTCATTTGCTTGCCTTATCTTTTTTGGAAATGTAACAAATGTGTTTATTTCATTTTTAGAGATTTGTGGTTATTCCTCAATTCTTGGAAGTTTAGAGATTTCAAATTTTGGAATTTATTTGGTTTATGTGCTAACTGCTTGCATCGCACCTGCAATTTGTGAAGAGTTTTTGTTTAGAGGCGTTATTGCTTCTGGTCTTAAAGAAAAAGGTTTTACAGTTGCACTTTTTGCATCTTCAATCATTTTTACTTTAATGCACGGAAACCCAGAGCAAACTGTTCATCAATTTATTATTGGTTATGTGATTGGTTATGCATTTTTAAAGACAGGCAATATTTGGATTGGTGTTATTGTTCACTTTGTAAATAACTTTACAGCAGTTACAATGAGCTATATCTCAAGTCTTTCAGCAGGGGAAGAAGTTGTGACTGAAGTTGCGGCAGCAGAGCCTGTGACTGCTTCATCATTCATTCTTGCTTTGATTATTGCGGCAGTTATGGCTTTTATTGGATACATTATAATTAAGAAACTGATTGGTTTGATTATTGTTGAACATAATAGAGCTAACGATGTTTCAAATGAAAATGCAACCATTAAAGTTGATAATGCTGAAGTTAATGTTGAAATGATGGTTGATGAAATGCTTGTTGAATTAGATGAAAAAACTGAAGCAAAAACGGCGGAAGTTGAAACACAAAAGAATGAAAAAGAGAAATTGCCAATGTCAGTAATGGTTATGTTTGTTGTTTCTGGTGTTTATTTTGTTATTGAGTGGCTAACAGCACTTTTTACAGGTCTCGGAATGTTTTAATGAACTATAATGAGCTTTTAAATAAAATTGAAAATTATAAATCAAAGTTTGATGTAATTAAAATTGGTCAAACTTTATTCAAAAGAAACATATTTGCAGTGGAAAGAAATTTAAATAAAAATTTCGCCACTGCAATTTTTGTTTGTTCAATTCACGCAAGAGAAAATATTACAAGTGATTTAATTTGCAAAATGATTGATGACGGGTTGTTTGACGATATTAAAAAGTTTAATTTGTCGTTTATAATTATGGCTAATCCTGATGGTGTTGAACTTTGTTTGAGCGGGCTTCAAAGTGCAACTGAAAGTGAAAGAAAAAGGCTTATTGAAATTAATGAAAAATCACCAGACTTTTCACTTTGGAAAGCAAATGCAAGGGGTGTTGATTTAAACAATAATTTTGATGCGAATTTTAAAAGAATTGTTAACAGTGTAAAACCTTCAAGTTCGGGGTATGCTGGTGAGTTTCAAGAAAGTGAAGAAGAAACAAAAGCAATAGTTTCATATTTAAAGATAAAAAATCCATTCATTGTACTTTGTTATCACTCAAAAGGGGAAGAAATTTATTTTAATTATTTTCAAGATAAAGAAAGACTGATTCGTGATAAAATGATTGCTGAAAGGTTTTCAAAAAGCACGGGTTATCAAATTAAAAACCCAGAGCAGGTAAGTTCGGGAGGGCTTAAAGATTATGTGGTGCAAAAACTAAAGATTCCGTCACTTACAATAGAGGTTGGGAGTGATGAACTTTGTCACCCAATCAAAAAAGAAAGTTTAGAAGATATTTTTGTGCATCACAAATCTATTGCAAATGATTTGAAATTTGCTTATAATGTTTTTAGAGAATTTCAAGGAAAATAATTATGGCATACGAAGAAAAATTTATGAAAAAAGCACTTGCTCTTGCAAACAAAGCATACGAACAAGATGAAGTGCCGGTTGGTGCGGTTCTTGTTAAAGATGGAAAGGTTATTGCTTCGGCTTATAACAAGAGAGAGTCTAGTCAAGATGCAACGGCACATGCTGAAATTTTGGCAATTAAAAAAGCGTGCAAAAAACTAAATGATTTTAGGCTTATTGGAACTGAACTTTATGTTTCACTTGAGCCTTGTGTTATGTGCACAGGAGCAATACTCAATGCACGAATTGAAAGGGTTTATTTTGGTGCAAGCATAACAAATGGTTCAATTTCAGCAAGTGAACTTGTTGAAAGGGCAGAACTTAATCATAAAACTGAAATTCAGGGTGGTTTTATGAAAGATGAGTGTTCTCTTTTGGTGACTAATTATTTTAAAGGAAAAAGAAAAAATAAACAAAAATAAGGAACTGATATTGACTAGAATTATTTTTTGTTTTATTATTATTTCGGTAAATCAAAGAAGGAATAAAAAATATGTTAGAAATTTTAGATAAACAAAAAATTGAAAAATTAAAAGAACAAATTAAGGGAGATATGTCAAAACTTATAGGTGAGGGATTGGTTCTTCCTTTTGAATTTTTTGAGCCTGAAAAAGTAAAAAGGGGAATTTATAAAATTTCAACACCTGTATTTGAATTGAATGGACAATATTATCCTATGAACCTTTTTTGGAGTTATGGTGTTTATGATGACTCAATCGTTGCTTTTATTCATGGAGATTATCCAACACTTGGTGCGTTATATAGAACAATAAATGATGAGTGGCTTCCAGGAATTAAGGCAGAAAAGACAAATGGAAATATTTTAGAAAGTTATGCAGAAGTGTTAGATTTTGAATTGGATTTAAAAAATAATAAATACAAACTTTTAACAGGAAATGCTGAAGAAAAATCAGCAGAAAAAACTGATAAACAAAGAGGAGAATAAAAAGAGCAGCAATGCTCTTTTTTTATTGTTAAAAATTTAAAAATTTTAATAATCATTTTTGCTTGCTTGACAACAAGTTTTATAAATTATAAAATTTTAGTATGGATATGTATGAAGAAGAATTAGATAATTATATTATTGTTGATGAAGAACCTGAATTTATTCAAGAGGTAGATGAGGAAATTTCTGCACATTATTTTATTTTGTGTGAAGATTCTTCTAATTTTAATCTTGCAAAAAATATTTATGAGTATGAAGTTTGTGGAATTCCATCGCTCAATTGGGTTGCAAGGGCTTGTGAAGTTAGACCTGTGATTTTGAGAGCTGATGAAAACACAGATGTTATTTCACTTATTAGACCTTTTGTGAAAAGTGCGAAATATTCAGTGGTTCTTTATGCAAACACACCACTTGTTAATAAACAGCATATTAAAGATTTGCTTGGGTATGTTGATAGAAAACATATGAATGCTTGCAAACTTAAAAAAGGTTTTGTTTTCAATAATGAATATATTATGTCAAATGATGAAATTTTTTCGGTTGACACTTACGAATTTTCAAGCAATGATTTTTACGAAGTTAATTCACTTGAAGATATTTCTTATGCACAAGAAGTGCTTTCTAAAAAAGTGCTTTCTTATCATATGCAAAAGGGTGTTTATTTTGAAAGACCTGAAGTTGGTTCTGTTGATGCAACTTCTGAAATTGGAGAAAGAACAACAGTTGCATCAAATGTTTCGGTTGTGAAAAATTCAGTAGTTGGAAAAGATTGTGAAATTAAAGAAGATGCAATTATAAAAGGTTCTAAAATTGGAGATAATGTTGTTATTGGTGAAGGGTCAATTATTATTGCAAGTGTGATTAAAGACGGCGTTAAAATTGAATCTCGTGCACTTATTAAAAATTCGGTTGTTGGTGAAAATGTTGAGATTTCTGATAATGTTAGAATTATCAATTCAGGAATCAAAGACAACACTGTGATTGAAGAATGTTGCCAAATTAACAAGGCAAGAGTTGCTGAAAATGTGCAAATTGGAAAGTTTAGCAAACTTATTGGTGAACTTAATCCTGCAGTTGTGCTTTCAGGCTGTGTGCTTGATGCCAATGTTGAAGTTTTGGGTGCAACCATTCACGAAAATTCAACAATAACTGTAAACCAAACAATTGTTGAAGATGTTAATGGGGGCGAGGTATGAAACTGATTGTTGGGCTTGGAAATATTGGAAAAGAATACGCTGACACAAATCACAATGTTGGATTTATGGTTGTTGACAGAGTGGCAGAAATGCTTGGAGAGTCAATAAAGAAAACCGGCTGTGATGCAGATTATGCAGAGTTTAACAAAAATGGTGAGAAAATCATTTTGGCAAAACCAAGAACATATATGAATGAAAGCGGCAGAGCTGTAAAAAGTTTTATGAAAAAATATGGCTTTGAAATTGGTGATGTGCTTGTTATAAATGATGATATTGATTTAGAACCAGGTTTTGTTCGAATTAGAAAAAGTGGTTCTGCAGGAACTCACAATGGGCTTAAAAGCATTATTCGTGAAACCGGTTCAGGTGATTTTAACAGAGTTCGTGTTGGAATTGGCTCAAAGCAAGAACATCAAGACCTTGCAAATTATGTGCTTTCAAAAATGAGAATGACTGAAGAACAAAAACAAGGGCTTGAAAAAGCAGCTAGTTCGGTGTATGATTATATTCTAGGCAGTTCGGTTGATGAAATTATGTCTAAATATAATGGCAATTCAAATAGTAATGGAAAACACTAATATATTTAATTTTGAAGCCACAAGTGAAAACTTTGGCAAATTATATAATGAAGTTAGAGCAGGAAATTCCTGCTCAATTTTTGGTGTGCAAAATTCTGCAAGGCCGGCTATTGTTTCTAGTTTTTCAAAAAAATTACTTTATATCACAGCAGATAATGTGACTGCTTCTGCTGTTCAAGAAAATTTTGAACTTATGGGCAAAAAGTCGTTTATTTTTCCTGCTGTTCAAGATAGTTTTTTATATAAAAGGGCAATGTCAACTGAACTTTATGAACAGCGAACAAGAGTGCTTTATAATGTTTTAAACAAGAGTTTTGATGTGGTAGTTGCACCAATTGAGTCGTTGTTTTCATATCTTCCGTGTGTTAGTGATTTTTCATCACACATTTTAAAACTTAAAACCAATCAAAACATTGAGCCTGAAACCTTGCAAAAATTGCTTGTTGAAGCAGGCTATAAAAGAGAAGAAATTATTTCGCAAGGTGGACAGTTTTCAAGGCGTGGAGAAGTGTTTGACATTTTTCCGGTTAACACAAAAGAGCCTTATCGTATTGATTTTTTTGATACAGTTATTGAAACCATTAAAATTTTTGATATAACCACTCAAAAAGGAACAAAACAAGTTGAGCAAATTAAAATTTGCCCATACTCTGATTTATTTTTAACTGCTGATGAAATTGAATTTTTAAAAAGCAAAGTTAACGCACTTCGAAAAGTTGAAGGTCAAGATGTTGATGCAAACACAATTTTTAACTCTGGGCTTGATGAAATTATTTCAAGGCTTGAGCTTAAAGACAGGAGTTATTCACTTGATGCACTTGCACCATATCTTTCAGATTTTAGGTCTTCAATTTTTGACTATCTTGAAAAGGCTGTTTCTGGTGAATATTTGGTTGTGTTTGATGAATGCAAACAACTTTATGATTCACTTAAAAACCACGAAAAAGAGTTTGGTGAAAGAATCAAAGAACTTCGTGATTCAGGCACACTTCTTGCTGGTAAAAATCAAGTGGAGTTTTCATCTACTGAACTTTTGAGTTTGTTTGAAAATAAAACTTCAATCGCGTTTTTAAAAATTACAAATTCTAACAAGTTTTTCAATTCAAAGGCTGTGTTTAATTTTAAAACCGTGCCAGCAAATAGATATACTCACAATTTAAAAGAATTTTCCATTGATACAAGAACTTATATCGCAAAAGGATATAGGGTTTTTGTTATGGCTGGAGACAGTGACCAAGCACATAATGCTGAAAATATTTTAAAGTCGCACGATATTGAAATTGAAATCAACAAAAAAGCAACAATCGCTGATAAAAAATCGGCAATTCTCACTATTGGTTATAGTTCGGGTTTTGTGCTTCCTGAAGAAAAAATTGTGGTTGTTGGAACTTATGATGTGTTTCCTAAAAAACGCCAAAGCACAACACTTAAACTTGCAAAAGGTAATGTGTTTAGTGTTCCAAAAGTGGGTGACTATGTTGTTCATCAATATCACGGAATTGGTGTGTGTGAAGGAATAACACAACTTTCTGGAAATCTTGGAACAAAAGATTATGTTGTAATTCGTTATCGTGATGGTGACAAACTTTATGTTCCAACTTCGCAAATGGACTTGCTTGATAGATTTTCTGGTGGAGAAGAGCCAAAGAAGTTAAGCAAGATTGGTGGGCAAGACTTTTCTGCTGTTAAAAATAAGGTTCGTGAGTCGATTAAAAAACTTGCGTTTAATTTGGTTGAGCTTTATGCAAAGCGTGAGCAAATTCGTGGCTTTGCATTTGCTGACGACAACGCACTTCAAAGGGAATTTGAAAGTGCATTTCCATTCACTGAAACTGAAGACCAACTTTCATCAGTCGAAGAAATTAAGAAAGATATGCAATCTTCAAAGGTTATGGATAGGCTTCTTTGCGGTGATGTTGGGTTTGGAAAAACTGAAGTTGCACTTCGTGCAATTTTTAAGGCTGTTATGGATGGCAAACAAGTTGCGTTTATTGCGCCAACAACTATTCTTTCAGAGCAACACTATAACACTGCAAGGGCAAGAATGTATGATTTTGGCGTTTCTATTGAAGTGCTTAACAGATTTAAAACAAAGGCTCAAACTGACAAAATTTTAAATGATTTGCAAATAGGTAAAATTGACCTTTTATGTGGAACTCACAGAATTTTAAGCAAAGATGTTGAGTTTAAAGATTTGGGGCTTATTGTTTTAGATGAAGAGCAAAAATTTGGTGTTGAAGATAAAGAAAAATTAAAAAATAAGTATCCTAATGTCGATGTGCTTACACTTTCTGCAACTCCGATTCCAAGAACACTTAATATGTCGCTCACAGGCATTCGTGATATAAGCATTATTGCAACACCACCAAGTGAAAGACTCCCTATACAAACATACATCACAGAGTATAGTGAAAGTTTGATTAAAGATGCTATCACTCGTGAAATGAACAGAGATGGTCAAGTGTTCATTTTGTTTAACAGTGTTGAGAAAATTTATACTTATGCAGAGCGTGTTAGAAGGCTTGTGCCAGAAGCAAAAATTTTAGTGGCACACGGACAAATGCCGGCTCGTGAACTTGAAAATATCATTTATGATTTCTATCACAGAAAAGCAGATATTTTGATTTGCACAACCATTATTGAAAATGGAATTGATATTGAAAATGCAAATACTTTAATTGTGTATGATGCTGACAAACTTGGGCTTTCGCAACTTTATCAAATTCGTGGAAGAGTTGGCAGAGGTTCAAGAATGGCGTATGCATATTTCACTTATGAATATAGCAAAGTGCTTTCAGAAGAAGCTTATAAAAGACTTGATGCAATGAGTGAATTTTGCGAATTTGGAAGTGGTTTTAAACTTGCAATGCGTGACCTTGAAATTCGTGGTGGTGGAAATATTCTCGGTGCAGAGCAAAGTGGACACCTTCAAAAGATTGGCTATGATATGTATGCAAGAATGCTTGCAGATGCAGTGAAAGAAGCAAGAGGTGAAGAGGTTCAAGAGAAAAAAGATGTGCTTGTTAAAGTTGCACTTGACGCTTATGTTCCTGACACTTATGTTTCAACAAGTGAAGAGAGAATGATTGTTTATAAACGAATTTCATCAGTTGACAGCATTGAAGAAGTTGAAAAACTTAAAAATGAACTTAATCAAACATATGGAAAGATTCCAAATGAAGTTTTGAGTTTAATTTCAATTTCACTTGTTCGTCAACTTGCATCTAACATTGGAGCCGTTGAAGTGGTTTCAAGTGGGGCAGAAGTGGCTATTGTTTTTGAAAAGGCAGATGATATTACTTCAAACACTGTTATTGGCGAAGCGGTTTATAAATTTAGAATGAATTGTGCGATTGATTTTTCTGAAAGACCAAATATTAAGTTTAATAAAGAGCGTCTTTGCAGGGATAATTTTGAGATTATGAAGAAATTTTTGCTAGTTTCTAGTGAGATTATAAAAGAAAATAATAAAAACCAGCAAAAATCATAAAAAATATACTATCTTTTATTTTATAAAAGGGTTGATTTTTTTGAACGTTTAATTTATAATTTTTTGTGAAATGATTTAAACTAGGAGGACTAGAATTTTGAAAAAGAAAATAATTTCACTCGTGTTTGGAATTTTTATGTCAATTTTCAGTTTGGTTTCTTTTGCCGGCTGTTCACTTGTTTCTTCAAACACTGATGTTGAAAACAACAAAATAGTTTTAAAGGTGGGAGAGAAAGAGTTATCGAAAAGTGATATCATTAATTCGTTCTACACATATTATCAAAATAACAGCAGTTATTTTTCTTATTATGATGAAGAACAAATAGAAGAATCTTTCTACACTTGGGCAATAATTAAAGAGGTTATTAATCAAAAATCAGCTGAAGCGATGTATGATGCTGATACAAATCCAACCGGATTTATTGTTTATACTCAAGAAAATGAAGATGATATTTGGGAAAAAGTTTATAAATATGTTTATGACCAAGTAAGTGCTTATGAAAAGAATATTTATAAGAGTGCTGGTTATGAAGAAGCAAACTATCCTGTTTGGCTTAAAGCTGATGAAGAAGAAACTGCATCATCAAAATTTGAAGCGTATGAAGAAATTGAAAGAGAAGGCGTTTGTTTAGATAAAACTAAAGCTGTTAAAAAATCAACAGATGAACAAATGAGAGCAAGAATTGTTGCAACAGCAACAAATCTTAAATCATATTTATTTGAACATATTGTTGAAACAGATAAAGATGGAAACGAAACAAGAAAATCAATTAATGAAACAATTTCTGCAGAACAAAAATATGTTGATGAAATTAAAAAAGATAAATTCATTGAAAATGCTAGAGCTCAAGCTTATGTAGATTATATTGCTGGTCTTGTTAATAGTGCAAAGAATAATGAAAACTTTGTTTCTGAAGAAGAACTTATAAATTTAGAGATTATCAGAATTTACAATGCATATTATGAATCAGAAGTTACAACACTTCTTCAAACATATTATTTAGATAATTATTTGATGAATGGAGAGGGCACACCTCTTACAGATAAGGCTATTGCTGAAGCATTCTTATCTAACTATTATTCAGATTATCAAACATATCAATTTGAAGATTCATACATCACTGTTATGAATGCAACTGACACTGCTTCACTTATTTTATATCATTATGATGGTCAAGATTATTTCTTCACAGTTCAACACATTTTGGTTAAGAATGATGAATATTTAACTGATGAAATCAAGAAACTTCCAGGTTATGATTCATCAGGTAAGTATGATTATGATTCAACTGATGAAAATTCAGTTGCTAATCAATTTATGAAGAAAAGACAAGAACTTACTGATGCTTATTTTATGGCTTCAGTAGTTAATAAAGATAACATCAAAGATTCAATTGTTGTTGATGATTTTGCTCATTATTATCATTATGACAAAGAAAGAGCAAACGCTGGTGACAATTGGGGATATATCACAGTTGTTGTTGAAGAAGTTACTGATGGTGAAGAAACTGTTAAACATTATTATGAAGATGCCGATGGAGATAGCGTTGCAGATTTGATTGATGCTGATGAAGATGGTCAAGTTGATGACAAAATTGAAATTGAAGAAAAGAATGTTTTATATCTTGCAACTGATGAAGAAATTGAAAACTGCTATGATTTCAATTTAGAAAAATGGGTTAAACTTGCTGAACAATATGAAGCAGCAGATGAAGCAGCAGATGAAGCAGGAAAGACAACTCTTCGTGATAATAACAAAGATTTAGTATATGTTTTTGATACTGTTGATAATATTCTTTCAACAAGCAAAACACCAGCAGAAAAGAAAATTGCAATTAGACAAAAAATTGCTTCATATTTATTCATTGAACTCGAATGGTTATTCTCAAGTGATGCACTTGGAAATGAATATTCAAATAAACGTGGATATGTTATGTCTAACTATCCAGATGAACATGGTTCTTGGGTTTCAGAATTTGCTTATGGTGCTAGAGATTTAATCAAACAATTAAAAGGTAAACAAAATGATGGAACTTACACTTATGCAACAGTTCAAGAAGGTTTAAATGCACTTCTTTCTGGCGATATTGCTGCTTTTGATGCTGGCAATCTTACAAATAAAATCATTTCTACTTATGGTTATCATATTATCAAAGTTGAAGATGTGTTTGAAGGTGGTTCTTCACTTGTTGATATTGAATCAATTAAAACTGCACTTGGTGCAACAAAGATTGATTTGAATGAAGAAACTCATTTAAATGCAGTTGTTAAAGCTATTAAAGAAACTTATATTTGCAGTGGTTCAAATGAAACACTTTATAACTATTACTTTGACCAAATTTATACAGGTCTTGTTGGTTCATCTTGGCTTGGAGATACTTCTCAAAATGCAACATCAGGAACATATTTCTTGAAACTTGAGTATGAATGGCTTTATGAATTATATCAAGCTGATGAAGTTGAATATATTGATAAAGTTGGTTATAAAGAGCTTTTAGAATCAATTCAATAAAAAAATAAAGAAAAAAGCTAAATTTCTAGCTTTTTTTCTTTTTTTCTTGTCAAAATAAAATTGGTATATTATAATAACACTATGGCGAAAGGACAAAAAACTGAAAATTTTGAGATTAAAGAAGAAATAAAAGTGCAGAAAGATGAGTCTGTACTTGTTTCTGTTTCGCAAAATCAGAAAAATGAGTCGGTTCAAACAAAAAAAGAAATTCCTGAAACCATAAATATTGAACTAATTTCTTTGAATAAAGAAGACATTAAAGAACAAACAGAGTTTGATAAGAGCAGAGGGCTTGAAGTATCAGAAGAATACACTGAACAAAAGTATCAAAAGGTGATGGAATACCAAAGTCCTAAAAAGAGAAGGAAAAGCACAATTATCAATTTGTGTTTGCTTCTTATCAACCTTATATTTCTTGTTACTATTGTAAAATCACTTATTGGAAATGTTGGTGAAAAAAATATTACCGAAGTCATACAAGCACAAGGTGCTAAAATGTGGTGGCTTGTAGGTGGTTTTGTTATTTATGTTTTGTTTATGCTTGTTCAAACACTTATGTATTATGTGCTTATCAAAGATATAACAGGCAAAAAGAGAATGGGTCTTGCTTATGATGTTGCAGTTGTTGGAAAATATTATGACAACGTGACTCCATTTGCAGCGGGTGGTCAACCAATGCAAATTGTAAGGCTTGTTCAAAATGGGGTTTCTATTGGAACATCAACAAGTATTCCTATTATTAAATTATTGATAAATAGTTCTATAAGTGTTATTTTAACAATAGTTTTCTTTATTTTTGGTGTTCCAAAAATTCCTATGTCAACACCACTTAATGATATGCTTTTAACACTTTTAATAATCTTTGCGGTTATTGGTCTTGTTATTACAATTATAGTGGTTGTATTCACTTTCTTGATGGGAACAGGTGGGCTTTTTACACGTTCATTTATTAGTGGAATTTTGAGAATTGGATATAAACTTAAACTTGTAAAAAATTATCGTGAAACTTTCCAAAAATTCTTAAATCAAGTGGCTGAATATAAAGTTTCATTTAGGTTTATTTGGAAAAATAAAAAAACACTCTTAAAAATGGTGGTTTTGAGTATTTTTGAGTGTTTAACTTATGCAATAATGCCTTATTTTGTTGTTCAGGCATTTGCTGGAACAATTGATATTGAACCAATGCTATTTTTAGTTATTTGCATTTCACAATATTATATTTGTGCAATGGCTAGTAGCTTTATTCCGCTTCCTGGTGGTACCGGTATGATGGAAATTTCATTTATCTTTTTATTTGGTGTTATTGTTGGAAATAATGTTGTTTGGGCACTCCTTGCGTGGAGAATTATATCTTATTATTTAATAATTGCTCACGGATTTGTTCACGAAAGCACACACATTGTTAAAGGACTTATCAAAAATAGAAAATTAAGAGAATTGAAATAAATTCTCTTTTTTTATGAATAAAAATTTTTAAAGTGTTAATGATTTTAGTAACGGGGGAATTTATGAGAATCTTTTTACTAAAAGCAAAACATTTTTTCAGAAGAAATATTTATCCTATAACAATCACTTTTTGCACAGTGTTGATTTTGGGTGTGATTACAATTTCAGCTTATGCATCAATTAAAGAAAGCAATCAAGAAATAACTCAAACAAACAAGCCGGTTATTGAAGGAGAGCCTATTCAAAAAGAAGAAGATAAGGGTGCAGAAATGGGTGGTGCAGGGGTTACGCCAAATCCTGATGCAATCAAACCGGTAGTTCAACAAATTGTGTTTGATAAGCCATTTGATAATGCAATTGTATCAAAAGATTATACAGATAGTTCTTTGGTTTATGATGCAACAACAAAGCTTTGGTGCACACATCAAGGAATTGATTTTTCAGCTATTGAAGGGCAAGAAATTAAAGCGGTTTGTGATGGTATTGTGTCTAAAGTTGAAAGTACTATGATGTATGGAACTATTGTTTATTTAAAGGTTTCAGATGAACTCACAGTTGTGTTAAAAGGACTTTCTTCAAATGTTCAAGTGAAAGAAGGTGATAGCATTAAAAAAGGGCAAATAATAGGAAAAGTGACAAGTTTCTTGGCTGAAAAGGCAGAGGGAATACATTTGCATTTGGAAGTCTTAAAATCTGGAAAACTTGTGAATCCTAATGAATATTTCAAAAAATAGATAAAAGGTAATTTTACCTTTTATTTTTATTTGCGTTTTATTAAATTTATTAATATAATAATTATGTATAAGAATTTGCTTTTGGAAAGCTAGAAATTTAACAGAAGCTGATAATAGGAGAAATATATGAATAAAACAAAAATTGTTTGCACCATTGGACCTTCTTGCTGTGATATTGAAACCATTAAAGATATGATTCGTGCTGGTATGGATGTTGCCCGTTTTAATATGAGCCACGGAACTCACGAATCTCATAAGGAATTAATTGATCTTGTTAAACAAGCAAGATATGAAATGGGAGCCCCTGTTGCTATTATGCTTGATACAAAAGGGCCTGAAATTAGAATTAGACAATTTAAAGATGGAAAAGTTGTTTTAAAGAAAGGTCAAGATTTTTCACTTACAACTGAATTTGTTGTTGGTGATTCAAGCATTGTTTCTGTAACTTACGATAAACTTCCTTCAATTTTAAAAACAGGAACAAAAATTCTTTTAAATGATGGACTTATTGAACTTAAAGTTACAAGTGTTTCAGGAAAAATTATTTATACTCGTGTTGTTGTTGGTGGGGAGCTTTCTAATAATAAATCTATCAATATTCCAAGTGTTGAGCTCAATATGAATTATCTTGGTGATATTGATAAGAAAGATTTAGCTTTTGGTGTTGAACAAGGTGTTGATGCTTACGCAATCTCATTTGTAAACAGCGATGATGATGTTAAAACTGTTAGAAAATATCTTGAAAAACTTGGCGAAAGAGATGCCTTCATTATTTCAAAAATTGAGTCAGCAAAAGGCGTTGAAAGAATGGAGAAAATCATTGCTGCATCAGATGGTGTTATGGTTGCTCGTGGTGATATGGGAGTTGAAATTGCATTTGAAAAATTGCCTCAAATTCAAAAGAAAATGATTGCAATTGCAAATAGTCTTGGAAAATACACTATAACAGCAACACAAATGCTTGAGTCAATGGTTTCTAACCCTAGACCAACAAGAGCTGAAATTTCCGATGTGGCTAATGCAATTTATGATGGTTCATCAGCAATTATGCTTTCAGGTGAAACAAGCGCGGGAAAATATCCTGTTGAATCAGTTGCGACAATGAATAAAATTGCTTCAGAAGCTGAAGATTCTATTGAAGAAAATTGCATACTTCAAAAAAATACACCAACAAAGAGTATTACTTGTGCTGTTGGATATGCTGCATGCACACTTGCGTCTTCACTTAATGCAAAAGCAATTTTGGTTACAACAAATTCAGGTACATCTGCATCTTGCATTTCAAGATATAGACCAAACTGCAAAGTTGTTGCACTTACACCAAGCTTAAAAACTTATTATAGACTTGCTATGTTCTGGGGTGTGAACCCACTTTTAGATAAAACTTATTATAACACAGATGAACTTTTGGCTTCTGCTAGAGAACAAGCTAAAAAGTTTAAATATGTGAAAAAGGGAGATATCGTTATTCAAACTGCTGGAATTATGACCGGTGCAACAGGTTCTGATATGCTTGTTGTTTCTGAAATTGAATAGTAGGAGAAAGTTAATGAAAAAAATATTGAAAAGGATACTTGTGTTTGCAATGATGTTGGTAATGCTTCCATTATCTGCTTTTTTGGTGGCTTGTGGTGCAACTCCCGCTGATATTGCAAATTCTGTAATGTTTGTTTCAGATATTTATGATGAAGAAACAGGAAAGGCGATTTTTGAAGTAGATTTAATGGTTCCAACTGAACTTACTTTTAAATGTAATCCTTCTACATTTGAAAACAAACCAAGTTATACAATTCCTGTTGAAGGTCAAACAAACTCATCACTTAACAGGTCTAGATTTGATTTTAAAGATGGTGTGATTACTGTTAATCATTCGAAATTTGAACCGGTTGAAATAAAAATTACCGTGAACGGTTATACAGACCAATGCATTGTTAGACTTAAAGAGTATCCTGTGGAAGTTTATGCAACAGAAACTGATGTTGTTATAAATGCGTATGGTTCACATACTATTTGCGCAATGGGTAAGTTTAAACTTCCTGATAATTCTTTTGAGGTTAGACCTCTTCTTGAAAAAGATTATAATTTTAGTGTTTATAGTGATAATGAAACAGTTGTTAGTGTTCCTAATCATTCAAGACTTACTGTATGTTCTGAAAGATTAAATACAGATTCGGCGAATATAACAGTTAAACTTCTTGATGAAAGTGGCAAAGAAAAACAAGGACTTTCATTTACTGTTAAAATAACAGTTACTGAAATGGCAAAAGAAGGTTTCTTGCTCTTTGAAGGTTTTGATTCTTTTGTTGAAAATGGCTCAACTATTCAAGTTGATGCGAATGAAATGACTCCTAATGCAAATGGAGAATATGAAATTCAATTTAAAGCTTATTTTATTAGTGAGTTAGATACACTTCTTGAAAATATTGGTGGTTTTGAGTGTTTGACAGAAAGCAATGATTATGTTTCATTTGATAATGTTGCTCAAATTATTAAAATTGATAGTGAATATAATGGAAAATATGTTGTTACAGTGTGGACTAACTTGTTTAAACCAGATGGTTCGACACTTGGAATAACATTTACAATTGATTTTATTGCTCCAACAGCTCCATAAAAACAAAAAGATATGCGAAAATGCATATCTTTTTTTATTTATAAAGAATCATATATTATTTTTTTGCATTATATAATTAATAAGAGCACTGAAAATAGCCTTCAAAATGCGGGCTGACTTGACTTTTTATGATAGTTATGATATAATATAATTAGTTGGTTATAAAAAGTGAACTTTTTTAACCGCGTAAATGCCGATATTTTCAGTATTTACAAAACTTTAAAATAATTTTTTTAAGAAGATATTGACATTTATATAAGATAAGAGTATAATATAATAAACTAAATAAAGGGAGATGGTAAAAATGAAAAGACGCAATTTATTTTTATCTTTAATTTGCAGCGTAATCTTGACCGTTGCGCTCGCAACATTCACAATTGTTAGTGTTGTTAAATCAAACGATAAAGGTCAAAATGATAATCAATCAACTAATGTTTCAACTAGTGTTTCTGATAAGACACCTAACTTGAATGAAGGTAGAGATGGGTCAGCAGAACTTCCATATTTGATTTATGATGTTGAATCATTTGATCATTATGTTGGAAACTATGGACACGCAGATGTTGCTAATGGTGAAGAAATTTGCCACTATGAACTTGCTGATGACATTGACTTTGCTGGAACAAGCTTTGCAACTTTATTCAATAAAGGTAATGCATTTAATGGTAAGATTGATGGTAAAGGTTTTGCACTTAAAAACATTTCTATCAATGTAAACAGAGACAACTTTGTTGATTACGCTTATAAGAGTGCTGCAGATAGCAATAGATATAACGCACATATCGCAATCTTCGGTGCAATTGAAAACGCTGAAATTAAAGATGTTAAAGTTAGTGGCATTTCTGTAAATGTTGCAGAAGATGTTTATGCATTTGTTTCTTCAGCTGGATTTGCTGAAACTTATGGCAATGCAGTTAATGAAATCACAGTTTCAACTGTTGCTGCAATTGCTAAAGATTCAATTGTAAGTGTTGAAGTTGAAGGTGTAATTAGTGCTGATGCTTATGGAATTTACGCTGAAAACCACGTTCAAGGTTACAATGCTGTTGGTGGTGTTGTGGCTGTTGCAAATGGTTCAACAATCTCTAACACAAAAGTAGCTGTTGAATTTAACACAGGCGCTCCGGTTGAAGGGGAAAGCAAAAACTATTTTGTTGGTGGTGTTGCTGGATATGCTTATCATACAACAATTACAGATACAATTGTAAACTTTGATATGAATGCAACCTATGAACAAGCTATCTATGTTGGTGGTGTTGCTGGATATGCATTTGATGCTGAAATTGAAAATGTTAAAGTTGAACTTGGTGCAGTTGAACTTGGGGATAGAAAGAAAATTCAAAGCGGTGATACAATCAATATTGAAAACTACACTTGGGTGGCAGGTGCTGTTGCAATCATCAAAGCAGATGCTTCAAACAAAACAGCTCTTACAAATGTAACAATCAATGCTAATGTTGATATCGATGTTGTATATGCTGGTGTGGTTGTTGAAGTTTGGTCAACTGCAACAGAAAAATGTGTTACATTCACAGATGTGGTTGTAGCTTCACAAGTAAATGTTTTAGAAGCATTCGGTTTCGCTAGAGATGTTGAAGCTTGTGAATTCAGCCTTACAAGAACTGAAGTTGATATTGAAAACGAAGCTGTTTACAATGTTAAACTTACAGGAAAGGTAAGACTTATTGGAACACCTTCAGATACAGTTGTTGCTTCAGCATTCATCTTTGAACCATGCGGATATGCATACTCAAATGTTAAAGCTGTTGTATCTGGTCAAATTTATTCTCAACTTCAAAGAGTTGAACAAATGAGACTTTATGGTGATAAAGGACTTGTTGTAATTTAATAATAAAAAAAGACACTGAAAAAGTGTCTTTTTTTTGTGCTTAAAATTAAAAAATTAATATTAAAATAAATAATAAAAAAATATTTTTTAAATCCATTCGCTTTTCATTTTGTTTGACATAATTATTGTATTTGTTATATATTTATAATGTATAAGATTATCTAGAGGTAATTATGAAGAAAACGCTTAAATTGGTTGGTATTTTTATGGCAATTTTAGTTGTCGGTGTTGTCGGAGGCCTTTCCGGTTATTTTATCATTCAAAAAAATAAAACCTTCCATATTTATGACCTTCGAATTGTTGAGCCTGAAGAAGGTACATCTTCGCACGTATATATTAATCCAGATTGGCAATATACAAGCATAAAAAACAGAAAAGTTTATATGACTGCAAATAAAGATAATAAGTTTGAAATTGCTATTTTTGCACATACTTCAAATGATACAAAAAATGTTAAAATTGTGTCTTCTAATGAAGATGTTGCCGAAGTTGTTTTTGCTGGCAATAAATGCTATATTGAATATAAACTTGCAGGGGTTACAACAATTACAGCTTCAATTGATAAAGTTATTGATAGTTTTGACCTTTATGTTTACAATCAACCAGCAGAAGATTTCTTTGTTTATGATGAGAAATATTATGGTGATTATTCATTAGATGATAGATTTTTAAATAAGATTGTGGCTTATGCTGATGACCTCACATATGAATACGATTTTGTGACAAATTCTATATTTAGCGATTCTGATGATGCTGAAGTTAATGGTGATTTGCTTCGAATTGATGAAACCTCTGTTGATACAAGTGTTTTTGAAAAAGTTGAAATCGATGCTTCAAGAAGAAAATTGATTGTTAAATGTAAATCATCATTTAGTGCAACACTTGTTGCAAATCAAGAACTTAAGAAAAATAAATCAATTACCGTTCAATCATATTATTATTCTGAAGAGGGTGATTTGAAACCTTCAAAGGCTTATCACGTTGATGTTCGTGTTATTGCTGATACTCCTGAATTTTTACAAATTGTTATGAGTTCAACTCCAGACTTTGATGATAGTTATGTGTTTATGGATACATTAGATTTCAGCAGAGCAACAGAAGAATACATTTATAACAATATTGAAGATTTCTTATCTTATCAAAAAGCAGAACAATACCTTGCTTTGAATGAAGAAAGGTCAACTTACAAAACATTCTTCACAAACAAAGTTTCTGAAATTTATATTAAATTTAGAAAAGTTTATACAAATGGCGATATTGTTTATTTAAATCCAATGTCTGAAGAAAATGGCAATCCTTACACAATTACTTGTGATAATAGTTGTATAACACTTTCTCAAAATAAAGAATATTATACACTTAAAGTTACAAAAGATTATTACAATGCATTAGGTTCAAATATCTTTAATCTCAACATTTCTGTTGATGACTTCATTGATTTTGATAGTGATTTTGTGTTTGAATTTAAAGAATTTACTGCTGAAAATGTAGAAGATTTTTATGGCTATAATGGAAACACAAAAACATTTGAATTTACTTATTGGGATGATAGAACAAGATATAACAATGAAATATGTGATGCAAATGGAAATATTGTTGATTTTGGTGGAATTGATATTGATTTCGATTCACTCACATCAATAGTTCCAATCATTCCTGCTCCAGAAGGGGGAGATGATTAGTAATGGTTCCTGATGAGTTTCTTGAGTTTTATTATGGAAAATATAAAGTTGTTGACCTTCACAATATGACAAAAGAAGATGCAAAAGTAAATTTAATTTATGCAATCAATTCAGCGGATTTTGATATTAAATGTTTAGTGGTTATTCACGGTTATCACGGTGGAACAATTATTAAAAATTTGGTTAGAAAAGAGTTTTCTAGTGATGAAATCCAAGAAAAGATTAATTTAGATGCAGGAAGAACTATTTTTCTTCTTAAAAATCGAAAATAATTTATAAAAAGTATGGAAATTTGATAATTTGTGTGTTATACTAACATTACTAAAGGAAAGGAAGGTAAACTATGGAAATCTCTAAAAAAGCATTAGTTATCACTTTAATTGTTGATTTATTACTTCTTGTAGTTGGTGTTGTTTGCTTATTTGTAACAAAATTTAGTACAGTTGCACTTGCTATGTTTGCAGGAATTGCAGTGCTTATTCTTGTTTCATCAATTCTTGTTTGGAAGTATGGAAAAGCATATAAAAAACAATAAAAATTAAAACAGGCATAAGCCTGTTTTTTTTGTGTTCAAAATTTACAGTTCAATTAAAATTATTGAATAGAATTTATTTTATTGTCAATAGTTTAATTGAGGTGTTTTATGAGTAAAAAATCTGTTTCAGCTAGTATTTTAGTTTTATTTTTGGCATTGGTATTTGCAGTTATTGGTGCGTGTTTTTCAAGTTTTGTTTATATTGATAAAAAGATTAAATTTGAAGAAATTAAAGTTGTTTCAGCATCAGGAATTTCTATTTTTGAAGATGAAGAATATACAAAGCAAACTTCAAAACTTAAACTTTCAGATATGGAACTTGGGTTAAAACCTGCAACGGGAGAACTTGATGCTGAAACAAAAATCCCATCAACAATAACTGATGAGGGAACAAGTGAAGGATATTATGAAACCATTTATGTTAAATCTAGTGTGCCATATAAAATTGTGATAAATAATATAAAAATAGACAATAAAAAAGATGCTGAAAAAGCAAATAGTGAAAGAGAAAATATCTTTGTTGCAATTAAAGATGTTAATGATAGTACAAAGAGTTTTGAAACTGAAGAAATTGTTGTTGCTGAAATAAGTGAAAATTATGAGGCAAGAGAATTGGTATTTTTGTTTTGGCTAGGTTCACTTTCAGGTGAGGAATTGGTGGGTTCAAAAATTACTTTTACGGTTGAATTTAAAATGATTTAAAGCAAGCAAAGTCTTGCTTTTTTTGAATGTTTTTTTTATAAAAACACATAATAAAAGTATGAAAAAGAATGCTTTATTAAAAGGTGCAATATTGCTCATTGTGTGCAATTTAATAGGTAAGGTGTTTGGTGCGGTTTATCGCATTCCACTTGCTAAAATTTTGGGACCGGTTGGAATGGGAATGTATCAACTTGTGTTTCCTATATATTGCTTAATTTTAACAATTTCAACATCAGGATTGCCGGTTGCAATTTCAAAGTTAGTTGCTGAAAACAATTCAAGACATAATTATTCTAGTTCAAAAAAGATATTTAAAATTTCAATTTTGTTTTTAACAATTGCTTCACTTTTAGGTGCAATAATTGTTATTTTTACTGCAAAGTTGATATCAAATGTTCAGGGAAATCAAAGTCTTTTTATTTGTTATTATGGAATTGCTCCAGCAATTTTATTTGTTGGTGTGTTATCGGCGTTTAGAGGTTATTTTCAGGGCAATTTATTGATGTTTCCAACGGCAATATCATCACTTATTGAAAATATAATCAAAATGGTTATGGGGTTGATGCTTGCGGGCAGATTTTTGGAATTTGGCATTGAGTTTGCGGTGCTTGGAGCACTTCTTGGAGTGTCAGCCAGTGAGTTTGTTGCATCTATATTTTTATGGGTTTGTTATTTGTTTTTTAAGGGTAGAAAACTTAAAAATGAAATGAAAAATGATGAGAGTTTTAAATATTTATCAAAACAAATAATGAATCTAGCTGTGCCTGTGACACTTGGTAGTTTGATTGCACCGCTAACATCAATGGTTGATAGTTTGCTTGCAATTAATCTTCTAATGGTTACAGGATTTTCGAATAAAAGTGCAACAACACTACTGGGGCTTCAGTCAGGAGTTGTTGAACCACTTATTAATATTCCTGTAATTATTGCTGTGTCAATTGCAATGGTTATACTTCCAAATATTAGCAAATTCAGTGCAGAAAATAACCAAGAAAAAATAAAAAATTATGCAGAAAAATCAATGCAAATGGCACTTTGCATTTCTTTTGCCTGCGCGATATGTTTTATAATTTTCGGAAGACAAATTTTGAATTTTTTATATGGTTCAACGTTTGATGAAAATGAGATTTTAATATCAACAAAACTGTTATTTTTAGGTAGTTTTAATATTATATTTTTATCACTTGTTCAAGTTACCGCTAGCATTCTTCAAGGACTTGGAAAATCAAAAATTCCCGTTAAGTCGTTACTTATTGGTTGTGCAATAAAAATTGTGTTTGATTTAGCCTTTATTCCGGTTCGAAAAATAAATATATTTGGAACAATAATATCTGGTGCAGCGTGTTATTTAACAGTGTTTATATTAAATTATAAAAAAGTGAAAGAATTTACAGGTATAGAGTTTAAAATATCAATGTTTTATATTTCAATTCAAGAGTGTTTTATTTGTCTTTTTGCATTTATTTCAAACTTTTTATGTTTGCTTGTGATGAGTGAATTTGCTTCAATGATTGTTTCAGGAAGTGTGGCAATAGCAGTGTTTTTAATTACATATTATGTGTTTTTTATGTATGATAAAACAAAGTATGATTTAGAAGAAAAAACTTATAAATAAATATAATTATTGATAAATTTATCTATTTTTGCTAAAATGGTTGTATGAATACAATAAAAATTAAAAATGTTGAATTGAAGTCTAATCTTATTTTAGCACCGATGGCAGGTTTTACAGACCTTGCTTTTCGTTCGCTTTGCAGTGGTTTTGGGGCAGGGCTTACAATTACTGAAATGGTGAGTGCTAAAGCACTTTCATATAACAATAAAAAAACAGAAGAACTTTTATTTACTCTTGAAAATGAAAATCCTAAAGCAGCTCAAATTTTTGGTCATGAACCAGAGATTATGGCAGATGCGTGCAGAAATCCACTGCTTCAAAAATTTGACATTATTGATATAAATATGGGGTGTCCCGCGCCTAAAATTATTTCTAATGGTGATGGTTCGGCACTTTTAAAAGATATTAACCTTGCAAGAAAAATTATTGAAGCTTGCGTGAAAGCAACAGATAAACCAATAACAGTTAAATTTAGAATAGGTTTTTATGATGATGAGATTGTGGCTGTTGATTTTGCTAAAATGTGTGAAGATGCGGGTGCTGCTGCAATTACTGTTCATGGCAGAACAACAAAACAAGGGTATTCTGGTGAAGTAAATTATGAGATAATTCGAAAGGTCAAAGAATCGGTTTCAATTCCTGTTTTTGCAAATGGTGATTGTAGAAATAGAGAAGATTATGATAAAATTATGGAAATAACAAAAGCTGATGGTATTATGATTGGAAGGGCATCGCTTGGTCGTCCTGAAATCTTTAAAGAAATTGCTCAAAATAAGATACTTAAAGAAGATAAATTTGCTCAAATAAAATGGCATTATGAAACAATGCTCAAGTTTTATCCGGAGCGATATGTAGTGCTTTATATGCGCTCACATATTGCGCAATATTTGAAAGGTGAATACAAAAATTCAAAAGCACTTGTAGAAATTCTTAAAATTGATAAATATGCAGATATTTTGGCGTATTTATGCAAAATATTTGGTTAAATTGATTAAAATATAGGTTGTTATTATTTGACAACTTATATTTTTTTTTAATATAATTGTAATGTGTAGAAAATACTGCACATATAGAATTTTATACAAAGAGGAACTTTTATGAAAAAGAAAACTTTTAAAGATATTGATGTTGCTGGCAAAAGAGTTTTTGTCAGAGTAGATTTTAACGTGCCACAAGATGAAAATGGCAAAATTACTGATGATACAAGAATTAGAGCTGCGCTCCCAACAATTAACTATTTGGTTAAGCAAAATGCTAAAGTTATTTTATGTTCACACCTTGGAAGACCAAAGGGTGTATTTAACGATAAATACTCTCTTGCTCCAATTGCAGATAGACTTGCAGAACTTATGAATATGCCTGTTAAAATGGCTAAAGATGTTATTGGCACAAGTGCTAAAACTCTTACAAATGAAATGAAAGAAGGCGAAATTGTTCTTTTAGAAAATGTTCGTTTCCATAATGAAGAAGAAGAAAATAATGAAGTGTTTGCAAAAGAACTTGCAAGCCTTGCTGATGTTTTTGTTAATGATGCATTTGGAACAGCTCACAGAGCTCACGCATCAACCGCTGGTATTGCTAAACACATTCCAGCAGTTGCTGGATTTTTGATGGATAGTGAAGTTGTTGCTCTTTCTAGTGCTGTTGAAAACGCTGAAAAACCACTTGTTGTTATTCTTGGTGGTGCAAAAGTTTCAGATAAAATCAATGTTATTTTAAAACTTATGACAAAAGCTAACACCCTCTTAATCGGTGGTGCTATGGCAAACACATTCCTTGTTGCTAAAGGTTATAACATTGGATTCTCTAAATATGAAGAAGATAAAATTGATGTTGCTAAAGAAATTATGGAAAAAGCTGAAAGCTTAAACGTTAATTTAGTTCTTCCAATTGATGTTATGGGTGGAAGCGAATTCTCTCCAAAGGCTAAATGCAAGAATTTTGATGTTGAAAACATTGGAAGCAATTATCAAGCACTTGATATTGGCAAAAAGACAAGAAAACTCTTTGCTAAAGAAATTGCTAAAGCAAAAACAGTTATCTGGAATGGCCCTATGGGTGTTTTTGAATTCAAGAAGTTTAGAAAGGGTACACTTGCAGTTGCTAAAGCTGTTGCAAAGAGTGGTGCAGTTTCAATTGTTGGTGGTGGAGACAGTGTTGCTGCTATTCAAGAACTTGGCTATGCAAACAAAGTTTCACATCTTTCAACCGGTGGTGGTGCAACTCTTAAATTTTTAGAAGGTGCAACTCTTCCTGGTGTTGCTATGCTTGAAGATAAAGATGCTGTTAAAAAAGCTGAAAAGAAATCTGATTTTGCTGAAAAAGATAAGAAAACTCTTGCAAGTGTTGCTGAAAAGAAGCCAGCAGCTAAAAAACCAACAGTAAAATCTAAATCAAAAACAAAATAATTAGGAGATTTTATGGATAAATATATTATTGCTAACTGGAAAATGAACAATGATTTTTCAGATATTGAGCCATATGTTGATTATTTAAAAGAAAATCTTGAAAATAAGAACAATGTTGTTGCTTGTGTGCCTTATGTAATGGTTAAAACCTTTGCTGACACAGCAGCTGGTATCATTGAAACAGGTGCAGAAAATTGCTACTTTGCTGAAAAAGGTGCTTACACCGGTGAAATTTCAGTTAATATGCTTAAAAATGCAGGTGCAAGCTATGTTATTATTGGACATAGTGAACGTCGCCAAATTTTTGGCGAAACAAATGAACTTATTTCTAAAAAAGTTGCAGCAGCTCTTGCTGGTGGACTCAAAGTTGTGTTCTGCATCGGTGAAACATTAGAACAAAAAGATGAGTTTGAATCTGTTTTGGAAAAACAAATTGTTGAAGGTCTTGCAGGCATTGAAGATTTTTCAAATGTTATTGTTGCTTATGAACCTGTTTGGGCTATTGGAACAGGTAAAGTTGCAACAATTGAGGATATTGAGAAAGTTCACGCATACATTAAGAGTGCACTTGCTGAAAAATTTAATGTTGACCTTCCAATTCTTTATGGTGGAAGCGTTAAACCAGAAAATAGTGCAGAAATTTTAGCACTTCAAGATGTTGGCGGGGTTCTTATTGGTGGGGCTTGTCTTAAAGCTGAAAGCTTTGCCGCTATTGCAAAAAGTAGATAATAAAGGGTAATTTATGATTTCTTATATTTCAACGCTAGCTTTATTACTTGCACAAAATGCTGAAGAGAAGAGTTTAACTTATATTGGACTCGCGCTCTTTGCAGGCTTTTTGTTTTTCTTGATTATTGACACAACAATCAAAGGTAGGTTTGTGCCTAAAAAGCCAATTATGAGAAAATTTTTGATTTTTCTCTTTGTTATAATCGTAATTATAATTATTCTGTTATTTATATTTTATAAATAACTTGAAATTTTAAAAGTTATGTGTTATAATCCTTGTGTTTGGAGGAACTTATGTTTTTAAATTTTAGTAAATTTATGTGTAAAGCAGATGAAAATGCTGCAACTGCAGATTGGATTGTTCGTACATTTCCTGTTGTAAAGGCTGTTATTGTTGGCGTTCTCGCGCTTCTTGCAGTTGTTATGATTATTTTGACTGTTATGCAAAAGAGCAATACAAATGGTGCTTCTGCTATCACAGGTCAATCTAATACATTCTATAATAGAAATAAAGGTGCAACACTTCAAGGTAAAATTAAAATACTTACAATCATTGATGCTATTTTAATTTTAGTTCTTTGCGTTGCATTCTTGGTTTTAAACACAATCTATGTTGGAAATATTTAAAGTATAACTTTTTGTTATACTTTTTTTATGCATAATTTTTGCTTTTCTGCTAATACTATTTGTAAAAGGAGATAAAAGTATGATTATTGCAAACATTATTACACTTTGCGTGCTTATCCTTGGTTCATTTAACTGGTTCTTGGTTGGTGTGTTCTCTTGGAATTTGCTTGCATGGATTTTCGGAACAGGTGTGTTTGTTCGAATTCTTTATGCTTTAGTTGGTCTTTGTGGGCTTTGGCTTTTGATTCAACTTTGCATTAGGAGAAGAAGACTCTTTTCTGAAGATGAAACAATGAGAAGATAGAAATAAAAAGATAGAATTTAAATTCTATCTTTTTATTTTTGACTTTTTTTGATAGTGTGTTATATACTAATAAAAAGGAGAAAATATGATTAATACAAATTGGGATTTGTCGCATTTATACCTATTAAATAATGATTTTTTAAGTGACTTTGAAAATGCAAAAAAAATGTTAAAAAATCTTGAAAAATTCAAAAATAATCTCAAAAAAAATGATAAAAAAATACTTTTAAATTATTTCAAAGCTGATGATGAAATTTCTGTAATTTTAGAAAAATTGGCAGTTTATGCAAAATGTAAGCTTGATGATGATGGCAAAAATCAAGAAAATTTAAAGAATTATCAAATAATTTCTGACTTCTTTTCAAAGATTAATGAAAGATTGGCTTTTGCAAAAACAGAACTTTCAAGTCTTTCAAATGAATTTTTAAATGAACTTAAAAATGATAAAGATTTTGCAGATTTTGATAGAGTTATAGATTACATTTTAAGAAACAAAGAACATACACTTTCTGAAGACAGAGAAGTGTTGATGGCTTCACTTTCTGGATTTCAAGCTCAAGATGATATATATTCAAACCTTTCAGATGTTGAGATGGAACACGGTTCATTTATCAATGAAAATGGAGAAGAAATTAAGCTGTCAAATGGAACTTATGCCAGCTTTTTGAAATCACCTTCACAAGAAATTAGAAAACGTGTTATGAAGGCATTTTTGTCAGAGTATGGAAAACTTAACATAACTTATGCAATGCTTTATTTATCACACGTTAAATATATTAATTTTGTGGCTAAAGAGAAGGGGTTTGAATCTGCACTTGATATGTACACATATCGTGAAGAAGTTAGCAAAGATATAATTAATAAAAATATTGAAAATGTTAGCAAAAAAGCTAATTTGCTTCAAGAATACTTTGAAGTAAAAAAAGATTTCTTAAATCTTGATACTTTTTATTCGTGTGATATTTCTGCGGGTTTTTCAGATAAAAAAGAGACAATTTCTTATGAAGAAGCGGTAAATAATGTGAAAAATTCATTTGAACCGCTTGGAAAGGATTATGTTGAAGTGTTTGAAAAAGCTGTAAGTGAAGGTTGGATTGATGCACTTCCAAGGGATAAAAAGGCAAGTGGTGGTTACACAATCAGTGCTTTTGGTTCGCATCCTTATATCCTTTTGAATTTTGATGGCACGGAAAGCTGGGCTTCTGCTATTGCTCACGAATTTGGTCACGCAATGCATTCTTATTATTCAGAAAGCACACAGCCTTATTCAAAGGCACAATATACAATTTTTGTGGCAGAAGTGGCTTCACTTACAAATGAAATTTTATATATAAACTATAGGCTTCATAATGAAAAGGATAGGTTAAAAAAGATTCAAATAATTTCAGAATTTTTACAGGTGTTTTATTTGAATGTTTTTGATGCATCGCTTCTTGCGGAGTTTGAGCTTTTTGTTCACGATGAACTTCAAAAAGGAGTTTCTCTCACAGCTCAAGAACTTAATAATAAATATTTAGAGTTAAACAAAAAATATTTTGCAAATAAAGTTGTTCTTACTGATGAATATGTTTATAATTGGAGTAGAAAGCATCACATATTTAGAGATTATTATCTTTATAAATATTCTACAGGTTTTGTTTCAGCTTCAGTTGTGGCTCAAAAGATTATGAACGATAAGAATGGTGAATATTTAAAGAAATATAAAAAGTTTTTAAGTTTAGGTGGGTCGATTGACCCTGTGTCTTCACTTAAAATTGCTGAAGTTGATATACTTTCTAATGATACTTATGAAATTGCATTTAATTTATTTGAAGATTATTTAAAAGAATTAAAAAGTCTAACCAAGGAGAAGTAAAAATGATTATTACAATAACAGGAAAACCTTGTTCAGGAAAGGGTGCTGTGACAGCATATTTAGTTGAAAAATATGGTTTTGAAAAATTTAGTGCTGGAGATATTTTTAGAAAAATTGCAACCGAAAGAGGTGTTGATGTTTTAGAGCTTAATCGTTTAAACGATACATCAATTGACCATATGGTTGATGATGAAATTGTTAAGGTTGGAACTGAAAATGAAGGCAAGAAAATGATTTTTGATAGCAGAACTGCTTGGCATTTTGTTCCAAAATCTTTTAAAGTGTTCGTTGATGTTGAGCCTCAAGAACAAGCAAGAAGATTGATTAATTCTGGAAGAAGCACAGAAAAAGTTGACCTTTCACCAGAAGATGCAATTGCTGCACTTGATGAAAGATGGGAACTTGAAAATAAAAGATATATGTCAATTTATGGTTTTGATAACAAAGATAAATCAAACTATGATTTAGTTATTGATAATACAAATCTTTCAATCGAAGAAACCGGAAAAGCAATTTATGATGCTTATTTAAAATATATTGAAAAATAAAAAAATAAAAAAACACTGAAGATTTCAGTGTTTTTATTTTATTACCAAAATTTGTTTAAAATGTATATTTTTTAAATTTATTTAGTTTATTATACAAATTGCAGTAGAATATTTTTTTGAATGAGATATTGATATTTTGATTTCTTTTGCATTTGCTTTTTTAAGTTCGTGTTTTATTGTGTCATTTAAAATTATGTATGGGCGACCTTCTTCAGTTGCCGTTATTTGAATTTCTTGAAAGCAAAGTTTGCGGTTTGAAAAAGCTTTGACCACAGCTTCTTTAACGCACCAAAATGCACAATATTGCTCATAAGAGTTTTTAAACTTTTGAGCATAAGCAATTTCTGCAGGGGTAAAAGCGCGTTTCAAAAAAGATTCTGAAACGGTTTTAAATCTTTCATTTTGTTCGATGTCAATTCCAA
The DNA here is from genome assembly GCA_045650505.1 of Clostridia bacterium. Taxonomy (GTDB): domain Bacteria; phylum Bacillota; class Clostridia; order Christensenellales; family UBA1242; genus RGIG1681. The sequence goes on along the minus strand of JAZRRE010000032.1, from coordinate 19,983 downwards.
CTTCCATAATTTTATTTTAAATTAAATGATTTAAAATTTCAATAAAAATTATAAATAAAAATAAAAATTTTGACTACTTTTGTTTTTTTATGTCTATTTTTAAGAGGTTTATTTACAGCGTAAAAAATTTATGTATAATGAAGTTATACAAAAGAAAAATTTATGATTAACAAATGAAAACTTACAAAAGATAAAATGGCATACAAATGAAAACTTACAAAAGACAAAATGGTAAGGCACAAATGATGAATGGGTCAAGGCAGGGCAATGTCTTGACCTTTTTTATGCATAGTTATTATAGTTTATTGTTTTATAAATTATCAAAATTTATAGCAAAGTATTTTGAAGTAAAATAAGAAAAAAGATAATTTATTGAATAAAAAAGAAAATATCATTCATTTTAAAGATAAAATATTATGCATAAAAATAATTAAAATTATATAAAATCGAGTTGATGGTTGATTTATTTAAAATGAAAAATAGTTGTTAAATTGTTTGAGAATTTTTCATATTATGATAAAATTAAATTGAGGTGAGAGATGGCTCATTTAATTAATAAAAATGATAAAGAGGTTATTGCAAGTGGCAGTTTTGTAAAGAATGCAGTCTTTTATAAAGATATGCTTGCTTTTTATGATGCATATAAAAATCTTATGGAAACAAATGTGTCAAAACTTCCTTCATTCTGCTATAAAAAGGGAACTTATTATTTAGAGGGAATTTGTCTTTTGTTTAGAGATTATGCAAGTGAACTTGGATTTGAATCAATTAAACTTTCACTTAATTATTTGAAGGTTCTTTATTATACGATTGCGAGTTATTCTGAAGATGGTGAGCTTCCACAAAAAGAAGTTTTAGTAAGTGAGTTTGATGTTTATAAAAATGCCAGCTTGGAACTTGCGGTGTCGGTTAATGCGGAACTTAAACAAACAAAAGAAAAATTTGATGAGGCAAAAAAAGAGTTTGAAAAAGAAACAAGGCTTCACGCAAAACATTTGGTTACTGCTAGACTTTGTGAAGGTTTTTCGATTGTGTTATTGGTGATGACTGTTATGGTTGCAATGCTTGGGTTTACTTTCCATTTTATGGGCAAGTTTACTTTTAATCAGGCAACAATTTGGTCAATAAGTGTGCTTGCTGTTGGATTTGCATTATTTGGGCTTTTAAAGCATACAGCAAAAAAGAATCAAACAAAATCGAATGGTTTGAGTTATGAAATTCAAGCTAGAAAAAAGAAAAAAGATGATGCTGAACTTGAATACGTTAGTATATTTGAAAAAGCAAATAAAATTAATTCTGAAAAATATGAATATAATTCGAACTTTTTTGAAGAATTAAAAAAATATGTAAAAACAATATCTTTTGATGAAATTATTGAAAAAGCTAGTGAATATAAAATGCTTTCATATAATATGAAACTTGACCTTGAAAATTTATTTGCTACACAAGAACAAGAAATTAAAGAAATTATTGAGATTATTGGTGGAATAACAAATCCTGATAATGCTAATCGTGATTTTGAAAAGGTTTATGCGGAAATTTGTGAAAAAGATTGGCTTTATTACAATAATGAAGTTCGTTTCGAATTTATTAAACGAATGGCAGATGTTTCAGAATTTACTTATAATTATTCAGTTAATTCAAAAGGAAAAAAAGTTAATCCTTTTGGAATTTCAATTAAAGCACTTTCAAAAGAATCAATTGTTTATTTAAAATCTAGAGAAGATTTGTTTATTTCAGCAACACTTGATAAGTTTTTAAATACAAGATACATTAGAAATACAAAAACTTTAGAGCTTAAAGGTCTTAAAAGTTCAGATGCTTTAAAGCGTGTTAAAATGGAGTTTGCTTCACATTTCTTTGATTATGAAAATACTATAAAATATAATAATTTATTCTATGAAACAAAGATTCAAGATGGTGTTAAAATTCCTGAAGAAATTATTGAAAACAATAGAAAAATTCCAACTTATGTTTATATGAAGCTCAAACTTATTGAGTCTAAACTTAAAATGGGTAACAGTGATGCTTCAACAATTGCTCAACTTGCAAAAGTGATTGAGAAATTTGAAGTAACCGGCAATTTTGAAAAGATTGCTATTGAAAATGCTGATATGTTTGAAAATGAAAAGGTTACTAGTGAAGTTTGCACTTATGAAGATTTGGGCTATGCAGTTAAATATACTTTTGAAGATGGAAGTTTTATTGGATATAGACTTTCAAACAAAATTTAAATAGTAGGCTTTAAGCCTGCTATTTTTTTTGCGTAATTGTGATTGATTTTTGTGATGTTTGCATATATAATATTTGTGTTAGGAGAATTTTATGTTTGATTTTGAAGAACTTAAAAATTTAAGCGAAATGCAAGCTCAAACAGTGCACTGTCTTTGACTCGAATGGGCTTAAGAAAAAACTTGAAGAACTTGAAAAAGAAGAACAAGACCCAGAAATTTTTAAGAATGCCGATAAGATGAAAAGGGTTGGTATTGAGAAAAAATCTGTGATGATGGTGCTTGATAAAATTGAGCTTACTACAAAAGAAATTGAAGACCTTAAGGTTTTATATGAAATGTTATCACAAGAAAATGCTGGTGACACTGAATGGAAAGAGTTTGAAATAGAATTTAAAAAGGCAAAAGCTGATACTGAAAAGCTTTATACAGAAACTCTTTATGATGGAGAGTTTGATAACGCCTCTGCACTAATTGAACTCCATTCTGGAGCTGGAGGTGAAGAAGCTCAAGATTGGACAGATATGCTTCATAGAATGTATTTGAGATATGCTGAAATGCAAGGCTATTCGGCAAAAATCTTAAACTATTTATATGGTGATGGGGCAGGATATAAATCAGTTAGTATTTTGATTGAAGGAGAGCACGCTTACGGAAATTTAAAGTGTGAAAGAGGTGTGCATAGACTTGTTAGAATCTCTCCATTTGATGCAAATAAAAGAAGACATACTTCGTTTGCAAGTTTGGAAGTTTCACCAATTATTGAAGATACAACAAAAATTGAAATTAAACCTGATGAAATTAAAGTTGATACTTTTAGAAGTGGTGGTGCTGGTGGTCAGCATATCAATAAAACTGAAAGTGCTGTTAGAATCACACACATTCCAACCGGAATAATTGTTGCGTGTCAAAATGAGCGTAGTCAGACCCAAAATAAAGAAACTGCAATGAAGATGCTTTATGCAAAACTTGCGGAAAAGGCTGAAAAAGAAAAGGAAGAAGAGCGTCTCAAAAAAATTGGCAGTCAACGAAAAATTGAATGGGGAAGTCAAATCAGGTCTTATGTTTTGTGTCCTTATAATATGGTTAAAGACCATAGAACAAATTTTGAAATAGGTGACACATCAGCTGTGCTTGATGGTGATATTCAAGACTTTATTATTGAGAAACTTAAATTCGATAAAAAAGTTGATTAATTATTTGTGCAAATAATAAAAAATAATTATGCATAAAATTCAAACAAAGGAAAGATTTATGAAAGTTTATAAATTCAAATGTAAAAATTGTGGTGCAACAAGTTACGATAAAGTTGATGAAACAACTTATAAATGTAAGTATTGTGGTTACAAAGAAGAAGTCTTGACTGATAATGCTAGAGATAAAAGTCAAGATGAAGAAATTCAAGAATTGAAAGGCGTTATTCAAGAATTAACTGAAGCTCAAAGACAAACAGAAAGATATGAGTATCAAGATAATATGATTAAAAGTGCACTTATAAGTTTTTTGATTTGTTTATTTGTGGGGTATTTAGGTGTGCATAGATTTATTGAAAGAAAATATATTAGCGGACTTGTTTATTTTTGCACATTTGGACTTTTTGGAGTCGGTGTTACTATTGACTGCATTGTTAGATTGGTTAATTTGATTTCAATAATAAGAAAAAATAAATAAAAAATAGGATAAAAATGGAAAAAAAAGATATTTTAATACTTGGAATTGAGTCTAGTTGTGATGAAACTTCAGTTGCGGTTGTTAAAAATGGCAGAGAAGTGCTTTCTATGGTAACTAATACTCAAATTGACATACATAAACTTTATGGCGGAGTTGTTCCCGAAATTGCTTCACGTAATCACGTTATGAACATTGATACGGTTTATAAAGAAGCATTATTGCAGGCAGGTGTTTCGATTGATGACATTGATGCTATTGCTGTGACTTATGGTGCAGGACTTCTTGGGGCTCTTATTGTGGGTGTTAATTTTGCAAAAGCACTTGCTTATATGACAGGAAAGCCACTTATTGCAGTGAATCATATTGAGGGGCATATTGCAGCAAATTATATTGCATATAGTGAGTTAAAACCACCATTTGCTTGTTTGATTGTTTCTGGTGGACATACTGCACTTGTTGAAATGGAAAGTTTTACAAATCGCAGACTTATTGGAACAACAACTGATGATGCAATTGGTGAAGCATTTGATAAAGTTGCTCGTGAATGTGGGCTTGAATATCCTGGTGGACCTAATGTTCAAAAACAAGCAGAAAGTGGTGAAGTGAAATATAAATTTACTAATATGGATAAAGAAAAAATTAAAGATTTTAATTTTTCATATAGTGGTCTTAAAACTGCAGTTATTAATTTTATTCACAATAACAAACAAAGAGGTGAAGAAATTTCAGTTCCTGATATTTGTGCAAGTTTTCAAGCAGAAGCTGTGGTACAGGTTGTTAGCAAATGTAAGGTTGCACTTGAAAAATTTGGATATGATAAAATTATTTTAGCCGGTGGTGTTTCTGCAAACACATATCTTCGAAGTGAAATGGATAAAATGGCTGAAAGTATTAATGCAAAGGTTTATTATCCTCCGCTTAAACTTTGCACAGATAATGCGGCAATGATAGCTTCTGCTGGTTATTTTAGTTTTATTGAGGGTAAAAGTATTGCAGACCCAAAAACACTTGTTCCAACAAGCAATATTGAACTTTAAAAAATAAATAATTTAAATTATAAAGGAGAATTTATGAGAAAAATTTTAATTGTGGGTGCTGGACCAGCTGGAATTTTTACAGCGCTTGAGCTTATTAAAAAAGGTTCAACAGATGATATTACAATTATTGAGCAAGGTCATTTAATTGAAAAAAGAAGTTGTCCTAAATCAAAAACAAAGGATTGCGTTCACTGTAAGCCATATTGTCAAATTACTTCAGGGTTTAGTGGTGCAGGTGCGTTTTCTGATGGAAAATTGTCTTTAAATAGAGATGTTGGTGGAGATTTACCATCTCTTATTGGTGAAGATTTAGCACAAGAATATATTGATTATACTGATAGAATTTATCTTGAGTTTGGTGCTGACACTCATGTTGAAGGTGCAGAAGAAACTGAAGAAATTCGTGAAATTAGAAAAAATGCCACAATTGCCGGACTTAAACTTGTGGATTGTCCTATTCGCCATCTTGGAACTGAAAAAGCACACGAACTTTATTATTCTATTGAAAAATTCCTTTTAGAAAAAGGTGTTAAAATTTTAGCAGACCAAACTTGCACTGATGTTATTGTTGAAAATGGTGAATGCAAGGGTGTGGTTGTTAACGGAAAAGAAATGTTTGCTGATATTGTTGTTATTGCAACAGGAAGAAAAGGTGCTGATTGGCTTGATGAAATGTGTAGGCTTCACGGAATTGGCAGAGAAGCTGGTGTTGTTGATATTGGTGTTCGTGTTGAAGTTAGAAATGAAGTTATGGAAAAGGTTAACAGAGCTCTTTATGAATCTAAACTTATTGGCTATCCAAAGCCATTCTATAACAAAGTTAGAACATTCTGTCAAAATCCAGGTGGATTTGTAGCACAAGAAAACTATGACAACAATTTGGCGGTGGTTAACGGTCACAGTTATAAAGATTTAAAATCTAACAACACAAACCTTGCAATTTTGTGCTCTCATAGATTTACTTATCCATTTGATGACCCTATCACATATGCTCAAAAGGTGAGTGAGATGGTTAATATGCTTGGTGATGGACACATTCTTGTTCAAAGACTTGGTGACATTAAAGCAGGAAAGAGAACTTGGCAAAAAGAACTTGCTCAAACTAACTTAAAACCAACACTTACTGATGCGGTTGCTGGTGATATCACAGCTGCAATTCCTTATAGAACAATGACAAATATTTTAAATTTCATTGAGCAAATGGACACTGTTGTTCCTGGATTTGCAAGTAATGAAACACTCCTTTATGCTCCAGAAGTTAAATTTTATAGCAATCGTGTTAAAATGGATGAAAATCTTAACACAAATGTTAAAAATTTATACTGTCTTGGAGATGCAAGTGGTTGGACACGTGGTCTTATGATGGCTTCTGCGATGGGTGTTTATATGGCACGTCAACTTTTGAAATAATTAATTTAGATGGGTTAGGAATAGCCTGTCTTTTTTAATTCAAAAAATTATTAAAAAATCATTAAAAAATAGTTTTAAAATGAAATTTATTTGACCTCTAAATACAAAATAAATATAATTAAAGTGTATTATAAGTTATTATGGAGAGTGCTATGAGCAAATTCGTGATATTAACAGGTGGAGTTGTTTCAAGTTTAGGAAAAGGAACAACCGCAGGCAGTCTTGGAAGACTTCTCAAAAATAGAGGAGTTAAAGTTACCATGCAAAAATTTGACCCATATTTGAATGTTGACCCAGGAACAATGAGTCCTTATCAACATGGTGAAGTGTTTATTACTGATGATGGTGCAGAAACTGACCTTGATATCGGTCACTATGAAAGATTTTTAGATATCAATCTTGGCAGAGCAAATAACATCACAAGTGGTAGAATTTATTCTTCTGTTATCAATAAAGAAAGAATGGGTAAGTATGGCGGTGCAACTGTTCAAACTATTCCTCATATCACAACAGAAGTTAAAGATTGTATGCTTGCACTTTCAGGTGATGATGCTGATATTGTTATTGTTGAAATTGGTGGAATTGTTAGTGATTATGAAACAGGTATTTATCTTCACGCAATTCGTCAACTTCAAAGCGAAATTGGTGAAGAAAATGTGTTCTTGCTTCACGTTGATTTGCTTCCTTTTATTGGTGCAACAGGTGAAACAAAATTTGAAACAGTTCAATCTTCAATTCAAAGATTAAATTCTTTTGGTATTTCGCCAGATGCAATTGTTTGCAGAACTTCAAAAGAAGCTGTTATGAATAATGATGTAAAAACCCTTATCGCAAGAAGATGTTTCCTTAAAGGACCTGAATACGTTATTCAAAATGCAGATGCTGAAACAGTTTATGAAATTCCAATTACTCTTCAAAAAGAAGGGCTTGATAATGTTATTTTAAAGAAATTTGGTATGAGTTTCCCTAAATCAGACCTTAATTCTTGGAGTTTGATGGTTAATAACTTCAAAGCTAAAAATCCAGAAATTAGAGTTTGTATTGTTGGAAAATATACAAAAGTTGCTGATGCTTATCTTTCAGTTGAAGAAGCAATTCATCACGCTTGCACTTATAATCAAGTTAAAGCAAAAATTGATATTATTGATGCTGAAGACATTGAAGAAGTTGGTGCTGAAAAATTCCTTAAAGGTGCAAAGGCAATTATTGTTCCTGCAGGTTGGGGAAGTCGTGGCTTTAAGGGTATGATTGAAGCAATTCGTTATGCTAGAGAAAGTAAGATTCCTTATCTTGGAATTGGTTTTGGTATGCAACTTGCAATTGTTGAATTTGGTAGAAATGTACTTCGTCTTTCAGGTGCAAATACAACTGAAATTGACCCAGACACTGAATATCCTGTTATTGATGTTATGAAAGAGCAAAAGAAGATTCTTAATAACGGTGTTACCACAAGAATTGGTGCTTGCAAGTGTGTGTTAGACCCATCATCTAAAGCAGCTAAACTTTATGGTAAAGAAATTGTTTCTGAACGTCATCGCCATAGCTATGAATTCAATACCGCTTATTATGATAAATATGCAAATGCAGATATGCTTTTTGCAGGTATGAACCCAGAAAGCAAACTTGTGGAAATTGTTGAACTTAAGTCGCATCCATATTTTGTTGGTGTTATTTTTGAACCAGAAAATAAGTCTAGACCAAACAGACCACATCCATTATTTTTGGGTCTCATCAACACAGCTAAAAGTATTAGATAAAAAAAAGACACTTGTTTTTCAAGTGTTTTTTTTTGCAAAAATAAACCCTTCTCTAAAATTTTAGGGAAGGGTTGTTTTTATTCTTCAGTTGTTTCTTTTTTTTCAGAAGTTGTTTCTTCTTGTTTTGCAGGTTCTTCAGTTTTTGCAGGTGTTTCCGCTGGTGCAGCTGGTTTTTGAACAACTGCTTCACGTTTAATTGCAATAATATGAATTCTATTCATATCTGAAATTCCGGATACAGGTGCAAAGTTTGCATCTGTTGTAATGAGATAACGATATCCCGCTTTTTTGATTTCATTTAAAATATCTTGATTTTCAAAGAAATATTCAACAACAGTATCTTCTGTCTTCTTATATCTGTTGTGTTCATAATCATTTAAACTATAAGTTTTTTCATCGGTTGATGCATTTGAATTAGGGTTTAAATTGATATAATAAATGCTTGAAATGGTTGTTTTTGATTCATTATCAGAAGAAATTTGTTTAACATAATCAAGTTTGTCATTTTCATCATAAGTAACTTCATTCCAACCTTTAAGACGACGTTTTGTGTAAAAGTCAAAAATGAAGATGCCGCCATTATTTAAATGTGAGTAAACATTTTTAAAGAAGGTTCCCCAAGCTTCAAGGGTAGGTAAGAAGTTTATAACATCGTGGTTGCAGGAGATAAGGTCATAAGTTTCGAGACCTTCAAAATCAAGCATTGATTCTGTTTTGATAAACTTCATTTCAGGGAATTTTTGTCTATTATATTCAATGTAACTATCTAAAATTTCAGTTCCTGTGCATTTCTTTCCGTTCATTTGCATTTCGTGAAGAAAGTTACCTGAACCACAGCAAATATCAAGAACGGTGTTTATTTTTAAACCTTGAGTTCTTGCAAAATTTAATGTCTTTTTTGCAATTGTTTCAGAGTATCCACCTTGATTTTCACTCCAAGCTATGGCAAATGCTTTACTGAAATTTGAATCTAAAATATTATCCATATTTGCTCCTTATTTTTTGAGTGCCACAATATGCATTCTTTCAATATAATCATTTGGTTCGATAGGATTTAATTTTTCATCAACAATCATAACTTTTTTAAATCCAGCTTTTTTAAGTTCTTCAATGATAAGTCTATTATCATAGCAAGACTCTACAACGATGTCTTTTGTTTTAACCATATGGTCACCACAATTAATAAAATAAGTGTAGGTGATGATGGTTTTATCGTAAAGACCTGGTTTTACTGATGTTATGCAGTCAAGCCATTCTGAAGATGAATAGGTTGTTTCTTTCCAGCCGTTGAGTTTATATTTGGTGTAAAAGTCAAACACAAACATACCATTTGAAGATAAATGTTTATTTACATCTTTGAAAAACAATTTCCATTCATCAAAAGTTTCAAAATAGTTAACAATGTCGTGGTTGCAGGTGATAAGGTCTGCTTTAGATTTTGCTGGAATTTCATACATATTTTTTGTTAAATGATATGAAATTTCAGGACATTTTTCTTTTGAATAATCAATCATACCTTGTCGTGTTTCTGTGCCTTCACATTTAATGCCGTGATTGTTAAAAACTTCAAGCAAATTTGAAGCTCCACAACAAATATCAAGTGCAGATTTGATTTTAATTTTATGTTCATCTGCAAATTCTAAAATTCTTTCTGCAATATCTTTTGAGAAATGTCCGTGACTTAAATCCCAAGACTTTGCAAATTCAATATCTATTTGATTTGAGCTCATAATCCCTCCAATATATCAACCTAATTATAGCACAAGAAAAATTATTTGAAAAACAATTTTTATTTCTTTTAATTTATTTGTAATTTTTTTTCAAATAAATATACTAAAATTATGAGAAAAATATTACATATTGATTTAAACAGCTTTTATGCGAGTGTTGAGTGTTTGCTTGATGAGTCTTTATTTGGCAAACCTGTTGCAGTTTCTGGTTCGGTAACTAATAGGCACGGAGTGATTCTTGCCAAAAATCAAGTTGCAAAAGAATTTGGAATAAAAACAGGTATGACTGTTTATGAGGCTAAAAAATTAGCTCCAGACCTTATTCTTCGCGAAACTCATCACGATTTATATATAAAATATTCAAAGGCGGTCAAGGCAATATTTTTTGAATATACAGACTATGTTGAATCTTTTGGTATTGATGAAGCATGGCTTGATATAACAAATTCGCGAAAACACGGAGGAGATGCCTTTAAAATTGCAGAAGAAATAAGGAATCGTGTTAAAGATGAAATTGGACTTACAGTATCAATTGGTGTTAGTTTTAACAAGGTTTTTGCAAAGCTTGGAAGTGATATGAAAAAACCTGATGCGATAACAGTTATTCCTTATGAAAATTTTAAAGAAAAAATTTTTCCACTTGATGTTGAAAATTTACTTTATGTTGGAAGGGCAACAAAAAATAAACTCAAGAAACTCAACATTCACACAATAGGTGACCTTGCAAATTCTGATGAAAATCTTTTGATTGAACATTTAGGAAAGTGGGGTTCTGTGCTTTATGGTTATGCAACCGGAAAAGATTATTCAGAAGTAAAAAAATATTTAGATAAAGATGAATATAAGTCAATCGGGAATAGCATTACTTTTCATCGTGATTTAGATAATGATTTAGATGTTGAAACACTCATTATATTGCTTTCTGAAAGCGTGTGTTCACGAATGAAAGATTATGGGTATAAATATGCTAGAACAGTAACTTTAACTTTTACTGATAATTTATTACATTCAACAGTTCGAATGAGGAAATTTTCGCATCCAACAAATTTATCTAGCGAAGTTGCAGAACTTGCTATGAAGCTTTTTAAGGATAATTTTGATTGGACACTAAAAATCCGATTACTTGGAGTTGCAATTTCTGATTTTACAACAGAAGACCAGCTTTCTTTTGATGAAGATATGGAAAAGAAAGAGAAGAAAGAGAAACTTGAAAGTGCTGTTGAAACACTTCGAAAAAGATTTGGTAGAGCTGCAATAAATAGGGCGGTTGTGCTTCGTGATGAAAGTTTTATGGGGTTAGATATAAAAGATTCTCACAGTTTGGGCTCTCTTGGGAAAAACAAGGTTGAAGGTGATGAATTTTAAATTTCAACAAACCAAATATTGTCATCAAGCCACAAAAAGCGTTCTTGTTCTAAAATTTTGCAAGTGTATCTTAAACCTTTGCCACCACCTTTGGTGCTGGCTTTTTTTCTTATATCTAAAACTTTGTCAATTTCAAAAACTCTATCATCTTGCCACAAAATTGATAGTGGTATAATTTTGCCGTCATCTTGCATTTTTGCTATAACAGTAATATTTTTTCGCATAACTAATTATCGCCAAAAATGCAAAATAAAAACACTAGGGAAGACCCTAGTGTTTTTTATGTTTTAATTATTTTAAGCTTTCACCGCATTCTGGGCAGAATTTACTTTTTCCGTTAACTTCAGCACCACAAGCAGGACATTTTCCTTTCTGAATGAGTTTGCCACCACATTCAACACAGAATTTAGCAGCTCTTGGATTTTTTGCACCACATGAAGCACAATATTTAGCATCATCATCAGCTTCACTTGCTGGAGTTGTTGACCCAGCTAAACTGCTTCTCATCATTTCGCCAAGTGCGATACCTGAACCAAGTTGTGCACCCATACCAGCCATACCATCGTTGTTTGCAGCATCACGAATTGCGTTAGCTGATTGATATTTAACGAATGTGTCCATTTTGTCTGATAAGATACCCATACTTGACCTTGTGTCGATTGCTTTTTCAACTTCTTCAGGGAAGGAAATGTTTTCAACAACAAGATTTGAAAGCTCTAAACCAAGTTTTGCAAATGAAGCAGTAAGTGTTTCTGTTGCAATGTTAGAGAATTCAAGTAAGTTTGAAGCAATATCAAGGGCAGAGATTTTTGATTCTGCAATTGTATCTGAAATTGATGAAACAATGATGCTCTTTAAATAAGAGTTGATATCATCGGTTGTGAATGATGAATTTGTTCCAAATAATTCTGTTAAGAATGTTTCAGGATTACTTACTTTAAATGAATAGCTACCATAACCACGAAGACGGATTGTTCCGAAATCTTTATCACGCATTGTGATTGGATTGCTGGTGCCCCATTTTTGATTTGTGAATTGTTTTGTGTTAACAAAGTAAACATCTGCATAGAATGGAGATTTGAAACCATGACCCCAACTTAAAAGTTGTGTAAGAACAGGTAAGTTGCTTGTTTGAAGTGCATACATACCAGGTCCAAAGATGTCTGCGATTTTACCTTTATTCAAGAAGATTGCTACTTGTGATGGTCTAACTGTGAGTTTTGAACCATATTGAATTTGACGTCCGTCCATTGGATATTTATAGACGAGTGTATCTTTTGAGTCATCAACCCACTCAAGAGATTTTAATAAATTTGATTTGATAAAATTAAATAAGCCCATAGTGCCCTCCGTTTTAATTACTTTTATTATATATTTATTATTTTGATTTAGCAAACAATTTTGTGGCGTTTTTTTGTTTGTGTTAAAATTTTTATGTGATATAATTGTCTTTGTTAGAGGATTATATGGAAAAAATTATTACAGATGACAAAAATGTTCAAGTAGAAGCTAAACCAAAGAAGAAACTTAACAGCACAAGTTATGCACTGCTTACAACTCACGGATTCAATTATGTGGTTAGTATTTTTGTTAGCACATTCTTGATTTCATATATTTATAAAATTTCGGATAACTATGTTTTGAACATAGGTCTTTTCTATTGTTTTAATTATCTCACAATGGGGATATTTTCTTATGTTGTTTCACGCCTTATTGATAAAACAAATAGGGTGGTGTGTTATCGTGTTGCAATTATTGTTAGAGCACTATTTATTTTGTCGGTAGTTTTCCTTGGAGAAAAACTTGCATCACTTGTTATTGTTGCCGGTATGCTTCACGGTTTTTCAGAAGCCTGGTATTGGTGCAGTTTTAATGTTATGAAAAACGAGCTTATTCCAAATTCCTGCATGAAGAAATATACAACACTTCAAATTATCGAAAATAAGTCAGTTAACTTTATTGTTCCAATTGTACTTGGTAAAATTATTGATGCGGAATCATTTAAGTCAAGCGCCATTATTATTTTGATTATGGCAACAATTCAAATTATTGTTTCATTCTTTATCAAATCAAGAAGACCTGAAAATTCAGGATTTGATTTAAAATCCTTTTTTGAAAGAGTTAGAAGCTCTGAAAAGCATAAAGAATTATTTAAAATATGCTTTATAACAGGTATGCTTTTTGGTGCAACAACACTTATTAGTCCTGTTAACACCATTATTGTTATGCTTACATTCAAGTCTAATTTTTCACTTGGACTTTTGACAGGTGTGTTTTCAGCTGTATCAATCATTATGCTTATGATTGCTAAAAAACTTTCAAAATCAAGAAAAGCGACACCAATTTATATAATTTGTGCAATAGCTTCATGCGTGGCAATGTTAATCGTTGTGCTTGCTACCAATAAAATTTCACTTGTTATTTTTAATTTCATTTATATTGCGTGCAGCACTTTCTATTCATATTATTTTGACCTTTATAGAAATGTTATTTTAAAAGAACTTAATATGTATAGTGATATTGCAGAATATCAAGGAACACTTGAAATTGTGCTTGAAATCAGCAGAACAATTGGATTTGCATTGATGATTTTAACAGGTGTTATTGGTGCAAGTTTTGGTGCTGATGGGCTTGTGATTGCTCTAAAAGTGTTCTTTGTTGTTGCGATGCTTAATTATATCTTTATAAATGTGGCATTTAGCAGATTTGAAAAGAAGCTTGTTAAATATGAAATTATAAAATAGTTATAGCTTTTAGAAAAAATTTTTATAAGTATAATTTAGTATAAGAATTGTAATTATTTTGAGAACGATTTATAATATGATAAAATATACTTGTATATATAACTAAAAATTGGAGGAATGAATTTTATGGAAATGATTGAAAATAGAATCAATATTAAAAAAGCAGTTATTCTTGCTGGTGGTCTTGGAACAAGATTTTTACCAGGTGTGCTTGCTGTTGCAAAAGAACTTGTTACTATTGGAACTAAACCAATTTTAATGTATCAAATGGAAGATTTAGCAAAAGCTGGAATCACTGATATTTTGATTATTGGAAACAAGCTTAAAGAAGAAAGTTTCAAAAATTTCATCACTCCATCAGAAGAATATATTGAAAAAATCATTCAAGATGGAAAACGTCCACTTATGGATGAATATTATGATTTAATGAGCAAAGTTAAAGTTACTTATTTGAATCAATATGAAAAAGAACAAATCATTGATGGAAAGGTTTATCAAAATGATAACTATGAAATGAGAGGTTCTTCTGGTGCTGTTTACACAGCAAAAAATTGGGCTAATGGTGAGCCGTTTATTGTTGTTAATGGAGATGACCTTTGCATTTATCCAGATGGAAAGTCTGCAACACAAGATGTTGTTGATGTTTTTGCAGCAACCGGAAAAACAGTTGAATATGCAAAAGAAATGCCTAGAGATGTGATTTATAAATATTCTTCAATTGTATTCGGAAATCCTATTGCTAATGGAAAAGGTTTTGAAATGCTTGATATTGTTGAAAAACCAGAACCTGGAACAGAACCAAGCAATTTTATGGGTTTTGCAAGATATGCTTTTGATGAAAGAGTTTTTGAGGATATTTTAAACTCAAAACCAAGAGCAAATGGGGAATATTGTATTACTGATGTTGTTCAAAAGCACGCAAGAGAAGGCAATGGTGCAACTTGTATCTTTGATGGAATTTACTTTGATTGCGGCAGCAAAGAGGGTTATGCACTTGCAAATGCTTATGCTGGTCTTGCTGACCCACATACATTTAATAATACTCGTGCTAGACTTAAAGAGCTTGTTGCAATCACTGAAAATCAACACGCAAAAAGAGATTAAAAACCAAAAATAAAAATATATTAAATTTATTTGCCATTTTAATTTCATTGTTATAAAATAAAATTAGCTAGAAAATAAGCTAATCTAAAATTCAAGGAGCAGAATAATGAAAATTTCAGACGTAAGAGTTCGCATTGTAAAAACAGACAAAAGCAAAATTAAAGCTAGCGCATCAATTACAATCGATGAATGCTTTGTTGTTCATGACATCAAAGTTATCGAAGGTAATGAAGGTTACTTTATTGCAATGCCAAGCAGAAAAACACCAGATGGAGAATTTAAGGATATTGTTCATCCATTAAACACCGAAACAAGAGAAATGATTAAAGAAGTTGTTCTCAAAGCTTTCGATGAAGTTAAAGCTAATGATACTGAAGAGTAATATTCTACTCTCATTATAAATGAATGCTTAAAGATGTGCTTTTTAGCACATCTTTTTTTGTGTAAAATTATTGAGGCTTTGGCTAAATGTATGTTATAATAAAGTTAGAGAGGTTTTTATGAAACTTTTAACAGAACTTAAGGTAAAAATAGGATATAGTGAGGCTGATATCTTTCAGGCAATTCAAAAGAAATATAATATTTTCAAAAATGAAATTGAAAAATATGAAATCGTTAAAGAAAGTTTAGATTCAAGAAAGAAACCAGATGTTTTTTATGTGTTAAATGTGGCTATAGAGGTCAAAAACACAGCAAAGAAGAAGATTTTGAAACTTAAAGATGTTCTTGTTAATCACAAAGGTGTTGAATATAAAAAGATTGATTTTCAGGGTAAAAGGCCGATAGTTGTTGGGTTTGGACCTGCTGGAATGTTTGCAGGTCTTTCACTTGCAGTTGCTGGCTTTAAACCGATTATTTTAGAGCAAGGAAAAGAGGTTTTTGAGCGTCAAAAAGATGTTGATGAGTTTTGGAATAATAGGAAATTAAATAAATATTCAAATATTCAGTTTGGTGAAGGTGGTGCAGGCACATTTTCTGATGGAAAACTTGCTTCAAATGTTTCAAACGAATATACAAAACTTGCAATCAATGAATTTATTTTAAATGGTGCACCAAAAGAGATTTTTTATAGTCATGCTCCACATATTGGAAGTGATAAGCTTAAAGAAGTGGTTAAAAATATTCGTGAAAAAATCAAGATACTTGGCGGAAATGTTGTTTTTAATACCAAATTTGAAGATTTTGAAATGAATGCAAATGGTGATATTTCAAGGGTTTATGCTAAAAATGTTGAAACAGATGAAAAGCTTGTTTTTGAAACAAATTCTTTAACACTTGCCATTGGGCATAGTGCGGTTGATACATATAAGCTTTTAGATAAAAAGAAATTTGATTTAAAGCAAAAACCATTTGCCATGGGTGTTCGAATTGAGCAGAGTCAAGAAGATATCAATTTTTCGCAATATGGAAAGTTAGATAACAAACTTCCAAGTGCAAACTATAAGCTTGTGGAACATTTAGAAAATGGAAGAAGTGTGTTTACATTTTGTATGTGTCCAGGTGGTTATGTGGTTGCATCTTCAAGTGAAGAAGGCACGGTGGTTACAAATGGAATGAGTGAGTATGCTCGTGATGGAAAGAATGCAAACTCTGCAGTCCTTGTCAACGTTACACCAGAGGATTTTGGTTCAAACAAGCCACTTGCAGGTGTTGAGTTTCAACATAAGTATGAAAGACTTGCGTTTGAACTTGGTGGAAGAGATTATTCTGCACCAGCAGAAAAAGTTAAAGACTTTTTAAGTGGGGAGGAAAATCCCGATGACAATTTTGATAAAGTTTTGCCAACATACAGACCAAGAATAAAAGCAGCGGACCTTTCAAAATGTTTACCTGACTTTGTGGTTGAAAGTTTAAGATTGGCATTTCCAAGACTTAATAAAAAGATAGATTCTTTTGCAAAAGATGACAACTTGCTTATTGGTGTTGAGAGCAGGTCAAGTGCTCCTGTTCAAATTGTTCGTGATGAAAATTTTATGACAAAAGTGAATGGGTTATTTGTTTGCGGTGAAGGTGCTGGATATGCTGGAGGAATTACTTCAAGTGCTGCTGATGGCATTAAATGTGCTGAAAAAGTTATGGAATTTTTAAAAGTTTAAAAATTAAAAAATATGATGTAAATGCTGATAAAATAAGGTGTTATGTTTCGCATAACACCTTTTATTTTGATGAAAGTTTGTTTAATTTTGCTGTTAACACATTTGTGATTTTAAACATAATGTGTGGTATGAATAATTTAAAATTTGATGATTTGAAAAATAAAAAATTTCACTTTATTGGCATTGGCGGAATCAGTATGAGTGGGCTGGCGTTTATGCTTATGCATAACCAAATTTATGTGCAGGGTTCAGACCTTGCAAAAAATCAAGAAACTGAAAAACTTGAAAAAGCAGGTGTGAAAGTTTTTTATGAGCATAAAAAAGAGAATGTTAAAGATGTAGATATTGTAGTTTATACATCTGCAATAAAAGATGATAATGAAGAACTTGTTGAAGCAAAGCAAAAAGGAAAAATAATTTTAAAGCGGGCAGAACTTTTAGGGCTTATTGCGGGGCTTTATAAATATGTTATTGCAATTTCTGGCAGTCATGGAAAAACCACAACAACGGCAATGATTGCAGAAATTTTAATGCAGGCAAATAAAAATCCAACAATTCATATTGGGGGAAACTTAAATTCAATTTCTTCAAGTTACAAACTTGGTGGCAATGAATTTTTTGTGACTGAAGCGTGTGAATATAAAGATAATTATTTATACATTTTGCCGGATATTGCAGTTGTTTTAAATATTGATGCTGACCATTTAGATTATTTTAAAGATTTAAATGGGGTTAAACAATCTTTTGAAAAGTTTGCTTTAAACACAAAACAGGGTGGAATTGTGGTTATTTCTAAAGATGATTTAAATTCAAAAGAGCTAACTTATAAGAAAAATTGTGCAACATTTGGGTTTGATAGAACTGCTGATGTTTATGCTTCAAGGATAAAAGAGTATAGACCAGGTTGTTATTCCTTTGATGTTAGATTTTCAAAATATAAACTTGGAAATATAAAACTTAACATTTTGGGAAAACATAACATATTAAACGCACTTGTTAGTATTTTGGTTTCAATTTGTATAGGTATTGATTTTGAATATATAAAAATTGCACTTGAAAACTTTTCTGGAGTAGAGAGAAGATGTCAGTTTATAAAAAAAATAAATGGCGTTAGCATTTATCACGATTATGCACATCATCCTAAACAGATTGAAAAGATGATAAAGGTGGGAAGAGAACTTGTTTCAAAAACACAAGGAAGAGTGATTGTTGTGTTTGAGCCACACACTTTTTCAAGAACAAAGTTTTTGATTGATGAATTTGTTGAAAGTTTCAATGATGCTGATATTTTGATTTTTGCACCCGTTTATTCGGCAAGAGAAAAACAAAAAGAAGGTTTTGATTCGTTAAAACTTTTAAACGAAGTGAAAATGTTTGGAAAGAATGTGTTTTATTTTGAAAGTTTTGAAGAGATAAAAAATGAAGTTTTAAACATTTCAAAAGTAGATGATGTGGTTTTATTGCTTGGGGCAGGAACGATTGAAAAATTAGCTAAAATGTTTTAATTTTAAAGGTGTTATGCTAAACATAACACCTTATTTTATTTGAATTTATGTCAAGTTTTTGACTTTTATTAAAAAGTTGCTAAAATTTTATAAATGTGGTATAATAGAATTAGGTGCTAGGAGAGTTTTATTATGGATTTTGAAAATGTTACAGAAGAAACATATAAAGATGATGGGCTTACAAGCAAAATTAAAGGGGCGGTTGATTATGATTTAATTGATAACAGTTCGCCTGATAATAACATTATTGGAAAAATGCATAAAAAGTTTGTTAGAATGGATAATAGATATTTTAAAAGATTTTTTGATAGCAGAAGAAATGCTATAGTTTCTTACTCAACATATTTCACAGAAGAAGATAATCGAATGAATTATGTTCCAGAATTAGTTTCAACACTTGTGAAAAAAACAGCTCTTTCAAGAGATTGTGTGTTTGAGACTTATGTTCCTGAAGTTTTGAATAAATTTAATACACAAACAGTTTATAACACTCTTTGTAATGATGAAGATGGTTTTTCTTATGTTGCTTCAATTGATTTTATTAAGCCAAATGAAAGACTTGTTCTGTTTTCTGAAACGGGCAAAGGTTTTGGAGATTTTGGTTATGATGTTAATTTGGAACAATCTGTTAAATATGTTGTTGAAACTATTGAGAGTTTTTATCAAAAAGAGGGTATTAAACTTACTGAAGACAAAATGAGAGAACATCTTAAAGATTTTGTTAAGTCTTATCTTGTTAGGGTATGTTTGCTTAAAGATAATGATTTTACTACTAGAAATAATGGTTTTTTGATTAATGATAAAGAAAAATCAATAAGACTTGCGCCAAACTTTGACTTTGAACTTTGTTTTAGGCTTTTGGATTATAAAAGTATGAAAGAAGATATTTTGTTTGCAGTAAATAATTTTCCTGACGTTATTGATAAATATATGCAAAATCTTGAAAATTTTACAAAAAAGAAAGATGGCGTTGAGCAATATAAACTTTTATATGATGAAGTAAACGGAACTGAAAGATATAAAGATGCTGTGTTAGGCACTATTGAAGAGCAAGCAAAACAAATTAAAGAAGAGTATAATATGATAAAAGGGTTTCACTTTGAGTAGAGTGTAAATATTGACAAAATGCAATATTTTGGTATAATACGAAATATATATGGAGGAAAATTTTATGTTCAAAAATTTTAATTCAACTTCATATCATTTCAGCCACATAGTTTAACTATATGTGGTGATTTTATAATGTTTAATTTTGCTGTCATATAGTTTTTTAATTATATGGCAGTTTTTTATTTTATTTTTAAGAGTAATTCTGCCAGCAAAAGGCAAGGAT
>JAZRRE010000031.1:0-165160 GCA_045650505.1 Clostridia bacterium | reverse complement strand
TATATAATATATATAGTATATAATATGTGTATATTATCATTATATATAAGGAAATTTTTATGAACTTTTTTAGAACTTGTGAAATAAACAACCAAATTATAAATGATTATTCTATTTCTAATGAAGATTTGACTCTCTTTTATGACTTTATGTCATTAGAGCCTATTTTCAATATTTATTTTAATGGTTCAGCCGAAACAATCAAAGAAAACACACCTTACATTGTTAGTAAATGGTTTCAATTTTTACAACAAAGAAAAACTTCAGCTGTTTCTAGAGATGAGATTTATGGTGGAACTATTTACCGTGCAACCTTTGGAAGTGAATACACCCTTGAACAACTCGCGAAAAACCCAATCTATTATTCAAAAGGAAGCAATGGTTCAGGACTTTATGCTGTTGCAGACACTTCATTTGGAAAGAGTTATTTAAAAAATCATTTAACAAAACAAATCCACCCTTTTGATGATAAAGTTGGAAATATTTTAAAAATTGATGTTAATGACAATGCACTTGTTATGAGCAAAATTCATTTGATGTATGCCAGAGAAAGATTTATTGAAGAAATCAAAATGGCAAACATTCCTGAAATTCAAAAGAAAGCATTCGTATGCTTGCTCAAAACCGATATAAGCATAACAGCACTTCTTATTGGTGCCGATATGATGTTTATGCCAAACGGTCATGTTGTTGTGCTTAACAAAAAATCACTCATTCTTCCCCATTCAGCCGAAGGCTTTAAGGGGCAAACCCTTCAAGTTGACCTTGAAAAGTTTAGAGCACGCGATGAACAAGAACATTTGAAAGTGAACACGTTTTTAGGACAATAAAAATTTTAATCAAAAGAAAAAACAATAAGGAGCAAATTTTATGACAAAGAAACAAAACAACAAAACTAATTATGAATTTTTAGATGTAAATCTTTTAGAAACTATTATGAATAACAACGACTATCCTGCATTAATAAGGTTTGTTTACGACCTTGAATCAAAATCTTATAACCTTCCATATCATAGAGAATTTAAATTGCGTGAAGAAAGACACGATTGTCACACAGCAGTTCTTAATTATATCTTATCTTTAAAAGATGACAAATTAATCAATGAATTGATTCACTCTTTATTTGATAATGCCGACCTTTTTCCAGAAGTTTATGAAAAAGCTTGCACTAAACTTATTGAAAACAAAACACCAGAAGAAATTATGGAATTGTATAAATTGATAAAAAATAAATATTTTTATCGCCCTTCACACACAATTTTAAAACATATTTCATCAAACACAAAAAAGGCCAACACTTGTTTATATTTTATTAAAGAATTAGAAGAAGAATATAAAAAATATGGCGTTAAAGAATATGATGAATATATTTTAGATTTTTATAGAAGATTTAGAGCAGTTTGCACACCAGAAGAATACGAACACTTTGTTGACTTTGGATTTGAAGGCGAAGCAAATCCACAAAAGCAATAAAAACGAAAACAAAAAAATGATAGGAATTTTCCTATCATTTTTTACTTACAATTAAATTATTTAAGTTCATCAACACCGATGGCTTTGCGAACTCTGGCAATTGTTTCTCTTGCAATAACTCTTGCCTTTTCTTCTCCCTTTTTCAATAGAAGTTCAACATCTTCAAAGTTTTCCATATATCTATTATATCTATCACGCATTGGCTTTAAGAACTCATTTGCAATTTCAAAGAGTTCTTTTTTTGCATCAGCCCAAGAAATGCCTTCTGCAAAACGCTTTGCCATTTCCGCTTGTTTTTCTTCAGTTCCAAACAACTTTATATATTCAAAAAGTGTGCAGTCTGTGCTCTTTGGTTCTGTTGGAAGTGAACTATCAGTTTTTATTCCAGCAATAAGTTTTTTGAGTGCAACTTCATCAGCAAAAAGTGGAAGTTGATTTCCATAACTCTTACTCATCTTTCTTCCATCAAGCCCAACAATTGTTGCAGTTTTTTCTTCAATCATCTCATTTGGAACGACAAGGGTGTAGCCATATTTTTTATTAAAATATTTAGCAATATCTCTTGCCATTTCAACATGTTGTTTTTGATCTCTTCCAACCGGAACAAACTTTGTGTTAAACAAAAGAATATCTGCTGCCATTAAAATTGGGTAATTATAAAGCCCCATATTAACGCCATCATCTGGGTCTTTGCCAGCGGTTTCATTTTCTTGAACAACTGCCTTATATGCGTGCGCCCTATCCATTAAACCTTTTGGTGTGACATTCATTAAAATCCAGCAAAGTTCAAATGTTTCAGGAATTTGACTTTGACGATAAAACATAACTTTTTCAGGGTCTAAACCACAAGCAAGCCATGTGCAAGCAAGTTCTTTATAATATTTTTTCATATCATCAGCATTTTTAATTGAATTTAATGCGTGATAATCAGCAATGAAATAAAATCTATCATACTCTGTATTTTGACTCATTTCTATTGCTCTTTTGATAACGCCAAAATAGTTTCCTATATGAGGAGTGCCTGTTGGCTTTATACCTGTGAGTACTACTTGCTTCATATTTTTCTCCTTTATATTTTACAATAATTAATTTTATCTTTTATTAATTTCTAACTTTTATTTATTTTTTATAAATTTCATCAATCACACCACCACCAAGGCAAGTGTCACCATCATAAAGCACCACGAATTGACCTTCGGCAATCGATGTTTGTTTTTCTTCAAACTCCACAAAAATTTTATCATCACCATTTACAGTAACAACAACTTTTTTTGGTTCTTGACGATATCTAAACTTTGCAAAGCATTCAAATCTTTCTGCAGGTTTTTCAGGAATCCAATTAACACCACTCGCATAAAGCCCATCAGCATAATATGAATTTCCCTGGCAAACATAAATAATGTTTTTTGTCATATCTTTTTTCACAACTGACCAACTTTCACCGGTTAAGCCATGCCCACCACCAATGCCAAGACCTTTTCTTTGACCAATGGTATATTTTGAAACGCCGGTATGTTTTCCCACCACTTTATTTGAATTGATATCAACAATATCTCTTGGTTTTTCAGGATAATTATTTTCCATAAATTCTTTAAATTTTTGAGTGCCCAAAAAACAGATATCTTGACTTTCTTTAACACCTTCAAAAGCGAGTCCGTTATCTTCAGCAATTTTTCTAACTTCAGGCTTTGTTAAAGCCCCAAGTGGAAAGAGCGCTTTTTGAAGTTGTGTTTGTGACAACTTGCAAAGAAAATATGATTGGTCTTTGTTTTTATCAGCAGCAACTTTTAAGTAATGCTTATCACCAATGTGTTCAACAACCGCATAATGCCCTGTTGCAAAATAATCTGCATTAAACTTTTCTGCAAACTCAATAAACGGTTTAAACTTAACTTCTCTATTGCAAACAACGCAAGGGTTTGGTGTTCTGCCGGCTAAATATTCTTGAACAAAATAGTCTTTCACAACTTGCATTTCATCTTTATATTCAACCACTTCTAGCCTAACACCAAGTTTTTCACAAACATCTATAACTCTTTGTTTGTCAGCCTCGCTAGTTTCTGCATTTTCAGTTTTCATATGCAAGCCAATAACATTTGCACCTGCTTGTTTTAAAAGCAAGCAAGCAACTGATGAGTCAACCCCACCACTCATTCCAACCACAACAGTCTTTCCTTTAAGTTCTTGAATTTCAATGTTATTTTTTTGCATATTTTTCTCTATTTTTTATTTCTTTTTTGTTGTATTTTTTGTAGATTTTTTAACTGTAACTTTAGCCTTTGTTTTTGGCTTTTCTTGTTTAGGTTCGTTTTCTTCTTTTACTTCTTCTGTTTCAGTTTTATTTGTTTCTGCCTTTAAAACTTTTGTGTCTTCATTTCCAAAAGATTTAAGGTCAGCAACCATTCCCTCGTCCATAATAAGTTTTGCACGTTCTTCTTGTTTTTTCTTTTCAAATTCAGCATCTTCCATCGCGTCATGGCGAGCAATTTCTGCATCAATCTTTGCTTTTTCTTCTTGCTTTGCAAGTTTAGCTTTTTCTTTTTCAATAAGTCTTTGTCTGCGGTCATGCTTCCATTCTTCATAGTTGCGTTTTTTCTTTTGACACCAAACTTTAAATCTAAACCACCAAGGTTTTTTATAAAGTTCATAATCGATATATTTTTCGCCAAGCTTAGCTCTGGTTTCAATGTTGAGTGAGAAAATAAATTTCTCTCTTTGCAATCTATATTTAAATGAATTGAATGCAATATTGAAAATATCACCAAACCAAATAAAGATACAAATAAAGCCAGCACAACCACCAACTGAAATTTGAATCTTTGAAAGGAATGGAACAAATGATGCAAAGAATGCAATACCCATCCAAAGAATGAGTGAAATAACTGATGTCCAACCCTTCTTTATGTTTTTTGCATAAAAGTTATGAGCACCACACCAACCTAAAAAGATTGCACGGGTTAAAAGACTTGATTTCTTAACAAATTCTGGTTTAATTTTTGCAGCTTTGTTAACTTCTTTTTTGATTTTTCTTCTAGCAAATGCACGGTCAGCAAGTTTATAGATTTCCCACCATTTAATTTTTGGCTCTTTATAATCTCCACGTGCCTTTTTAACACTATAAGATTTTGAGTGTTGTTCTTCAATGAGTTTTCCGGTTTCTTCACCAACAATTTCAACATCAGAAGTGCTGATATAAAATTCACCATTTTCATCAATTTCAAAATTTGGCTTTTCTTGTTTGTTTTTCTTTTTCTTCTTTTTTGAACCGAAAAGACCTTTCTTTTCAATATATTCTTCAGGTTCTTCTTCGTGCTCTACATTGCTGGCAAATTTAGAAAAGTCTGTTGTTGAAACAGATTCTCTTTCACGTTTTTCTTTAAGTTCTTGTTTTCTTGCAAGTTTCTTTGCTCTTTTTTCAGCCTTTTTTTCAGCTTTTTTATTCTGCATTTCAAGTTCTTGCTTTTCAAATTCATCAGAAAAATCAACACTATCAAGTGGAAGTCCACACTTTTCGCATTTTTCCATTTTTGATGTAATCACAGCAGAACATCTTGGGCATTGTTTCATATTAGTCACCAATATCCTTATTTTAGTTATTTTAATTCATTTTAAGTGTATCACAAATATTTTAGTTTGTAAATTTATATTTGATTTTTCTTTATATATTTTAGGCCACAAACCCAAATATTTTCATATAATTAATAAAAAAAACAAGGATTTCTCCTTGTTTTTCATTGCTACATTGTAAATTAAGATAATGAGCCGAACATATTTTTATTAATTGCAGATTTTGTTTCTGATTTTACTTCACTATCAATACCATCAAATGCAAGTTTTCTATACACACCAAGACTCACATAAGGGTCTGCAAGTTCCACACCTTTGTCTGCAAGTTTCTTTTCAACATCTTCAGGTGTTTTAGCATATTTTAAAAATCCATAATGAACAATATCTCTTTCACTTAAATACATATTTCTGTTAACTTTTGCATTGTAATTCATATCTCTTGAAAAACCCTTTGTTGCAAGATAGTCATTTACATTTGCAAATTTTCTACGCCTTGCCAAAAACAATAATTCTTCATAAAGTTCACTTTCATTAATGCTTGACTTTAAAGTTATGAACTTGTCTGGATAAATTTCTCCAAGTTTTGCAAAAAGAGCCTTTTCACGCTTTAAAATAATTTCTTCTGAAAGTGTATGTTTTGAAGTGTCATAGTTATCACTTTCTATACCCATTTCTTGAAGCACTTCACTTATTGTGTAAACACCCAAAATTTCTTTTGCAAGCTCAATTTTGTTATAAAGATAAGGGTCTTTATATTGAATACCAACCGTTGTGCCAAATTGGTCATAATAACTTTCACACATTTGTTTTGTTGCTTTAACAATGTCACACTTAAAACACATTGTGTAATCAAAATTTGTGTGCCTTGTGATAAATGAGTTGAATGTGTAACCCGACATCTTAAGTCTTTCACAAAGTTTTTTGAAATATGGCTCATATTTATTTGAAAACAAAGCATCAATATTACCATCTTTTGCAATCGAAGAAAGTTCAGCAACAATTCTATCAATTTCTTCTTCAGTGAGTGGCGACTTTGGAACAAGTTCATAATTATGATGTTCCATTTTCACATCAGCGTGTTCAGGTGCATAGACTTCTAAAATAGTTCTCATAACTTCTTCTTTTGAAAGCCCTGATTTTAAGTTTTTAATAAATAGTCTAGTTTCAGTGCTGAATGCATTTAATGGAACCGCCCCATTTTGTGCATAAAATTTATTATATATTTCTTCAAACTCATTTAAAAATCTTAAAATGTGTCGTGCGTTAACCACATCAAAATCAACAAAGTAAGCATTTTCAACCATAAATGAAATTGCATCTCTAAATGATAACTTGTATGGCTCTCTCGACATATCTTTGATTTTATAAACATCATTCTTTTCAATGTCTTCAGTTTTAATTTCACCATTTAAAGTTTGAATAGCCACAAGTCTTTCAGCAAGAGATTTAAGTTTTTCAGGACACTCTGCAGACACATAAGGTGCTTTTGCTTCAGCCGGTCTTTTGTATTCTTTTTCAACAAATGGTTTAACTTTTTCAAACTTCAATTTAAGTGCAAGTTTAATGCCGTCAAGATTTAATCCTTCTTTCATGATTTAACTCCCCATAGTTTTAATAATATAATTATATCACAAAACTTTTTTGTTTTCAATAAAATATTAAAATAAGTTACTTTCGTGCGTAATTTATTTGCTAGTATTTACCATTTTGTTTATAATCAAAATTGTAAATAATAAAAAAGGAGAATTTATTATGGGATTTTTAAAAGGAAAAACCGCCATTATCACAGGTGCAGGCAGAGCCGTGCTATCTGATGGAAAATGTGGTTCTATTGGCTATGGAATCGCAACAGCTTACGCAAAAGAAGGTGCAAACCTTGTAATCACAGGAAGAAATGAACAAAAACTTCTTGATGCAAAAGCAGAACTTGAAAAGAATTATAAAATTAAAGTTTTAACACTTGTTGCAGACATCAATGCTGGTGCTGACAATGAAGCAGTTGCAAATATGGTTGTGCAAGAGACAATGAAAAAGTTTGGAAGAATTGACGTTCTCATCAACAATGCACAAGCATCAGCTTCAGGCATTACACTTGAAAACCACACAACAGACCAATTTAACCTTGCAATGTATTCAGGACTTTATGCAAGTTTCTATTATATGAAGGCTTGCTACCCTCACCTTAAAGAAACACAAGGTTCTGTTATCAACTTTGCTTCAGGCGCTGGTCTTTTTGGAAACTATGGTCAATGTGCTTATGCTGCTGCAAAAGAAGGCATTCGCGGCTTAACTCGTGTTGCTGCAACTGAATGGGCTAAAGATAACATCAATGTTAATGTTGTTTGCCCTCTTGCTTGGACAGCTCAACTTGAAAAGTTTGCAAATGAATATCCAGATGCATTCAAAGCAAATGTAAAAACTCCACCAATCGGCCACTTCGGCGATAGCGAACTTGAAATTGGAAGAGTTTGCGTTCAACTTGCATCACCAGACTTCAAGTTTATGACCGGTGAAACAGTTACCCTTGAAGGTGGACTTGGTCTTCGCCCATAATCAACAAACACAAAAAAACCACCAAAATTTGGTGGTTTTTATTTTTGAAACTAGTGAAACAAAATCTATTAATCAACAATCGGTAATTCTAGTTCAACATTATCATATTCAATGGTATATATTTCAGAAGAACCATCAGATAAAGTAACTTTAAATTGTGTAAATCTTCCATTTTTAAAATAAATTTGAAGTAACGCTGAAGTATTATTAACTTCATAATTATACTCATAAGCTTTTGTATATTTGTTATAAGAAAAATCAGAATACCTCCAAGTTACATTTAAAAGATTTAGTTTTTCTTCATAGTCAACTTGCTCAATTTCTGTCTTAATCCAATCATTACCAGATTTAGTATATGAATAATATTTATCACTTTCTTTTGAAAAGTATTCATTAGTTTCTACACTATCTTCTATAATTGTTTCTAACAAAATATCGCCATCTTTGATTCTTGTTATAGTTGCTTCTACAACATTTCCACTTTCGTCTTTACCTTGAGCATTCACTTGAACTTTATCAAAGCTACTTAAATTGAGTGCAAAATTCCACTCTTGTTCAGTTACGGTAAATATATCAAATTCTTTCATACCACAACCCTTGCATACATATAATACCAAGTCCTTTTGTGATGAAATGTTTTCTATTACAATTTCTTCCCAATCATGTTTTGCCATATCCATCTTTTCATTACACTCAATACACTCATGCCAATGGTGTGTGTTATTCATTACCCAATCTTCACTTGCAGTATGCTCACATTTAGCATTATCACAACCAACAAACATAGTAGTACATAATACGCAAATAAATGCAATCATTAAATTAAAAATCTTTTTCATTTTTATCTCCTTTGTTTTTATAACAATACCATTATAACACTTAATTTTAAAATTTGTCTAACCTTTAAAAAAAGAATTAGAACATTTCTGCTCTAATTCTCTTAATTAATAAATATTGTTAAATTAGTCAACATTAACGCCTTTGTTAAATTCTTTTTTAGCCAAGAAATAAAATAAAATTGAAATAGCTGAATAAATAATAATTGCTGTGACAATCACACTATAAAATGCTGTTGCTGAAAGCACAAGCGAAGTTGTTGTGAATTTGATTCCGTTTATCGCCAAAACAATTACCAATGAAATTGCAAGCACTGTGATTGCTGCAAACGCACAGCCAGCTGTGATTAAAAATGATTTTAAAATTCTTTTTTCTTTTGATTTAAAACCAACAACAATCGCAAAATCAATAATAGAAATAAACATTAAAAATTCAACAATAATAAGCACAACAACGCCAATAAGTGCAAGTGAAAGTGAAAACTCACCTGTGATTAAAGTTGAGAATAAAAGTTTTAAAACTTGTGTAAAGTTTGGACCAGCATACATAATCAAAAGTGAAACAATAAGTGAACCAAAACCAGCCAAAATTTCAATGAGTGCTGTTAAATATTTCGAATTTATAAGTGCATTTTTGGTAACCGGTAGTGTGTGAGTTAAATAAGACTCATCACTGTAAAACGATTTATGAAAATTTAAAAAATTTCTCAAAAATGGTTGAATAATAAGGTTGATTGCAAGGCCATAAAACACGCCTTCAAGAAAAATACCTATCATTTTGAAAAATGCAACATTTTCGCCAAGTTCTTTTGCGCCTCTTGACACTGCTGCAAACACAATTGTGCCCACAAACAAAATCCACATCCAGCGCATATTCTTTTTTAAATCTCTTTTTAAAAGTTTACTTAACATAAAATTTCCTCCTGAAAATTTCATCGATTGAACCCTTTTCTTTGCCGCGAAGTTCATCAGCATTTTCTTGAAGCACAATTTTGCCATTATCAATGAAAATAACTTCATCTAAAATCTTTTCAATATCAGCAACCATATGTGTTGAAATTAAAAGAGTTGCATTTTCATCAAAGTTTTTGAGGATTGTTTGCAAAATGTAATCTCTGCTTGCTGGGTCAACACCACCAAGAGGTTCGTCTAAAATGTAGATTTTTGCCTTTCTGCTCATAACAAGCACAAGTTGAACTTTTTCTTTCATACCCTTGCTCATTTTTGAAAGACGCATTTCACGGTCAAGTTCAAGGTCTTTTAAAAGTTTTTCTGCTTTTTTGCTGTCAAAATCCTCATAAAAAGTTTCAAACAATTTAATTGCATCACTAACCTTTAAATTAGGTTCTAAATATGAACGTTCTGGAAGATATGAAACCATATTTTTGCTTTCCACCGAAACAGGTTTGCCATCAATCAAAACTTCTCCACTTGTTGGCACAAGCAAATCATTTGCAAGTTTGAAAAGTGTTGATTTTCCACTTCCATTTTTGCCAAGAAGCCCAACAATTTTATTCGATTCAATTTTTAAGTTCACATCTTTCAAAACTTCTTTTTCATCAAAGTTTTTGTTTACATTTTTATATTCTAAAATAATGCTCATTTTTACTCTCCCCTGTTATTTATTAAATTTTTAATTTCATCAAGCCCAAGCCCGAGTGATTTCATTTTTTCAATAAATAAATCAATTTCTTGCGTTATTGTTTTTGATTTTTGTGCTTCAATTTTTTCGGTGCTTCCTGCAACAAATTTTCCATTTGTTCTATCGGTTACAATAAGTCCCTCATCTTCCAAAATTTGAAGTGCCTTTTGAACGGTGTTTGGATTCACCCCATACAAAAATGCAAAGTCACGAACTGATGGAAGTTTTTCTGTTATTTTAAATTTGCCACTCACGATATCACTTTTAATCACATCAGCAAGTTGTAAAAATATCGGTTTATCATTTGAAAAATTATATCCCATATCTGTTTCCTTTGATACAATTTATATTTCACTGTATTACTTAACTAATACAATGATACAACAACTGTTTTTAATTGTCAATAAAAAATTTTAAAAATTAAGTTTTAAAATTATGCACAAAAAAAGAAAGGGCTTGAAACCCTTTCATTTTTAATCAATTGCAGCACCACAAGACGAGCATTTTTTTGCATCATAATCATTTTTAGTTCCACAATGTTTGCAATAAATAAAGCGTTTATCTTTTGGCGTGTTCTTTTCAACAATGTCTAAAAATGCAGTAAGTTCTATCATTTCATTTGAAAGTCTTTTATATCTATCTGTATCCATTCCAAGACTTGACTTAACAAGTTCATAAATTATTGTTGAATCTTCTTCATCATTAAGCACAAGCACAAGTTGCAATTTTTTGCAAACATCTCTACTTGAGGTTGTAGTGTAAGCTGAATCTAAAATAATGCTATAATGAAGTTGTGAACCAATATCTGTGCCATTCTTCTCAATAAGTTTATAATTAACTAAATCTTTATAATCAACAACCTTGAAAAGTTTTTTAGAATAATCAACAAATGCAAATTTTTTATTCTTTCCATCGACAAAAATGAGCATTTTTTCAATTTCTGTTGAACCTGATTGTCTGCCAGATAATGCAAATGTTTTTGTTGTTTTAAAATCAATTTCCTTTAATTTAAGCACAATTTTTTCATTGATAGCTTTATATCTTTCGCCATTTTTAGCAAATAATCTGCCGCTTAATTTTGCACTAACAAATGCAAAAATAAAGCCGAAAATTAAAAATTCAATAATTAAGGCACCACCAAAAGTACCACCTGCATCATTTGAATTTGATACATAATCTAACAATTCACCCTTGAAATAAAAATTGAGTGAGCCGTAATAAGAACCTTCAAAATATACTTTTATATATTTATCTTTTCCATCATAAATCAACTTATATTCATCTGATGCATTTTCTAAATTTCCTGTTGAGATAAGCGAACCGTGAACTCTGTTTCCATTTCTTTCAAGCACAAAATCTTCAGCATTGATAATCTCTATTGAATTATCATCTTTTATATTAACAAACTCAAATTCTTTATAAGTGTAAACTTTTCCATTTCGGCTTCGAACACCACCTTCTCCCGTAATTCCAACAGTCGAAACTTTTGCCCCAGCAAAAATCACTATCGCTGTGATTAAAACAGTAAGCAAAAACGCACCAAGAATAGAAAGTCTAACAATTAAATTACTTTTTTTGATTTTCTTAATTTTTGTAGTTTCATCAATTTCAATTTTATAATTTTCAATCATAATACTCCTCTTTTGAACATTTGTATTATACCATAATTCTAAATTATTATCAATATTTTGACAACTAAAAAAAGCCACCCATAAGGCGGCTTAATTATTTGTTTGAATTTATTATAATTCAGCAAAATATTTAATTGTTCTTACCATTTGTGATGTGTAAGAGTTTTCGTTGTCATACCAAGCAACAACTTGAACTTGATAAAGGTCTTCAGCAACTTTTGTAACCATTGTTTGAGTTGCATCGAAGATAGAACCATATGTGCTTCCAATGATATCACAAGAAACGATTGGGTCTGTGTTGTAGCCGAATGATGGAGAAGCTTGCTTCTTCATTGCAGCATTGATTGCTTCAGCAGTAACATCTTTGCCTTTAACAACAGCAACTAAAAGTGTTGTTGAACCTGTTGGAACAGGAACACGTTGTGCAGAACCGATGAGTTTGCCATCAAGTTCAGGAATAACAAGACCAATAGCTTTTGCAGCACCTGTTGAGTTTGGAACAATGTTAACAGCAGCAGCTCTAGCTCTTCTTAAATCCCCTTTTCTGTGTGGACCATCAAGAACCATTTGGTCACCTGTGTAAGCGTGAACAGTTGTCATAATGCCTGATTGAATTGGGAAAGCATCGTTAAGTGCTTTTGCCATTGGAGCCAAGCAGTTTGTTGTGCAGCTTGCAGCAGAAATGATTGTGTCTGTTTTCTTTAATGTTTTTTCGTTAACTGAATAAACGATTGTTGGAAGGTCTTTTCCAGCAGGAGCAGAAATGATAACCTTTTTAGCACCAGCTTGAATGTGAGCCATTGATTTTTCTTTTGAGCAATAGAAACCTGTGCACTCTAAAACTACATCAACGCCAAGTGCTTTCCATGGGCAGTTAACTGCGTCTTTTTCTGCATAGATTCTAATTTTGTGTCCATCAACTGAAATCCAGCCTTCAGCAGCGCCTTCTTCTGATGATTGAACTTTGCTTGCAAGTGCATATGGTCCTTGAGCAGAATCATATTTTAAAAGATGAGCAAGCATTTTTGGACTTGTGAGGTCGTTGATTGCAACGATTTCATAGCCTTTAGCACCAAACATTTGTCTGAATGCAAGTCTACCAATTCTACCAAATCCGTTAATTGCAACTTTAATATTTGCCATAATAATCTCCTTTTTATATTATTGTTTACATTTTCGATTTTATACTAATCATCTAAATAAAGCAAATGTTTGAATATTTGTTTGCAAATTTTTGTGAAAATTCTATAATAATATTGTGTATAATTTCAAAAATAAATTCGCACATCTATATTTTATGTAAGGAAGGATTATTTATGGCACTTGTAAATACCAAAAAAATGCTCGAAAAAGCACTTGCTGAAGGTTATGCTATTCCAGCATTCAATATTTGTAATATGGAGTCTGCACAAGCAGTTGCTGAAGTTGCAGCAGAAAAAAATGTTCCTGTAATCATTTCAGTTTCTGAAGGTGCAGGAAAATATGCTGGCTATGATTACATTCGTGCAATCGTTGAAACAGCAAGCAAAAAATCTTCAAATGATATTGCACTTCATTTAGACCACGGAAAAACTTTCGAGGCTTGCAAAGCAGCAATCGATGCAGGATTCACCAGCGTTATGATTGATGGTTCACATCTCTCTTATGAAGAAAATATTGCTGTAACAAAACAAGTTGTTGATTACGCTCACGCAAGAAATGTTACCGTTGAAGCAGAACTTGGAAAAATTATTGGAACAGAAGATATGGTTCACAGTGACACTGAAAGTTTCACAGACCCAGATGAAGCAAAAGATTTCGTAACAAGAACAGGTGTTGACAGCCTTGCAATTTCTATTGGAACAGCACACGGCGTTAACAAATCAATCAAAACACCTGTTATTCAATATTCAGTTATTGAAAGCGTTCACAACGCACTCCCTGCTCTTCCACTCGTTGCTCACGGAAGTTCAACAGTTCCAGCAAAATGGGTTGAAGAAATCATTAAATATGGTGGCGAAATCAAAAAGAGCCAAGGCATCAGCGAAGAAGATATTGTTAAAATGAGCAAATCTGCAATCTGCAAAATCAATATGGACACTGACCTTCGACTCGCTCACACAGCAGGTGTTAGAAAAGACCTTGCTGAAAACCCAGGACATTTCGACCAAAGAGATTACAACAAAGCCGGCAAAGCAAATGTTAAAGAACAAGTTGCTCACGCAATCAAGCTTGTTGAAGGTGTTTAATATTCATTAAACTCAAAAAACTCTCACAAAAAAAGAAGATGGAAAAATTCCATCTTCTTTTTTTATTGTGGTTGTGGTTGAGATTTTGATTCTTTGCACTTGTTTTTTAATTTCATTAACACTTCAGCAAGGTCAATTCTTCTTGATAACATTGTAAGTGCAAGTTCTTCATCTGCAGACCTGCCACCTCTTACATTAAGTTCTCCAGAAATTTCATAAACTTTGCTAGAAAGTTCATTGATTTTTCTTGTTGAAATAATATCATGATTCATAAATGCTTTAATTTCATTCATTAAGTTTTGTGACTCAACTAAAAGCACTTCATCACTCAACTCTTTATATATAATTTTTGCCATAATTATCCTTTAAATGTCGTCTTTGCTGCCCTTTTTAACAAGCACACCATTCACCATAACATACTCACGATTTTCGTTAATTTTCATCTTTTTTTCAACTTCTTCTTGAAGGTCGATTCCAAGCATTTGTGAAAGCCCAAGCAAATAAATTGCAGTGTCTGCAAGTTCTTCACCAAGATTATCGTGCTTTTTGATATAAGCCTCAAATGCCTCTGAAAGTTCGCCTTCTAAAAAGCAAAACTCACGCTCAACATTTGTGGTGTTAAAACCATGTTTAAGTTTATTTTCATAAACCCTTTTTTGCATTTCTTTAAGTTCCATAATTAACCCCCAAAATGAATTTCATTTTGATTTTCACCAGAAGTTGGAGCATTAACTTCAATTCCTAAAGGTTTAACAGTTTCTGCAAGACTTGTTCTCACTTTTATTAAATGGTTTTTACCTTTTTGCAAACGAGCCAAATCCATATTAACAGCTTCTCTATCAAGCCAACCTGTTCTTCCATTCAAATCTTTAATATTATCAGCAACTTGAGCGTCAAGAGCGTCTAATTCAGCAACTAAAGAAGTAACTTTTGCTTTAATTTCCTCAATATCAGCCGAAGCTGCAACCATATCTTGAATTTCTTTTAATTTTTGATTAAGTTCTGCAGGTGTGGTTTTTATTTCTTTTTTTCCAAAAAAGAATTCTTTAACCTTTTTCATTATCATTGCCATATTTTTATCTCCTTATCGCAACTATATTATATCACTATTAAAGTGAATAATCAATACCGACCCATTTTTGCTATTTAGACAAAATTTCTGCACCGGTTTCAGTCATTAAAATTGTATATTCCCATTGAGCAGAAAGTGAACCGTCTTGTGTTCGAACTGTCCAGCCATCATCTGCATCAATATAAACACCGGCTTTTCCAGCATTAATCATTGGCTCGATTGTGAACACCATTCCCGGTGCAAGCACCATTCCTGTTCCAATTTTTGCTGTGTGATTAACAAATGGGTCTTCATGCATTGCAAGACCAACGCCATGTCCACCAAGTTCTTTAACTACTGAATAGCCATTTGCCCTTGCCATTTTGTTTACATAATGACCAATATCACCAACATTCATAAAAGGAGTAAGTTTTGAAAAAGCAAAGTCTAAACATTCCTTTGTTACTCTAACAAGTTTTTTCGCTTCTTCACTTGCTTCTCCAATAATAAACATTCTTGAAGCGTCGCCATAATAACCATTAACTTCGGTTGTGCAATCAACATTAACAATGTCACCGGCTTTCAAAATTTGCTTTTTGCTTGGAATGCCGTGACAAACAACACCGTTAACTGATGTGCAAACGGACTTTGGAAACCCACAATAACCAAGTGGAGCAGGACGACCACCAAGTCTTTTTGTTTCTTCAAAAACAATTTTGTCAATTTCTTCAGTTGACATTCCTTCGTGAATGTTTTCTGCCACCTTATCTAAAATGAGTGAGTTGATTCTTCCGGCTTCACGAATTCCTTCAATCTGCTCTTTTGTTTTAATAAGTTTTCTTGGAGGAACAATTTTTCCTCTTTTTTTCAATTCTTCAAGTTTTAAATCAAACTCTTTATGGCACAAAGCATATTCTATTTCACTTTTGCACCAACATTTATCATTATCTCTCATAAAATCCCCTATCTGTCAATCATAGCATTGTGGTCAAATTTATCTAAATCAAGTTCTTCATCTTCTAAAAACAACTTTGGAATAAGCCCAAAATGTTCGCTAAAACCCTTAAATAAAGTCATTGTTTTGCAGATTAAGTTTCTGCTGTAAAGGTTTTCAGGAGCAATCACTTTTGGGTTCTCTATTGTTCTAATCACAATCTTAAACACACCATTTTCTAAATAAAAATCAAGTCGTTCGATGTCTGCCGAATTAATATAACCAAATTTTTCTTCAGCATTATCTTCAAGTCTTGTTTTTGAAATGTCAAGTTTGTCAATAAACGCAGTAAACCATGAATATTTATTTTCAAACTTGGTGTAATCTAAAAATTCATCGTGAGTTGAAATTGCAGAATAAATCATTTCAAGTTCTGCGTTTGTGAAAATATTTTTCTTTGGAAGATACTCTCTTGCAAAATCAGCAGACTTAAACCAATGCCCTGCACGAACACCACCAACTTGACCAATGTCATGCAAAATTTCAATGGTCTTTAAAATAAGCATTTCTCTTTCAGTGAAGTTAAAAAGTTTGCCAAGTCTATCAGCAAGCGATACAACACCCATAATATGCCTCATTCCGTGGCTTGATGGATAATGATTTGTTGCATCAATCGACCTATACTGTGACAAAATTTCTTCATCATTCAACATTTCTTCAATAAAGTCCATATCCCCTCACTTTAATCAATTATAATTATATATTAACCTTTCTAATTTATTTTGGCAACAAAAAAGAGTGAACAAATTGTTCACTCTTTGCCTTCACACTTTTGTTTGTATAGCTAAAATTACTTAAGTTCAGCTTTAGCGCCAGCTTCAGCGAATTTCTTAACCATTTCTTCTGCAGCTTCTTTAGCAACAGCTTCTTTGATAACTGAATTTGGTGTTTCAGCCATAGCTTTAGATTCAGCAAGACCAAGTCCTGTGATTTCTCTAACAACTTTGATAACTGCAATTTTGTTTGCACCAACGTCTGTAAGAACTACGTTGAATTCTGTTTTTTCTTCTTCTGCAGCGGCAGCAGCGCCACCAGCAGCTGGAGCAGCAACAGCCATAGCTGCAGCAGAAACTCCAAATTCTTCTTCAATAGCTTTAACAAGGTCGTTAAGTTCAACAACTGTCATAGCTTTAACATCTTCAATAATTTTTTTAATATCTGCCATTTTAATTTTCTCCTTAAAACTTTGTTTTTTATTTTTTAATTTAAATTTTTGTTTTTAATTTGTTTAATTATGCATTCTTTTTAGCAACTTCGCTGATAGCAACAGCAAGAGAACGCATAGGGTTTGTAAGCAAACCAAGAAGTTGAGCAACCAAAACTTCTCTTGATGGAATGTTTGCAAGTGCTGTGATTTCTTCTGTGTTGAAGTATTTTCCACTTACAAAACCTGATTTTAATTTTAATTTCTTTTCATATTTTGTGAAACCATCAAGTGCAATTTTAGCAGGAGCAACTTCGTCAGTGTTATGGAATATAACAGCTGTTGTGCCTTCAAAATCAGATTCTGGGAAAGCAATACCAAGTTTTTCAAAAGCAATCTTCATGAGTCGGTTTTTGTAAACTTTGTAAACACCACCAGCATTTCTAACTTCGTTTCTAAGTGCAGTTGCATTAGCAACTGAAAGACCACGATAGTCAACAAGCACAATAGATTTAGCATCTTTAGCAAGAGCTTCGATTTCGCTTACAACTACTTTCTTATTTTCAAAATTTGCTGACATATTTTCCTCCTAAATTTTTTGTGTGAAGCATTAAAAAAACCTTATGCTCATAGGAACATAAGGATACCATTTTATCTCATATATTCCTCGGCAAGATATTAAGAATGGCGATTGCCCTTCACTTGCTGTCTTCGGCACTAATCTTTTTAACAAAACATATTATAACCATTATAAAAGTTTTGTCAATAGTTTTTATAAAAATTTAAAAAACCATCTTGAAATAGCATATTTTATATGTTATAATAATAACAGTTTTAAGAGGAGTGATTTTTTTCTATGGCAAATTCTAGAAATGTGTCTAAAGTGTCTAAAGTGTCTAAAGAAGAATTAGCGCGTGCAAGTGCTAGTCTTTTTGGCGTTCCACAAAAAAAATCAGTTCCTATTCAAGCTGATGGAAAACCAAAACAACGCACATTTCTTTCAAAACTTTCAAATAAAGAAATTGTTGATTTCTTCACAGATTTTGGCTATCTTGCTCACGAAAAATATCAAGATGAAAATGGTGTTGATTTCACCAATGTTGTTTGCGAAAACTTTGAAGTAATTTTTAATGACTTTGATTTTGCTGTTATTTGCAATCCAAAAGAGGGTGCAACAGGTTCAACTTTTGACTACCCTGCATTTGTAACATACTGTGATTCAATTGACAAAGCTCCTGAAGAAGCAATTGCCGATATCATCACATCAGACCTTTTAACTCCAAGATTCCCATCTTATGCAGAAAAAAGAAGAAAACATAAAGATGAACAAGCTAGAAATGCTTATGCAGCACTTCCAAAATCAATGAAAATCAAACTTAAATCATTAAACGAAAAAGTTGTTGCCGAAAATGCTCTTATGGAAAACAAAGGCAGATATGGTGCTTTCAATGCTGAAGAATATTTAAAAACAACTTATGGCGAAGGTCAATAAAAACAAATCACCTCACACAATTTAGTGTGAGGTTTTCTTTATTTTTTACTCAATTTCTCAATAACAATCCAAACTTTCTCAATTTTATGCAACAAAAAAAACTAGCAATTTCTTGCTAGTTTTTATTCTTACATTTTTGTTTTAGGTGCAACCCCATCATCTGCAAAACACGCCGGAATTGGCATATCTTTAGCAAAATCATAAAGTTTATTAATAAATGCAATATTCATATCTTGTTGATATGCTTTTGTTGTTAACGACATAAACCTGTCAGTAAATTCATCATCCATATCTTTCCATAAATTACAACAATCAATAAAAGGTTGCACGTGTGTTTCCGCAGCGATTACATCTGTTTCTGGAGTAATGGTAACTCTTGCTAAAGTATTCCAAAATCTACCATGCATTTTTGTATAATCTGGTCTATGTGTTGCATCAACAACCGTATCCATAATATTGTTTTGAATAAAAAAGGCATCAAAAGGTATTGTGTAAAGAGAAACCCCTTTATCTTTTATATAAGTTCCAGACAAAAGCCTGCTAACAATTCCACTTCTTTCTCCATTGTCATCATAAGTGAAACCAAAAATATTAACACCATCAGTCGAAAAAGCTTTTCCTGTATGGCTGCTAATTCCATCTACTAATTCTTCTTCTATGGTAATATTGTAAAATTTAGCCCCCTTATGTCCAATATCAAACACAATATTTTCTAATAAATTGTCAATAATCCCCAATTTTTCAGAAACTGTAAGTTGGTCTTCCATCACACACCTCCCCTCTAAACAATTTCATTATAAAAAATAAAAACTCTAATGTCAATAGTCAATTTCTTTATTTGAAATTTCAAACTTCGAATTTTGTCAAAAATAAAACACACAGAAAATTCTGTGTGTTTTTGTTTTATTTTGGAGGTTGTTTTCCAAGTAATGCTATTTCAATTTCAGCCTCTTCTTTTGCTTTTTCAGCGGTCAATCCAGTTTGTCCTGCTGGTTCACTTGGCGGAAATTCCGTTTCTGCAAATAAAGCATCTGCTCCTGTTCCTGAAGGTGAATTATCAAATTCCATTCTTATACTTGATAAATGTTTATGTTCTATTTCTAACTCACGAATTCTGTCTTCTATTCTCTTTATTTTAGCTTGAAGTTCTTCAATTTTTTCAGCATTTTCTCCAGCAGCTATTGCGTTTTCAAGATTTTTTCTTTGGTTTGCTAAAAATCTTCGCATTCCTTTTTTGCTATATTTAAATTCTTCAAAAGTATCATCAAATCCGTTAGTTTCAGAAGTTGCAACTCTTGAAAATTTAGTTTCTAATGAAATATTTTTTCTTTCTAATACTCTTATCACAGCTTCTCTTTTCAATATTTTTATTGAATTTATATTTAAACTAACTAATTCTTGTGGACTTTCTACTCTAGATTCACTTCCTAATTCTTCTCCTGCGTTTGGTTTTGAAGATTTTTCAGATAATTTTTTGAAGTTTTCAGATAATAATTCTTTTCTTCCTTTTAAAGCATTAAATTCTTCTTCTGAAATTTTTCCTTGTAATTGTTCTAATAAATTTGAAGTCTTGTTTAAATAAATATTAATTTTTGATAAAGTTTCTTCATTTATATTTGACAATTCAAGTTCATTGATTTCACTCAATAAATCTAAAACCATATTTACAATATTTTTAATAGTTTTATCTGTTATTCTAGCCGGAACTTCTTCTGGTTTCAACTCATCAATATACTCTTGTCTACCATCAATTGGAGTTCTTAATTTCGAATCTATTTTTTTTAATGCAACTTGTATTTTTTCTTCTGGTGTTTTTCCTTTAGAAGGCTTTAATTTTTCTTCATTTTCTATATATTCAACATATTTTGATTTATACACTAAACGAATATCTATCTGTCTTCTATATTTTTCAATGTCGGCAGTTAAAGACTGTATTTCACTTATATTTTCACTTGGTAAACTTTTTATTTGACTTAATGCTTGCTCTATTAATGTTTCAAATTTACTTATTTCAACATCAATCCATCCAGAAAATCCATTTGGATGATTGTTTTCATAATATCTTATTTGAGGTCCTATACCTTTTAAAAGTGTTGATATATCTAAACCACCTTCACTTTGTTCTAATGTTGATTCTTTAATTTCAGAAGAACCTATATCAACAGTTCCCTGTCCTGATAGACCATTTATCAAGCCATCTTTTATTACTTCAAAGGTTGAATCAGGAACGCCTTGTACAATTTCTGTTTTATTCAGTATATTAAAATGGTTTTCAACTGAAAAACTTGAAAACCATTCTGAAGTTTTCTCATTTACCTTATAATCCTTAATTGCACCCAAATTTGCCGATGCTTTTTTTCTATTGAGCTCTTTCATTTCTCCAATCATTTGTTCAAGTTGAACAAGTTTAGGATAAAGAGCATAACCCTCTTTATATCTACCCGCTTTTTTTGCTTCGTTTAAAAACATCTCTCTTTCTGTAATCATTTTTTTCAATTGCAACATATGTGTAAAATTATCTTTTTCACTATCTTGTCTTTCTTTGATGTTCTCTAGTTCTTTTCTATCTAAAAATACATCTAATTTACACTCAAATTCAAGTTCTGCAATCTCTATTTCTAAACTTTCTTTTTCTTCTTCTGTTTCAGCTTTTGATAATTTTTCTCTTGCCTTTTTTAACAATTTGTCTGGCCTTTTAAGTTCTTCTGCTCTAGCAGCATTTCTTGCTTTTACAACTCCCATTATTTGTTTATATGCTGCAATATTTTCAGGTGTAGGATTTTCATCCATTGCCTTCTTTCGTTTTTCTATTTCCTCTGTTAAGCTTACAAACATTATATCCTGAAAATCTTCTTCAACTTTTGCATCTAATTTTGCCTTTTCCGCACCTGTAATTAAAGTATAAGTATCCAAAGTGGTTTCAGTATCCATTGTTGTTCCAAATAAACCCACTGATGTTATTTTTCCGCTCTTTATCCCCTCTACTACCTTATTTTCTTTTGTTACAATATCTAACCTTTTTTCCGTTTTTTCAGCATCAACTACAGTACGAAGCATTTTATGTGCTTCTTTTTTAAATTTTTCAACATCTCCTCCACTTGCTTCTTTTGCTGCCTTACAAATGTCTGATAACACTTGTATTTGACCTTCTTTTATTTTTTTTGTTTCAGATTTCTCTTGTTTATTACTTGAAAACATCTTAACTCGAACTTCTTTTGAAGTAAAATCAACTTCTTTTCCGGTATAAGAAGAAAGTATTGCTGTTGTTGCGGCATCGTGTTGGCTGAAAACATTTGTTCCCGCTTCAGTTCTAATTTCTTTTTCTTCATAAGATGAAGCCATTGCAATTTGCAATTTAAATTTATCAACTTGTTGTTTGAAGTCAGCATTAAACTTAACCTTTAAAAAGGTTTCCATAAGGTCCATATTGTTTTCAAGACCAAAAAACACCATCGCAGCATAGGCTCTAGTGAAATCTCTTTGATTATAAAATTGAAGCACCTTTGTCATACCCATAAGGTTATGCGAAAGTTCTGGGTTATTTTTGCAAAGAGCAAGAAATTCTTGTTTTCTTTCTGGGCGGATATATTGTGTCATTTGTTCGAAAGTAACTTCAAAACCTGCGCCAAGTTGACCATAAGCCATCATGGCAGAAATTGAATCTTTATCTGCTTTTGCTTGAGACTGCATACTTTCACTATACACTGAATGACCATTCAAAGTTGGAAAATAATTAAGGTTTTTAAATTTATACTTAAAGTCTTCTTTCTTTTTGTTGCGAAGTTCAAGTTCTTTAAGTTTTTTTACAACCCTTTCATACTCTTCAAGCATTTCTTTCTTTTTTGCTTCAGATAAACTTTTCAATCTTGAAGAACGAGAATCTTTTTGAACATCAGCAGACATTTCTTTTATTTCTTTTTCAGCATTTGCCTGTTGTTCTTGCTTAAATTCTTTGCCTTTTAATTGATTTTGTTTTCTTTGTAACTTTTTATCTTTTAAGCTTATTGAATCAGCCATATCACACCTCAAATAATTATCCAATTTGATAGTAACATTTATATTTTTTATTAGTCAAATTAAACATAAGATTAAGTAATAAATGTATAAATTTTTTTGTGCAATTTGACCATATTTTAAAAATTTGCAAGAAAAAAGCCTTAACCTTTAGGTTAAGACTTAAATTGTTTATTAAACTATTTTGCTCTGTACATAACTTTAACGCCAGGTCCCATTGTGCTTGCAAGGTTAACAGACTTAATGTATGTTCCTTTAGCAGCTTGTGGTTTAGCTTTAACGATAGCATCAACAAATGTATCATAGTTTTCCATAAGTTTTTCAACGCCAAAGCTCTTTTTACCGATTGCAGCGTGAACGATACCAAATTTGTCAACTCTGTATTCAACTTTACCAGCTTTAACATCTTTGATAGCCTTTTCAACGTCCATAGTAACTGTGCCGCTCTTTGGGTTTGGCATTAAACCACGAGGTCCAAGAACACGAGCACATCTACCTACAACACCCATCATATCAGGAGTTGTGATACATACGTCGAAATCAAGCCAGTTTTCTTTCATAATCTTGTCAACGATTTCTTCTGCACCAACAACATCAGCACCAGCTGCTTTAGCTGCATCAGCTTTGTCACCTTTAGCGATAACAACAACTTTTGCTGTTTTACCAGTTCCGTTAGGAAGAACAACGCTTCCACGAACTTGTTGGTCAGCACTTCTTGGGTCAACACCAAGACGAATGTGAATTTCGATTGTTTCATCAAATTTTGCTGTTGCAGTGTCGATAGCAAGTGCTAAAGCATCAGCAACTTCATAAAGTTTTCCGGCTTCGATTTTTTCAGAAGCATTTCTATAATTCTTACCAAATTTCTTCATAATCTCTGCCTCCTTTATTCTTCAACAGTAACGCCCATTGAGCGTGCTGTTCCCTTAACCATGCTCATTGCTGATTCAAGAGATGTTGCGTTTAAATCAGGTAATTTGATTTTAGCAATCTTTTCAACTTGAGCAAGTGTTAATTTTCCGACCTTTGTTTTGTTTGGAACACCTGAAGCCTTTGAAAGACCAAGTTCTTTCATAATAAGAACTGCTGCAGGAGGTGTCTTTAATACGAAGTCAAAACTTCTGTCTTCATAAATTGTCATGATAACAGGAATGATTAAGCCTTCTTTGTCTGCAGTTTTTGCGTTAAAATCCTTAACAAATTGACCAATGTTAATTCCATGAGGTCCAAGGCTTGAGCCGATTGGAGGACCTGCAGTTGCTTTTGCAGCAGGAATTTGGATTTTTACGGTTGCTTTAATTTTCTTTTTTGCTGCCATAATAATCTCCTTTATTCGATTCATTCGAATAATTGTGGTTTATATTGAAGCATGAAAAATTTACTTCTCCCACCTATATATAGACAGGCTGGCAAGCCTGAATATACCAAATTAATCTATAATTTCGATTTGTGAAAAATCAACATCGATTGGTGTTGGTCTTCCAAACATCTCAACTTCTACTCTGCACTTTTGTTCATTTTCATCAACTGACATAACAGTTCCAACAAAACCGTCAAGCGCACCATCAGTCATTTTAACTTTTTGACCCACTTCAACCTTGATGTCAACAACAACAGGTTCAAGTTTCATTTTCTTAACTTCTTCATCTGTAAGAGGAAGTGGACGACCTTGTGGGCCTACAAATCCGGTTACACCACGAGAGTTAACAATTGTGTGCCACAAACTGTCAGTGTATCTCATCTTAATTAAAATGTAGCAAGGAAAGAGTTTTCTTTCAACTGCATTCTTTTTGCCATTTTTACCTTCTTCAATAACTGTTTCCATTGGAATTTTAACTTCCAAAATATAGTCTTGAAGATTGTTTTTAATTACACATTTATTAAGGTTATCAACAGCCATAGCCTCATAACCTGTGAATGTGTGAAGCACATACCATTTAGGTTCTTCTAATTTAGATGTATCAATCATATAATCTTTCCTTCTATGCCTTAATATTTTTTGGGGCATAAGCCATATTAAATATTAACAATCAAATTTATAATCCATGTAAGAAGAGAATCAATACCCAAAACAACGAGCAGAAAAACAGCAACAACTGCTAAAACTGTTCCTGTTTGTTTGCAAGCTTTTCCAAATGAAGGCCAAGAAACTTTTTTAAGTTCTGAAACTGTTTCTTTTATGCGGCTTCTTTTTTGCTTTTCAACCTTTGCTTTCTTTTGAGTTTTTGTTTGCTTTGAAGTTTTTGCTGTTTTTTCAGCTTTTGCTTTAGCCTTTAAATCTTTCTTGCTAACTTCAGTTAAAACTTCATCAGATTTTTCAATCTCTGCATTCTCTTTTGTAGGCATTTTTTTATTTTTTGCCA
Organism: Clostridia bacterium; assembly: GCA_045650505.1. Taxonomy (GTDB): domain Bacteria; phylum Bacillota; class Clostridia; order Christensenellales; family UBA1242; genus RGIG1681. Next base: position 140,172 of record JAZRRE010000031.1, on the reverse strand, counting down.
TAGTCCTCTCCCACTATTTAGATTCTTTATGTGCTGTGTGTTTTTTGCATGTTGGACAATATTTATTGAATGTTAATCTGTCTGGGTCATTCTTCTTGTTTTTGAAGCTTTCGTAGTTACGATTCTTACATTCTGTGCATTCCAAAGTAATTCTATTTCTCATAATTTTTCTCCTCAAAAAATTAACACCTACCATTTGGTTCGGTGCTATGATATAATATCACAACAAACTTTTGCTGTCAATAGAAAAATTTAATATTTCCTGCGAAACATTAAATTACTCTTGTGATATTAAGCTTGACTATATTCTAATAACTTTTTATGAAAATGTCAATGTTTTTTTAAAAATCGTTAAAATCTATTTTTATGCAGCTATTTTAAGTTTTGGTATTTACGAATTTCTTTTGCTGTGATATAATTTTTTTTGGTATGATTATGAAAAATTTAACAACATCACAAAAACTAAATAAGCTTTATGAAATAATGATAAATTTAGAAGCCGAACTTGGCGTTTTGCCATCTATAAATGTTTTCCCTGACCCACAAAATCCAAACCTTGATGACTATTACAAAAAACTTGCCGAACAAGAATTTCGAATTCAAGCTTTTGCACAAATGGTTGAGGCCGTTGGTTACACCGACCTTCCACAAATCATTTCAAATGAAAAATATGCAAAACTTGACGGATTTCATTTTAACTATCTTGGTCATCACATTAAAGGCAAAGAACTTTATCGTGGAGTTCGTGAAATTGAACATCACGCAAATCTTTTGTTTGATGAACATTATCATAAAGGTGTTGGTGACGCTTGCAATGGTTTGTTTGCATCAGACATTTATGACAAAGCAAACCTTTATAGCAGCAAAAATTCTAAACACGACTGTGTGCTCAAATTCAAAGCCCCAGACTTAAAAATTATTGATGATTTCACTTTAAAAATTGATTTATCAAGAATTTTTAATGGTGAAGAACCATCAGTTGAAAGCCATAAACAAATTTTAGAAGAAATTAAAAATTTCACACTTGCAATTCCCGAACCAAAACATCAAACAGCATTCTTCTACACTCTTTTAAATGACCCATCAATAACGGCAATTCTTCTTGGTTATGATGCTGTTTATGACAACAATTTTCCAGCATTTGCAATTCTTAATCGCGGAAAAGTTTGTGTTTCTAATGCCGAATGCGAACGCATTAAAAACGCAACAAAAACATATTTTTAACAAAATAAAAACGAGCAAAATTTGCTCGTTTTATTTTTTCATTTTACTTTTTATTGAAAACCAAAGTTCTATCGAAATTAGGGTTCTTTTCTCTTAAATAGAGTTTTAATTTTTCAACAGCTCTGCCCCTGTGAGAAACAGCATTCTTTTCTTCTTCAGTTGCCTGACCAAATGTCTTTTTAAGGTCTGCTGAATAGAATAAACAATCATAGCAGAATGATTCATCACCAATTTTTTCTGTTGTGATTTCACCATAAGTTCTGCCCACAAATGTTCTAACAACGCTGCCATCAACATAACAAATAACGCATTCATAGTTTGCCATTCTGTCAAATCTTCCATCAAGTTCTTCAAGAAGTTTCTTTCTGTTTGCTTCATCATTATGGTCACCTGCATATCTTGCAGAGTTAACACCAGGAGCCCCTCCAAGAGCATTTACGCAAAGACCAGAGTCATCTGCCATAACTGCATAATCAAGACCTTTTTCTCTGCAAAATTCAGCAATTGTTGTTGCTTTGATTTTTGCATTTGCTTCCATTGTTGTGCCTGTTTCAGCAATATCACCAACAAAACCAATGTCTTGAAGTGACACAATGCTATAACCTTGCATCATATCTTTAATTTCTTGAAGTTTGTGTGCATTATTAGTTGCGAGCACGATTGTTTTCATTTTCTAAAACCTTCCTTTCTATTTTATTTTGAACGAATTTAATTAAGTAGTGCATTGCTATTGCAAAAATTATGCCAACAGCAAACCCCACCAAAACATCTGTTAAATAATGAACACAAAGTATCATTCTTGTAAGCCCACAAATAACAGATACTGAAATTGCACCAATTCCAATTTTTTTATGGAACATAAACACAGAAACAGCAAGACACATTGAAACAGTTGAATGACCTGACGCCATTGATGAACCACTTGGAATATCATAATTCGCAAGTTCTAACGCTGACATAAATTCAGGGTGCGATTCAAATGGTCTTGCCCTGCCGATAACAAGTTTCAAAAAATACTCATTAAACAAAAATGTTATAAGCACGGTAATCATCGCATAAACACCAAGTTTTCGAGTTTTTTTGATGGCAAGCAAAACGGCAAGAATTGCAACAATTGACCAAAAGTCGCCAATGTGTGTGATAATTTTTGCAATGGTTAAAATAACTTTGTTGTTTCCAAATGTGTGATAAAACCAATTTGCAACTTGAAAGTCCATTATTCACCTGCTTATAAATCAATGATTTTGCTTGTGTCTGCAATCTTCACAATTTGATTATAGCCATTTTGTTTTATTTTGTCAGCAAAATTATTGAAGTTTTTTGGAAAAGCAAAAGTTGAAACATCATAGCCTTTTTGCATAAGTTCAATTTTTGCTTTCATAATGTCTTCAAATGAAGCATTTTTATCATAAACAAGTGCAAGTTTTTTGCTTGAAGTTTTTGCTTTTCTTTCAACCATAAGCATTACAACTGAATAAAGCCCAATGCTTGCACCAACAGCAGGAATAGACACACCAGCAAATTTTTCAATCATCTTGTCATATCTTCCACCACCGCCGATTGCTCTGCCGAACTCTTCATCATAAACTTCAAACACAGTGCCGGTGTAATAACCTTGACCACGAATGATTGTCACATCGTAAACAACTTTAAATGTTTCGTTAACTTTAAATTTTGTTGCTGTGTCAATGATTGTTTTAAGTGAATCAACAACAGCGTTTGAAACACCTGCTGCAAGTAAAAGTTCAAAACTTTCAGCGTTTGTTTTTGCTGTTTTAATTTTTTCGATTGCTTGCATAAGTTTTTGAACGGCACCTGCTTCAAAACCATTTGAAACAAGTTCGTTTGCAACGGCTTCATAACCAATCTTGTCAAGTTTGTCTAAACTCACACAAACATCAATCACTTTGCTAGAGTCAAAACCACAACTTGTGATGATTTCGTTAAGTGCTCTTCTGTCATTAACTTTAATGGTCACATTTTTAAAGCCTAACCTCGCGTACGCACACATATATGAATATAAAAGTTCAACTTCGCAAAGTGGAGAACTGTCACCCAAAATATCAATATCACATTGAGTGAATTGGCGAACACGACCACGTTGTGGGCGTTCTGCTCTAAACGATTCATCAATTTGAATTGCTTTAAATGGGGTTGGCAATTTTTCTTTGTTGTTCAAGAAAAATCTAACAAGCGGAACGGTTAAGTCATAACGAAGACCTTCTTCAACAATATCACTTTCTTTAAGGTCTGGTTTTGTAAGGTCAAGTTTGTCGCCACGCTTGATTGTTTTAAACATAAGTTTTTGATTGTCACCAGAGTCACCACTGGTGAGCAAGTCTAAACTTTCTAAAATTGGGGTTTTGATTTGCAAAAATCCGTTTTGTTTATAGGTTTGTAAAATAATCTGTTCGGCATAACTTCTAACATCCATTTCTGCTGGAAGATAATCAACTGTGCCACGAACAGGATTAGTCGAAATTTTCATAATATCCTCACTTTTAAGATAAAATCTTAAATTAACATAAATTCATTATAAACCCTTGCTTCAAGATTGCAAAGTGTTTTTATGTGTATTTATTTTTAATTTTTATCTATTTTATTTTTATTTTTTCAAAAATTCTTTAATAAGTTTTTTAGCGTTTTCTTCTAAATTATCATTTGCATCAAGCCAAACGATATTTTTTTCTTTGTTATACCATGTTTTTTGCCTTTTGGCAAAATGTCGCTCTTCTTTGAAAAGTTCTTCAAAAAAGGCTTCATAACTTTCAAATTCACCATTTAAATATTTTTGAACATATTTTGCTTCAAGCCCAAGAGTATTTAAAAATTCAGGGCTAACACCACTAGAAAGAAGCCCTTTAATTTCTTCAATCATATTTGGCATACGCATTTCAAGACGAACCCTAATTCTTTCATAAATTTCTTCTCTTGAAAAAGCAATTCCTATTTGAAGCACATCATAACGAGGTTTATTTTCTTGTTTTTCTTCAGGGTTTTTCTCAAGCAAACGAATGAGCCTTCTGCAAGTGGTTTCCCCTTCCACATCAAAGCCTTTTTCACTTGCCATTTGTTTGAGTTCTTCAAGACTTAAACCTTCAAGTGAAGTTCGCAAGGTTTCATCTGGTTTTGAAGGCTCTAAACCATACCCTTCAATAACCGACCTTGAGTAAAGCCCTGTGCCACCAACTAAAAATGGAACTTTGCCTCTTTTTAAAATGTCATCAATCGCTTCGTATGCTTTTGTTTGAAAATCAAAAAGTGAAAACTGATTGCCAAGAGTTGTGATATCAATTAAATGATGTTTAACTTCTGCCATTTCTTCTTTGGTCACTTTTCCAGAGCACCAATCAAGACCCTTATAAACCTGTCTTGAATCGGCTGAAACAATTTCGCCATCAAAAAACTTCGCAAGGGCGATTCCAAGCGAACTTTTTCCTGATGAAGTTTGTCCAACAATAGCAATAAGTTTTTCCATAAAATTATCCTACCAATCAATCACTTTGTGTGATGAATGTTTAATGTCATCATAATAAGCAAAATATTTGTTTTTGTCACTATTATATTTCGACTTTTGTTTATTTTTATTTAATTTTTTTTGTTTTTCTTTTTTTTCTTTCAATTTTTTATCAAGTTCAAAAATATATCCAAGAGAAGGAACAAAAAGCCCTGCTTCTTCAATTTCTTTAATTTCATCAAGTGTAACCCATTTTGCTTCACACACTTCGTCAGTGGTTGCCTTTGAAAGGTCAATCTCACCATCAAACTCATAAAACCAAACATTCAAAATGTCGTTAAATGGTTTGCCATTAAATTCTTTTCGAACTTCACTTTTAACAAGTTTGCCCTTTTTGTTTTTGAAATCTAACCCAACCTCTTCAAGCACTTCACGAATGGCACCCTCTTTGCTGGTTTCACCTTGAAGCACTGAACCAGAAACACATTCAAACATAAGTGGATATGTTTTTCTATTTTCGGCTCTTTTTGTGATTAAATATTTACCTTCTTTATTTCGAATCCAAATATGAACAACCAAATGATAGAACCCTTCAGGGATTTCATTTCCCCTTATATGAGTTCTGTCAGTAAGGCATTGATTTTCATCATATAAATCCCAAATTTCCATAAAAATCCCTGCTTTTTGAATTTTTTGCGTAATTTTTTATAGTTTTAATGCACCGTTTTGCGTTTTTATTTAACAATGTTTTTTAATTCTTCAATAGTTAACCAAGGTTTATTTCTATGTATCATTCTATGACAATTAGAACACAACATAATAATATCTTCAATGTTAGTTTCTGTATTTTCATTTAATTCAGATATTGGTTTTTTATGATGTGCCTCGATATAATATTCACCTCTTTTACCATAAACACAACCAAAATCAAATCCACAAACTTCACAGTATATTTTACCTTTATGCGATTGTTTAAATTTCAACTTTGCCAATTCAATTAATTTATTATTTCTTTCATGCGTAATATGTTGAATTGTTTTTATTTTTCCCTCTAAAAACCCAGTTTTGTCTTCAAATATATCTTCAAATATCTCCTCTTGTGAAGAAAATTCTAAAAAATCATTAAGTGCTTTTTGTGTAATTTTACGAATGGTTTTATCACGAAGAATTTGCTTATAAATATTAAAAAGTTCGCTCCTTCCTTTATGTGTTATTGTCCAGAAATTTCTTTTATTTTCTAATAATCCATGCATAACAAGATGTTTTCTGACAAAAGCAAAGTCGTTACGCCATATTAACTCGTTTCTATTTTGTCTAACTTCTAAATCATCTTTTGAAAAAACAATCCAACCCATTTGTTCAATATAATCTAATACATTCTTTTTAGTTGCATTATTACCAAGACAATAAGAAGAAAATAATATTAAAAATCTTTTTTCATTTTCGCATGACATTCTATTTTTCTCCTTTAATTCTTAAGCAAACGAGTGTTTCAACATTTGCTGTTTGTGGAAACATGTCGTATGGTTGAACGAAACTGATGTCATATTTTTCTGTAAGTTTTTTAAGGTCACGGGCAAGTGTTGAAGGGCCACAAGAAAGATAAACTATCATCTTTGGTTCGGCTTTTAAAAATGCTTCAACAACCTCATTTTCAAGCCCCTTTCTTGGAGGGTCAACCACCACTGCAAAATCGCCTTCAAGTTCTTTTGCAAGTTCTGGAATAATTTTTGCACAGTCACCATTTTTATTTGTTAAATTGTATAAATTATTTAAAACTTTAAGTTTATTTGCATTTTCAGTTGCTTCTTTTACAATTTCAACACCATAAACTCTTGAGCCATTTTTTGCAATAATGCTAGAGAGTAACCCTGCACCACTGTATGCATCAATGACATTTTTTTGACTGCCAAGAGTATTTAATATTTTTTGATAAATGATGTTTTTGATTTCATCATTCACTTGCATAAAACTTCTGTTATTCACAAAATATTGAACGCCAAATTCATTTTTTGAAAGTTCATATATTCCATAAATTTTCTTGTCTAAGTTGCCAAAAATTACATTATTATTCAATTTATTTACATTTTTGAATAATCCAAATGATGAAAAATGCTTTTTCAATTTCTCAACAAGTGGAGAAAATTTATTGAATTTTTCATCAGTCACAACCACTGTCATAATGAAGTCTTCTTCTGCTTCGCGAACAACAATGTGTTTAACCACTCCGGTTTTTGTGGTTTCGTTATATGCTGAAATTTTGTTTTCAGTCATATATTCTTTGAACAATTTAATGATTATTTTTGTTCTTTCACTTTGAAGCATACAGTCATCAACCTCAATAATTTGGTGGCTGTTTTTTCTAAACATTCCAATCTTAACTTCACCACCAACATCTTGAACCGGAAAAGCAAATTTGTTTCTATATCTAAACACTTTTGAACTTGGAACAACATCTTCAACTTGTGTTTCGATTCCTGCGTATTTTTTGAGCGTGTCAATAATAAGTTGTTTTTTGAACAAAAGTTGATCAGCATAGCTTATATGTTGCAAATCACAACCGCCACATTTTGAAAAATAAGGACACATTGGTTGAATTCTCTTTGGGCTTGGCTTTTTTATTTCGATTATTTTTGCAATTAAAAATTTATTTTTATCATTAATTATGTGAACTAAAACTTCATCACCAACGAGGGCAAAAGGCACAAAAATAACAACGCCATTATGAATCGCAACACCTTCACCATTGGCGCCTAGCCTTTCAATTTTAACAACAACTCTATCATTTTTCTTTAACTTTTGTTCCATATGCTTAACTTCCTTATCTAATTTGATTATAACATAGTCAATATTTTTTTTCAATAAACTAACAATATTTGACAAGTGTAACTTTTGGTTATATATTTGTTTTATGAAAAATTTATGTAATATCTGCCCAAGAAACTGCAACGCAGACCGAGAAACATCGGTTGGTTTTTGCAAAGGCACAAGCAAAGTTAAAATCAGCAAGGTTATGCTCCACTACTTCGAAGAACCACCAATTTCTGGTGAAGACACTGAAACCAAACAAGCAAACGGAAGCGGTGCTATTTTCTTTTCAAACTGCACGCTTAAATGTTGTTATTGCCAAAACGCAGAAATTTCTGCTGGTGGTCAGGGCAAAGAAATTGACACAAACACACTTGCAAATCTTTTCAAACAACTTGAAGAAAAAGGTGCAAACAATATCAACCTTGTGACCCCAACCCATTATACAAATGAAATCATTGAAGCACTTGAAATTTATCGCCCAAATATTCCTATTGTTTGGAACACTTCGGGCTATGAAAAGCCAGAAACTATCAAAATGCTTAAAAATTATGTTGATGTTTATCTAACTGACTTTAAATATTTTGATTCTAACCTTTCAAAAAAATATTCGCTTGCTGAAAACTATCCCGAAACCTGCAAAAAAGCCACTTTGGAAATGCGAAAAAATCAAAGAGAAGACATTTTTGAAAATGGTTTAATGAAAAAAGGAATGATTATCAGGCATTTAGTGCTTCCAACCCACTCTGCTGACAGCATTAAAATTATAGATTGGATAAACGAAAATCTTGGAAACAAAACTTATGTTAGTTTAATGAGTCAATATGTGCCGATGGCAAGAGCAACAGAATTTGAAGAACTTAACCAAAAAATCAAGCCACTTGAATATAAAATGGTTGTTAATCACTTGCTCAAACTTGGGTTTAACAATGTTTTCACACAAGGCTTTGAAAGTGCTGAAACCATTTACACACCAGACTTTAATGAACAAACTGATGATTTTAAATTTTAAAATGCAACAAAAAAAAACGACTAAAATTTAGTCGTTTTTTTATTCTCCCATTTGACCTTTGTTATTTGTTTCAAGTTGTGAAACATAAATAAGTTGGTCTGCGTTTTTGAAATATTCAAGCCAGAAAGCAAGTTTTTCTTCTTCATTAAATGTTTTAACAATTTCTAAAATTTCTTTTGCACTCATATCAATTTTTGAATCATAAAGACCATCTCTTTTAAACTCTGCTTGTTCTTTCATAATTCTGTCATAATCACCAACGCCTTTATAATAGTCAGCCTTTGCTTCATCTCTTTGAAATGTTAAAGTTGCTATTTGTTCTTCACTTGCTTTCATTTTTGTTAAAGCATCAACATCATCAGTCATAGAAATTGATTTGCCTTGAAGAAGAAGTGTTTTAAGCCATTTTATTTGATTTGAAACCGCTCTCCAAATATATTGTGATTCTTCTTTATCACGGCTGCTATTTATTCTTGCCCAACTATTTTCAATCTCTTTCTTTAATTCACTTAAAAATACAAATTTTAATAAGTTTGATTCATTTCTATTTCCTGCACCAATTTTTTGCACTTCTGCTTCAATCATTTCTTCTGCAGTGGTTGGATTTTCAAATTTTTTCATATACTATTTTGTCTCCCAAATATGATTATAACATAACTATTTTTATTTTTCAATAGGCAATTTATTTGTTTTGTGATTTTTTGTTTGCAAAAATCGTAACATTATGATAAATTGGAAATACTATGATAAATAGACTTACATTTTAAGGAGAGCTTATGAAAGTTTTTGTTTGTGGTTCAGTTGACCCAAGAATTAAACCAGAATATTTAGAAGGAATTGACAAGATTGCTAGCAATCTTTTAGAAAATCATGATGGTGTTATGTGCGTTGGTGCACAAACCGGTTCAATCGGTGCAATGTATAGCAAAATGATTGAAGGAGATGGCTTTGTTGATATTATTGTTCCAACACCTTACGCACACGAAGCAAAAGGTATGATTGCAAACTCAATCACTGCTGTTGACACACTTTTTATGCTTCAACAAGTTGCACTTCGAAATACAAATATTACAATTGTGCTTCCAGGTGGAAACGGTACACTTGCTGAACTTTATATGATTACCGATTCAATCAAGAGCAAGTTTGACACCGATGAAGTTATTGTTTATAATATCAATGGTTTCTATAATCATATTAAAGATATGAATGATTTTATGCTTGAAGCAGGTGTTTTGAACGAAACACAATATAAATTCTTTACATGGTGCAACACACCTGAAGAAGTTATTGCTGTTCTTAACAAAAATCGTGAAAAACTTTTAAATGAAGGTAACAATTAATAAAATCCAAAAACAAGCCGAGTGGCTTGTTTTTTTATGCGTTTTATTATTAATTTTGTTTATATTAATTATTTTTATTTTTTATGCATTTTTTTTCGAGTTTTTAACATATTATTTGCTTTATATAATTTAATTTGATAAAATTAAATTAGAGGTGACTTATGGAAGAAATTAAACCAGCTTTTAAAAATAATAATGTACCTATTTGTTTTGCTGCAAATGATAAATATGTTCCACTTATGGCGGTTACAATTCAATCTATCATTGAGAACAGCAATCCTGAAAATAACTATGACATTGTTATTTTAATGACAAGCATTAATGATGAAAATCAAGTGAATCTTCGTAAACTTATTGCCGATAAACCCAATTTTTCAATTAGATTTATTAATGTTGGTCCTTATGTTTTTGGATATAGTTTCTACACAGAGTCAGACCCAACCAACACAAAATTTTCTGATGAAATTTATTATCGTGTACTTGTTCCTGCACTTATGCCATCTTATAAAGAGGTAATCTTTTTAGATGCTGATGTGGTTGTTTTGGAAGATATTGCAAACATTTTAAATTATGACTATTCAAACTCACTCATTGGTGCAGTTCGTGACTATGAAGGCATTTCAAATTGCTACAATAAAAACTATGAAAGAACTAAATATAGAATAAGTGAACTTAATATCAAAAACTTTGATAACTATGTGCTTTCAGCAGTGCTTGTTATGAATCCACAAAAGTTCAATGAAAAGTTTGATGTTAAAGACCTTTTAAACCTTGCGGTTTCAAAAAATTGGAAACAATATGACCAAGACTTATTGAATGTTTTATGTCAAGATTCAACCACAATTATTGATGCTGGCTGGAACTTTATGGAAGATATTTATGGAACATATCACTCACTTCCAAAACCACTTTTTAACGAATTTTTGGAAAGTGAAAAACACCCAAAAATTATTCACTATTCAGGAAGCAGAAAACCTTGGATTAAGATTGACTCAAAGTTCAATAAATATTTCTGGAAATATGCTGAATCCACTCCATTTTTAGATGAGCTTAAAGCCCTTGAACCAAATGATTAAAACAAAAAAACATCACCGATTTGGTGATGTTTTTATTTTGCAAAATTTTAAGTTTTAACAATTTTATGCGTAATTAATTTTATAAACTATGCACAATTTTAAGTTTTGAACCACCGGTTGTTTTCTCAACTAAAACTTTGTTTTTGATTGATTCTTCAAGCTCTCCAACGTGAGAAATTAAACCGATGTTTAAGTTTTGACTTTCAAGTTTATAAAGCGCTGAAATAACCGCTTCACAAAGCTCTGCATCAAGAGTTCCAAAACCCTCATCAAGGAAGAAGAAATCCATACTCTTTTCAGAAAGCATTGTGATTTCATTTGAAATTGAAAGTGCTAAACTCAAACTCACAAGGAAGGTTTCACCACCAGAAAGTGTGCTTGCTGGACGCACTTTTGCATCGTTGAAATTATCTTCAACGAAGAACTCTTTGTTTTCAAATTTCAAAGTGTATCTGCCATCCATCAAAATTCCAAGTTTTTGGTTTGCACTGTTGGTAATTTCGTTCAAATATTCTTCAGCAACATACTCTGCAAGAGCTTTACCTTTAAGCACACTAGAAAGTTCTTTTGCAAGGTCAAGTTTGTGAGTGTATTCTTTGAGATTTTTTGAGATTTCATTGTTCTTCTCATTTGCATCTGCAATTCTGTTATATTCTGCACTTGTTTTTCCAACTGCTTCTGAAAGTGATTTAACCTTTTCATCAAGCTCATCAATTTGTGCTTTAAGACCTGCAATTTCTTTTTCATCAAGAGAAACAACTACATCTTTTTCAAGTTCTTCTTTTTGAAGATTTGCAAATCTGAACGCATCTTCATACTCATCAATTCTTGACTGTTTAACTTTAAGCTCATAGCTTTCAGCAAAACATTTTTCAAGGTCTTCATTATTTGCAAATTCAGCTTTAAGCATTTTTTCAACAACTTCTGCTTCAAGTTCTTTGATTTCTTTTCTCTTTTCATCTAAAACCATAAACTTGACATCATACTCATTTTCAACACGCTTTAAATTGTCTTTTGCTGACTCAAATTTTATGGTTGTATTTTCGTGGTCAAATTTAAGTTTTGAAAGCTGTTTTTGTGTTTCTTGTTTTTCATCTTCAACCGAAGTATTTTCAGGAACACCACTTGCAATAATTTCAGCTTTAAGGTTTGTGATTTGTTTGTCGCAATTTGCCTCTTTTTCATAGAGAACTTCAAGAGCTGATTTGGTTTCAGCAATCTCTTTTTCTTTTGCGATTCGTTCATTATTTATTTCATTTTGGCGTTCACGAAGTTTATATTTTTCATCTTTCTTTTTATCAATTAAAAGTTCAATGTTTTTGCCTTCTGCAATTTGCTTTTTATATTCTTTGAGATTTTCATATTTTTCTTGCATATTTAAAATTGCAAATTCTCTTTCAGCTTTCTTTCTTTGAAAGCTATATAAAACCTCAAGCAAATCTTCAAGTTGTTTTTGATAAATTGTGATTTTTGTTCCGGCTTCAGTTTTGCTGATAACCACCCTTTCGTGAGCAGTTCGAACTTCGCCTTGAAGTGCAATCAAACTTTCTAAACTGTTTGATGTGTTTTCAATGAGTGTTTGAAGTTTGTTAAATTTTTCTTCAACCCCGTCATCTTCTTCAATAAATCTCTTATAAAGCAAATGTTTATCGGCTAAAAGACTTTCCATTTCAGCTTTATTAACTTCAATTTGTGCCTTTTCAAACTCAATTCTTGCCTTGAGTGTGATTACATTTGCAAATGATTTATCTCTATCATAACGAAGGGTTTTAAGTTTTTCATTTTCAACTTTAATTTGGTTTTCAATTGATTTTAAATCAATTTTTTCACCATAAACTTTTTGAAGAACTTTATTTGAGCATACCGGACATTCTTCACCAATATTCAAGTGTTCAGAAATGAGAGAGATAACATTATCACCAAGCATCGCTTCTCTTTCTTCTCGAAGCACAGCAATTTCTCTTTCTTCTGATTCAATTTCTCTTTCAAGCTTGCCATAAGCCAATTGTTCTGCTTCAATTTGACTGCCAATTGCGATAATTGTTGCCATTCGATTTTCAGAATCTAAATCTAGTTTTGAAAGCACACTATCAATAGAAAGACAAAGTGTTTGAACTTCTTTCATATCTTCAATTTGTTTATCGCAACTACGAAGTTTTGCAAAATTAGTTGTGTCTGCATCTTCAAAAGCAACTTCTATTGAGTTTTGGATTTGCTCCGCTTTTTTGTTGTAATCTTTTTCTGCTCTTATTGCATCATTATATGCTTGTCTTTCAATTTCAAGCTCATAGTTTGTTTTGTCAACAAGCTTTTCAATTTCTGAATAGAAATCATCAATTAAAATAATTTCACTTTCAATTCCCTTTGTTTGTTCAAGTGCATAGCTTAAATCAACATCAGGCTTGTTTGCTTCAATAAAGTCATCAATCTTTTCAATTTCTTCTTCAATTTTTGAAGCATCTGAAAGAAGATAATTTAAACCTTCATATTTTTCATTTAAAGTTTTTTCTGTTTCTTTTTGTTTTTCTAAAACTTTTTCTTTTTCAGTTTCAGTTTGCTTTAAATCATTTTCAAACTTTAAAAGATTATCAAGTCTTGCAAGTTTTGAATTAAGCTCAATAATTTTTGATTCATAAACTACTTTAAAGTCTTCAAATTCTGTTTTGGCTTCGTGAAGTTCTGTTTGTTTTTGAAGTTTAATCTCATTTAAACCCGCAATCTTTTCGGTGAGTTCCTTTTCATCAACCTTATCTTTTTGAAGTTTATCATAAGCTGGTTTTATTTCGTTTGCAACTTTATTTTTTTCAACTTCTGTTTTAAGTCTTTCAATTTCTTCTTTTTGTGTTTCAAGTTTAGAAAGAGTTTTTAAAATCTCATCAAGTTTAACTTGTTTCTCATAAGCAGTGTTTTGCTTTGCATAATCTTCAGCTAAAAGTTTGAGTTCTTCACTTGTTTTATCATACTCTTTTTTAGCAGTTTCCATTTGAAGTTTTGCGTCCGCTAAAAGTTCATCGGTTGCAAACTTCACAAGTTCTAAACTTGAAGACAACGCAAGCACCTGCTTGTCGTATTCATTAAGTTTATTTTTTACCGAAGCAGTGAGTTTTTCACCATATCTTGAAAGGTCGAAAATATTGCTCATTATTTCAGTTCGCTCTGCTGGGCGTGCTTTCAAAAAGGCTGAAAATTCACCTTGTGGAAGTGCGATACATTTTGCAAATTCGTTTGCACCAAGACCAACAATTTCAAAGATTTTATTATCAACTTTGGTCACACCTTCGGTAACCATATTTTTCACTATGCCATCAAGTTCGTAAAGTTCGGCGGTCGATTCGATTCCATTTTTCTTTTTAGAGAAAGTTCTAACCACCAAAAACCTTCTGTTTTTGCCAGCAGAGAAAATTTCAAACTCTAAACTCACCACAGCTTTTTGACACTTGGTGTTTATAAAGTCAACTTTTTGCTTACTTCTTTCAACTTCGCCATAAAGACTTAATGTGATTGCATCTAAAATGGTTGATTTTCCACTACCGGTTTTTCCAAAGATGCCAAACACTCCGCCTGAAAGCTTGCTGAAATCTAATGTTTGTTCAGTTTCAAAGCTGTTAAGACCATCAATTGTTAGTTTAATTGGCTTCATCTTCCTCTCCTTTGCATAAAATGAATAATTCAGTTAAGTCAGCTGCTGGCTCAATACCTTTGACTGACTTATAAAATTCTTTAAAAAGTTCCTCATCGGTCAAATGTCTTCTATTTGAATAAGTTTCACCTTCATTTTCTTCAAACTTTCTCACAAGCGAAATGGTGAGTATGCAAGAAAATGCTTTTCGAAGTGATTTAACTTCAGAAGCGGAAAGTGGTTCATTTTGCACAATTTCAAGCTCAACAATATCTTTATCATCAAATGCCAAAAGTTTTTCTTCAGCTTCAGCAATTGAATTTACTGTCACCTTTTCATATTTTGCAATATTTTGAAGTTTGATATTTTTAAAATCAATCATCTTGCCATTTTCGGTTTCAAATACATTTACACTTAAATCTTTTTGACCGGCATTAAGCGCAGTGATTGCACCTGAATAATAAGCATCATTTCCTAATGCTTGAGGTTTATGAATGTGTCCAAGTGCAGTATAATCAGCTTTTGGAAGATAATTTTTTGGAACTGCTAAAATGTCACCCACACGAACCTCTCCACTTGTGGTTTTTGAACCAACCATAAAAAGATGTGAAACAAAAATATTGAATGTGTTTTTGCTAAATGCACTTGCTGAAATTTCTGCCCATTTTTGAACTTTTTCAGCATAAGAAAGCTCACTGTCTAATTTGACACTGATTCTTGACTCACTTGGATATGGAAGGTATGCTATTGTTATAATCTCTTCATTTTTTTGAATTTTTAAATGACCTTTTCCGGTTTCAATAAGTTTAACCGCACCATTTTTATTGAATGATTTTTCGTTAAGCTTTTCAAGGTCGCTTGCAATAGCAATATTATGCTTACTTGCAAGAGGAAGACCAGCTGCAAGTCTGGTTGGGTCATCATGATTTCCCGCAAGCACAAAAACAAATCTTTCGCCACCAGCAGAAAGCCTTTCAATTGCATCAAAAAATAATTCTTCAGCATCAGCAGAAGGGCTTGCTGTGTTGAAAATATCTCCTGCTAAAATAACACAGTCAATATTTTCATAAGTTGCAATCGACACAATTTCATCAATAACTCTTTTTTGTTCGATAAGCCTATCTCTACCATTTGTTTTAACGCCCAAGTGCCAATCGGCAGTGTGTAAAAATTTCATTTAAAATCTCCTGCAAAACAACTAAATTTAAAATAATGTCTTATTTTGTTGTTGAATTTTCACTCTATTAGTGTTATTATAAACTTGTTTATAAAATATTGCAATTAATTTTAGAGTCAATAAAACCAAAGTTATGTTAGCTTTAGTTTTTGCTCTTGAACATAAAACTACTCATAAGGAGAAAGAAAATGGCACTTTGCTCATACTCTAGCAAACTTAACACCGAAGGCTATACCGTTATCGACAATAATTTTTTTAATGAATTTTTGCCACAAGCAACCGGTGATGATGTGAAAGTATATCTTTATGGGCTCACTCTTTGTAACACTCTTTCTAGTGATGAAAACTCACTAAACACCATTTGCAAAATGCTTTCACTCACCGAAGACCAAGTGCTCAAAGCTTTTGACTATTGGCAGATGGTGGGGCTTGTTCAAGTGGTTTCAAGAAATCCTTATGAAGTGAGATACCTTCCTGTTCGTGCTCACTCTGGAAGTATGAAAATTAGAAATAAAGACAAATACACTGATTTTAATGAACAAATTCAAGGTGTTCTTTCTGGCAGAATGATTACCCCAACAGAATATAACAACTATTACACACTTATTGAAGTTGACCATTTTGAACCAGAAGCAGTTGTTTTGATTGCACAATATTGTGTTTCAATACACGGTCCTTCAATTGGTTATCCTTATATTATGAAAGTGGCACGCGACTTTGAAAGTCAAGGAATCAAAACCGTTAGCGCGGTTGATGCAAAGCTTATTGAACAAGAAAAGTCTGCTATTGAAATCAAACATATTTTAACTGCTCTTGGGCTTAAACGTGAAGCTGACATTGATGAACGCAACTTATATCTTAAATGGAAAAACAGCTTTGGTTTCACTCACGGAGTTATTGTTGAAGTTGCAAAATCACAAAAAAAACACGGTGGATTCACCAAACTTGATGAACTTTTGTCTAAATACTACGAACAAAAACTTTTCACAATGGAAGAAGTTTTATCATTCAGTGAAAAACGTGATTCTATGTTTGAACTTGCAAAAACTGTTTCAAAAACACTTGGGCTTTACTATCAAAATGTTGAAAACATTGTTGACACATATATTGCTGATTGGACAAATAAAGGCTATGAAAGTGACACCCTTATTTTTATAAGCAACTATTGTTTTTCTCAAGATTTGAGAACTCTTGGTTCTATGAATAACACAGTTCAAAAATTCTTTAAGCTTGGGCTTATTTCACTTGCTTCAATTGAGCAATATATTTCAGGAATTTTAAAGACTGATGAACTTGTGAGAGAAGTGATTGACACCACCGGTCTTATTCGTAACATTTCAAGTTTAGACAGAGAATTTTATAAAACTTGGACAGATAGTTGGGGGTTCACTCACGAACAAATTTTGCTTGCAGCTGAAACAGCCAAAGACAAAACTAACCCTATGACCTATCTCAACAAAGTTATTGCAAACCTTAATGAGCAAAGTGCAAATGATACAAAAACCATCAAAGAAAAACTTAAAGAAGTTAAACCGGAATCAAGAAAAACAACATCGAAACCGGCAAAACAAGAAAGCTTTGAAAAGCACAATTATTCAAGAGAACAACTCTCTGCAGTATTCACTTCTCTTGAAGATATTGAAATTTAAAATATAATGTTTTAAGGAAAATTATGAACTATCAAGAAATAAACAAAAAAATTCAAAATGAGTTTGCAAGAAAACGCATTAAAGCTGAAAAAAAAGCAAACGATAACAGGGATAAACTCACAAAAATCCCTGCTTTTATGCATCTTATCAAACTTGAAAAAGAAGTTATTTTTGAACTTGCAAAAGCAGAATCAGCAAACAAAAAAACTGCTGAACTTTCAAAGGTTTTGAAAACAATAAGAAAGCAAAAACTTGACCTTTTGAAAGCCGCAAAAATGACACCTGACGACCTTCTTCCGCAGTTCGATTGCAAAGACTGCAACGACACAGGTGTTTTTTCAGGAAGACTTTGCTCTTGCTTTGTTAGAAGAAGAAACGCAGAACTTGTGAAAGCATCTGGAATCGATGCTTCTAAACTTGCGACCTTTGACAAATTTGATACAAATATTTGCAAGGATAAAACTCAATCAAAAAATCTTGAAAAACTTAAAACTTTGATAGAAAAATGGGCAAATACCTACCCTAATGTTAAAAAACGCAATCTTGTTTTTTCAGGAAAAGTTGGTGTTGGAAAAACTTTCATCACAGAGTGCCTTGCAAGTTTTATGATTCAAAAAAATCATTCAGTTTGTTTTGTGTCTGCTTTTGATATGAACAATATGATGCTTGCTTATCACACCACTTTTAATGAAACAAAAAACTCACATTTGATTCCACTTCTTGAAAGCGACTTTTTGTTTATTGATGACCTTGGCACAGAGCCACTTATCAACAATGTGACCTTGAACTATCTCTTTTTAGTTCTTTCAGAGCGTGAAAGATTTAACAAGCCTGTTATTATCACAACAAACCTAATGCCAGAAGACATTTTAGACAGATATGGCGAACGCATTTATTCAAGACTCACCAGCAAGAAAACCTGCAATGTTTTCCACCTTGACGGCGACGACCTTAGAGGAATAAATTCTTAAGTCCAAATAATTTTTGGTTAATTTGAACATACTCAAAAATCTACCATTTTCGGTAGATTTTTTCTTTTTTGAATAAAATTTTGTCGTTTTTTGTGACATTAAGCAAAAATTTTTAAATATTTCATAAAATATTTAAACGCATAAACCCTGAAAAATAGCACTTTTACACGCCGAATAGTTCTAACTTTATAATTATTTTCTTAAATTTATTGACTTGCACCCCAAAAAGTTATATAATTAAGCCATACCATAAAGGAGGAAAAATTAATAAATTATGGCTATTGAATTAAAATCTAAAGGACTATTAAAAAGCAAAAAAGTATATTTCTTTGTTGATGGTCCTAAAAAAGGAAAAGAATATAAAACTCAACCTACATTCTTTGAAAATAGTGCCTCTATTGAAGAAGCTGAATTTTTAGCTGACCTTGCAGCTGCACCAAATGCTGAAGCTTTTGCTATAAGCTCAACTTATCCAGGCAAAAAAGCCGCTCTTGGTCTTTTAGCTGAAGATGTAAAAGAAAGACTTACTAAAGCTATTGAATCAGCTGAATTTGAAGCAAAAAAGAAAGATACTGTAAGTGCTTTTGTTGACCTTGCTAAAAAAGGTAATGCTGAAGCTGGTGATTATGACCACAAGAAAATGGCTGCACTTATTTCTGAAGACCTCATTGAATTCCCTCTTGAAATCGCTGAAGATGAAAGAGTTCAAGATTCAAAAGGTTATGCTTTCTTGATGGAAATTATTGGCAAATCATCTGATGCTATTATTAGAAGATATCAATCAGCTTTGTCATTTGCTGAAGGTGACCCTTTAAGAAAAGCTAAAATTACGAAAAATTATGAAGCAAATGCTGGTTTGTTTGTAGCAGAAATTTCAGCATGCATTGACACACTTCTTGCTAATAAAATTGAGTCTTTGGCAGCAGAAATTGAATCAACTAAAACAAAAACTGCTGAAATGGAAGCAAAGATTGCTGAATTAAAAGAACTTGCAACATCACACAGAACTAAAGCTCAAGATGCCCTTGGGGTTATTAATAGATTTAAACAATCAATGAGAGATTCTAAAAAAGCTAAAGATGGTGCTGTTGGCGAAATGATTTCTGGACGTATGGAAGAAGTTGTTGCAAAAACAGGTGAACTTGGTGAAGCAACTGCTAAACATGATGAAACAGCTGAAAAACTTATTGATGCTAAAGCATTCTCTGATGCAATGACTCAAGTTTTAAATGGTTTAAATGAAACAAAAGTTCAAATGCTTTTCAGACAAATGGTTTTATCTGGTATTGATGTTCCAGAAGCAGAAATTGCAGAATTTTTAACAAGTGGAAAAATCCCTGCTTCATTGAAGCTCAAAAACCCTACAAAAAAAGAAATTTCTGCTTTATATCACAAAGTTATAGCAGATGCAAAGAAAATTAAAGCCGAAATTTTGAAAGGCGCAAAAGAACCTGAACCAGGTGATGAATAATCTTGTTTGGAGGATATTATGGAAAATAAAGAAATTATGAAAGAATTTGAAAGAATCACAGAAAATTTTCGCAAAACTGTAAACAAGATTTGTGAAGATTACAAAAAATCACTTGATGAGCTTGACAAAAAATATGGAGAAACAAAATAAAATAAAATCACCCCAATTCTTATGGGGTGATTTTGTTTTTTGGTTAAATTTTGTTAAAAATTTTCCAAACTATTTAAAAATTGGTTATTTTGGGAACTTTTTATTATACAAATATAATTAAAAATGGCAAATAACCCCTATTTTTGTTGACTAATCACAAAAAATATTCCAAAATAATCATAGTGACAAATATTGTTAATAATTAAAATTAAGGAGATTATATAAATTATGGTAAAAAAAGTGCCACAAAGAGATGCTTTATTAACTGAACTTGACAATAGAACCGTTGGCGATATTGACCAAGCTATCAAAGTTTTGAATGAGAAAATTGAAAAAGGTAAACTCTCTGAAAAAACAAGAAAATCAACAGAAAAACAAGTTAAAAGACTTCAAGTTCAAAAAGAAAAAACCTTGAAACTCTTTAGAAAATATAAGAAAGATAGTCGTTTGAAAAGTCTTTCTGATAGCACAGTTTCAGTTCGTAAAATTTGGACCGCTCTTGGAAGAAATACTGACCAAATTACAACAGATAAACAAAATGTTATGAACTGGATATTTAAAAACGGTGCAGAAAATGGCGTGGCTATGCTTGGCGGTGCTATTTCTATGAGCGGACTTTTGGCTTTAAAAGTTGGAGAAAAAGGCGCAGAAAAAGCTGTTATTGCTCATATTGGAAGTTTCTTATTCGAAACCGTTCCTGGTTGGATTGTTGCAAATCCAGCAGCTGCCGCTGGTTTGGGTGGCGCAGCTGTGATTGCTGGTGTTATTGCTAAAAAGGCTATTAGAAGAAAATTAGAACAAAATGCTGCAGCTAAACAAGAAGCTGAAAATGAAATGAACAAAGGAACAGCTTATGACCACGAACACGTGGCAAGCAGTGCAACAAATGCAGCTGCATTCAAAAAACTTGTTGCTAGTGCAACAACAGATTTATCAACTTTTGAATATTTATCAGAAGTTGCTATGAATCCTAATAACGACCCAGCAACTATTACTCAAGCAAATAAAATTCTTTCAGCTGCAAGAGCTCAAATTAAAGCTAATGAAACTCAAGCACTTCAAGCTCTTTTGGTAACTGCAATGGGCAGTGCAGACTGTGTGGAAGCTATTTCAAAATATGCTGCTTATGAAGAAATTAGAAAATTGAGTGATAAATCAAAACAACCTCCTAAAGCTGAACCAACCCCAGGAGAAACTGTTTTTGCAGTAACTTCTATTCCTGAAATTATTGACCTTAAAACAGCTTATGATGCTATGAAATCAGGTAATTTAGAGGCTATTAGTAAATTGGTTGGCTCAAAAGGTGCAACTGAATTTGTTGAATCAATCATCGGCCCTTCTGCAACACCAAAAGCAGGAATTGCTGCTGCTGATTACACCACATTCTCTACTGAACTTACAGAAATGTATCAACTTTTATCTGCAAAGAAACATAACCAAGAAATCAACAATGCTAAAAAAGAATTGAAAGATAGAGAGCTTGCTGGTGAATTTAAAATTACTGGTGATGAACTTGAAATCGATGGTTCTAAATATGATTTAAACGATGAAACAAATGATTTAAATGGATTGAGCGAATATAGAGAAGCTATTGAAAAAGCTTGTAAAGCAATTGATATCAACAAAGATAATGCTGGTAATGAATTAGATGGCGAACAACTTTGCCACAAATATTCAGTTTTAATTGAAGCTGGAAAAGCTGGTATTCTTGCTGAAAGAAATGCCGCAAGAACCGGTATGGTTAAATAATTTTAAAGAAATTAGGAGAAAATATATGAAAAAGAATAATGAAAATAAATCAATACTTTCAACAGTATTCACAGAAAAAGAACTTGCTGAACTTGATTTTACACCTGAAGAACTTGAAATTGTTGAAACCGCTGAAGCAATTTGCCAAGCAAGTGATGTTATGCCTGATGATGAAAAAGAAATTGATGCTTTCTTTGAAAAATTTGATGCTGTTTTTGCACCATCAGAAGACCTTGAAGGAACTTTCAATAAGTTTATGAATCTTCAAAAAACAGACCCAAAATTCTTTGACCAAATTGTTTCAATGAGTGCCCTTCTTGACACTATTGATGAAGTTCCACCAGCTGGAACTGAAAAAGTTTCTATTGCTGATATCGAAAAAGAAAAATCTGCAGTTCTTAATGAGGCTCAAAAGGCTAAATTTGCAGAAATTGATGCTATTCTTAAACAATTAGCAAAAGAAGATAAATAGTTTAAAACATAAAAGAACAGGTTTTGCCTGTTCTTTTTTTATGTATTTTTTTCATTTTATTTTTATTTTTTGATTATTTTTTTATATTTATGACTGCATAAAAAAAGAATGGCTGAAGCCCGCTTGATTGGGGGTTGCCATTCTTTTTGTTTTATTTATTATTCTGCATCAGTCACGATTGGTTCATCAATAATGATTGGGTCTTCATCGGTTTCACCAGTGATGTCTTCAGCAACGGTGTCTGCAATAGCAACGCAAGAAACGCTGTCGCCCTCTTTAAGACGCATAACCTTAACACCAATGGTGTCACGAGTGATTCTTGAAATTGCATTTGCTGGAGTTCTAATGATGATTCCGTTGTTTGCAATAATCATTACATCTTCATCTTCACTAACTTGTTTAAGACCAACAAGTCTTCCGGTTTTTTCGTTGAAAATGCCGGCTTTAATACCCTTTCCGTTTCTGTTTTGAACTTTATATTCACTAACATCAGTTCTCTTGCCATAGCCTTTTTCTGTGATTGTTAAAATGTCTTTGCCTTCTTTGTAAACAAGCATATCAACAATATAATCACCACGCTCAAGGTCAATAGCCTTAACACCCATTGTGTCACGACCAAGAGGTCTGCAATCGGTTTCTGGGAATCTTATACATTTTCCGTTAAATGTTGCAACCATAACAGTGTCTTCACCAGCGGTGTATTCAACATTCACAAGTTCATCACTACCACCAAGTGCGATAGCGATTTTTCCGGTTTTTCTAATGCTTTCAAATTCTTCAGCAGGAGTTTTCTTCACAAGACCATCACGGGTTGCCATCATAATAAAGCCTTTATTTTCTGGCATTTTTGGAAGAATTGCTTGAACTCTTTCTTCTTTTTCAAGCTCTAAAAGATTCACAAGGTTTCTTCCCCTTGCTGTCTTTTGCTCTTCAGGAATATCATAACCTTTGAGTGAATAAACCTTACCTTTATTTGTGAAGAACATAAGTGTGTCATGTGTTGAGCAAATGAACATATGTTCAACAAAGTCTTCTTCTTTTGGCTTGTGGGTTGTTGTGCCCATTCCACCACGGTGTTGTTGTTTATATTCAGTCACAGGGATACGTTTAACATATCCAAAGTGTGTCATTGAAATAACAACATCTTCTTTTTCAATGAGGTCTTCAATATTGATGTCAGTTGAAGAAGTGTAATCAACTTCTGTCTTTCTTTCATCACCATATTGTTCACAAACTTCACCAAGTTCTTTAGCAATAACGCCTTTAATTTTTTCTTCGCTAGCAAGAATGCCTTTAAGTTCAATGATGAGTGCTCGAAGGTCAGCAAGTTCGTTGTTGAGTTTTTCAACTTCAAGGCTTGTGAGTCTTTGAAGACGCATATCAAGAATAGCACCAGCTTGAACTGCTGAAAGCATAAATGCTGATTGAAGACTGTTTGAAGCCTCTTCTCTATCTTTTGAAGCCTTGATGATTTTGATAACTTCATCAATATTTGCAAGAGCCACAACCAAGCCTTCAATGATATGTTCTCTTTCTTCAGCTTTGTTTAAATCAAACTTTGTTCTTCTATAAATAACTTCTTTTTGGTGAGCAATATAATTTTCTAAAATTTGCTTAATGTTTAAAACTCTTGGATAACCATCAACAAGAGCCAAGAAATTAATGCCATAAGAGCATTGAAGTTGTGTCTTTTTAAAGAGTGTGTTAAGCACAACTTGTGCATTTGCATCACGCTTAACATCAAACACCAAACGCATACCGTGTCTATCAGATTCTTCTTTGATATCACTAATGCCTTCAATACGCTTATTTTTAACCATTTCAGCGATTTGCTTAATCATTTCAGCCTTATTCACTTGATAAGGAATTTCGGTTACTACGATTCTTGATTTGCCATCATTATCTTCTTCAATTTCGGTTTTTGAACGAATAACCACACCGCCTTTACCTGTGAGGTATGCTTGACGGAGTGCATCAGTGCCCATAATCACGCCACCTGTTGGATAATCAGGTGCTGGCATAATTTCCATAATTTCTTCGATTGTGATTTCTGGGTTATTAAGTACTGCGATTGTTGCGTTGACAACTTCGTTAAGGTTGTGTGGTGGAATGTTTGTTGCCATACCAACCGCGATACCATCTGAACCATTAACAAGAAGGTTTGGGAATCTTGCTGGAAGCACATCAGGTTGCTTTAAAGTTGCATCGAAGTTTGGTGAGAAATCAACGGTTTCTTTGTCGATATCTCGAAGCATTTCACCTGCAAGCTTTGAAAGTCTTGCTTCAGTGTAACGATAAGCTGCTGGTGGGTCACCATCAACAGAACCGAAGTTTCCGTGACCTTCAACAAGTTGATAACGAATTGCAAAATCTTGCGCAAGTCTAACAAGTGCGCCATAAACTGAACTGTCACCATGTGGGTGATATTTTCCAAGAACGTCACCGACGATTCTCGCACATTTTTTATGTGGTTTATCAGAAGTGATTCCCACTTCATTCATTGAATATAAAATTCTTCTGTGAACCGGTTTCAAACCATCTCTAACATCAGGAATGGCTCTTGAAACGTTAACAGCCATTGCATAAGCAATGAAACTTTTTTTCATTTCATCATTGATTTCAACAGGATGAATGACTGTGTTGTCAATGATTTTTTCATGTTCTAAACTATAATCTCTTTTCTTTGCCATAATTTCCCCCTACACATCCAAATCTTCAACAAGTTTTGCATTTTCTTCAATAAACTTACGACGAAGTTCTGGAGCATCACCCATTAAAAGAGTGAAAATCTTGTCGGCTTCAATTGCATCTTTCATTTGAATTTGAATAAGACCACGATGCTCTGGGTTCATTGTGGTATCCCAAAGTTGGTCTTTATCCATTTCACCAAGACCTTTATAACGTTGAACATCAAGACCTTTTGTTCCCATTTCTTGAACTTTTGCAGCCTTTTCTTGTTCGCTGTAACAATATTCAATGCGTTTGCCTTTTTGAAGTTTGTAAAGTGGAGGCATTGCTGAATAAACGTGACCACTTTCAATAAGCCCCGGCATATAACGATAGAAGAATGTGAGAAGTAATATTCTAATGTGTGCACCATCAACATCGGCATCGGTCATACAAATAATTTTGTCATAACGAAGCTTTTCTGGGTCAAATTCTTGACCTACACCGCCACCAAAAGCGGTTATCATTGCTTTGATTTCTTCGTTTGCAAGAACGTGGTTGAGCCTTGCTTTTTCAACATTCAAAATCTTTCCACGAAGTGGAAGAATAGCCTGAAATCTACGGTCACGGCATTGTTTTGCTGTTCCACCCGCAGAATCACCCTCAACAATATAGATTTCGCAGAGTTTTGGGTCTTTTTCGGTGCAGTCAGCAAGTTTGCCAGGAAGAGTAGTTGACTCAAGTGCACCTTTTCTTCTTGCCATACTTCTTGCTGCTTGCGCTGCTTCTCTTGCTTTTTGAGCTGTGACAGACCTTAAAATAATGCTTCTAGCATTGTCTGGATTCTCTTCAAGATATGTTCCAAAGTGTTCAACAACAGCATTTGAAACTTCTGCAGACATATAGCTGTTTCCAAGTTTAGTTTTGGTTTGTCCTTCAAATTGTGGCTCTTGAAGTTTAACTGAAACAACAGCAGTGATACCTTCACGAACATCATCACCTGAAAGTTTATCTGCATCTTTTAAAATTTTGAGTTTATGACCATAGTCATTAATAACTTTATAAAGCGCTTTTTTGAAACCTTCAATATGAGTTCCACCTTCGGTGGTATTGATGTTATTTGCATATCCGTGAATGATTTCGTTATAACCATCGTTATATTGGAATGCAATTTCAATTTGACCTGTGCCATCTTTTGATGTGAAATCAATATAGATTGGCTTTTTAAGAATTGTGTTTTTGCCTTCGTTAAGTTCGTTAACAAACTCAACAATTCCACCTTCATAATGGAAGGTTTCTTCTTTTCCAGCTCTTACGTCTTTGATGATAATTGTGATTCCTTTATTTAAGAACGCAAGTTCACGAAGTCTTTTTCTAATCACATCATAATCGAACACAACGGTTTCAAAAATGGTGTCATCAGGCATAAATGTAACCTTTGTGCCGGTTTCCGTAGTATCACCAACAACTGCAAGGTCGCGTTGTGGAATGCCCCTGTTATAAGTTTGTTTGTGGATTTTTCCGTTTTGCTTAACTTCAACTTCAAGCCATTCTGAAAGTGCGTTAACGCAAGACAAACCAACACCGTGAAGACCACCTGAAATTTTGTATCCCCCATCACCGAACTTTCCACCTGCGTGAAGTTTGGTTAAAACAAGTTCAACAGCACTTTTTCCTTCTTCTTTGTTGATTCCTGTTGGAATTCCACGACCGTTATCTGTAACGGTGCAAGAACCGTCTTTGTTGATGACAACAGAAACGGTGTCACAATATCCAGCGAGAGCTTCGTCGATAGAGTTATCAACGATTTCGCTGATTAAATGGTGCAAGCCGTGAGTGTCGGTTGAACCGATATACATACCCGGTCTTTTTCTAACCGGCTCCAAGCCACGAAGCACAGTGATTTGCTCGGCACCATAATTGTTTTCTACTTTAGATAAATCGTCCATATTTCACCCTTTAAATTTATTTTAACACAGCTGTATTATAGCACAAAAAATAGCCTTAAAACAAACGATTTTGCCCTATATATATAATTATATTATAATATATATATATTTATAGCAAAAATATGCCATTTTTTTGCCGAAATTTGACACTTTAAAATAAAAAAGTTAAATTTTTAATTTGTTTTACTTTTTTAAATTTTTAGCTATAATGAAATTATCAAGATATAAGGAAACAAAATTATGGCTGAAAATACATCAAAAGATACTGTTAAAAATATTAAAGAAGATATCAACCTTCAAGAACTTAAAGGTCAAGACCCAGAAGCGGTTTATCAAGTGCTTAAAAGTGCTGTAAGCAAACACATTCCTGAAAAAGAATGGAAGAAACTTTCTGAAAATTCAACAATTGTTAAAGTTGTTATGCCAGAAGAAAACGATGCAGAGCCTTGGAATAAGAAAAATGGCGGAATTGTTAAAGAAAGTTTAGATGATGCACTCCGTGCCACCGCAAATGAAATTTCACAAGGAAAAGATAAATCACAAGAGGGCGGAAGCTCTAAACGAATCAAATTCACTGTTCCTTTTGGTCCGGGAGAACTTGAATCATTAAAGGGTCAAGGCGAATCTGCAAAAAACTATATTCGCGAAAAAATTAAGTCTGCTGTTAGACAAGCCAACATTGATTTGAGTGAATTAGACAGAGGTCAAGCCGGAGTTAACTTTAAAAACTTTGGTTCAAGAACAGCTGCAATCAAAACCACCGGACACACCCTTCTTGAAGCTCTCACTGAAATCATTTATGTGAGTGTTGCTCAAGAAATGAATCCTGACCAAGTTAAAGGTGCGTGTGAACAAAATATGGGAACCGCATCAAACACCGGTATGCAAGCTGGAAATATGATTGATGATATGATTAATGGAACCGGTGACGAAGTTGAAAGAACTCAAGAAGGATTCACCTTCTCTGCTGGTTAATAAAAACAAAAAACTTGCTATTTACAAATCTAATTTGTTGGTTTATAATAAAACCATATTAATTGGAGATGTTTATGGCGAGTTTTTTTATTGAAGATAAATACTATGAAGCAAAACTTGATGACGGCTCTGTGGTTTACACCCGAACAAGATTCATTGTTGAAGCACTTAAATATTATCGAAATGAATGTTTGAAGTTTATTGAGAGTGGCGAAAAAAGAATAAGAGAAACTCCAAGACTTATGGTTGTTAATTCTTTTGAAGACGCTATGAAAAGAATAGATAAAATCACTGACACGCAAGTAAAAATCAGAAAAGCATATGACTTGATTGACAGAATTGATAACATTTTTAGAAATCTCGCTAATGGAAATTCTCAAAGTGGACCATCAAATCAATAACAAAAAAACACACCGAATTTGGTGTGTTTTTTATTTGCTTTATTTTTTTGAAACGATTTTTGATTTAACAACCCCATTTTTAACGGTGAGTGCCAAATAATCTTCAGCCGGTTTAAACTTAAATGCAGTACCTGTCATAAGCACCTGCCCACCCTCAAATTTGTCATATAATTTCTTTTGCCTTGATGAGTCAAGTTCACTGAACACATCATCTAAAACAAGAATTGGTTTCTCACCGATTTCTTTTTCAAAAACTTCAATCTCTGCAAGTTTTAAAGCAAGCACAATGCTTCGTTGTTGACCCTGACTTGCAAACACTTTTGCATCTTTTCCATTAAGGGCAAATTTAATGTCATCACGATGTGGACCAACACTTGTGTAACCAAGTTCAATATCTTTTTCAAAATTAAATTTTAAAGATTTCAAAATTTCGGCTTTGATTTCTTCAGCGGTTTCACCTTGTGCCCCAACATAAATAATGTCAAGATTGTCGGCTTCTTTGGTCATATATTTCATTGTGGCTTTTGCTGGCTCTTTAAGTTTTTCAATAAAGTTTTTTCTGGTTTTAACAATATAGCCCGCAACGCTTGCAAGTTGCTCATTCCAAATATCAATCTGGTCAGCAAGAAGCGCTCTATCGTGCACAGTTTTTAAAAGTTTGTTTCTTTGAAAGAGAATTTTATTGTATCTTTGCAAAAGATTATAATAAGAGCCTGAAAGTTGAGAAATGTCAGTATCCATAAAATCACGACGTTCTGCCGGTGATTCACTGACAATTTTAAGGTCGTTTGGAGAAAAATAAACAGCCACCAAACTTCCAAAAATTTCACTCACTTTTTTAACTTCGTTTGAGTTGATAAAAAACTTTTTTCCACACTCACTGTCAAGCACACATTTAATAGTCACATCACCATAATTTCTTGAAACACAAACTTCGGCTTCAGTGTGGGTTTCACCCTGCAGTTTAAGGTCTTCATCGTGCGAAGTTCTTGGGCTTTTTGAAAGTGCGTTTAGCATTACAGCCTCAACAAGGTTGGTTTTGCCTTGACCATTTTGACCAGAAATTAAATTTATGCGTGGAAAAAATTCCACAACGGCTTCGTTGTAGTTTCTAAAGTTTTTAAGTTTCACCCATTTAACCTGCATAAATTCTCACTAAATGCTTAATTTTTTCTAGCATTATTATATAAATTTTTAAGAGAATTGTCGAGCAAATCTCAAAGTTTCAAGATTTCGTTTGTAACTTTTTAACAAAGTCCAGAGAAACTCCTTGATTTTTAATTTATTAACTTATATAATTAAAAATGAATTATTACACCTTGGAGGTTTCTTTTGGAAAATAACGACTTTATTTCATCAACAAACATTGACATTCTCACTCTTTGGGAAAGCATTAAAGAAGAAATCGTTAAAGAAACTTCTATGTTTGCCTTTGATGTTTGGATTCGAACACTTGATGTAATTGACATTAAAGAAAACACTATTGTTCTTGCAACATCAACAAAAAGTGCAAAAGATATGCTTAACAAGAATTACAAAAAGATTATCACAAATGCTTCAAACAAAGTTTACAAGGCAATCACAAATGTTGAAATTGTTGTTAAAGATGATAGTGAAGCAGAATCAACAAAAGAAATTGAAAAAGAACCTGAAACAGTGAAAGAGCGTGTTTATGTTGATGAGAACAATCCGTCACCTGCAATCGAAAACCCAAGTTTCAAGTTTGACCCTAAATATAATTTCGACAACTTTATCATTGGTTCAAGCAACAAGTTTGCTGCAGCAATCGCAAAAGCTGTTGCAGAAGAACCTGGAAAGAAAGTTAACCCACTCTTTATTTATGGTGGACCAGGTCTTGGAAAAACTCACCTTCTCTACGCGATTGGAAACCACATAACAGAAAATCACCCAGAACTTAATGTTATTTATGTCACAACTTATAAGTTCACCGATGATTTTGTTAACTCACTTCAAACAAAAACTGCTTCAAAGTTTAAAGAAACTTATTTAAACGCAGATGTTTTGATTATTGATGACATTCAACACATAATAAAGAAAGAACAAACTCAAGAACAGTTCTTCAACATTTTCAATGAACTTCATCAAAAAGGAAAGCAAATCATTATTACTTCTGATAAACAGCCAAAAGAGTTAAACCCACTTGAAGAAAGACTTCGTTCTCGTCTTGAATGGGGTATGCTTGCCGACATCAGTGTTCCTGATATTGAAACAAAAATTGCAATACTCAATAAAAAGGCTCAACAAGAACGTTTTAATGTTTCAAGAGAAGTTATTGAATATATTGCTGAACTTTCAACATCAAACATTAGAACAATGGAAGGCTATCTTTCTCGTGCAGTGTTCTACTCTTCTCTTCAAAAAGAAGATATCGTGACACTTGCAACTGCAAGAGAAGCACTTAAAGATATTGCAAAAGAAGATGAAGAAACCATTGATGCAACAAAAATTATTGATATTGTTTGCAAATTCTATAACGTTAAAAAAGAAGAGCTTCTTGCTAGAAAAAGAACAAAACAAATTGCCGAAGCAAGACAAATTGCAATGTATTTAATTACAGAATTTATCAACATTCCACTTGAAGCCGTTGGAAACATTTTTGGAAAAGACCACTCAACAGTGCTTTACGCCAAAAACAAAGTTCAAGATGATATTAAAAAGTCAAAAAAACTTGATGTTGAAATAAACGACCTCAAAAAAATGATTGAAGGAAAATAAAATTTAAGGAGAATATTATGAAACTTATTTGTGAAGGATTAGATTTAAGCGATGCAGTTTTAAAGGTTATTCGTGCAACTGCTGTTAGAACAACAAATCCTATACTTGAAGGTATCAAGCTTCACGCAAGCGAAGACACTTTAACACTTTCTGCAACTGACCTTGAAATTTCTATTGAAAAGACAATTGCTGCAGATGTTAAAATTCCTGGTGATGTGGTTGTTCCTGGAAAGTTCTTTGCTGACTTTGTGAAAAAACTTTCAAACGAACAAATTGAACTCACACTTACCGACCAAAACACTATCAAAATTAAATATACCGACAGTGAGGGTTATCTTCAATGCCTTTCAGCTGATGAATTCCCTATCATTCGTGAACTTTCAACACCTGAAAAAATCACAATCAAAAGAACTGACCTTAAAGAGCTTATTGAAAAAACAATTTTCTCTGTTGCTGTTGATGATGCTAGACCAATTTTGAAAGGTTGCCTTTTTGAAATTGAAAACAACACAATGACAGCAGTTGCTCTTGATGGATATCGTCTTGCAATGGTTAAAACAGAAGTTAAATGCACTTCAAACAAAATGTCTTGCATCATTCCAGCAAGAAGCCTTAACGAAATTTCAAAGCTTATTGATGGAAACGATGATTATATTGACATCTTGATTGGTGCAAACCATATGATGATTGATGACGGTTCTGTTAGAATCATCACTAGACTTTTAGAGGGTGAATTTATTGACTATCACAAAGTTATTCCTGTTAGCACAACAACAACTATTCTCGTTAGCAAAGCTCAACTTGAAGATGGTTTAGAGAGAGCAAGTTTGCTTGCTAGAATGGACAAGAACAATCTTGTTAAATTTGATATTCGTGATAGAATTTTAACACTCACCTCTGCTTCAAACATTGGTAATGTTACCGAAAACATCACAATCTCTCTTGATGGAAAAGATTTGCAAATTGCTTTCAACGCAAGATATTTAAGCGATTGTATGCACACAATCACTGATGAATTTATTAAAATGAATTTCACTTCTCAAATTGCGCCTTGCACAATTTGCTCTGCTGAAGAAGATAAATATTTATATTTAATTCTCCCTGTTAGAATCGTTGAATAAAGGATATGACTATGAAAAAAATTACTAAAAACGAATTTGCCTGCAACTTAACTTTATCATTTGCGCTATTTTTCACTGCTATTCACTTGCTTTTGATTTCATTTAATCTTTTTGGAATCACAAGCTTTTCAGTTCCTGAAAAGTTTAGCTATGTGGCAGCATACATTTTAGCACTTTGCTGTTTGGCACTTTATATTTTTGGATTTTCAATTTCAAAATTTAAGAGTATTATGTTCCCTTCTTGGCTTCGAATAATGTTTTATATCGCATTTTTCCTCTTTACAAACACATATTACCTTGCAGGGCTTTACCTTAACAAAATTGGAATCATTATTTTCTATGCTTACATTGCATTCTTAATCAACATTTTGAGTGTTTCAATCTTCTATAACGTTCAAAAAGATGAAAAGAACAGACTTAAAGCATCAAATAAATTTATCACATTCTCTGTTCTTTGCTATTCACTTGCGTTTTCAACAGTTATTCAATTTGTAGTTTCTGCTGTTAAAATTTTATTCTTTGAATCAGGAATCACTTCAACACTTTCTTATTTTGTGCTTTCAATGTCTGCAATGATTGTGGTGAATATCGCACTTTATATTGCATTCCTTGTTTCACTCAAAAAGACTAAAAAATTCATCAACGCTTGCCTTGTTAAACGTGTTATTCGCGTTGTTAAAAAAGCTGCTGTTGAAGAAACAAAATAATATTTACTTAAAATTTTAGGCTCTGGCGGGTTTGCCAGAGCTTTTTTATTGTTTTTAGTTCTTGACAAAACCATAGGCTCTCGTTTATAATATGATAGAAATTATGCCTTTTGGCATTTATCAAAAAATATATAGGAGCAAATTTATTATGAAAAGAACTTATCAACCTAAGAAAAACCATAAAAACAAAGTTCATGGTTTTAGAGCTAAAATGAGAACTAAAGGTGGAAGAAGAGTACTCGCTAGAAGAAGAAACAAAGGTCGCAAAGAACTTATTAGAAAATAATTTGAAGGAATGTTATGCTTAATAAGGTTAACAGATTAAAAAAACGTTATCAGTTTAATTATATTTATAAAAATGGCACACACCTTTCTTCAAGTGCGATAGTCTTATACTTTTTGCCTTCAAAAACAAAAAGTATCAAAGTTGGTTTTGCTGTAACAAAGAAAATTGGAAAAGCAACCATTCGCAACCTTGTGAAAAGAAGACTTCGTGAAATTGTTAGAAAAAGTTTGCCAAATCTCAAACAAAACTATAATATTATTGTAGTTGCAAGAGAAAATATTTTGAACTTTTCGTTTGAAGAATTATCTAATCAATATTCAAACCTTATTAAAAAGGCAGACATTTTGAAAGTCAATGAAGAAAATTCTTAAAGTGATTATTAGCATTCCAAAATATATTGCATTATTTCTTGTTGCAATATTCAAGTTTTGCATCTCACCATTTATTCCCCACGCATGCAAATACACACCTACTTGCTCGATTTATGCGAGCAGTTGTTTTGCCGAGTGGGGTTTTTTTGTTGGTTTAAAACTATCAGCAAAAAGACTTATAAGATGCAATCCTAAATCAAAAGGTGGCACAGACCCTGTGCCTATCAACCCAAAAAGAAAATATAAATATTTTATGTAAGGAGATTTTATGAACGCTTTATCGCTTGTTTTAGCTAATGCACCAAATGACCTTTGGTCAAAACTAATTTACTTTGTTCAAGGCGCTTTTGGAAATTTCGGTTGGACAATTTTATTTGTTACACTTCTTATCAAACTTATAATGAGTCCACTTGAATTTTTCGTTAAATATTCATCAAAAAAGCAAAACCTTGTTCAAAAAAAGTTATCACCACAAATTGCAAAAATTAAAAAGAAGTTTGGTGCTAATCAAGAACAAATTAGAATACAAACACAATCACTTTATAAAAGAGAAGGATTCAAAGCCGGCACAAGTTGTATTGTTATGGCTATAAATATGATTGTTACTATGGTTGTATTCTTCACTTTCTATTCATCAATCAGAAAAGTTGCAGCTTATGAAATGATTAATCAATATGAAACACTCGAGCAAACTTATGTTGGTGAATACGTTTCATCACTTCGTGAAAAAACCGGTGATGAAACCATTGTTGATGAAACCACAGCAAATGCTTGGATTAACGCAAACGTAAACAATGCAGACAAAGATGACCCTATTTTCCAAGTAAATTCAAATTATTATTATGAAGCAACTGCAGAAGCTGAAAAAGCAATGCTTGATTGCTGGAGTGAAAAGAAAGAAAGTTGGCTTTGGGTAACAAACCTTTGGGTTGCAGATGCCCCAACTTCCCCACTTCCAACTTATGAAAAACTTATTAGCTCTTCAACCGGAAGTTACACCACATACATCGAAGAAGAAATTAATGAAGAAAAATATACAAGAATTGCAAACTCTGTTGTTGATAATTCTGCAAGACCACAAAACGGTTTCTTGATTATCGCAATTGCTGTTGGTGTGTTATCTTTCTTCTCTCAATGGATAACCGACCTTCACACAAAACTTCATAACAAAAAAGCACAAAAACTTGTTAAAGCAACTGACCAAACTGAAAGAACAATGAAGATTATGAAATTTATTCTTCCTCTCATTATGGTTGGATTCGCATTCACATCATCAGCCTGCTTCGGTCTTTACCTTATTGCAAACTCAATTGCAGGCATCGTTTTAGGTGAAATCACAGTGCTTATCATCAATAAGCTCACCAAAAAACAACAAGCAGAAGTTGAAGAAGTGCTTGAAAAAGAAGCTAATCGATTAATCAAAAAAGGAAAACTACAGGAGAAATAAAAATGAAAAGTATTGAAACACAAGGAAAAACCGCTGAACAAGCTATTGAAATTGGACTTTATAAACTCGGAGTTTCAAGAGAAGATGTTAATATCGAAATTCTTGAACAAGCTGGTCTTTTTAATAAAGCAAGAGTTAGAATTTCACTTAACACTTCATCTGAAGAAGAAGCAAAAGTTAAAGAACTTATTGAAAAATTAATTAATCTTATGGGTCTTAACCTTAACGTTTATGTTGAAGAAAGAGAAAGTGATTTCTTCGTTAACGTTACAGGTGAAGATTCAGCACTCTTTATTGGAAAGCGTGGTGACTCTATTGAAGAATTCCAAATTATTGCAAACGCAATTTATAACAATGGAAAAACAAGAGAAGAAATCAAAAGAGTTACAGTAGATAGCAACAACTATGCTAAAAAGCGTCAAGAAATTTTGACAAACCTTGCAAAAAGAACTGCAGGCAAAGTTATTCGTGAACATAAAGAATTTAAGTTTGAAGCAATGAACTCTTATGAAAGAAGAATCATTCACTCTGCCCTTGCTGACCACGATAAAGTTATCACCGAAAGCTATGGCAACGAACCAAACAGATATGTTATGGTTAAACTTAAAAGCAACATCACTCGTCCAAAAAATGCAGACAAAACTGATGATTATTTTGAAGACGAAACAATTAAAGAAATTCCTGCTGATAACAAAGCAAGCGAATCTCGTTCAGATGACAACTAATAAAAACACTTGGAAATTTCCAAGTGTTTTTTTGTTTAATATTCATCATCAAGATGAATTTTTGAAACATCATATCTATCATCATGGTTAAGAACTTCATCTGTTCTTTTAACAACAATGTTTTTGCTAAAATTTCTTTGACGATATTTTTTGCGCTTAACAATTTCTTCTCTTATTGTAAATTCAGCATAAAGAGCACCAAGCACATCATCATCAGCATCATCACCATATTGAAGTTTATAAGCATTTGCTCTTGTAATAACATCACGAAACAAAATTGCCTCAAGCAAATAATTTTCTTTGAAAAGTTCTTCACTCACATTTTCTAGGGCATAAGGGTTTTTATGAACCTCATTTAAAATCACTTTAACATAAGACATAATTTTGTTATCAATCACCCTATATCCGTTTGGAAGAACAGCATCTGCCACACGCTTTATGTAATCTGTTACTTTTTTAATATGTTCAAAAATTGCTGAATTTTCAATATCAACAGGATTTATACTTGAAACTCTAACTTTATCTTTCAATCGAAGTTCGGTGTATTGTTCATCAGTGAAGTCGATATCATCGGTATAAATATCGAATCTTCCATTTGCCATATCTTCTTTTCTAATCTCTTCTAAATCTAACATTTTGCCACCATTTCCTTTACTTTTTCATTATATCACAACTAAAATCATTTAAACAAATCTTTGATTTATATAATTTTCTAAACTTTGCCTTAAAAATAAAAATTATTTAAATTATTAAAAAATAACAAAATATTATTGAAAAATCTTTAAAAAGTGTTATAATTTGTTTGTTATGGCAAATTTAAATCAAGAAACAATCGTTGCAATCTCAACCGGAGCAAGCTCTGGTGCGATTTCTATAGTTAGACTTTCTGGTGAAAATGCAATCAAAATTGCTGACCAGCTCTTTTCTACTGCAAAAAATAAAACAGCATCTATGCTCACCCCAAGAATGCTTACTCTTGGAACAGTGAAAACAAGTGCTTTTGATGAGCAGGCTATGTGCGTTGTGTTCAAAGCACCATTCACTTACACCGGTGAAGACCTTGTTGAATTTCAATGTCACGGTGGAACACAAATCGCAAACGGAATCACCAAGGAATGCTTAAAACTTGGTGCACGACTTGCAACTAATGGAGAGTTTACAAAGCGTGCATTCTTGAATGGAAAAATGACACTTTCTTCTGCCGAAGGTATGATTGATATGATTAATGCTGAAAGTGACGCAGAAGTTCGTGCAGGATTTAAACTTCTTTCAGGAAACTTAAGCAAACTCGCATTTGATGCTGCTAATGAACTCACTGATATCTTAAGCGAAATTGAAGTTTCTTTTGATTACCCTGAAGAAACCATTGAATATATCACAAAAGCAAATGTTAAAGAAAGGCTCACTGCCCTATCTTCAAAAATTGGCGAAGTTTTGAAAACTGCCAAAGCCGGAAGTTTAATCAAATCCGGAATCAATGTTTTGATTGTTGGAAAACCTAATGTTGGAAAATCTAGTCTTCTCAATTTCCTTCTTCAAAAAGAAAGAGCAATCGTTACCGATGTTGCAGGAACAACTCGTGACACCATTGAAGACAGTTTCTTGCTTGATGATGTAAAGGTTAATCTTATTGACACCGCTGGCATTCACGACACCGCTGACAAGGTTGAAAAAATTGGCGTTGACAAAGCAAAAAATTTAATCAAGCAAGCAGACATTGTGCTTTTTCTTGTTGACTCATCAAGAGAATTTTCAAAAGAAGATGCTGAAATTTTTGACAGCATTCAAAACTCAAAATATATCGTTTTGAAAACAAAGAGCGACCTTGAAACAAAAAATGACAAGGTTTTTGAAAATGAAATTTTAATCAGCACAGCAACAGGCTCTGGTGTTAACGAACTTAAAGCTAAAATTTTGGAACTCACACAAATTTCAAGCATTCCTGCTGACAGTGTGGTTATCACAAATGAACGCCACAAAGATGCCCTCACCCGTGCAAAACAAGCACTTGACCAAGCAGCAGAAAATATTTCTGCTGACACTCTTGACCTTGTTTCGATTGATATCAAAGAGGCTTATAATGCAATCGGCGAAATCACAGGAAATACCACAAGTGAAGAAATTATCGACGCTATTTTCAAAAAATTCTGTTTAGGAAAATAAAACTAAAGGAATCGCTTATGAAAACTTTTAAACTTGAACCAATAAATCTTGAAGCTGACAAGCCTCAAATTGAAAGTTGGGACACCCTTTATCGCGGAAAGCCAGAGTATGAATCAATCAGACATTTCATTTTAGAAGACGACCTTATTTTTGGTCTTGGAGAGCTTATTGCCACCAATTATGAACATTTTTCAATCGGCAAAAGTGAAATCAAAAAAATGCTGGTTGCAAAAACTGACAAAAACGAAATTTTGGGGTTTATTATTTTCGATGTGTTTGACATCGACACCCCTCACCCAGAAATGTTTTTTCAATACATTGTTTTAAACCCAAACTATCAACACTTGGGTTATGGAAACGAAATGCTAACTGAACTTTTTGGAAACTTCAAAAAGCACGCAGGCATTAAACCAAAAAGCATTTTCTGTTATATTCACAAAGACAACGAAGCAAGCAAACACTTGTTTTCAAACTTCGGTTTTGAACTTGAACAAACAAACAGCGAAGATTATCTTTGTGCAAAAACATTGAACAAATCACTTCAAAGCGTGATTGCTTCAAAAAAAGAAAAAATTTAGGAGAACTTATGAATAGTCAAAATTACGACATCACCGACTATGAAAAGAATATAGAAAACAAAGAATACACCATCACTGATGGTGAGTCTTTTGATGCTGTTGTTGTTGGTGCTGGTCACGCAGGTTGTGAGGCTTGTTTAGCCCTTGCAAGAACCGGTCAAAAAACACTCATCATTAACCTTGTTCGTGACAACATTGCGTTCCTTCCTTGCAACCCAAGCATTGGTGGAACAGCAAAAGGACACATTGTTTGTGAAGTCGATGCACTCGGTGGTCAAATGGGTATTGAAGCTGATAAAAACACCATTCAACTTCGTATGCTCAATATGGGAAAAGGCCCTGCTGTTCAAAGTCTTCGTGCACAAATTGACAAAACCGGCTATCACCGCTCAATGCAAAAAACTCTTGAGAACCAAGAAAACCTTTATATTTATGATGGAGAATGCACCGAAGTTGTTGTTGAAAATGGTGAGCTTAAAGCTGTTAAAACTGCTGATGGAAAAACTTTTTACACCAAAGCAGTGGTTCTCACAACCGGCGTTTATTTGAACGCTAGAACAATCACCGGTGAAATTATTAAAGATTCAGGTCCATCAGGTTTCCCTTATGCAAAAGGTTTAACAAAATCACTTATCGATATTGGTTTTGATGTGCTTCGTTTCAAAACGGGAACCCCTCCTCGTGTTGATGGTGACACCATTGATTATTCAAAATTCACCGAACAACAAGGCGACACAAACATTCAAACTTTTTCGTTCCTTACAAAAAAAGCTAACAAAAATATTCGTTCTTGCTGGCTTGGATACACTTCCCCAGCAACCAAAGATATCATTATGAACAACCTTGACAAAGCGCCAATGTATTCAGGTGTGATTACCGGAGAAGGTCCAAGATATTGCCCTTCAATTGAATCAAAGTTTGTTCGTTTTTCAGATAAAGACAGACACCAAATTTTCCTTGAACCAGAAACCCTTGATGACAACACAATTTATATTCAAGGTATGAGCACAAGTATGCCAATGGACATTCAACACAAAATGGTTGAGTCTATTGAAGGTATGGAAAAAACCAAAATTTTGAAATATGCCTACGCCATTGAATATGACTGCATTGACCCACTTAATTTATATGCAACACTTGAGTTTAAAAAAGTTAAAGGCATTTTCTGTGCGGGACAAATTAACGGAACTTCTGGTTATGAAGAAGCCGCAGGTCAAGGCATTGTTGCCGGAATCAACGCTTCACTTTACCTTCAAGGCAAAGAGCAAATTGTTTTAAAACGTGATGAAGCATACATCGGCGTTTTGATTGATGACCTTACCACAAAAGGCACAAACGAACCATATAGAATGATGACCAGCCGCGCAGAGTTTAGACTTATTCTTCGCCAAGACAACGCAGACCAAAGACTCACTGAAATTGGAAGAAAAGTTGGTCTTGTTGATGACAAGCGTTATAACAAGTTTAAACGCAAAATGAGAAATATTGAAAAACTTAAAACCGAAATTAAACAAAACCTTAAACCAACCAAAGAACTCAAAGCATTTTTAGAAAGTGTTGGCGAAAAATTCCCAGAACACGGTGCAACTGTTGAAAGTTTAATCAAACGCCCAGCAGTTACCCTTGAAGCACTTAACAAGGCTCTTAAACTTTTCAAGGGATACTCAAGAGAAGTTGTTACCGCTGTTGAAATAGACACCAAATATTCAGGCTATCTTGCTCGTCAACAAGAGCAAGCCCTTCAAGCAAAGAAACTTGAAGAAAAGAAGATTCCTGCCGATTTTGATTATTTAAAACTTGATGGACTTCGCCTTGAGGCTCGTGAAAAGCTTAACAAAATCAAGCCACTTTCTGTTGGAATGGCAAGCCGAATTTCAGGCGTTAGCCCTGCAGACATCACCGTGCTTCTTATGTATTTAAAATAAATTTTAAAGGAAAGTTTTATGAATAAAGAAGAACTTATTGAAATTAAAAACACTTATGACAACGCTGGTTATTTTATGCTTTATGTCGATGAAGTTAACTTTGATGAAAAACTTGAAAAGAAACTTCTTCGTGAT
Source organism: Clostridia bacterium (assembly GCA_045650505.1). Classification (GTDB taxonomy): domain Bacteria; phylum Bacillota; class Clostridia; order Christensenellales; family UBA1242; genus RGIG1681. The sequence continues at coordinate 99,811 of JAZRRE010000031.1, read as the reverse complement.
GGCATTTATGCGGTTAACGATTTCGAATCAAAGTTCATTAAAGAACAATACGCAGAAACCGAACAACCTGTTGCAGAACTCAAAATGTTTTTAGAATTTTTGATTCAAGATATGAGCAACAATATGCTTTCCGCAAACGGCAGACCACTTGAAGACTTGATTGAAAGTTTTTCAGCACTTTTATCTGCCGACAAACTTGCGCTCAAAAACCTTGCCATTTCAAGATATGAAAACTATGAGCTTTTAAAGACACTTGTTTCAAGACACTATAAAATCAACAACCCTGAAAACAAAACCGAACTTGAAGCATTCCTTAAATATATCGATGAAAAGCACACTGAACTAATAAATTCGAACAATTAAACAAATAAAAAAGACTCATAAATGAGTCTTTTTGTTTTTTTATTCATCTTTTAAACCTGTTAAAAAATCACAAGATACATTAAAAAATATTGCAAGTTTAACGATGTAACTTAACTTTGGTTCATTAACACCCTTTTCCCAAAAATCAATAGACTTTTGAGATACGCCAATCGCTTTTGCAACAGATTCTTGTGATAAATGTCTTTCTTGTCTTAATTCAAATAGCCTTTCAGCAAATTTATTTTCCATACTATTATAATAGTAGAAAAATACTTAAATTATTTGACATAGTAGAAATCTACTTATATAATGTTAAATATGAATACTTTAATTAAAGATATATATGAAAAATACCTTAAACCTAGAGAAAAGAATTACGACTTATCTTCCAATGAATTAAATAAAATGAATATTGAAAGTAAACTTTTTGAAAGTTTTACGCTTGAACAACGAAAAAGTTTTGAAGAATATTTGTTTTTATCAAAACAAATAGAACACGAAAATAATGAAGATTTAATCAAATTTGTACTTGAATTTATAAATAAAAAAGACTCATAAATGAGTCTTTTTTTTATTCAACTTTTGCACTTTTTTCTTCCATTTTATAAAGGTCGTGGTATTCTTTTGAATGTCGCATAAGTTCTTTATGTGTGCCACTAGCAATAATTTTTCCATTATCAAGCATATAAATTTTGTCAGCATTAACAATGGTTGATAGCCTGTGTGCAACAATGATTATTGTTTTTATTTCTTTATATTTTTCAAGCATTTCAACAATTTTGTTTTGGCTGTTATTGTCAAGCGCACTGGTGGCTTCATCAAACACAATCACTTTGCTATTCATTAAAAGCAGTCTTGCAATTGCAACTCTTTGCTTTTGACCACCCGAAAGTTTAACGCCATTTTCACCAATTTCTGTGTCGATTCCGTTCGGCATATTTTTTATATCTTTATAAATTTCTGCATCTTTCAAAACTTTCACAAGTTCTTCATCAGTCGCATCGGGTTTCACAAACAAAAGGTTTTGCTTTATGCTTGCGTTGAAAATATAAGGCGACTGTGAAATTTCACCAATGTTTGAATGAATAGATTTTTCAGTGAGCGTGTTTATGTTTTTGTCATCAAGCAAAATTTCACCCGACTTTGCGTCATAAAGTTTTGAAAGCAAACTCAAAATGGTTGTTTTTCCACTGCCACTCTTTCCAACAATGGCTGTGATTTTATTTTCTTCGAAAACCATATCAATTCCAGAAAGAACTTCATCTTCTTCGGTGTAACCAAATTTGACATTTTTAAGTTCGATTCTGCCTGAAAAGTTTTCAAGTTCTTCTGTTCCAAACTCTTCTTTTTCATAATCTTCCAAAATTTCAAAAATTCGTGTTGCCGAAATTTCGCCCTCTGCTTTGAACTCTTTAAACCTTGACATAAACGATACAAGGTTTTCGACTCTACCATAATAGTTATACACCACCAAGAGCCCTGCAAGTAAAATCATTTCATTTTTAACAAACGATATGCCAATAATCAAGAACGTAAGTTCAAAAATGGTTGAAATAGCTGTTTGAACTCTTCGAATGATATTTCTCTTGATGCTTATGCTGTTTTCAATTTTAAGTGCTTCTTTGTGCTTCTCATTTGAAAATTTTGTAACATTTTCTTTTATGTTTAAAAGTTTAACATCACGAATGCCATTAATTTGCTCAAAATAAGCAGAACGAGCAATATCTTTGGCTTTCTTTGTGATTTTTCTTCCACGAATCCAAATTCTTGACCTTATGGTGCAAACAATATAAAGCACCAAAACATAGCCAAGAAGAATCAAAAACATATAAACATTTAAATATGCAATATATAAAAGGAACACAAGGTTTGTGATTATGCCAAAAATTAAATCAAGCATATCAATAAACACATCAGCAACCGAGTTCACATCACCTGATAATCTTTCGGCAAGAGCACCAAGCTGTGTACTGTCTAAAATTTTCATTTTTGTTGAGTTGATTGCATTTATCACCATTTCGGTTAAGGTGTATTGCATTTTCAAAACAAGTTTCACATAACAATATTCTTCAACACAATTTATCACAATTTTGATAAGGCTGATTCCACACATTATGAGAGTGAATCTAATTGCTTCTTCAAACTGTGCAGTTGCAAGACTTGCAAGCGCATTTGCAGAAAAAATTGGTTGCAAAATGCCAAGGATACCTGACATTATCATAAACATCATTGTTACTGCAAACATTCCCTTATGTTTTTTGTAAATAGGAAACATTTTTCTCATATTATGAGTGTCAATTTTCTTTGCTTTAAGCTCTAATTTTTCCATAAAACCCCTTTTGTATCCCTATTATAATATAATTTATTAATTTTTTTCAATATGTTTTTAATTGATTTTAAGTTAAATAATTAATATAATTTAATTATGTTCAAATTATTTAAAAGAAAACCAATAGAGAAAGAATCTAATATCGCAAGCACGCCACAGCCACTTCCTGAAAAAAAAGAGAAATGGTCAAAAATTCAAGTGTTCTTTTTCTTTTGGAACTTAATTTCAATCACCATTTATTCAGCATACACATTCTTTGTTATATACAACCTTTCGATAAGCACATTTTTATCCACACTCATTAAGTGGATTCTTGTGATTTATGGTGTGGCTTTCTTGCTTTTGATTTTGATTAATCTTGGCAATCGAAAAAGAATGAACAGACAACTAAAAAACTATAAAAGTGCAACCAACTTTTTAAAATATTTCATTCAAACACTCAACTTTGTGCTTTCAATTGCAACTGCTGTTAACGCACTTATCATCACCGGAACAACTGATTTTTCAGCAGTGATGTGGGCAGTTGTTTCATTCACTTTCACGGTAATCAACATTTTGTTTGAAGTTGCAAAAATTATCATTCGCAGAAACTTTTCAGCAATCAAGCAAAACTTTTTAGACATTCGTGAAAAACCAAGAAAAAGTCTTTTTGCAGCAAAACTTAAATTTAGAGAACTTCGAAGACTTGACAATGAAGAACCTGATGAAGATGAAACAAACCAAAAACTTAATTCAAATGAATAATTAGCAAACAAAAAACGACCAAATTTGGTCGTTTTTTTTGTTTAAATTTATTTATTTGGTCTTAAAATGATATGCTTAAAGAATCTTTCTTGAAACTCTAAAAGTGCTTCAAGTTGGTCATCTGTGTAATTTCTGCCATCTTCCATAACAACAAGTTTGTCATCGTTGTCATTGGTTCTGTGAATCACAGCAACAACTCTACCTTCGAAAGTTTCAAGTGGTTTGTGTTCACCAACCACATAAGCATCAAGTTCTTCTCCATCACCTGAAACAGTGTTTTCAATATAGCCATAATTCACTTCATAAATGAATCCGTGTTTTGGGTGAGCTGTGCCTAATGGTCTATCCATTTTAACAGTCACAATTTTATCTAAAAAGTCTTTTCCACTAACAATATTTTCGCTCATAAAAACTCCTTTTCATTATTCTCCAAATCCGCTTCCTGCAGGACCTTCCCCACCATTTGGACCACTTCCAGCTGCTGGTTTTTTCTTGCTTTTTAAAGCTTCTGGCATTTTGATTTGTGCAAGTTGAGGTCTTAATTCATCAACACTTGTTGCTCCAAAATATTTATTTGCAAGATTCAAAAATTCAGATTTTGAAACTTCAAATGTTCTTGCCTTTTCATTGAGTGCAATTTTTCCAACAGTTTCTGGATTTTTATAGGTAAAGAATGTTCCCTTTTTATAATGATGAGTATATTCAATTTCTGTATTCACATTTTTCAAAAGTGTTTCAACTTTGCCATCAGAATCAATGATATATGCACCCTTGCTTGCTTGAATTTCTGGGTGAGCAGTAATAAGCACAAGTCTGCCATCTGGAGCAAAAATGAATGATTTTTCTCCTTGAAGTGACTTTTCGGCAAGCATTGGGAGTTCAAGTTCAAATTCAAGTTTTCCGCTTTCAACATCAATTTTTAATACTCTTGTTTTAAGCATATTTTTATCATCAACTTCAGCAAATGCCACATAAGAAAATGTTGTTTCACTTCCATCAGACTGCTTTTCTTGATGCTTCACATTCCACAAATATTTTTGTGAAATAAGCTCTGTTACAAACTCACCATTCTCTCTAACGATAATAAACTTTTTCGAAGTTTCGGCATTTGCTTCTTTCTCTTCGGGTAAAGTTTGAATTACATAATATGCTTGTTGAGGAAGTTCTGTTTCAAGATTGAGAACCCCAACAATTTCATAACTTTTTGGGTTTAATACAAAATCGGTTACAAGCTTTTTGTCATAAGCATCATAAATTGCACACTTACCTAAACTATTAATAACACCTATGAGTGAACTTAACAAATAACCATTTTCAAATGGTGTTTTGAATCGTTTTTTATGCAACGCATAAGGTTCAGCTGTGCCTGACATTGGGTCAAGCACAATCTCACCATTTAAACCTATATAAACATTTTCAAGTTTGCCAAGAATTGGTTTGCCGATGGCTCTTTTTTCTAAATCATAAACAGCTCTTTCACCAGACTTTAATGTTGCAATATATCTATTGTTTTCATCATCTTCAAGCTGTATAAAAATTGGTGAAACAGCATTTTTTCCATCGAAAAATTGGAATGATGCAGGAACACTTGATGTGTCAAACCTAATTTTCATTCCTTTTGGCATATATGGAGTAAGCCCGATATCGCTATGAAGCCCAAGCTTTGCACCTATAATTCTTGGAATATATTTCATAAAATTTTCTCCCTTTTCGCTGGTTATTGCGATAGCTAAACAGACAGTTGTTTAGCTTAATGATATTATAGCACAAATGCAAATAAATTTCAAGTTTTAGCTATTTTTCATCATAGTCATAATCATCAGCAGCATTCTTCTTTTTCTTGCCTTTAATTTTAACAAAATAGAACACTGCGCAACCTGTGCCAATAACAACAAGCCCTATACCACCAAAAATAAGTGTTTTTGTGAAATTTGTGAATGTTGAACTTTCTTTCTTTGAAATATAGTTAACCACAATTTCAAGGTCATCACTTACATTTTCAACAATAATTGTATTGTTTGTAAAGCTCACTTTCTTTCCGTTAACAAACACAGATTCAACAATATAACCATCTTTTGGATTAATTTTATAAGTAGCTCTTTCGCCAACTTCAAACCATCTTAAACCTAAAACAGAACCTTTTTCTTCATCACTAACAATTGTTGCTTTGAAATCATTTCTTTTAAACACTGCTGAAATGGTGTGCGAACCTGTTACATTTTCAAAAGTGTAGAACTCTAAATTGTCAACACTTTGTTCATCAACATAAACCTTTGAAACGTGATATCCTTGATTTGGAATAAACACAAATGTTTGATTTGAACCATACTCAACCATAACATTGTTTGATGTGTCACCTTTTGGAGAGATGCTTCCATTTGTTCCCACACTAACCTTAATTGCAAATTGAACTAAATGTCTATAAAATTGTGCATAATAGTTCATATTTGAAGTTGCAGGCAAAACATCTTCACCTGTTCCATCAAGTTCTGTGTTCCAGCCGATAAAGTCATAAACATAATTGCCTTCAGCCGGTCTAGTTGGACTTGTAAAAGTTGCAGTTGGAACTGTGCCATAATTGAATAAACTTGTTGTGATTAAAGCACCATTATAATTAAACCATTTAATTTCGAATCTTTGAATCACAAATGAGATATTAATAATATGGTCTGATGTGATGTTTTCAAAAGTATAAGTTGTAATAACACCTTTATCTTCACCATCAATAATAACTTTTTCAATCTCATAACCCACACTTGGAGTGAATGTATATGTTTCAGTTTGTCCGTGTTCTCTAATAATGTTATTTCCAGGATTTGTGACACCACTTCCGCTAATTATAACCTTTAAGTTATAAGTTTTTAAAACAAAGAAAACTTTAACTTCAACGTCATCAATAATATTGTTTAATGTAAGGCTATCTTGAGATTCATAGTTGTTGCCATTCACCATATATGAACCAACTTCATAACCATCATCACCAATAAATTCAAAAATTAAACTTTCTTCATAATCAACACTGAAAGTAACTTCTGTTGTTGTGTTTTCAAGCACGCTTCCTGAAGCAGCTTTCTTTGCTTTAAGTTGACCGTTTCCGCTAACAATCAATTTAACATTAATAACATCTTTTTCAAACTTGATGTTTATGGTGTGATTTGCTTTGATATCTTCAAAAGTATAATTATTAGCAAGTTCAACTTCTTCACCATCAACCAAAATTTGCTTCAAATGATACCCTAAACTTGGTGTGAATGTGTAAACCACATCATTGCCATAAAATGCCGTTCTATTAATTGGTTGCCCAATGTCACCTTCACCAATAACAATTGCTGTGATTGTAAACTCAAATGGTGCAAATTCAATAATGATTGAGTGGTTTTCTTGAATATTATGGAAGGTATAGCTTGTAACCCCCTCTGTTGGAAGCAACACACCATCAACTTGAAGTGACTTTAAATAACTGCCTTCATCTGCTATGAATGTGTATGTTACTGTTGTGCCCTTTTCATAGTTTTCAGTGGTACCTTTATCAAGTGAACCATCACCTGAAACAAGTGCTGAAATTTCATAAGTTACAAGTATGAATCTAATTTCAAAGGTATAATTTTTGATAAGATTTGTGAAACAATATTGGTCATTAATAATAATTTCAATACCATCAATTAAAATTTTGCTAATTTGATAATTGTTTTCTGGAACAAAATTTAAATCAAGCTTGCTTCCATAAGACATATAAATATCGCCACTTTCAATAACTTCACCGGTGATTGAGTTATAAATTTCACCCTCACCAATTTTTGTGAAAGATACTTTAATTTTATCTGTTAAAGAAATGCTTTGAGAAAGTGTATCGTGGAAACCAGACTGTTCACGATATGCCCATCTCATTATAACCATATCAAACGAAATGGTATTGATTGCATTCATTTCAGTTGACTCAATATAAATTTTATATTCATATTTTCCATTTTGGATTGCTGATTTTAAGAAGATATATGATTCTGGAACATAAATGTTTTTAAATGTATGTCTTATGTTTGAAAGATAGATTGTATCATATATTGCAAGATTATAGTCTGAAAAATCAAGTGTGATTGTGAGCGTGCTGTCATCTTCATTATAGCTTGCTTTTTTTGCAACACTTGAAACTGTTTTTTCTTCAAACTTTGCATAATAATAAATTATTTTTCCACCCTTGCCATCAAAGATGTTGCTTACTCTGTTGGTGTAAGCTTCATCGGAATACCAACCCAAGAATCTATGATTTGGTGCAGTTGCATCTTGAAGAGTAATGTTAACATTTGCATCAACTGTTTGTGGGTTTGAATGCGATGCATTGGCAAGTTTTGTCACATAATAAATCAAATTTGATTTGTTATAAATAAAATTGAATGTAACAACTCTTGAGGTTGATAATTTTGTGTTTGTGAAAGTTACAATTGCCTTTGAAATTCTTTGAGAAGTGTCTGTTGAATAAACTGCTGAAATGTTTATATTTGTTGGGTCATAACAGAAAATATCTTCCATTATAAATTCATTATATTGCACATAATAAAGCTTATATGTGTCAGGGATTGTGATGTTAACAATATCGGCTGAAATTGAGTTTGAATAAACTGAATAAATTTTGCTTTCTTTCTCAAAAATATCAGTGTAAACAAAGCTGGCAAAACTTGAAATATCAATTCCGTCATCAAAGAACAAGAATTTGATAAACTGTTTTTCTCCATCGTTAATATTAATTACAACTTTATAAGTTCCATTTGAAAAAGCTGTTTTTGTAAGGCTTACACTTGACGATGATGCAACAATATTAAATTCACTGCTAACTTCAGTTTGAACCATTGAAAATTTGTTAAAACTTGCATTTGCGATTGTGTTTCTATAAATCTCAACACCAACATCTGTGATTTCAGTGTTTGCACTTGAAGTTAAATCAAATTCAACTGCATTTGTGGTTTTTGTTTGATGATTATCAGTTTCTGAGATTCCATAAATTGTGCCATCTGTGAAAAGCATTCTCACATAATATGGTGTTTGAATAAGGTTATAGTTATATTCTGAAAGAGAATACTTTGTCCAACTTCCACCAATATTATAATAAGCTGGGAATTTTTGACTAGCTTCATCTAAAAATGAAAATCTATGTTCTGCATCGGTAACAACAATTTTAATTGAAAAATTTGTTGAAACTTCAATTGGAGTTGGCAAAACAATTTTGTTCACACCACCTGAAATATCATAGTCGCCAATATATTCAAAGCTTCCATTTGTTAAATCCCATGTTGCTGCACCCACATAAAGTTTAATGTCTGCAGATTGATAATAAAGGTCTGTGTTTTGATAGAATGGTTGCAAATCAATTTGTGATAAATGTGTTCCATTTGTAGTATTTGTGATTTTATAACCAATTTCAAGATTATTATTTGTTGCTTCTGCATAATGCATATTGTCATCAATTTCATAATATGCTTTTGAAATGTTTGAAACTTCTTCAGCTCTTTCATCTGCATCAATGAAGCCCGCAACACCTAAAATATAGTTAAATGCTGTAACATCTTCATAAGATATATAAAGAAATTGGTCATTTGCACCCCAACTATTCATAATGATAAATGCACCATTTGTTGCATGACCAAAAACCGAACCCGCAAAATCATCATCATAACCAACAATTGTCATTGCGTGACCGCCTCTTGAAGCAACAGATGGGTCATAAACAAGATATTCCCCACTTGTTCTAACCGCATAGCTTATGCCCATTGAAAGAGCGCCATCTAACACAAGTGCTTTTTTGATATTTTCAACGGCAAGATTTTTGTTTGCTGTTGAAAGAGTTGCATTTATGCTTGGAAAACTATAATATTCTTTAACATCAATAATTTCTTTATCTTTAAAAGTTGCGTTAACTTCTTTGCTAGTTGCTTGTTGGTCATAATACTCTTTAACCAATTCATAAGGAAAGTCGTATTCGCTAACATAATTGAAATCATAGCTACTTTGCATAATTTCAAAACCATAAGAGCCATCGTTGAAAAATAAATTTCTAAATTGAAGTGCAAGCGCTAATGCTGAAAGTCTAATATGCTCATTTGTCTTATACTCATAGCTTAAATTAAGCATTTGTGCAAGCGAAAAGGCATAACAAGTGCCATATTGGTCTTGGTCATAAAACTCATAGTCAACCCTATTTAAAACATTGAATTCAGTTTGTGTAAGTGTTGTTGCTTGAATTCTGCTTAAATTTTCATTATCAGAAAAAGCTGCTGCAAACTGTTCATTATAAGTGAGTGCAGCACTTGCAACAATTTCATTAGAAACTGCTAGATTTCTAACAAAAACACCCGAAATTAAAATACAAAAAACAAACAAATATTTAATAAATTTTTTCATAAGCAACGACTCCAGCTTTTTTTCATTTTCAGTATAACACAATCAAAGTTTGCTCTCAAAATAATAATGTTTAATTTATTAAAATAAATTAAAAAAATAGCACCTAATTTTAGTGTGCTATTTTTAATGGTTTTTTATTATTTTTAATTTATTTTTTATCATCAATGCTAGCTTCACTGTTATTATCAGCATTTTCAAGCACTTCTTCTGTCTCTTTTGATTCTGTTTCGGTTTTTTCTTCTGTTTTTTCAAATTTTTTAGCTGAAACAGTTTCTTCAACTTTTGCTTGTTTTTCTTTTAAAGCTTGTGTTCTTTTTGCTCTTTCATAAGCAACCATAAGTTTTGGAATGTTATATCTCAAAATCATTGTTGGAAGAATACAGAGCAAACAAGCAACAAGTGCAACAGGAAGCCCGATTCGAAGCGCATATTTAAGTGGCAACACAAAGATAACCAAAAAGCTAACAAAAATTCCAACAACGTGGTCGGTTATACCTTTGTTTGATTCAACCACAAATTGAAGTAAATATTCAGGGCTATTTGGGTCAGCAATTTTGTTTTTTCTAAAACCACCAAGAGCACCAAGCTCCCAAACTTTATCTTTCCAAGAACGAATTTTTATTTTTTCATAAAACTTACGTTCTTTTTTTGAGATTTTAAAAAGTTTTTTATCGTGTGTAAACCATTTATTTGGCAGATGTTTAACAATTGTTGCAACAATACCTTGAATCGCAATTTCAACGATAACTGAAAGCACAACCGCACAAATTACCCATAAAGCTGAATAACTAAAATCATAAGTTCCCAGCAAAATGTTTAAAAGCGCAATAAGAGCTGTGCCACCAAACACAATTGATAAATATAAAATCATAAACTCTCCAAAATCAGTATTAACTTTTCTTTGTGTAAGTTAAAGGCTGATTATAAAATTCTTCATAAGTTTTAACCCAAAGCTCATAGTTTTTATCGCACATCATTTTCATATTTTCAGATTTTGTGAGCTTTTCATCTGGATAAATTGCAGGCATAATGTGAAGTGTATGTTCCTCTATAGGAAAACCATCTGGACCAAGGTCGCTAGAGTCTTCCATTGTGATAAACATAGGAATCACCGGCCTCATTGCATTCACAGCAAATCTGAATGCACCTGTTTTCATAGGGCGTGGCTTTCTGTAATTCCACCACATTGCTTGCTCTGGATAAACAAGGATTTTTTCGCCACGTTTTAAAAGTGTGTCAACCGAACGCATAAACTTTCGCATTGTTTCTTTGTTTGACGAAAGCGGAAGTGTGTTGCAATGGCGAAGAATTGTTCTAAAAGGTGGAGGTGAAGCAGTGTAGTTACCTTCACGAATAACCTTGTAGAGTTTCTTTTGTTTCAAACCCTTTTTCATATGAGGCTTGATTGAGTGCCAAATGATATAGTTATCATAAACATTAAAATGGTTGCTTGTGATGATTGCACCACCTTGAACCGCCTTAAAATTTTCGATGCCACGAACTTCTTTGATTCGAAGAAATTTTTGTTTGATGAGTTTTTCAAAAAACATTGTTCCCATAAAGTTCGCATAAAGTGTTTTGATTTTGCTTGAAAATTTTTTGTTTAAATAATCAATATCATCAGGAAGAAGCTCTTTTGTTTCTGGGTCTTCTTCAACATCAATATCCCATTTTTCTTCTAATTCATATTGCTCTATTTTGGCTACAATGTCTAACCTTTCTTTTGATTTCTCCATAACATCACCATATCACAAATTAGATTTTAAAACAATCTTAAAAAACATTAGTCAAATGCTTTATCATTAAGTTTTTTTCTGAAAGTATTTTCACCATCTGCATACTCAAATGCCTTGATTTGAATATCAATTCCAGCTCTTTCTTTTTTAAGTCTTGCAAGTGTTGTGAAGTTTTCTGGCATAGCTTTAATTTCTTCATAGAATGGTGACATTTCAGCATATTTCCAGAAATGTTCTGCAAGGAACATATTTGGATTGTGCCATGGTTTTAATCCAAGTGCATAGTGCACAATTTTTGGATTTTCGCACTCAACATTCTCAAGTGGAGTTCTATTCCATTCAAATGGAAGATATTTTATTTTGCCTTGGCAAAGATAATTAAGATAAGATTGGTCTGGGTCAATAACATCAAAATTATAAGTGTTGATAAGGTTAACGAATTTTTGTTCAATTTCGTGTTCTCTAAACTTTTTAAGGTCCATAACTGCAACACCAGCATTGATGTAATATTTGCTTTCAATTCCAACAGCTTCTTTTGTGTAATAGCTGAAAATTGGAGAGTGCAAAATCCAATGTTCAACAACACCAGCAACATAGTTATCTTCAAGGTCTGTGTTATAGAGTTCTGAAATATCTCCAAGCACAATAAGGTCACAATCAATATAAATAATTTTTTCATATTGTGGGAATAAGCTTTGAATGAAAAGTCTATACCATGTTGCAAGACCAAAATGTTGTTCTTTTGGAAGCTTGTGCTCAATATCTCTAACAGCATAAGAAATGTCAGCAAAATCAATTTGGAAATTTTCATTTTCCATTTCTTTGATTAAGTCTGTTCTTTCTTCATCAAGTCCTGTGTTTAAAACAACAATATGATATTTATAATTTTTAGATGCATTTGCAATAAGCGACCTTATTGTTACATCTAAAAATGGAACGTAGTTATTATCAGTTGATAAGAAGATTGGAATTTCACCTTTTGTATATTTTACTTCTGCATTTGTCATAAATTTTCTCCTCTTGTGAAATTTTTCACACTAGCATTATCACAAATTTATGAAATCAAATCAAGTTAAATAACTGGATTTTTCTTCCATCTTAAAAAATCAATTCCCAACCTCTAAAAACCCATTCCCATTTTCTGGGAATTGACCTGTAAAATTCCAATTTTTATGGGAATTTTGGGTTTCAAAGCGTTGATTTTTGGCTTTAAATCTGCTATTATAGTTATTGAGGAGAAAGCTTATGAAACCTATCGCAGAAATCATTGCAGAGAATCTTGTTTCACTTCGAAAAAAATGTAACTTGACACAAAACGACCTTGCTGAAAAATTGAAATATAGTGACAACACAATTTCAAGATGGGAACACGCAGAAATTACCCCAAGCATTGAAACCCTTGAAAAGATTAGCGAGATTTATGAAGTTCCTCTTGAATCACTTTTAAAAGAAAACATTTCTCAAACTTTAGATAAACAAGAAAAAACCAGAAAGGCAAGTCAAATCTGCACCGCCCTTTTAATTGTTATGGCTGTTTGGCTTGCTGCTATAACAGTTTTTGTTTATGCTCAAACAGTTTATGGTAAAAACCTTTGGACATTATTTATTTGGGCAATTCCTGCTTCGTGTGTGATTTTAATGCTATTTTATGACCACAGAATTTATCGTTTTGTGCTTTCAACCATACTTCTCTGGACACTTATTTTGGCAATCTTTTTAGAGTTTTATCAATATAAATTTTGGCTGGTCTTCTTCACCGGAATACCTGTTCAAATTGTATTTGTAATTTTAACATTCATTAAGCCAAGAACAAAAACACATCATAATCAACAATAAAAAAAACTACCAAAAATGGTAGTTTTTTATTTAGCCTAAAAGTTCAATAAGTTTATTAATTGCAAAGTTTGTGCTTTTCTTACGAACCGCAGTTCTTGAACCTTTAAAATATTTTGTGAATGTTGAAAGTTTGCCATTTACAAAAAAACCAAAGCAAACCATTCCAACCGGCTTTTTATCTGTACCACCTGAAGGCCCTGCAATTCCCGAAATGCCAACCCCAACATCAGCTTTTGCAGACCACGCAATTCCCCTTGCCATTTGACCTGCAACTTCTTCACTAACCACACCAAGCTCTTCAATAGTTTTTGGATTAACTGAACAGTATTTAATTTTTGCTTCATTTGCATACGTCACTACACTTTCATTAATAACCTTTGATGCCATTGGAACATTCACAACTCTTGCTGCAAACATTCCGCCCGTGCAACTTTCAGCAGCTGCAATATGATAATTTTTTTCAATAAGTTTTAAAACAAGTTCTTTTTCTTTCATAAAAAAACCTCAATTCATTTTATTATTTTTTAGTATATCAAATATGATAAAAATGTCAAAGTTATAACACCTTCAAAACTTATTTTTAAAAACAAAAAAGACCTGCAAATTTGCAAGTCTTTTATTTTTTATTTAACTTCTTCACCATCACGAAGAATAATTTGTTCAAAATCTTCATTCAAATTCAAAAGTTTTTCTTTCAAAAACGCTGGTCTTAAATCTTCATTTTCAAGTTCTTTTAGTGTTACCCACTTATATCTCAATGTTTTTAAAATTCCCTTATCATTTTCAACGATTTCCCAATCTTCTTTTGGAGCAACAGTGCTTGTTACTCTAAAGAAAATACCAATTTCGTGAACTTCTTTATTATTTGCCCTCTTGAAGAAATTTTCTAAAAAGAATAATGGTTTTTCAACAACAACATCAAAACCAAGTTCTTCTTCAAGCTCTCTTTTAACTGCTTCAATTGAAGACTCACCAAGTTCAACTCTTCCACCAGGAAGACAATAAAATGGGTTGTCTGCAACTTTTTGAATAAGCACTCTATTTTGCTCATCAAACAAAATCCCAACTACGCGATATTTAAATTCACCCGCATCATTTTTTAAATCAATATCCATTGTTTAACCTCCACAGATATCCTGATTTCATTATAACATATTTTTCATAAAAAAATCAAAACATTATGCCTATACTCAAAATATTTTAATGATTTTTTTTGATTTTTTAATTATTTTTTAACTCTTTATTTTTCAAAACTTAAAAACCCTTAATTTATCAACTATTGACTTATATTATAATTTATGTTATAATAACTATATATGTGGAGGTTTTATGACTGACGAATTAAATGTGGAAGACTTTATGAAAACTTTAACAGAATCTCAAGCAAGATGCTATATTGCTGATTCAATGAGATACATTCTTTATAAAATGTTTAGAAACATTTCAGATGTTGGAGTTTCTACTAAAATTGATTTCAGTGATTTCTTTGACCAAGAACTCATACATTTCGGTCTTGTTGCGACCGGGTTTTTGAGTATGCAAACTTTTGAAACTGATGATATTGCTGACAAAGATTATGATAAAATTATTGGTGGAACTTTCAATCTTCGTGATTTAACCCGTGAAGAAACCTCTAAAATTGTCGAACATTATGGTGCAAGATTTGTGGATAGTAAAAAAGGACTCAAGGCATCTCTCTGCAAAATTCAAGGAGCATCTTATTCAATCACATCAAAAAACGGAAGAAACACCTTGATGCTTAAAACCCCAGAACCTGAACTTCACACACGAGATGCAGAGCCAATTTCAACACTTGATTTCTTTAAACTTATTAGAAACTTAACCGCTCACAGCATTTTCTTGAAAAATGGTGACAACATTGTTTATCACACAAATGATGGCTATGTTTCAATTCCTAATATGTGGATGAGAGGTTACTCTGAACTTTTTGTTAGAAAAAAACCAACATTTAATGCAGCTGCTGCTCGTGAAATTTTATATAAAGTGCTTCCTGAACAAAACAATAAACTTGAAAATGAACAGGAAATCAACCAAGCACTTTCAAGCATAAGACATCTTTTTGATGCCGACACTTTAAAACATTTTTACAGAGTTAACAACTTTGTAAATTCAAGAATTAAACATCAACCTGTATTTTTCAAAGTTAAACTTTCAGACAGGGTTGAAATTCTCTTAAACATTTTAGAGAAAAACCCTAACTTTTTAAAGCAAGCAAACGAAACAATTAACCCACTCATTATTTATAATCTTCAACAACTTGTTTCTCACGAACTTGAAGATAGAGAAATTAAAAACGGCATTTATGAAGGCAGTGACCTTCATAAACAAATGGAAGACCTTATCACTGAATACGACGCACTTCAAAAAAGAATTGCCTTCATTAGAGCACAAAAGAAACCTAATATTGCACTTCTTCAAGATGGAATTAAAAAAAGTGATGAACTTCAAGCTAAATACGCAACACTTCAAGCAAGAATTGAAGCTCAAGAAAAACTTTCATCATCTAATATGGATTTCTATGACCCTGAAGACCTTCAATATTTGCCTGTTGAAACTGCTGTCAATATTATTGCCCTTATGGCATACTCTGACCTTGTGTTGAGTTCATTTTATGAAGACACATTAAAAAATACTGATTACACAGAACTCTCAAATGCTCAAAAACAATTCTTTTCTAGTTTTGACTTTAACAACATTTCATACATTCATCGCGGAAAGAAAACCATTGTTAAAGACCCAACCGATGTATGCTTCACACTCCGTGCAATTAGAAACGCAATTTGTCACGGTTTGATTTCATTTAAATTTAATTCACTCAAACAAGGTGAAACCTCTAACTTTAAAAATGTTGAAATCACTTTCTATTCAGACATTGAAGACATTCAAGTTGTTGGAAGTGTTGAAAACTTCTTTAATCTTTTTGCTCCAAACACATTTACTCAAGAAAAAAATGCTTCAATAATGACTCAACCAAGCCCTTTAATGAAAAGAGATGTTGATGATAACATTCCTAAAGTTAAAAGATTTATTAAAAGTGATAAAATTAAGAAAAAAGATGAAGAATAAATTATGCACAAAAAAAGACAATCGTTTCGATTGTCTTTTTTTTGTTTTTAATCTTTAAATGCTTCAATAGCACCCTCACTTCCAGCAAAGAACCACTTGCCCTCAACCCTTGATTCACCATAAGCGGTTGTTGCATTAAGTTCAGCAAATTTTTTTGCATCAGCTTTACTTTCAAACAAGCAAGCAATTATTGATTCATCATTATCAAAATCAACAGCAATAATTCCACCAACAAAACCCTCTGCACCATCATCTAACGCATAGTCCATAACAACATAGCCAGCTTCTTCCATTTTAGTTTTGGCTTTTTCAAGGCTATTTGGCTTGCAAGCTGTGACTGCTACACTTGTTAAAACCACCACAAGAATAATACAAATAGATTTTAAGAAATTTTTCATAATTCCCCCATAACATAAATTTAGCAAACTCATTTTAACAAGTTGTTTGAAATAATGTCAAAATTTTTTTGACATTAATTTCAAATATTCGCAAAATTTATTATTAATTCAGCAATATAATATGATAATATATAATATATATTTTCAAGGAGAAAAAATGGAACAAGATATCATCATTTTCGACTTTGACAACACAATCATTAATTCGGTTGGACTTTGGCGAAAAGCCATTAACTATGATGTGTTTAAATATTATGGCGCAAAATCAACTGCTCATTTTAGAAACAATCACGGAGCAAAAAGCAATCTTGAAATGGCTGAATTTTTCTTGGACACAACCAAGATAAATGCAACCCCTGCTGAAATTGTACGTGTGTGGTATGACTTTATGTTTGTTTATTACACAAAAAAAGCAAAATTAATTAATGGTGTGATTGAATATATCAAAAATTTAAAAGAGCAAGGCAAGAAATTGGTTTTAGCATCTGCAACCGGCGATGCACTTTTATATCCTGTGCTTCGCGAACTAAAACTTGATTCTCTTTTTGACACCATTGTAACCGAAAACGAAATCGGCTATTCAAAACGCGACCCGATGTTTTTTGCAAAACTTTTGAAAAGACTTAACGCAACACCAGAAGATGTATTTTTGTTTGAAGATTCTTATTATTCAATTTTTAGTGCTGCAAGTGTTAGAATTCAATCTTGTGCAATTTTAGGCAGATTCAACAAAAAACACAAAGACCGTTTAAAAGAAATCAGTCTGCTTGTAGTTAAAGACTACACCGACCCAAAACTTAAACTTTTATAAATAAAAAGAACCCTATTGTTGATAGAGTTCTTTTTATTTTGTGACTAATCAAATTTCACATTTGCACCACGCACAAATGCTTCAACTTTTTTTGCATCTCGACTGCCATCTTCTGCTCTGCAACCACTGTTAACATCAACACCATAAGGTCTACAAAACTTAACTGCTTCTGCAACATTATCTGGATTAAGACCTCCCGCAATAAACACGGGTTTATCAAGTGTTTCAACAAGTCTTTTATCGGTTTCAAGATTATGTGAAAGCCCTGTGCCTCCCACTTGATTGGTTTTTAAATTTATGCTGTCGGTGAAATAAAAATCTGCAATTTCGATTTTTGAAATATCATTCAAAAGGTCACCATTTTCACCAATATGAATAAGACGCAAAAGTTTTTTGTTTGGAAGTGCTTTTCTTATTTTTTTAACTTCATCTTCTTCTAAATGCGAATGAAGTTGAATGTAATCAACATCAATAAACGATGCAATTTCAATAATATCTTTTGCATTTTCAAGATGAGTGATGAGTGTGGTTTTAATGTCTTTTGGAAGTGCCTCTTTTATTTCTTTCGCAAGTTCTTTTGAAATAAAATCATCACTTGTGTGCGCCTGACCAACGAGCAACCCAATAATGTCAACCCCTTTCTCTACGCACATAAGTGCATCTTTTGCATTTCTAATGCCAGCCATTTGAATGTGCATAAACAACCTCCTATTTTTATGCTTATATTTTTTCACTTAAAAAATAATTAAATCATTAAATGAATAATTTATTTTTTTGATTTTTTAAGTTGTGAATTTTAAAATTTTATAGTTTGCAATTATTTGAAATTTTAAAGTAAAAATGTATTTTTAAACATAAATAATCACTAAAATGACATTTTAAACAATTATTTATTTTAAATTAAACATTTCCATCGCTACCAAGTTTGTTATTTTTTTCAAGGCGTGCTTTATATTTTTTCAAAACCATTTCTAAACATTCTTTTGCATCTATTTCAGTTTCTTCAGCTAGCGAAAGAAGGCTGTAAAGCACATCACCAAACTCAAGTTTAAAATCTTCTGTAACTTCAAAATCAGCAGTGCCATATTTGGTTGGTTTTAAATATTCTTTTGCAAGTTCACCAAGTTCACTTTGAATGTCTAAAAGCCTTGCTGAAACCGGCATTTTTGTTTGATGTGCTGATTTTAATTTGTTAAATTCTTCAACTAATTTTTGCATAATTTACCCCTTATTTTTAAATTTAAATTAAAGCAATATTTCTGCTAAAATTTTTGGAATGGTCACTCTTTGAGTGAATCTTTTAGCTTCACGCTCTGCATCATTTCTTCCTGCAAAAAGTGATTTGCTTATGATTGAATTATCTGAAATATTATGAATTGCAACCGCTTTTAAATCTAACAAATTCGCAATGAAAAAGAGTGCAGAAGTTTCCATTTCTAAAGTGTTTGAGCCGGTTTTAAAAATATGGTCCATAATTAAAAACTGCCCAGAAAGTGTATCAACCGAAAAGTTTTGAGTGTGTTTGAAATCAATATTCATTTTTGAAAGTGTTTGTTTCACCTTTTTTAAAAGCTCACCATCTGGTTTGGTTTCTTTTCCAAAAACATCTTCGGTTTCAGCAAAATATCTGCAAGTGCCATCACCAATAATTGACTTTTCAGGAAGCACAATTTCACCAATTTTAATATCTTTATCAATGCTTCCAGCAGAACCAATAAAATAAATGTTTTTACATTTTGTATTAACAAGCGTGCATAGAATTTCTGCAATATTTCCCGAACCCATATTTGAGTTTACAAAAATAAATTCTTTGTCATTTTTTGAAACTCTGTATGTTTTATAATATTTCTCAAACAAAAGTTCAACTTTTGCACCGCACACATCAGCAAATGTTTCTGCTTTATAAAATGGAGCAATAACCACATTTTCTGTGAGCATATCAGCAGTTATTCCAATATTGCGTTTAAATCGTGCTGATTCATCAATATTAAACTCTTGAAGTTTGTTTAAAATTTCGCTTTTATTCATATTTATCCCACACTAAAATTTACTATTATTTTGCATCATTTCTAATATTTCTTTAGGAACATATTTTGAAACATCTTTGCCATTTTTTAAAAGTTCATAAACAAATGATGATGACACATTTTTAAGTTCACTTGCACGAATAAAAATTGTGTCAATCCCCGAAATATCTTCATTTATTGCAGCTAAATTTTCTTCAAAATCATAATCTGCTCCATTTCTTATTCCACGAATCAAAAATGAAGCATTTTGCTTTTTAGCAGCATCAACAGTCAGCCCTTTATAAATCACAACTTCTGCGTTTGAAATATTTTCTCTCTTTAAAACTTTTTCGATTGCAAGTTTCATTTGCTCATCATCAAATCGCCTTTTTTTGTCTGGATTCACACCTATTCCAATCACAATCTTATCAAAAAGCGAGTTTGCTTGTTTTAGCACTTTTAAATGCCCATTTGTGAACGGGTCAAAACTGCCTGCATAAAAACCAACTTTCATAAACTGCCTCCTAAAACAAAACTAAACTAAACTTCTTCAATGGTTTGTTGAAAACGAAGCAAATAACCATCAGGGTCTTGCACCAAAAGTTCTTTTTCAACATAAGTAACACTATCCGCTGTGTATCTGCTTTCAAAAATATCTTTATAAATTTTTATGTTGTTTGCTTTGAGCTTTTTGCTGATTTCTTCAATCTCTTCAGTTTCAATTTGAAAGTTGATTCCCCTTCCAAAAGGTTTTTCAAGTGCACCGACACTCCAATGGTCATTCACTTCTTCAAGCATAATTTGAGAGCCATAATAACTCAAAAATGCAAACCTATCAGCCTTTCTTTCATACTCTTTTTTAAAGCCCAAAACATTCACATAAAACTCAAGTGAGTCATCAATATTTGAAACTGAAAGTTCAGGAATGAGTTTGTTAAACAACATAAATTTCACCTCTAACAAATTTATTATATCACAGTTAAAGTGAATATGAAAAATAAAATTTATGCTCTTCAAATCTTTGATTTTAGTTGTTTAAAATGAAATCAATGTCTTTATCACCCCTGCCTGAAAGATTGATAACCACAACTTTATCGTTTGAAAGAGTTTTTGCAAGTTTGATTCCATAAGCCACCGCGTGTGAACTTTCAAGTGCTGGAATGATTCCTTCACATTTTGTGAGAGTGTAAAACGCATCAAGGGCTTCGGTGTCAGTCACTGCAACATAAGTGGCTCTTTTTTTGTCGTTAAGATAAGCGTGCTCTGGACCAACTCCCGGATAATCAAGCCCACTTGCAATCGAATAAGCGTCAGCAATATCACCTTTTTCATTTTGTATAACTAATGATTTATAGCCTTGATAAACAGCAAGTTTTCCGTGTTTGATTGTGGCAGAATTGTCACCAAGTTTATTGCCCTTGCCAAGTGCTTCAACACCAATCAAATTGACACTTTTTTCTTTCAAAAAAGCACTAAAAATGCCCATAGAGTTCGAGCCACCACCCACGCACGCAACAACATAATCTGGAAGTTTATTTTCTTTTTGTTTAACTTGTTTTTTCACTTCTTTTCCAATCACACTTTGAAAGAATTTAACCATTGTTGGAAATGGGTGTGGACCAACCACAGAGCCAATGCAATAAATGGCTGTTTTATATTCTTTCGCGTATGCTTCAAAGGCAGCATCAACGGCATCTTTAAGCGTTCCATCACCACTTGAAACTGGCACAACCCTTGCTCCCAAGAGTTTCATTTTTTCAACATTAATTTTTTGCTTTTCTGTGTCAACCGTGCCCATATAAACATCACAATCAAGCCCAAAAAGTGCACACACTGTTGCGATTGCAACACCGTGCTGACCAGCACCTGTTTCGGCAATAATTTTTGTTTTGCCAAGATGTTTTGCAAGCAAACATTCACCCACACAATGATTAATTTTGTGTGCACCGGTGTGATTTAAATCTTCTCTCTTTAAATAAATTTTTGCACCACCAATTTTTTCAGTTAAATTTTTGCAGAAATAAAGTGGTGTTGGCCTGCCCTGAAAATCACGCATAATTGTTTTGAGTTCATTCAAAAATGCTTTGTCTTTTTTGAGCCCACTAAACGCCTCATCTAATCTTTTTAATTCTTCTTCAATTTCGGCAGAAACAAAACTTCCGCCATATTTTCCAAAATAACCTTTTTTCATAATATAATTCTCCTTTTTTAAGCAATATAAAAACCCGTTGTATGATAAAAACAAAACATACCAACGGGTTATTTATTGAATTATATATGAAACGAATAATCCATTTTATATGTTTTGTGACGCACTAAAAAGGCATTCACAAAACATATCATTTTGCGAACGCTCTATTTTTTACGCCACCAAATAAATGAATTAAACATAGTTTTTCTCTCCTTTGTATAAAGCCATAATAATTCTTTTAAAATTATTTGTCAATATAAATTTTAAAAAATTTTATTTGCAAAGTTCATCAGCAAGTGCTTCGATTTGTTTTTCATTTTCACTGCTTAATGCTGACATAATTTTCACACCGGCTTCGGTGTATTTTAAATTTGCACACTTTTCAAGCATAGTCTTCATAACTCTTGTTGCTGTTGGTGCCCAACTTCCATTTTCAATGAAAGCAACAGTTTTATTTTGGAAATTTCTCTCAGTTAAATGATTGATAAACTCTTTCATAAATGGGAAAATGTCGGTGTTATAAGTTGTGGTTGCAAACACAATTTTGCCATATCTAAAAGCATCTTCAACAGCTTCTGCCATATCACATCTAGCAAGGTCATTAACAGCAACTTTTTGACCTCTTTTTTCAAGTTCTTCAGCAAGTTTTAAAACTGCTTTTTTGGTGTTGCCATAAACCGAAGTGTAAGCAATAACAATGCCTTCACTTTCAACTGCGTAACTTGACCAAGTGTTATAAAGACTTAAATAATAGCCTAAATCTTGTGTTAAAATTGGTCCGTGAAGTGGGCAGATTGTTCTAATGTCAAGTGCTGCCGCTTTTTTCAAAACCGCTTGAACTTGAGGTCCATATTTGCCAACAATTCCAATATAATATCTTCTTGCTTCGCAAGCCCATTCTTCATCTGTGTCAAGTGCACCAAACTTTCCAAAAGCATCAGCAGAAAACAAAACTTTTTCTGTTTCTTCATAAGTCATTATAACTTCTGGCCAATGCACCATTGGGGCTTCAACAAAATGAAGATTATGGTTTCCAAGGTCAAGTGACGCACCTTCTTTTGCAATAAGTTGGTTGCCCTCAAAATTTGTTCCAAAAAAGTTTTTCATCATCACAAATGCCATTGTTGAAGCAACAACTTTTGTGTCTGGATAAACCTTCATAAACTCTGCAATACTTCCAGAGTGGTCAGGTTCCATATGTTGAACAACCAAATAATCTGGTTTTCTGCCATCAAGTTCTTTTGCAAGATTTTTAAGCCACTCGCCAGCAAACCTTTCATCAACAGTATCCATTACTGCAACTTTTTCATCTAAAATCACATAAGAGTTATATGCCATTCCGTTAGGCACAATATATTGACCTTCAAACAAATCGGTTTCGTGGTCGTTAACACCAATATATTTAATATCTTTTGAAATTTTCATAATTGTTCTCCCATTAAATTTTATTCTTCGCTAAAAGCATCAGTAAACACATCTTTAAAGTCAACAGTGTCAATAAGTTTATTTTCAATTGCTTCAATATTTTTGTCTGCACCTGCAATAATCAAACCATCGCCTTTTTCAAAAACAAGTTCTGGAGAAGGCTCAATAATTTCATCATTTCTCTTGATAAAGATGATTGTTATATTGAATTTATTTCTAACATTAAGTTCAACAATTGATTTTTCAATCCATTTTGCAGGACACTTAATTTCAACAATTTTATATTTATCAGTGAGTTTCAAAATTTCATTTGAATAAGGGTCAGTGAGCGCAAGGCTTAACTTTTTGCTCATAAACACTTCAGGAAAAATAACAAGGTCGGCACCAACTTTTTCAAGAAGAGCTTTATGTTGTTCATTTTGTGCTTTTGCAATGATATATTTAACACCAAGTTCTTTGCATGCAAGTGTTGCAAGCATACTAGCAGTGATTCCACCACCAATACAAATAACAGCACAGTCAAAATTTTGAACACCAAGTGAACGAAGCACATCTTTTTGTGTAACATCAGCGATTGCTGCGTGAGTAACCGAACCCTCAACTTCTTCAACATTGCTTAAAACATTGTCAACTGCAAGCACTTTTTTGCCTTGCTCAGCAAGGTTTGTTGCTAAACTTTTTCCAAATCTTCCAAGACCAATAACCACATAATCGTTATAGTCTTTTGTGTTAATATTTTCCATATTTTACCCCACTATAATTTTCGCATTAACATATTCGATTGCTGAATTTGTTTCTTTTGTTTTAAAGGCTAACGGAATGGTAAGCATACCAATTCTTCCAACAAACATCAAAATAACAAGTGTGATTTTTGACATCACTGAAAGCATTGGAGTGATTCCAAAACTTAAGCCCACTGTGCAGATTGAAGAAATAACTTCATAAATAATGCTGTTAAGTGAATATACTCCGCCTTCAAAAATGTAAATCAAAGTTGTTCCAACAAAAAGCAACAACAGAGCAATAAGCACAATTCTAATTGCCTTTGTTAAAACTTTGTGTGATATTTTTTTGCCACGATAAAGAATGTTTCCATTTTGGTCTTGGTTTTTAACCATCAAAAGCAACAAAATGAAAAATGTTGTTGTTTTAACACCACCAGCAATCGACATTGGCGAACCACCAATAAACATTAAAATTGAACTGAACATAAATGAAATTTGTGTCATATCGCCCTGACTAAATGTTGCAAAACCAGCAGTTCTTGTGGTTACACTTTGAAAGAAACTATTCATAATTTTGTCAGGTGTTGACATCAAACCAATTGTTGCAGGATTATTCCACTCTGCAATCATAAACACTGCCCCACCAAGAAGAATAAGCACAGTTGTCATAATAAGCACAATTCTTGTGTGCACTTGCATTTTCTTACCTTTATTTTTTCTGCTGAAAATGTCTAAAATAACAATGAACCCTATTCCGCTTATCACAATTAAGAGCATAACAGGAATAAGCACAAAGGCATTACTTGCAAAATATGAAAGATTTGAAAAGTCAGGAGTTGCAGAACCTAAAGGGTCAATTCCTGCGTTGCAGAATGCTGAAATTGCTAAGAACAACGCTTTGAAACAACCAGACCAAAAACCACCTGAAAACTTTATCATACTAGGTGCAAGCATTAAAAAGCCTGCAAACTCACAAACAGCAGTTATTAAAACAATTTGCTTAACCGTTTTAACAATATCACCAGAATCTTCTTTATTGAGAGATTCTTGAAGTGTGATTTTTGTTTGATAGTCGATTTTCTTGCCAATGAACATAAAAAGAAGTGCTGTCATTGTGACAAAACCAAGCCCGCCAAATTGAATCAAAAACAAAACAATAATTTCACCAAAAAGTGAAAATTGAACAGCAATGTCAACCGTCATTAAACCGGTAACACAAACTGATGTTGTTGATGAAAAAAGTGCATCAGTGAAAGAAAGCCACTTGCCATCTGTGTTTGAAATTGGAAGGCAAAGCAAAAATGCCCCAATTAAAATTAGGGCAGCAAAACCCAGCAAAATATATTTTGCTGGTGTCATTTTAAAAAATTGTTTAATTTTTGAGTTTGAATTCATAAATACATATTAACACAAAAACAATTACTCTCAAAATGCTTTTGCATTTAATTTGCGTCAGTTGCTTATTTTTTGGTCAATTTGCTGATAAATTTCTATTATTTTTTAAAGAAAGCAAAACCAACAGCACCAGGACCAACATGCACACCAATGGTTGAACCAATGATATGTTCAGGAATCTCTTTGTTTGCACCTTCAAAGATAACTGCTTGTTCTTCTTTATATTTATCCATTGCTGACTTATCATTGCCCGACCAAATCATTCCACAAGGCTTTTCAAAATCAACTTCTCCTTCTGCTTTAATCACTTCAGTTAAAGTTTTGAATGCCTTTTTTGTTCCCATTGCTTTTGCAATGCTTTTCACTTCTCCACCAATAACAGCAATAAGAGGCTTAACATTAAGCATTCCACCAATAAACGCTGTTGCTGCAGAAACTCTTCCACCTTTTTTCAAATATTCAAGGGTGTCAACAATTGCCTTTATGCAAAGTTTATTTTTAACTTCGTCAAGTTCGGTTTTGATTTCCTCGGCAGTTTTGCCACTTTTTGAAAGTTCTAAAGCATATTCAACAAGCATTCTTTCGCCAATGGTTGCAGAAAGTGAATCAACAACATAAACACCTTTCACATTTTTCGCTGCTTCGCACGCACTATTATATGTTCCTGAAAGTTTCGAAGATAAAATCACAGCAACAACCTCGTCACCATTTTTTGTTTCTTCTTTAAAAACTTCTTCCCATCTGTAAGGGTTGATTTGACTTGTTGTTGGAAGGGTTTTGCTTGATGTGAGTTTGTTATAAAACTCTTCAGTAAGCAAATCAACGCCATCAAAGTAAACTTGCTCTCCAAATGTAATTTCGATTGGAACAACTGTGATTCCCATTTCTTTTGCTTCTTCTTGTGTGATGTCTGAAGCCGAATCAACAATAATTTTTATTGCCATTATTTATTCTCCTTGTTATCTACTATCTTTTGTAAATTTTCACTTATTGCTGTTAAATAATCATAGAAAATCACTCTATTTTCTTCACTTATTCCTTCGCTTGCTTTTTGCACAGCAACATCAACTTTTTTTTCAACAATTTTGCCAACTTCTTTGCCTTTTTCGGTCATAGTTACAAGACTGTTGTATCTTTTTTCGGTTTTAGATTCGCAAATAATATATCCTTGTTTTTCAAGATAATCTAATGACCTTGAAACAGCAGCCTTATCTTCTTCACAAATATCACAAATTTCTTTTGCGGTTAAACCATCTTTGCTTTTGTAAAGATAATATAAACAAGACACATGAGGGCTTTTCAAATCAAATTCTTCCATTTCAAGTGCTTTAATTTTTCTAACGTTTCTAACAATTTTTGAAATTAAAATTGTGAAAGTTTCATATCTATCCATAACTTAAAAATCTTTCCTTTTTATTTAAATTTAACTTGTTGATTTGTCAACAAAGGTAAGATAACACACTTCTTGTTGATTTGTCAACAGGTTTTTGTGTGTAGTTTTATTTCGTATATTTTTTTTAATTTAAAATTGTTAATAATATAAAATTATAAATTTTTGAAATACTGTTTTTCATTTTGGTCAATTTAACCAAAAAACAATTTTATTTAAATTTTAAAAATAACTTGTTGACAAATCAACAAGTTGAGTATATATTGGACTTGTTGACAAATCAACAAGTTTGTTATTTTCAAACTGCGCTTTTGACTGCTACAATTTGTCAGCAAAAATATTCAAAGGAGGTTTTATGGAATTTTTAAAAAAATGGGCGTCATGTATTTTTAGTTTTGTTGCTGGTGCACTCGGTTTAATTCTTTCACTCTGCACAGGAATGTCAAACAGCATTTCAATCACATCAACAAGTCTTGGCATTAACGAAGTTAGTGAAAGCATAACAAAAGCACACAAAATGTTAACCGATTCAGCACTTAAAACACAGGCTGAAACTTATAACGCTAGCACAGAATTTGGTTGGCTTAAAGCATTTTCAATCATTATGACAGTTGTTTCAATTGCACTCGTTATTTATTCAATCGTAATGCTTTTGAAAAATGTTAATGTCATTAAATCTAACAATTCAATTTTTGATATTTTTGGATTCGTTTTAGCAGGATTGCTTTTAGTTTCCGTTATTGGACTTATGATTTCATCAAGTGTTTACGCAAATGCACTTGAAGAAGGAATCTCTGCCGTTTTAGGTTTGAAATATGCTTCTATCATCACAGCACTTTCAATAACCGTTTCTGTTTCTGTTGGTGTTTATCAATGGATTATGCTTATTGTTGGAATCGTTTCAGCAATCGCAATCACAACACTAACAATTTTAGATAGAAAATCTAGATAATAAAATATATAGTAAACAATCAATAAACTAAATTTCTATGTGTGACATAAATCACATTTAATATAAAAACACAAGCAACCTCGGCTTGTGTTTTTTTATTTTTTATTTTAAAATGTAAAATTACCTTGAATGAATTAATATTTTTACATTTTGTGCTTAAATTTTTAAATTATTCATTTCACCTTTTAAACCTTGATTAAAGGAATCACATTAATGCAAACTTCTTCATAAGGGTGATTTTTCTTGATTGCTTCAACAGCATTTTTTAAATCTTTTTCTTGGCATTGAAATTCAAGTTTGAACTCTGGAGCAAACTCAATTTCACCCACCTTTCCAAGATAAGGTTCGGCACCTTCAACCGGTTTCCAAGATGAGTTTATCTCATACCACGAAAGACAACAATCATAATTTCCAACCTTGCCAAGACCAAGCTCATATAATGCATTTTTGATATCTTCTAATGCCTCTTTTGGAAGATATGTTTCAATTTTAAAAAGTTTATCCATAATACTTTCTTCCACCTTGTTTTTATTATTTTTTAAGGTTTTTAACTTCTCTGTAAATATCCATCCAACTGTCAACCTTGACTATATTTTTGGCTTCAACTTCACGAATTGGCTCTTCTTTGAAATATAATGTTTTTATATCTTCTCCAATAAACTGCTCAATGTTATATGGGTTATCTTCAACCATAATATCAATTCCAAGCTCTTTGCATTTTTCCGCTTTTTTGTTAACACTCCAACAAATCTCATCAAACTCAATACCAAGAATATCAAGTTTCTGTTTTGCATACATTATCTCTTCTTCTCGGTAATATCCACGAAGTGTGATGATATATAACAGATGACCTTCTTCTTTAAGTTTAGTCAAAATTTCTTTTGCACCAACCATAATGGAACTTTGCACTGTAACCTTATCATAATATTCAGCAAAAAATTGATTTAATTCATCATCTGTCCAATCAAAACAATCTTCTTGTGTAACTTCATCTTCTTTTATTCGATTTTTATTTAAACTAAAATATGACCAGTAGTCAGCATAAAACTTTGTTGGTCTTTCAGAATCTAAAATAACACCATCAAAATCAAAAGCAATTTTCATAAATATCCCCTTTTCATAAATATTAACCCAGCATTTTATATAAACACCAAAACAATGCCAAGCAAAAAACCAACCAAAATTGCAAGTGCTGGAAGTTTGCTTCTAAACATAAGTATTGCCTCTGGAATCAACTCACCAAACACAGCATAAAACATTGCACCTGCTGCAAATGTTAAAGATAACGCAAGCCAAATTGGACTAATCAATCCAAGCGAGTAACCAAGAATTGAACCAAGAATGGTTGGAACACCAGCAAGTGCAGATAAAAATGTTGCTTTGCACTTGTTCATTCCACCTGCAATAAGTGGAACAGAAATTGCCATACCTTCGGGAATATTATGCAACCCCAAAACAATAGCAATAATAAATCCACCACCAGCAAAAAAACTGCCACTGTGCCCAGCATAAGAAGCACCAATAACCATACCTTCTGGAAGATTATGTAACGCAAGTGCGCAAGACATAATCACACCAGCCATAAAGAGTTCATACTTTCTTGCAACTCCGGCTTTATGCCTTTGCAAATGAACTTCATAATGGTCAGAGTGAATCAACTCATCTAAACTATCTGCTGTTTGAGGGTGTTTCTTATCAATATGTTTAACTTCTTTGTTGGTGTGTTTGTCTATAATCATATTCAAGAAATAAACCGATAAAAAACCTAAAACAATGCCGATAACAACAATATATAACGGGGTTTCACTTGTTGCACCCTCTGGCATCATTGCTTCGGGTATCAACTCAAAACAAACTATCGAAAGCATTATTCCAGCAGCAAAGTTAAGCAGGAAACTAACAATTTTGCTATTATCTTTTTTAAATATACTGCCAAGCAAGCCACCAAAGCCAGTTCCAACAACACCTGCTATCGCACTAATAATAACTACAAACCAAAAATCACTCATATAAATCTCCCCTAATAACCGCAAAAATTTTTGTGTTCGCTTTTATTATAATTTACCGCATAAATTTTTCCAAATAAAAAAGACTGATTTTTCAACCTGTCTTTTTGACGTAAAATGTTAATTTTATCTGATTTTTAATTATAACTTTTTTAAATTAAAAATTAAAATCCTCTTTTTTGACACTCTATTAAAAGCATATAAGCTTTTTTTCCTCTACTATAATTTGCTGCATCATAAGCTGAAAAATTTTCTTTCATTATTTGATGAAAACCAAGTCTTTTAATTTTTTTCTTTAAAACAGCGTTCTCTTTTTTTTCTTCAGCAACCATTCCTAAATATATAACTGTAAACCATTTATCAACCCATAACACATCTTCTTTGTCATAAGATAAACTAATTTGTGTAATCAAATCAAGGACAGTTTCTTCTACAACATCTATCGTTTTTTCATATATTTCACAAAAATCATCATAGATTTTTTCGCTACCGTATTTATGAGATAAATCAATAAAGTATTGAAAATACTCATAATCTCTTGGCGCTTTTTCTATAGTATTTTCATGCTTTAAAAAAACACAATAATCATCAAATTTTCCTCTACCATAATAGACAAAAGAATTATCTAAAAATTTTTTTATTATATTCATAAAAGTTTTACACCTTCTTTTTCTTTGTATTTTTTATTTAAAATTAATCTTCTATAAGTTCCGGTGGAACAGGTAATCCTAATCTTTGAAGCGGTATATACTCAAAATAATAATCACAACCTACTGAATGTATATAATTTAACACATCGGCATATTGTCCTTTTCTAAACCAATCATCTAGCAAATAAATATATTCAACATCAATGTTTGCGGGAGCCATTAATTTTTTATACTGCTTCTTTTTAAAATCACATGTTTGTAGTTTTTCATCCACAGAACCAGCCACTTCTTGATGTTTGCACTCAACAATAAAAAGTTTGTTGTTAAGTAAAACAAAAATACTATCATCTGGCAATAGTTTTTTAGAAATATATTTCGTCCAGTCTATACCTAATTTAGAAAGAAAAATACTATAAAAATTATGTTTTTTATATACTTCTGCAACTTTTTTTCCATCATAAAAAACTTCATTTCCATTAATTGAATAATGAGGTTGTTGACTTAAAAAAGTTGATAAATCAGTTTTTCCTTCAAAAATTAATCCTGTGCGGGTGTTTCCACCACCTTTTCCACTTTTAATCATAAACTCTCCTTTAGTTGCAAATAAGTAATTCTTTTATTTTTCCTCGGCAATTTCCTTTACTATTTATTGCCCTTGTAGCTTCAACTTTATTAATTGTATATTCTTTATATAATTCTTCAAAAAAAGTATCTTTTGGATTTACATTTTGTGGATCTGAATTACTAATCATAACTTTTGCACCACTTAAATTAATTTCATCAACAAATTTTGCAAGACGAATCTGCTCATTATCATCAAAACAATCAGCATTATACGATGTAAAACTTGCTGTTTGAGATAAAGGTCTATATGGTGGATCAATATAAACAAAAGTATCTTTATCTATAAAATCTTGCGAATGTGTATAATCGGCACAAACAATATTAACTCCTTGTAATGCCTTTGATACATTTCGCAAATTTTTTTCATCACAAATTGTTGGGTTTTTATATGCTCCCATAGGAACATTAAATTGACCTTTTTTATTTACGCGATAAAGTCCATTAAAACAAGTTTTATTAAGAAAAATAAATAAAGAAGCTTTTTCTATTGCAGTATCATCACTTAATTTTAAATAGTTAAATTTATCTCTTGCATTGTAATAATAATTTTTACGATTATTTTCATCCATAGAGACAAATGTTAACTGCATTTCGGTTAATCTTGAAATTAGTTCTTCAACATTGTTTTTAACCACATTATAAGCATTTATAAGTTCATTATTTATGTCACCTATATAAACTTCTTCAAAGTCGTGTTTTGAAAGAATATTAAACAAAAGTGCACCACCACCAACAAAAGGCTCAGCATATTTTGTCAATTTTTTTTCAACCTTAGTTGGCATATATTTTTCAATTTGAGAAACAAGTTGTCCTTTACCTCCAACCCACTTAACAAAAGGTTTTAATTCAACTACCTTTTGTTTTTCATATCTAGTTGTACGCTTATCGATGGGTTTTTCCGCAGAATCAGGTATAAGCCACATATTACCTAATTTTTTAGCGTTTTGAATACGCCCTTCCATACAAAAAATTGCAACCCTTCTTTGAGAAATATTCCATTTGTTAGCAATATCTTTTGCTGATATATAATCAATCATATAAACCCCTTTTTCAATACAATTAAATTATATTCTAAATCTCGAACAATAGCAAATAAATCTTTGTTAATTTTTAATTGTTTTGCATTAAAAAGAACTGACCACAGTCAGTTCTTTTTTTGTTAAGCGTTTGCTGGACCTTCAGGACCTGTTGGACCGCCAAATAATTTCTTTGCAGCAAGGCTATATTCATTTGGCATTGCGCTAAATTTTGATAAAAATTCTAAATATTTTTTTTGCATTTCTTTGTCGTTTTTAACTCCCACAATTTCAAAGCACTGTGGCAAAAATCCGTCAACAAACATTTGCTTATCCACATTATATAAATCATGTTCAATATGTTCACAAGCAATAATTTCATCAATATAATTTGAAATAAATGAATAATTTGGCAAAAAGTCTTTATGCTCTCTCAAAAATTCTGTTGGTTCTGCACAAAGTGAAACAAATTCAAATTTGTTTTCTGGATTCAAGTTTGGTTGACACTCATAATATCTTGCCATTAAAGCAATTGCCTTAACTTCTTTATCTTGAATCTTCATGAGATTTGATAATTGTTCTGTGATTGGAAACACACCTTCGTAAGCAGCACCTTTTTCGCCACCCACCAAAGCACCAAGCGATGTTTTGATTGCACCAGAAACATAATTTTCTCTTGACTCTTTAAACATCTCATCAAACATTAATTCGATGTCCATAATTTGTTCATTAGTATGATTTTTCATAACTCCCTCCACTGCAGGTATTATAAAACATAATTAAAAAATAATCAATACTCATTTGAAATATTTTAAGAACAACCTCCAAAAACATGTGCGAGATAACACGATAACACATTTTAATTTTGAAACTTATATTCAAATAAAAAAGACTGGTTTTTAAACCAGCCAATTTAACAAACAAGTCTTTTTGAATTATTTTTTATTCATCATCTTCTTCAACTTCTTCGATAAGTCGAACATATTTCTTTTCTTTTATGCCTGCAAGCATAATATCAAAAATTTCTCTACTGACATAAGTTGAATTATAATAATTATCATTTTCATCAACCCAATCAGTGTTTATGCTGTCAATGTTTTCATAAAGAGTGTATCTCTTCTTTTTTGTGTTGACTGAAAGTTTATCAACCAAATCTTCATCAACTTGTGAAACTGTGTAGAATTCTTCCCAACCATCATACATACTCATAATCATTTCTCCTTAAAATTTATCAATTTAAACAAAATAAATAAAACTAGTTTCCCATTTCTTTGTTATGCAATTTATTGTGCAAATCTTCCACGCCTTTTGCGTAAAAAATATCTTTTTTGCTTTTTGGCATATTTCCTTTGAATAACGCTTGATATGCTGTGTCAACAGCCTTGTCTTCAAACTCAAAAAAGTCCATAAAACAGTTTGAAACATCTTGCCCATCAATGGTAACAATAAGTGGCCAAAAAGTATCTTTAACAGGTCTAGCACCTGTTGGAATGCCTCTTCTATGAGGATACAATGTTGTTGGCAGAGAAATTGCTATGTGGTTTTTAGATTCAGCAATTTTTTCGATTGTTTCAATAAAATCTAAATTTTCATCAAAATTATTTTTGATGTATGATTTTAATTTTTCTTTTGAACTAATATCATGAATCATTGTTGGTAAAGTTAATCTTGTGACAATTAAATCTGTTAAAACCTTTGGTTTGTCCCATTTGTTAAAATCACTTCTTTCAAACATTAAAAAATCAATAATAAACTTATTATCTTCATCAAAAATCTCACAGCATAATCTAGAACTTGTGGTGTTATCTGCATCAGGTTTATAATACAATTCAAACATATATAAAACTCCTAAATAAGTGCTTTTATTGTATCACACACAAAATCAAATTTCAATACAAAAAATTTATGGCAATTCTTAATGCATTTTCAATCCTTGATTCAAATTCCTTTCTTCGCATAAAAAAAGATTGGGACAAGCCCAATCATTTTTTTGGCGGAGAGTAGCGGGATATTGCTCCGCTACGGAGTCACACTGGTGGCTTTGCCGCTATCACGCCGGTCGCTAAAAACTTGCCACCGGCAACTTTTCTTTACACTCCGTTCAAATCCCTTTCTTCGCATAAAAAAAGATTGGGACAAGCCCAATCATTTTTTTGGCGGAGAGTGCGGGATTTGAACCCGCGCGTGCATTTCTACACCTACACCCTTAGCAGGGGCGCCTCTTCGACCTCTTGAGTAACTCTCCATTTTTTATTAAATTGTGTGCGTTTTTCTAACGCCATTTGATTATAACACAAGCAATCTATATTATTCAAGCATTTTATAAAAATTTTTTTATTAGATTTTCTAAATTTTCGACAATTTAGCAAAATTCCCTGACTTGCCTTAAATTAATTTTTGTGTTATAATAGTTAATGGTAGTGAAAATAATATATTTTTCACTAATTGGAGATTTTATGTTTAGAAGAATACACAATTTAAGAAAAATCAAAAAAAGCAAGGCTGTTCGTGAAGCAAACGAATTTGATTACAACGAAGATGGTTCAATTCAAATCAATGTTGGTCTTAAAGATTCCGACGATTTCTTTTCACCATATTCATATAAAACCTACGAACTTATGAACCCTGATGTTGCAAAATATATTGATATGTGTGAATCAACTATTCCGGTTAAAGAAAAGGTTACTATTGATATTTACACTGAAAACCCAACAACTAACCAAGAAAAAATTAGAATTAGAAAAACCGTTAAAAGACACCAAGCAGAACAACTTGCAATCGTTAACCAAAAACTTAAAAGAAATCTTCTTGAAGGGCTTTTTTTCGCACTAATTGGTTTTATTATTCTCTTTGTTGAAGCCGTACTTTACACAATGTTTGAAAATATGTATTTAGACACAATTTTGGCAGTTATTGGCTGGCTATTTTTGTGGGACGGCATTGAAGTAATGTTAAGTGAACGAAGTGAACTGAAACGACAAAAAATTAGTTGTCTTCGAATGATCGAAGCAAAAGTTCATGTTAGAAAATATAGCAGAAAAATTCAAAGACAATATGGTTTCGGTGAATTTGAAGAAGTGGAAGAAGATGAAGAAGAATAAAAACAGAGCAAAACGCTCTGTTTTTTATTTTTTTATTTTAAAATGTATAAAAATAACACATATTTCATATTTTTACACTTTTTTAGTTTGAAATTTTGCAGTTTATTCAAATTTAATTATGCAATAAAATGGATTTTGATTATTTTTACGATTCAAAACATCTTATTAAAACAAGTTTTAATAATACAAAATAAAAAACGCAAAAATAACAGAAAAATAAACAAAAAATAGTTAAAAAATAAATCAAATAATAAATTTATTGCATTTTAAACAAAGAAAAAACAGGAATTAATTTTCCTGTTTTTATTTTTATTATTAATTTGAACCAGTTTCTTCTGGAAGTTCTGCTGGAAAGAGCAAATCTGCAACATTGTTAAGTTCATCAAAAATTTTATCAAATTCTGCGAAAAATTCTTCTTTTGTCATAGTTTATTGCCCCCTTTGTGGTTCATCAAAAATTGCAGCAATATCTCTTTTTGTTGCTTTCACTTTTCCTGAAAGTGAGTTTGCCATCTTTTTATTATATTCAGCACTCATTTTTTGGAACTTTGCAGCAATTTTCTTTGATAATTTTGAAATAACAGCAAGGGTTTTTTCATAATTTGGACCAGCCTCTGCAGCTTTTTTTCTATCTTCATCAGAAAAACCACCCCAATATGCATCTCTTGAATAATCACTTCCTGCTTTTTCTAACGATGCTTCTAAACCAGCTTTTGCAATATCAACATAACCTTTAATCATTTCAGCAGAAGCCATTTCTAATTTTTTGTCAATATTCAAAATTTCTGCTGGGTTATCAAAAATGCTTCTTGCATATTTAACTGCTTCTTGTTCATCAAAAGCAACACCTTCTTTTGCTCCAAATTCAATTGAAAAACCAGATGGTGTAATCATTGATGTGAATGTTTGCCAATCATCAAAATCTCTTTTATTATAAGAACGGTTACATTCTGCTTGCATAACAGCAACACCTTTTTTGAAACCTTCAACCTTTGGTTCTTCTCTATCAGTGCCACCAGGTGCTTTAATTTCTATTGGTTCTTTGCCTGAAAAATCAGAAACAATGAAATATTGGTCTTCACTTCTATATTTGCCAAATTTAACAGCGATTGCTTTATGTTCATTATAACTTGTTAAAACTTGCATTTCGCCTTCTTTTCTTTCAAATGCCATAATTATACTCTCCTTTTTATTAATTACATTCTAACACACAAATTATCAAAGAGCAATAAAACAAAGCAAAAACACCCAATTTTTGGGTGTTTTTGTGTGTTTTTATTATTCAGCATCAGCAAGAACTTCTGCTTCAGAATCGATTGTTGTAACTTCGGTTGGAGTGATATCTCTATATCTCTTAAGACCAGTACCGGCAGGAATTCTCTTACCAATAATAATGTTATCTTTAAGACCAACAAGATTATCAACACTTCCCTTAATTGCAGCATCAGTCAAGACTCTAACTGTTTCTTGGAATGACGCAGCAGAAAGGAAACTATCTGTTGCAAGGGCTGATTTTGTGATTGAAAGAAGCACACGTTTAGCAGTTGCTGGTTCGCCACCTGTTGCAAGGGCTCTTTCGTTTTCTTCTTCAAATTTGAACATATCAACATAGTCACCTGGAAGCATACTTGTATCTCCAGCATCTTCGATTTTAACTTTACGAAGCATTTGACGAATGATGATTTCAAGGTGTTTGTCGTTAACGTCTACACCAGACTTGTGGTAAACTTTAAGAACTTCGACAATCATATAGTCTTGAGTATCTTTAACACCACGAGTTTTCAAGATATCGTGAGGGTTGATTGGACCTTCAGTGATTCTTGCACCAGGAGTAACAGTGCTTCCAACAGCAACTTTGAATCTAGCGCCATAAGGAACACCATAAACAACTTCGTTGTTATCTTCACTGATGATTGTAACTTTTTGTCCTGGTTCATCGATTTTGCTAACCTTACCAGAAATTTCAGAAATAACAGCAACACCTTTTGGTTTTTTAGCTTCAAAGATTTCTTCAACTCTAGGAAGACCAGCAGTGATATCGTCTTGAGTCGCAGTACCACCACCGTGGAACACGTTCATGGTAAGCTGTGTACCAAGTTCACCGATTGATTGAGCTGCGATAACACCGACAGCTTCACCGACTTTTACTCTATCTCTGCAAGACATATCACGGCCGTAACATTTAGCACAAACACCGTATTTTGACTTACAAGTAAATACTGTTCTAATTTGAACTGTTTTGATTCCAGCTTCTTCAACAGCTTTAGATTGTTCAACTGAAATCATTTCATCAGCTTTAACAATAACTTCTTTTGTTTCTGGGTGAACGATATCTTCAACTGCATATCTTCCAACAATTCTTGAACCGATTGATTCAACCATACTGTCTTCATCATAAATTGAAGAAATGTTCATACCACGAACTTTTTCGCCAAGTGTTGCAAAGCAGTCTTCATCATCAATAATAACTTCTTGAGCAACGTCAACAAGTCTTCTTGTGAGGTAACCAGCATCCGCTGTTTTAAGAGCTTTATCGACCATACCTTTTCTACCACCACGAGTAGCAATGAAGTATTCGATAACGCTTAAACCTTTCTTAAAGCTTGAACGAATAGGAACTTCAATAACCTTACCTGATGTGCTCATCATAAGACCACGAATACCTGAAAGGTCACACATATTGTCTTTAGAACCACGCGCACCAGAGTTAACCATAAGTTTAAGTGGGTTATTTGGTTCATAAGCTTCCATTGTTTCTTTTGTGATTTGCATACGAGCATTGCTCCACAAATCAAGAAGCTTAACCGACTTTTCATCTTTTGTGATAAGACCACGTTTAAATTGCTTATCTACAACGTTTGATTGTTCATCAGCTTTTTCAATAATTTCAACTCTATCTTTAGCAACACGAATGTCGTAAAGGTTTGCAGTAAGTGATGCAACAGTTGAATATTTATATCCAAGCTCTTTAATCTTATCAAGCATAATAGCTGTTTTTGTTGAACCAAGGTTTACATAGCAAGCCTTGATAATCTTTTTCATATTCTTTTTATCAACAGCGTATTCTACTTCGTTCTTAAGCATATCTTCTGGAGAGTTTCTTTCAATGATTCCGATACCTTCTGGAATAGCTTGATTGAAAATCATTCTACCAACAGTTGTATCAAGAAGACTTGAGTAAACTTTTCCATCGATTTCTTTTTGAACTCTAACTTTAACTTTTGAGTGCAAGCTTACATTTCCTGTTTGATAAGCCATAATAGCTTCATCAATATCAGCAAAGATTTTGCCTTCACCCTTTTCACCAGCAAGTTCTACAGTAAGGTAATAAATACCATAAAGCATATCTTGGTAAGGAACAGAAATTGGTTCACCATCTGAAAGTTTCAAAATGTTATTTGAAGCAATCATAAGGTATCTAGCTTCTGTTTGAGCATCGATTGAAAGTGGAACGTGAACCGCCATTTGGTCACCATCGAAGTCAGCGTTGAATGCCGCACAAGTAAGTGGGTGCAATCTCATAGCGCCACCTTCAACAAGAACAGGTTCAAACGCTTGGATTGAAAGTCTGTGAAGTGTAGGAGCACGGTTCAAAAGAACTGGGTGGTCTTTAATAACATCTTCAAGAACGTCCCAAACGATTGGTCTTGCTCTTTCAACAACGTGTTTTGCACTCTTGATGTTGTGTGATTGGTTTAAATCAACGAGTCTTTTCATAATGAATGGTTTGAAAAGTTCAAGAGCCATTTCTTTTGGAAGACCACATTGATACATTTTAAGGTATGGTCCAACGACGATAACTGAACGACCAGAATAGTCAACACGTTTACCAAGAAGGTTTTGACGCAAACGACCTTGCTTACCACGAAGAAGACCAGAAAGAGATTTAAGTTCTCTGTTTCCAGCACCTGCGATTGGTTTGCCACGTCTGCCGTTATCGATTAAAGCATCAACTGCTTCTTGAAGCATACGTTTTTCGTTTCTGCAGATAATTTCAGGAGCACCAAGTTCAGTAAGCTTTTTAAGTCTGTTGTTTCTATTGATAACTCTTCTGTATAAATCGTTCAAGTCGCTTGTTGCAAATCTTCCACCATCAAGTGGAACCATTGGACGAAGTTCTGGTGGGATTACAGGAAGCACATCAAGAATCATCCATTCAGGTCTTGAACCGGTTTTAAGGAATGAATCCACAAGTCCAAGTCTTTTTGCAACGCTTAATTTCTTTTGACCTTTTGAATTTTTCAAAATAACTTTAAGTTCTTCTGATTCTTTTTGAAGGTCGATTTCTGATAAGAGTTGCTTAATAACTTCAGCACCCATACCAGCTTTAAATGCTTTTGAGCCGTATTTTTCAACAGCTTCACGATATTCTCTATCGTTTAAAATTTGTTTATATTCAAATTCAGTTGTTCCAGGGTCTGTAACAATGAAAGATGTGAAATATAAAACTTGTTCAAGTTTTTTAATTGAAATATTTAAAAGTGTTCCAATTCTTGAAGGAACGCCTTTGAAATACCAAATGTGAGAAACAGGAGTAACGAGTTCAATATGACCCATTCTTTCTCTTCTCACTTTGGCACGAGTAACTTCAACGCCACACTTATCACAGACTACGCCTTTATAACGAATTCTTTTATATTTTCCACAATGACATTCCCAATCTTTGGTAGGTCCAAAGATTCTTTCGCAGAACAAACCATCTCTTTCTGGTTTTTGTGTTCTATAGTTAATGGTTTCTGGCTTTGTAACTTCGCCATAAGACCATTCGCGAATTTTCTCTGGACTTGCAAGACCGATTTGCATTGAGTCAAAGTTGTTTAATTCAAACATATCTTTCCCCTTAATTTATTATCTAAAAAGTTTTATTTAAAGTCGCTTATTATAAGTCGTCATCGAAGTCAAAAAGGCTTCCAGCGTCATCATTATCGATAACTTTTGAATCACCAGCAAGGTCGTTAGAAATGAGGTCTTCAACCGAAGAACCAAGTTCAACTTCAACTTCTTGTTCGTTTCTGTTTGGCTTGTTTCTAATTGGTTCTGGAATATCTCTATCATCTTCCATTAAATCTTTAAGACCAATTTCTTGTTTGTCTTCAGTAAGCACTTTAATATCAAGTGCAAGACCTTGAAGTTCTTTGATAAGAACTTTGAATGATTCAGGAATACCAAGTTCGGTGATGTTTTCACCTTTAACAATGGCTTCGTATGTTTTAAGACGACCAACAACATCGTCTGATTTAACTGTGAGCATTTCTTGGAGAATGTTAGAAGCACCATAAGCTTCAAGAGCCCAAACTTCCATTTCACCAAATCTTTGACCACAGTTGTGCTTTACCACCAAGAGGTTGTTGAGTTACAAGTGAGTAAGGTCCGGTTGATCTAGCGTGCATCTTATCAACAACAAGATGGTGAAGTTTTAACATATACATGATACCAACAGTGGTTCTGTTTTCAAATGGTTCACCTGTTCTTCCATCATAAAGTTGGATTTTTCCATCTTCTGGGAAGTTGTTTTCTCTAAATAATTCTTGAATATCAGATTCTTTAGCACCGTCGAATACAGGTGTTGCAATCTTCCAGCCAAGAGCTTTACAAATAAAGCCCAAGTGAACTTCAAGAAGCTGACCAATATTCATACGCGAAGGAACGCCGAGTGGGTTCAAAAGAATTTGAACAGGAGTTCCATCAGCCATAAATGGCATATCTGCTTTTGGAAGGATTCTTGAAACTACACCCTTGTTTCCGTGTCTACCTGACATCTTGTCACCAACGCTCATTTTTCTCTTTTGAGCGATGTAAACACGAACAAGTTTGCTAACGCCGGTTGCAAGTTCGTCTTTGTTTTCACGAGTGAACACTTTAACGTCAACAACAATACCACCTTCACCGTGTTGAACACGAAGAGATGTGTCACGAACTTCTCTAGCTTTTTCACCAAAGATAGCACGAAGAAGTCTTTCTTCAGGAGTAAGTTCTGTTTCACCTTTTGGTGTAACCTTACCAACCAAAATGTCACCTGTGGTAACTTCAGCACCGATTCTAACGATACCATTTTCATCAAGGTTAACAAGAGCATCTTCACCAATGTTTGGAATATCTCTTGTGATTTCTTCAGGTCCAAGTTTTGTGTCACGAGCATCTTGCTCATATTCTTCAATGTGGATAGAAGTGAGGACATCATCTTCAACGAGTTCATCTGAAATCAAAATCGCGTCATCGAAGTTGTATCCTTCCCATGGCATGAATGCAACAAGAATGTTTTTACCGATTGAAAGTTCACCATTGTTTGTTGATGGACCATCAGCAAGAACATCACCTGCTTTAACCATTTGACCATGTTCAACGATTGGTTTTTGACGCATACATGTTCCAGAGTTTGAACGAACAAACTTGATAAGAACATAAACATCTTCACCATCTTTTGTTTCAATGATAATTTTTTCACTTGAAACATATTTAACAATACCATCGTTTTTAGCAACAACCATAACACCAGAGTCAACAGCAATCTTGTGTTCTGTGCCTGTGCCAACGATAGGAGCTTCTGTTTTTAAAAGTGGAACAGCTTGACGTTGCATGTTTGAAGCCATCATCGCACGAGTTGTATCGTCGTTTTCAATGAATGGAACAAGTGTTGTAGCAATAGAAACAAGTTCTTTTGGAGAAACATCGATGAAGTCGATTTGTTCTCTTGGAAGTTCCACGATTTCACCTTTCTTACGGCAAGTAACTTTTTCGTGTAAAAGTTTGCCATCTTCAGTAAGGTCTTCGTTTGCTTGCGCAATAACATATTTTTCTTCGACATCAGCTGTCATATAAACAACTTCGTCAGTAACCTTTCCGGTTTCTTTATCAATCTTTCTATATGGTGCTTCAACGAAGCCATATTTATCAATTTTTGCATAAGTTGCAAGTGAGTTGATAAGACCGATGTTTTGACCTTCAGGAGTTTCGTTTGGACAGAGACGTCCATAGTGTGTATAGTGAACGTCACGAACATCAAAGCCTGCTCTTTCTCTTGTTAACGCACCAGGTCCAATAGATGAAACCTTTCTCTTGTGTGTAAGAGAAGCGATTGGGTTTGTTTGTTCCATAAATTGTGACATTTGGCTTGAACCAAAGAATTCACGAATTGCTGCAGAAACAGGTCTAACATTGATTAAAGTGCTAGGGCTGATTTCTTCAACATTTTGAACTTGCATTCTTTCAGAGATAACTCTTTCAAGTCTTGCCATTCCAATAAAGAATTGTGCTTGTAAAAGTTCACCAACAGTCTTGATTCTACGGTTGCCAAGGTGGTCAACATCATCAAGGCTTCCAAGACCTTGCTTAATGCAAAGGTGATAGTTAACTGCTGATAAAATATCATCAAAGAATACGTGGCGACCAAGAAGCTCATCACGATTTTCAACGATTGCTTGTTCTTTTTCAGCAATAGTTTTCTTGCCTTTTAACACTTCAAGAAGTGTAGGAAGGTGAACAAGTTCATCAATTTCAAGTTTGTCAGCATCTAAACCTGTGTATGCTTTAAGGTCAACACGATTGTTGCCAAGAACATAGAATTTTGAAAGTTTGCCTTCAACAGCAACTTTGTTAACACCAGCGTTTTGAACAAACATTGCTCTTTCTTCATCAAGCACTTCGCCTGCTGCTGCGTAAACTTCACCGTTGATAACGATATCTTCAGCAAGAGTTCTGCCTTCAATTCTTGTTGCTAAACTTAATTTTTGGTTAAATTTGTGTCTACCAACACCTGTGATATCATATCTACGTGTTGAATAGAATCTCTTTTCTAAATCTTTCTTGATAGCTTTGAGGTTGAAAACTTCACCTGGGCGAAGTCTCTTTGAAATTTCAATCAAAGCTTCATCCATAGATTTTGTAGGGTCTTTTTCGATTGTTTTAACGATTGATGGGTCGTTGTCGAACATTTCTAAAAGTTCTTCATCACTTGAAATACCAAGTGCTCTTAAGAAGATTGTACCCACCATTTTTCTTGAACGGTCAACGTGAACCCAAATGATTCCGTTATTGTCTTCTTCAAACTCAATCCAAGCACCACGTGCAGGAATGATGTCTGTTTCAGTAACGAAGTTACCTGCTTTGTTTACGCCTTGTGAGCAGTAAACGCTAGGGCTTTTAACAAGTTGGCTAACGATTGCTCTTTCAGCACCGTTGATGATGAATGAACCGTTGTCAGTCATAATAGGAATATCACCCATATAAACTTCTTGGTCAACGACTTCACCTGTTTCTTTGTAAACCAATCTCACTTTAACTTTAAGTGGAGCAGCGTATGTTGCATCTCTTGATTTACATTCTGCTTCGGTATATTTTGGCTTGTTTTCGAGTGTGTGCTCTAAAAAGTAAAGCTCAACACGAGCATCTGTGTTGTCTTCTCTAGCATCTGAACGATTCAAGTTGTCAGTATCAGTGATTGGAGAAAAATCGCGAAGAACGTCGCGAATACCTTTTGTTATGAAGCTTTGATAACTATCTTTTTGAACTTCAACAAGATATGGAATCTCCTTAACCTCTTTAATCTTACCAAATTTGTATCTTTCAGTATTACCGAATTTTTCTAATTTGACTTTTTGGTTAATGCTACTCATGTAGTCCTCCATAAAAATTTTAAATAGTCATTTTATTTGATTAAGTAAAAATTTTCGAGCAAGTCAAGAAGATAGTCGATTCTGTGCAACTGCTGGAAAAATAAGACCTAAAGCCAGCAATCCACCTACACTTATGACTTATATAACCATAACTAAAGCCAAAATAGACGGACTCTCAACAATAGTTAGGGTATGCTACTACATAATACCACTAATGTCAAAGAGTGTCAATATTTTTCCCTGAAAATTTGTGCATTTATGTGAATTTTTTGACATATTGTTACCAAAACAAATTTGTGCAACTTGACCATAAAAATTTTGTCTTTTTCAAAATTTAAAATTTTGCTCAATTTTATTTTTAGCAAACAAAAAACACACCGCAAAGTCTTCGGTGTGTTTTTACATAAGTCCACATTCTATCATTGTTAAAATATCAAGTTTTTCAACCCTTGTCTCATAAAGTTTACGCATTTCTTTTCCAGCTTCACCTTCAGGAATTTTTGTTCCCCATCTAACATAATATTCTCGTTCTTTTTCAACAATGGCAAGCTTTCTTTTAAGGTCATCAAGTTCTCTTGTAAGCAATTCTTTTTTTCTTTTTATTTCGCCCATATGAAAAAGTTTATCCATTCCTGAACGCTTTTCCAAGGCTGCAAGGTTTCTCTCTTTGCTGTTTATATCAGACCTTATGTGAGATAATTCTTCGTTGCAGTTTGATATAAGTTGAGAAGCACTATATTCAATATCTATCATTCTC
This sequence comes from Clostridia bacterium, assembly GCA_045650505.1. Classification (GTDB taxonomy): domain Bacteria; phylum Bacillota; class Clostridia; order Christensenellales; family UBA1242; genus RGIG1681. The sequence goes on along the minus strand of JAZRRE010000031.1, from coordinate 55,264 downwards.
GACATAAAGCCCTCCTTTGTTTTTGCATTTTTATAATAACATTTTTTGCTATGCTTATCAATAAAAAATGAGCTTCCGCCCATTTATCTTATTCTTTTTGTGGTGCTTCACTTTGAGCTTCATCAGGTTGTGCTTTTCTTGTTTTAAAGATAAGTTCCCTTTTTGCCTTGTTGTAAGCACTAACAAATTCTTTGTCGGTCAAACCATATTTAAGCAAGACTGACTTTGCTGCTTCTTTCATTTCTTCTTCAAATCTTTGAATGCATTTTAAAGCTTCTTCAACCAATAAATCAAGACCTTTTTTATCTTTTTCAGCTTCTTCAATTTCTCTTTCTAAAACAGCAATTCTCTCATCAATTTTTTTGCCTTTGAAAAGCCTATAAATTCCATTTATTGATTGAAGGTTAAAAAGCTCATCTTCTTTTTCTTTAATTTCAACATTGATTGTTCCATAGTTAGCAATCATATTGTTATAGTCTAAAATCATTTGTCTGTGTCTTTCAGGACCAAACACAACAAGTTTCACTTCTGGAATTTCATCAAGTTCTTTTACACTTGTAACGCTTGTAAGCAAGCTTATTTCTAAATTTTTTTCTTTCATAAATCTCCGTAAAATAAAAACTAGTCAACCCTTTCGGGTTGATTTTGTTTTTTGTTTGATATAATTTGCACTCCCTTTTATTGCATTATTGTTGTCTTTGTGATTTTTCTTGAATTTCTTTTGTTCTTGCAAGTCTTCTTTCAAACTTTTCTCTTGGTGAAAGTCTTGCTTCTTTTGTTCCTGTTGTTTTTGGTTGTGCTGATTTTTTAACTTCTTCTGCAGGAGCAACAACTTCTTCAACAATAGGTGAAGCAGCAGAAATATCGATTCCCTTTTCTTTTGCTTCTAATCTTGCCTTGATTTCATGGTAAGCAGCAACAACATCTTTTGGGTCAACATTGATATTGCCGAGTGCATGAACAAATGCATTGATTTCTTGACTTGCTTCATAAATATAAAGAGTGTAATCAGCAATAAGTGTATCAATGTTTGCAAGTTCATTTGCAATTGCTTGAATCTTTGTCACATAAGCTTGCTTTTCTTCTCTAATTCTCTTTGCACTGAAAAGTCTTTGAGTGAGTGGAAGTTTAGACAAGTCTTCCATACCTTTTTTAAGACCCTCAAATTCAAGATTATGTGGTTCTTTGCTTTTTTCAAGTCTTTCAATTTCTTTTTTATAAGCTTCAATATATGTTGGATAATGAATCAACAACATTGCTCCTTTAGATTTGTCTAATTCACTAACACTTTCTTCACTTAAAAACAAATATGCGTTTTCGTTAATCATAAATTTCTCCCCTTGAGTGTGGATTCCCCACATATATAACCATTATACCATACACCAATTTATTTGTCAATAGTGTTATTTTTTAATAACATTTACAACAAAATACCATAGTTTTTTGCACAAAAAAAGCTGGAAAATTCCAGCCTTTTTTTAATTGTCAGTTTTAAAAATATCTAATAAATTTGATTTTTCTTTAATTTCTTCTGTTTTTGTTTCTGTTGTTTTTGTATTTTCATTTTCAATATTTTGAACTTCTTTTTGTGGACGTGCAAACATATCAGGAAGCGCTGCAACCATTATATATCCCACAGCACCAAGCCAAAATGAAAGCCAATAATATTTCTTTTCATGATGTCCTTTTCTTTCAGCAATATCAAAAAACATTCTAGCAATAAGATGATTTACGAATAAAACAACAGCTAAAACAATTAAATAAATAATAATTTCCATAATTTTCTCCTTTTGTTTATTTTTAGATTTTATCTGTTTTGCGGTTCATCGGGCTCAATCATATATTGTGCTCTTTTTCGTATATCAGTTGGAATGTGGAATGATTTTGTGAACATATCATTTCCGTTTCTATAATACTTTCCCGTTTTCTCATCACGTGTGATTCCATACCTTGTATAAGCCCCACTATCGCAGTTTTGAATAATCTTGCAAATCTTAACAAACCCCAAAATTTCTGCCTCTGTTGGCTTGCGTTTCAAATTTTCAGCAAGCACTTCACAGCATCTTTCTTCAAGCTTTTTAAATGCATCTTTTCTTTTGTGAATGTAATACTGTGATGTGTATTTCTGCCCTTCTACAATTGCAAAAATAAGCATATTTTTCACACTCTCACTCATATTATAATAGTTACAAAACTCGCCTGCAACTCTTGAAGTTTCTTCATCAATAGCAGCAAGTTTGTTGTGTGCATTCATTATTGAATTGTTAATCACTCCCTTTCCAATATCGTGGCAGGCAAGTGCCATTTTTACAAATGGTGCAATTTCTTTTGGGGTGGTTCTTGCAAATGAATCTTCAAACACACGCATTGTGGTTTCAGTGTGTTCACCAATCGAAAACCTTTCCCACACACCCGACCAATAATCAAAATTTGTTTTAAACTTTGGCTCTGCTCTAAACACTTCCATTGTTTCTTCTGGCGAAGAATTTTCTAAAAACAATTGTAATTGCTCATCTTGTATGCCATTTTTAACAACATCAGCAAAAGCTCCAAATTCAGAAATTATGCTTTGAAGCCTATCACCAAGTGCCTTTTCAGTGTTGATTTTTTCAAGGTCAAACATAAAACAATTGTTTATATCTGTTCCGAAAACATCTTTTGATACACCAATAATATGGTTGTTTGCAAGCCACGAAGAAACATACTCACTGTTAACCGGAACTTTATAGGTTTTTCCATCATTAGTCTTGATTCTAATAACACCTTCAGCAATTTCATCTTGTGCTCTGTTATCTCTAAAAGCCAACCGTGAAACCAACTCTCCTGGGTTAACAGCAAGAAGTTCTCTTGCATTTAATGCCCCAGCAATTTCAGTTGTTAGTGTTGACAAATTTATTTTAAAACCCATTTGAAATAACTCATTTTGTGTGCTTTCAATATCGGTCTTTGAAAGCAATCTTTCAGTGCCAACACCCGCATCATAATCATTCATTTTTTGATTTAGTCTTTCACTTAATAATTGATAAACCGCCCCCGCTGTTCGCCTATATTCAAACCTAACAGGAGCAAGTTCAGTCGGCTCATAATTTATAAAAATATTGAGTGCTGAATAATATTCTTTTCTTTCATCATCAGTTAAATTTGATACTTTGAAGTCAAAATTATTGATAATATAAAGCCCCGGAGATGATGGCTTAATTTCATAATATTCAGGCACAAACGTAGGTTCTTTTCCATTTTCAATTGCCATTCTATTCAAATCACGTGCTCTGCCACGAGCATATTTTGAAGCATCTTCAAGTTTTGGTGAAGTTGACAATCCGTTTATGATATTAAGATTGTTGTGGTCTGCTTGTTTGCCTGCATTTTGATAAGCCGCATCAACTTGCCACTCATTCACTTCTTCTGGTTTGCTTGCCCTACCGTGATAAAGAGTTACCGATTCAGCTGGAATCAATGCATTCAATCTCACCAAAACATCAACGGCATTTTGAAATGCGATTTGCCTTTCTTGTTTCCTTGTTAAAATTTCATCAATTTTCTTATTTGCCACAATATTCTCCCGTATATTTAGCAATTTGAAAGGCACACACCTTTCATTATATTAATTATACAATAAACAATTTATTTTTACAATAATTTTAACAAACCACAATTTTCAGCACAAAAAAAATCCCAAGCAGGATTTATCTTGCGATAATGACTGTTTGGGATTTTTAACAAGCAACCATTTTAGGATTTAAATTTAGGTGCAGTGCAAGGAATAGAAAAAAAGATATGCAGGAGTTTACTTTCGTAAATGACTGCATATCTTTATTTTCGTATGACACAGCAATGTGCCTAAATTTAGATTCTAAAATTATTTAATGATTTTAGAAACAACACCAGAACCAACTGTTCTACCACCTTCACGAATAGCGAAACGAAGACCTTCTTCGATAGCTACTGGAGCGATAAGTTGAACTGTCATCTTTGTGTGGTCACCAGGCATAACCATTTCTGTTCCTTCTGGAAGAGAGATAGAACCTGTAACGTCTGTAGTTCTGAAGTAGAATTGTGGACGATAGTTGTTGAAGAATGCAGTGTGACGACCACCTTCTTCTTTTGTTAATACGTAAACTTGAGCTTCAAATTCAGTGTGTGGTTGAATTGTGCCAGGTTTAGCAAGGATTTGACCTCTTTGAACATCAGTTCTGTCGATACCTCTTAAAAGAACACCAACGTTGTAACCAGCGATAGCTTCATCAAGAGTTTTTCTGAACATTTCGATACCTGTAACAACTGATGATTTTGGTTTTTCTTCAAGACCAACGATTTCGATTGTTTCACCAGTCTTTAATACACCTCTTTCAACTCTACCAGTAACTACTGTACCACGACCTGTGATTGTGAATACGTCTTCAACAGGCATAAGGAATGGTTGGTCTGTAGCACGGTCTGGAGTTGGGATCCAGCTATCAACAGCATCCATAAGTTCTTGGATACATTTTGTATCTTCTGAATCATAGTTGCCAGCTTTAGCAGCTTCAAGAGCAAGGAAAGCAGAACCACGAACGATTGGAGTGTTGTCACCATCGTATTCGTATTTTGAAAGAAGTTCTCTGATTTCCATTTCTACAAGGTCAGCAAGTTCCATGTCTCCACCAAGTTGGTCGATTTTGTTCATGAAAACTACGATTTTTGGAACGCCTACTTGACGAGCAAGAAGGATGTGTTCACGAGTTTGAGGCATAACACCGTCTGTAGCAGCACAAACGAGGATAGCACCGTCCATTTGAGCAGCACCAGTGATCATGTTTTTAACATAGTCAGCGTGTCCTGGGCAGTCAACGTGTGCATAGTGTCTGTTGTCTGTTTCATATTCAACGTGTGCAGTGTTGATTGTGATACCTCTTGCTCTTTCTTCTGGAGCAGAGTCGATTTGGCTGTAATCTTTAGCGTCGCCACCAAATTTGTGTGTTTGGTTCATTGTGATTGCAGCTGTGAGTGTTGTTTTACCGTGGTCAACGTGGCCTACTGTACCAATGTTAACGTGAGGTTTTTTTGATTCAAATTTAGCTTTTGCCATTTGATAATCTCCTTTTTTATATTATTTTTATTTTTTAATAATTTAATTTGCTAAACCTGACTATTAGTCTTTTTTAGCTCTTTCGCCGATGATTTTTTCAGCGATGTTTCTTGGAACTTCTGCATATTTGCATGGTTCCATTGATGAGTCACCACGACCTTGTGTGATAGATCTCAAATCAGTAACGTATCCAGACATTTCTGCAAGAGGAACTTCTGCATCAACAGTTTGGTTTCCATTTTTAAGTGTTGTTCCAATAACGTTACCACGTCTACGTGATAAGTCACCAAGAACGTCACCAAGATATTTATCTGGAACTTGAACTTCTACCTTCATGATAGGTTCAAGAATTACTGAATTACCTTTTTTGAATGCTTCTTTGAATGCCATTGAACCAGCAATCATGAAAGCAGCTTCAGAAGAGTCAACTTCGTGGTAAGAACCGTCGATAACAGTTGCTTTGAAGTCTACTGTTGGGTAGCCTGCAAGAACACCTGCTTGAGCAGCTTCTTTAATACCTTTGTCAACAGCTGGGATATATTCTTTTGGAATAGAACCACCAACGGTTGCGTCAACGAATTTGTATCCTTCGCCTGGCTCAAGGCCTTCGAATTTAACAACGCAGTGACCATATTGACCTTTACCACCTGATTGTTTGATGTATTTACCAGTAGCTTCAATAGAACCACGAAGTGTTTCTTTGTAAGCAACTTGAGGAGCACCAACGTTAGCTTCAACGTTATATTCTCTCTTCATACGGTCAACCATGATATTCAAGTCAAGTTCACCCATACCAGCGATAACAGTTTGTCCTGTTTCTCTGTTTGTATGGAATCTAAAGCTTGGGTCTTCGCCAGCAAGCTTTAAGAGTGCATTTGTCATTTTTTCTTGGTCACCCTTTGTTTTTGGCTCGATAGCCATAGAAATAACTGGGTCTGGATAATCCATATTTTCAAGCATAACTGGTTTAGATTCATCACAAAGTGTGTCACCTGTTGATGTATCTTTAAGACCGATGATAGCAACGATGTCACCAGCATAAGCTTCTTGGATTTCTTGTCTAGAATTTGAGTGCATTCTTAAAAGTCTTGAGATTCTTTCTTTGTCACCTGTTGTGGTGTTAAGAACATAAGAACCAGACTTAATGCAACCAGAATAAATTCTATAGAATGTGAGTCTACCGAATTGGTCAGTAGCAATTTTGAATGCAAGACCAGCAAGTGGTGCTTTGTCTTCAGCTACACATTCGATTGGGTTGCCATCCATATCCTTACCAGGCATTGGTGGGATATCAGTTGGGCATGGAAGGTAATAAATAACTGCGTCTAAAAGTTCTTGAATACCTTTGTTCTTATATGATGAACCACAAAGAACAGGAAGCATTTTAAGAGCAATAGTTTGAGTTCTAATACCTTTTCTAATTTCATCAACAGTGAGTTCTTCACCACCGAAGAATTTTTCAAGTAAAGCGTCATCTGATTCAGCAACAGCTTCAACAAGTTTTTGATGATATTCTTCAGCTTGAGCTTTCATGTCAGCAGGGATTTCAACGATATCGAAAACCTTACCTTCATCATCTCTATAATAAATAGCGTGCATTTGAACGAGGTCAATAACACCTTCAAATGTATCTTCCTTACCGATAGGAAGTTCGATTGGAATAGCGTTAGCACCAAGCATTTCTCTCATTTGGTCAACAGCGAAGAAGAAGTCAGCACCAAGAGTGTCCATCTTATTTACATAAGCGATTCTTGGAACGCCGTACTTGTTAGCTTGGTTCCAAACTTTGATAGATTGAGCTTGAACGCCTTCTTTTGCAGTGAATACTTCAACAGCACCATCAAGTACACGAAGTGAACGTTCAACTTCCATTGTGAAGTCAACGTGTCCTGGGGTGTCGATAAGATTAATCTTATGGTCTTTCCAGATACAAGTTGTTGCAGCAGAAGTGATTGTGATACCTCTTTCTTGTTCTTGTGCCATCCAGTCCATGGTAGCGCCGCCATCATGAACTTCACCGATTTTGTGAGTTTTTCCTGTATAGAATAAGATTCTTTCAGATGTTGTGGTTTTACCAGCATCGATGTGAGCCATAATACCAATGTTACGAATCTTATTCATAGCATAATCTCTAGGCATAAGTTTAATTTCTCCTATAAAAGTTTCAAAATTGTGCACTTGCACAATTACATTTTAATTATACTAAATTTGATAAAATTTATCAAATATTTTAATGCTAATTTTTTAAGTAATTATCAGCATTTTGTCTGTTTTTAATAAATGGGAAAAGCACAATAACTTTTCCAATTTATTACCAACGATAAGAAGCAAATGCTTTGTTAGCTTCAGCCATTCTATGAACATCTTCTTTCTTCTTGAATGCGCCACCAGCATTGTTGTAAGCATCTACAAATTCACCTGCAAGCTTTTGTGCCATTGTTCTTTCACTTCTTTGACGAGCATAAAGAACTAACCAACGAATTGCAAGAGTTTGTCTTCTTTCAGCTCTGATTTCCATTGGAACTTGGTATGTAGAACCACCAACTCTACGAGCTTTAACTTCAAGAACAGGTTTAATGTTTTCAAGTGCTTGATTGAAAACATCAAGTGCGTCTGCGTTAAGTTTAGCAGCTGCTTTTTCCATTGCATCATAAACAACTTTTTGAGCAACAGATTTTTTGCCGTCAAGCATTACTTGGTTGATAACTTTAGTAACAACTTTTGAACCATATTTTGGGTCAGCAACAACTTCACGAACTTCAGCTCTATTTCTTCTTGACATAAAATTTCCTCCTATATTATTTGTAAAAGTTTAAATTTCAATTCAAAAGAGATTACTTACCTCTTTTAGCACCGTATTTACTTCTAGCTTGTTTACGGTTTTGTACACCTGCTGTGTCAAGAACGCCACGGATGATGTGATAACGAACACCCGGTAAGTCTTTAACACGGCCACCACGAATGAGAACAACAGAGTGCTCTTGCAAGTTGTGTCCTTCACCTGGAATATAAACAGTTCCTTCCATTCTGTTTGAAAGACGAACTCTTGCGATTTTACGCATAGCAGAGTTAGGCTTCTTTGGAGAAGTGGTTGTAACGTTTAAGCAAACGCCACGTTTTTGTGGACATTGTTCAAGTGCTGGGCATTTTGCCTTGCTTGCTTGTGCTTCTCTACCTTTACCATGACGGATAATTTGGTTAATGGTTGGCATAGTTTTACCTCCTGTGTAAATTTGGCGAATTTTCTCTAAACCCGACGAGGAAATTCTTGAACATTTTCCCTGTTTCACGCCCCACCGTAGGCATAAAAAAGGGCATAATGGTCAAACATACCATAATATGCCCTATCATTCTATATCAAAAACGGTTATAAGTCAATAAGTTTTTGCGAAATTGTTTAAAATAAATTTTAATGCACTAGATTTTGTTACAACTTAAACTACTTTTGATTATTTCAAATTTTAGCAAGCAAAAAAACAAGCAGATTTCTGCTTGTTTTTATTTATCTTGACATTTGTCTTGGAGCAAGTGCTGGCTGATGTGCAGGTTTTGACATTGCTCTTTGCACATTTCTTTGTGCGGCAGCTTCTTTTTCTCTGGTTTCAGAGTTTTTCACATAATAGATTTTTGAGCCACCTCTTGGAGCTGGTTTTAAAATTACACCTTTAATCTTTTTTGCATCTTTTGCTTTTTTGCCTTTTGGTTTCTTTTCTTCTTCAGGTTGTTCTTCTTTTGCTTTTTTAGCTTGCTCTTGTCTTTTTTGTTCAGCCTTTTGAGCTTTTTCAGCTTTTTCTTCTTGTTCAACCTGTTTCATTTTATAATTCTTTTGTCTTTGTTCAAGAGTCGCTATCACTTTATCAAGTGTTTCAAGTTGTGCTTTTATTTTTTTATTTGCCTCATCATCATTTAGGTGTGACCATTCATCTAAAAACATTTGGCAAGACTTTTGATAAAGTTCTGCAAGGTCGGCATAAAGTTGGTCTAAACACACAAAAACTTCTTCTGGTTTATATTCAAATTTTTTCTTATATTTTGCAACCAAGTTTGGCACAACACCATCTTTGAAAAATGGATTTTTAAAGATTGAAGTCATTTCTTTTGATTTTTCAATAAAAACTTGGCGAAGGTCTTGAATTTGATGAGCCATTTCTTCATCGGTTATGCAGTCTTTTCTATATCTGCTGTCAAGGGTTCTCACTCTAATCATAATATCATTAAATTCAGCAAGTGCAACTCTTGAATTAACTTCTTGTTCTCTCATAAAATCCTCCTTTGCTTATCAAGTTTTACATCGCCATACAAGGTGCATCAAAACTTGATTCACTGCTTTTTGTTCTGCGGAAGCTTGGTCTGAACGCTCTGGCTGGTTTAAATTCTTTATTTCTAACAAACACAACACTTGATGGAGCGCTAAATCTTCTTGTTCTTGATGGTCTTTCCGCTCTATATGATGGGGTTTCAAAACTTGATTCACCCCTTCTTGCCTTTCTAGGTTTAACCCTGTCTTGTGAAAGGTCAACAAATGAACTGTCTTTTTCTCTAATTTTTCTTTCTTTTCTTTCCCTTCTTTCTTGTTTTTCAAAGGCTTTTTGTTCACTTCTCCATTTTTTTTCAAAAATGTTATTTTCATAAGTGGTTTCAACCTTAACAATATGTGCGTGTGACATATTTTCAAGCATAAGTTTAAATGCCCTTGAATAAAGCTCTGTGATATCGCAAACAATATCTTTTAAAACAAGTGCAACTTCTTTTGGGTTGAATGAGAATGGCTTTCTGAATTTTTCAACCATTTGCCCTGAAAACTCATCGCCTGTGTAATCATACATAAAGCCAGAGGTTTCAAGACAAGAAAGTCTTAAATCTTCCATTTCTCTTTCAACATCTCTTTCACTCATAAAACCTTTTCTGGTTTTACTTTCGAAAAATTTTGCTCTAATTTGCAAATCGTTTAAATTTTCAAGTGAATCGGTAGCATAACTCCCTTTATCTGCCATAAAAATCACTCTCCCTTTATCTGCTTCAAGCCCTCATAATCTAGTAATAATATTATAACCATTTTTTAGTCAAATGTCAATACTTTATCAAAATTTTGACTGCAACAAAAAAAGCCGAAATTTTCGGCTTTTTGAATAATTTTTTTATTTCTAATTTTTGTAATATTCCTTTAAATATTCAGCATACATTGACCTTGAAAAAGTTTTTTCTGGTGAATATTTGTCGCAATAGAAAATTGATTTTGCTTTTTTAACACCTTTAGTTAAACCAAGAAGTTTAGCAAGATATTTTTCATCATACTCACAAACAGCTTCAATTGCAACATATCCAATTTTAACACCTTTTTTAGCAAGCACTAAAATCTTTTGTTGAATGATGTCTTCAAGTGCTTTATGAAGCAAATCAATATCATAGCCACCAACAAAAGCTTCACCAGCTTGAAACAAATTCACAACCGGTTCATTAAATTTTGAACAATGCTCTTCTTCAATAAACATAAGCATTTCGTTTGCTTTTATAAACTCAACAAAAACTTGTTCTTTGATTGGAATCCAAAAACTATAACCAATAACCTTGTTAACAGCTTCGTCTTTAATGATAAAGCATATTTGTCCCACATTTTTAACAATGTCTTTGATTTTAGATTCATTAATTTGATATTCTTCATGAAAAAAGTCATCACTTACTTTAAAACTTTCATTCATCATTTCTTCAGTGATGTCAGTGCCTGAATAAGCAACTACACTTTCAAAACCATAATGTTTAAATTCTTTTTCAAATACCATAACATTTTAAGCCCAATTTTAATTACCTTTTTGTCTTACACTCATACCTTTTCCAGCAGACTTTCCTTTATTTTCAGTGATAAATGAAAGACTGTCTCCAGCTTTTGCTTTTGGTGCTGATGAGTTATTTAATTCCATAGATTCAATTTGTTCAATCTTTGATTCAATATCATTTAACATTTTAAGAGTTTTTTCTCTGCCATTGGTTGAATAACCTTTTTCTCTATCTATGCTTATTTTTTTAGTGATTCTTGCTTTTGAATCTTTAACTTCTTGAACCACACTTTCCCATTCATCTTCATCAAGAATGTCATAAGCAGGATATCCTAAAAATGAGAGTTGCAAACCTTTTGCATTCTCAACTTCTTCAACAATTCTTTGGTCAAATTTTCCACTTTGGTCAATAAGTTTAACTTTTCCGTGTTTGCCTGTTTCAAATTCACTTTCAAAAAAATGTTTCATTGCTTCTTCAAATTTTGAAGCAGCAGAATGTGAATTTAATTCTTGGAAATCTCTAGCAAAACCATAAAGACTTGAACCACTTAAACCTTCATTCAATGTTACAATGCCCGTATTATGCACTCTGCTGGTTGAACGAAGAACTTCACTAACTTCTAAATAAGTTTCTCTGAATCTCATAATTTGTTCAAAGAACTCTTTTTTTGTTTCAGCGTATTCTTTTGTTGTTGGTGATTTTGGTGCGAAATAAATTCTTTTTCCTGAATAATCACTTAAAAATTCTTTTTCTAATTTTTTTAATTTTGCTATAGTTTCTCTTATTTCTGGAATCATAGAAAGCATTCCATTCATTTCACCAAAAGCTTTGTTTTTACCTTGTTCAACAAGTTGTTTTTTTAATTCTTGCAATTTATCCATAACAATCTCCCCTATTGTTTCATAAACACGTAATAACGCCAGCCATCAGCAAAATCTTCAAACTTCCAAGTGTCAACAAGTTTTAATTTTGGATAAGCAAATGCACAAAGTTCTGAAGCACTATAATCGTTAACACTCTTATCATAATAAGTGCCATCAAGATAAACATAGCTCTTTTGATAGTTTTTGCCAACACCATCGCAACAAGAAATGAGCGCAAGGCCACCTTTTTTCAAAACATCAGCAATATTTTGCATAACAGTTTTCATTCTTGTGATGTCAACGTGAATAATTGTTGCAAGACAAACAACGCCATCAAATTTACCAAGCTTTGTCATTGGTGCGTTGATGTCGCCAACATAAAATTTGCAAGAAGGAACAGATTTTTTTGCAATATCAATAAGTTTTTCACTGATATCAATACCGGTTACTCTTGCACCGAGTTTGCTCATAATTTTTGAATCATAACCAGCACCACAACCAAGGTCTAAAAGTCTTGGATGAGAAGAACCCACTTGTGAAAAGCAATTATGGAATTTTTCAAGTATTGCACTTTGTTTCTTTTCTTTAAGCCATTCATCAGACCAGCCTGTTGCGGTCTTGTTATAATAATCAGCTACATTTTTCATTATAAACCCTCACTTATACCAAAATTATATAATTTTTTATCAATTAAAGCAAATATTTTTAATGGTATTTTTAGAGTGATTTTTTATTATTTTTAATTTAATTTTTTACATCAAAAAAGACTAGCAAATGCTAGTCTTAAATTCTTGTTGATTCATCGATTTTTTTATGTTGTTTTAAATAACCAATCTTATATTCAATTTTATGCATTTTTCCAATGATTGGAGCAACACTCACATCAAGCTTGCTTTCAATAAATGCCATAATTTGTTTGTATCTTTTTTTAGACATTTTGTATGTGAAGAAATAACCATTTTCTTCAAGATTGATATCTAAAAGTTTTGCATACTCATTTAAAAGATTATATCTTGTTTTCTGCTTATATTCTTCAACAGTGAAACATAATAAATCTATTATATTGTCAATATTATTCTCATCAGTTTTTTTGGTGAGTTTTCTAATCTTTCGCCTTAAATCTGCTGGAAGAACAATGATGATTGATTGCAAAATATTGTCAACATCTAAAAACTCAATATGGTTTTTGATTTTTAAAACATAAGACATACTTTCAATATCACGAATTCGAATCATATATTCATAGTTTGTGTAGTCTTCATCAACACAAACCACTTCAAATCCAACAATTAGTGCGAGCTCATGCAAATCAATTCTTGCCACTAAACCACCCCTAATTGGTATTTTTGTTAAACATTAGCATCTGTTACGCCATTATTCTGTTTTTTTTTTCGCCATCTTTTGAATCTGTTTCTTTCATATCAAAAGCTTTTGCAAAAGCCTTTTTGTAAGACTCAACAGCTTCATCATACTCTTTTATATTTTCTGGATAATTTTCTAACAATCTTTTACGAAGTTCAGTTGCCTTTCTATCAAAGAACACATTTGTGTATGTGTTGTTTGCACCAAGAGTGCTTGCAATTGAAGCAAATCTTTGAGCCAAAATTTCACTGTTTGTTGAGTTTGAATTGCCTTTTTCATTAACAATTCTGTCTAATCCCAAAGAATGATAGATTGCAATTCTGTTATCAATAGCAACACTGTCTGGATTTCCAAAAGTTACTTCGATTGGTTGAACTGAACCATTTGATTTTGGAACAAGAGCAACCAAAGTTTCAAGACCTGTTTGCTCATCTTTATAATAATCCATAAACGCACCAGAACAAAGCGCTGTGAAAGCGAGTTCCATTGGATATGTTCTTTCTGTTATGCCACCATAAAATGAAGTTAAGTTTTGTTCATTGATACTCATTACTAATCACCCTCCTCCGTAAACACAAACTCTTCCAAGAAATTCTTTTCTGCTTGTTCGTTTTCTGTTAAAATAATTCCGCCATCATCAATGTCTGCGTATCCTAAAAGCACAACCTTTTTAGGGTTGAGAGCTTGGATTTCAGCATAAGTTGACATATTAGAAATTTTAATATCATATTTTAAAGCTGATGTTAAATAAAACTCCAAATAGTCGTTAGCTCTAGCATAAACATCTTCAATAGAAGAACCTGAAGCAAGCAAGTTCAAATCTGGATAAAGAGCTGTATATAAATTGTTTTCATCAGTGAAAATCACCATTGGATAAATATATCTTTTCATTATCGACCTCTCAAAATCTATAATAAGCTATAATAATTTTATCACGAGTGAAAACAAATGTCCAATAAAATGAAACATAAATTTATTTTATTGTTGTATATATTTTATCATAAGCCATCTGGTTTGTAAATACCCATTTGACAAATTGACATTGAACTTTTGCTTATAATAAATGAATAAATATAATATATTTTTATATATAATTAATATAAGATTTTTTTTGAATTTTTTTTCAGATTTTTTGAGGTGAAATTTTGCAATAAAAAACACCCTCTTTCAAGGGTGTTTATTTTATTAAGGTTTTTTGAAATAAACGTGAACATCAGCATTTTTGCCGATTACTTTTATTGACGCATCACCTTCAATTGTGTTCTCATAATCTTTAACAGGTGCTTCATCTTCATATCTCACAACACTCTTGCCTGAAAGATAATAGCTTGTGTCGCGTGAAGTGTTTTGCTCTGCATTAATGATTGCACTATAACATTTATCACCAAGTTCAACAATTGTTTGTTTTGTGATTTTTGTAAACTTAAGTTCAGTTGCTCCATTTGATTTAATGTGAATTGCACCGGTAAGCCTTGAAGCTTTAACTTTTTTGCCACCAAAAATTGTGATATCTTCACTATCTTTATTGGTGAATTCAATATTGCTTCCCGCTGTTTCAACATAAACGGTTCCTGATGCAGATTTAAGATTAATTCTGCCAATGCTTGAGAATACGTGAGGGTTGTTAAGGGTTAAACCTTCACCACCAAGTTCAATCTTGCCTCTTTGGGTTTTAACATTAATTGAAGAAAGTGCTTCTTCAACATAAACATTTCCTACATTTGAAACAATCTTTGCATTGTTGACTGATTTAACACGAATCGCACCCCTTTTGGTTGTGATTGTTGCATCAGTAAGCTTGTCAACGGTTACAGCACCGCCGCCGGTTGTGATAATATTTTCACCATTACCCTTAATTTCACCAAGAGTAACCCTGCCCGCTGTGGTTGTAATTTCAACAATACCACGAGTGGTGATTTTTGATTCTTTATTTGAACATTCAACATCACCACACTTTGTTTCAACATATAAGTTTTTGCAAGATTCAAGCAAGATGTCACCGTTGTTTGTTTTTGCTTTAACATTTCCAACAACGTTGCCAATAATCACAATTTTGCCCGAACGACTTTCTAAATTATAATGTGTTGCATAAACTTCTTTTTCTGTGTCACCATAAATTCTTATAGTGTGGTTTGTTTGATAATTAAAGTTAACAGCATGGAAATTTGAATCATAAACCACTTTGCTGTTTTGCGTATTGATTGTAACAGTGTTGAATGATGCAGTTCTTGTGTCTTCTTTTTCTTTTTCAAAAGTGATTTTTGAACTCTTGGTATTAATTGTTAAATCTCTAGTTGTTGCACCTTCACCACCAACAATATAAAGCGGAACATAGATATCTAAATAACGTTTACTTGAAGAACTTTCATAAATAAATTTTTCAAATTCTTGTGTTTTTATCACACAATCACCTTGTGCGGTTCTTGTAACTGAAATTGATGGGTCATCAAAATCAGATGTTGTTAAACCAACAAAGTTATCATAATAAGCAAAATAAAAATCAAAGTCTTGTGAAAAAATGATATTGATAGGCACTTCAGATGTTTCAATAATCACATTTCCATTGAAGCCACCAACATCTTTAAATTCTTTTGTTTCAGCTATTTGAATTTTACCTGTGTTAACCACGTGAATATCAGTTCGAATATATTTTAAACCAAAAGCAGAAAAGCCTGGTGCTAAAAATAACATCAAGCAAAAACCTGCAACAGCAAAAATGCACGAAGCAATAACTATGAAAAATACAATAGCTAATCTTTTTGACATTCGATACTCCTATACATAATAAAGTATATCAATTTAAAAAAAAGTTGTCAAACAACTTTATTTATTAATATATAAATAATATATTAAATTTAGCAAAAATTTTCACAACAAAAAAATAAAAATGCCAGATTTTTTCTGGCATTTTTTATTCATTATTTTTTTGATTTAATTAATTTTAAGCATTTTTTGCTTCTGCTTCTCTTTTTTCTTTCTTTTTTGAGTATTTATGTTCAATGATTTTTGCAATTTCCATAACGAAAATTGGGAACACTCCAAAACCTAAAGCAACAGCATAAAGCCAAGCTGGAAGCATCATTAAACCAAATGCAATTCTAACAGGAGTGAACACAACAAGTGCTAAAAGTGCAAGTGAACCAAAGCAAGCCCAATTGAGTTTATGGTTTGAGAAAGGTCCAATTTTAAAGAGCGATTTTTCAGAACGCATATTATATGCTTGAAGAATTTGAGAAAGAGCAAGAGTCATAAATGCAAGTGTTTGACCACCAACAAGTGTGCCTGTTACACTTTCACCAAGTTTGAACGCAATAAGTGCGAGTATGCCAAACATAAAACCTTGAAGCACAATTTTAATTCCAAGACCGTGAGCAAACAATCCCTCATCTTTTGGTTTTGGCTTATGCTTCATAACATCAGCCTCAACTGCTTCCATTCCAAGCGCAATTGCTGGAAGACTGTCGGTCACAAGATTAATCATTAAAAGTTGTATTGATAAGAATGGTGTTGAATGCCAGAAAATCATTGCAAAGAACACTGCAACCACTTCACCAATGTTTGTTCCAAGAAGGAAACCTACAACCTTTTTAATATTTGCATAAATTCCACGACCTTCACGAACCGCATCAACAATGGTTGTGAAGTTGTCATCGGTAAGTATCATATCAGCAGAACCTTTTGCAACATCAGTTCCGGTGATACCCATAGCGCAACCAATATCGGCTGCTTTAAGTGCTGGTGCATCGTTAACACCGTCACCTGTCATTGAAACAACTTGACCTTTTCTTTGCCAAGCTTTAACAATTCTAATTTTATTTTCAGGAGAAACACGAGCATAAACAGAGATAAGTTCAAGATTTGCATCAAGCTCTCTATCGCTCATTTCATCAAGTTCAGCACCTGTGATGGCTTTGTCACCATTTTCATAAATGCCGAGTTGTTTTGCAATTGCAGTTGCTGTCACAACGTGGTCACCGGTAATCATAATAGGTTTGATTCCTGCTTCTTTGCAAACAGTTACAGCTGCTTTTGCTTTTGGTCTTGGAGGGTCAATCATACCAACTAAACCCATAAATGTGAGCCCGTTTTCAAGGTCTTCACTTGTGAGTTTTTCAGGAACTTCGTCAATTTCTTTATAAGCCACTGCAAGCACACGAAGTGCTCTTGCACTCATTGTGTCGTTAAATTCTCTTGCTTTTTCAAGATTGCCAGCAACACAACGTTGTTCAATTACATCAACCGCACCTTTAACAATAACGTAAAGCTTTCCGTTAATCTTATTGATTGTGCTCATAAGCTTTCTGTCAGAGTCAAATGGAAGTTCTGCAAGTCTTGGGTGCTTTGCATTAAGTGCATCTTTTTCAAGACCATTTTTGTGTGCTGCAGAAACAATTGCTGTTTCAGTTGGGTCACCAACGTGAGTTTCTTTGTTTCCGTGAATGGTGATTGAACCATTTGAACAAAGTGTTGCATAAGTTAAAAGTTTCTTAACTTTTTGAGAGTTTTCTTTGCTGATTTCTTCTGTTGAATCAGCAGAATCTGTGTATGCCTCAACAAGAGTCATTCTGTTCATTGTGAGGGTTCCGGTTTTGTCTGAACAAATGATAGATGCACTTCCAAGAGTTTCAACTGCAGGAAGTCTTCTAATGATTGCGTTCTTTTTAACCATTCTTTGAACGCCAATTGAAAGCACAATGGTAACAATTGCAGGCAAGCCTTCAGGAATTGCAGAAACAGCAAGCGAAACCGCTGTCATAAACATTTCTAAAATGCCAATATCACTTAAAATTCCAACAACAAAAATAACAGCGCACGCAGCAAGAGCAACAAAGCCAAGATTTCTGCCAAGTTTTGCAAGTTTTTGTTGAAGCGGTGTTGCTCCTTCTTCTTCATTAGAGAGAAGCCCTGCAATTTTACCCATTTCAGTGTTCATACCTGTTGCAACAACAACTGCTCTAGCAGTTCCATAAGTGATGCTGCAACCTGTGAATACCATATTAGACCTATCACCAATAGGTGCTTTTACTTTAACAGCTTTATCTGCATCTTTATCTGTTGGAACAGACTCACCTGTCAAAGCTGATTCTTCACTTTTTAAGCTGACACTTTTAATAAGTCTTGCATCAGCAGGAACAAAGTCACCAGCCTCAAGCACAATGATATCACCAGGAACAAGGTCACAAGCATTGATGATTTTTTCTTCACCATCACGAATAACCCTTGCGTGTGGTGCAGACATATTGTTTAAAGCATCAAGTGCTTTTTCTGCTTTGCTTTCCTGCACAACACCCATAATCGCATTTAAAACAACGATTAAAAGAATAAGCACAGGTTCAAAAAATTCTTTTGGATTTTTCTCCACACAGGCAATAACAAATGAAACCACTGCCGCGATGATTAAAATCACAATCATAACATCTTTGAATTGCTCAAAAAACTTTGCAGCCCAAGATTTCTTTTTCTTTTCTTGAAGTTTGTTTTTGCCAAATTTTTCGGTTCTTTTTTTAACTTCATCTTTTGTTAACCCCGACTCAACATTGGTGTCAACTTCTGCAAGAACCGACTGTAAATCTTCACTATGAAAATTCATTTATTTTCTCCTTTTTTAGTTTTGTTAATATCTTGTTTTTTTGCATAAAAAATTCCAAGCCCTAGCACTTGCTATAACTTGGAATACGAATTTCAAATAATTTCACGCACGCCAAAACAGCAACAGCCATTTGAAGCGTGAGTCTTGTTTTTTAAAGCAAGCCAGACCCCTAACGGTCGGTTGTTGAAACTTACTCCACAAAAAGCGAAAACTTTTTGTGCTAACTACTCCCCCACGGAATTGTTATTCAATTTTATGCTGGCACAAAACAAAATATACCAACGCTCATATATTACAAAATTTTGAAAATTTTGTCAACAATATAGTTTTAACAAATTTAAACTTTGTTTAAAGAATTAAGAATAATTAATTTTAAATGCAAATATAATAGATAAAAATAGCCAGAAAATAAAATTATAAATATTCTTGACAAAACAAGCCTTCACTATTATAATAACTTTATGCTTTTAAAAAGCTGTTTTTATTTTTAAGAAGATATTAAAAATAAAGCCAATTAGAGTTAGATGTTATTACGCAAAACACCTCCTTTTTTATTTATATCGCATAATAACATCAAATATCTCTTGCTACTGTGGCTCAGTGGTAGAGCACCGCATTGGTAATGCGGCGGTCGCGGGTCCGATTCCCGCCAGTAGCTCCATAAAAAATGCTCACCCTTGGGGGTGGGCTTTTTTGTTGCTATTTAGGAATTGGACTGCTGTAACATAAATTTAATTTAAAGTTAAAACATATCACAGCAAGTTCGAAGGCGAAGCCCAAGCACGCAGGTGCTTATTCCCGCCAATAGCTCCACTAAAAAAGACAGGCAATTGCCTGTCTTTTCATAATCTTATTTTAATTTGATACCACTCAAAAAAAATTTTATGTTATACTTAAACTGCAAATATATAAATTCAAGCGAGGAAATTATGAAAGTTTTATTAGTTAACGGAAGTCCACACGAAAATGGAACAACATTCACCGCTCTTAAGGAAGTGGAACAAGAATTAAATTTAAACGGCATTGAAACCGAAATTTTTTGGATTGGAAACAAACCTATTTCTGGTTGCATTGGCTGTTATGCTTGCTCAAAGCTTGGAAAGTGTGCGATTGATGACATTGTGAATGAATTTGTTAAAAAAGCAGAAACTGCTGATGGTTTTATTTTTGGCACACCTGTGCATTATGCAGGAATGTCTGGGTTACTCACATCATTTATGGATAGGGCGTTTTATTCAACTTCCTCTGCCAAAAATGACTGCTTTAAATTTAAGCCTGTGGCGTCAGTGATTTGTGCAAGGCGTGCTGGAACAACCGCAACTTATGACCAAATTAATAAATATTTTGGAATCACTCAAATGCCAATCATTTCAACAAGATATTGGAATATGGCATTCGGCAGAAAAGCCGAAGATGTTTCAAAAGATGAAGAAGGTATGCAAGCACTTCGCATACTCGCAAGAAATATGACTTATTTCTTAAAATGCATTGAAGCAGGCAGAGAAAAAGGAATCAACCCACCAGAGCAAGAAAAACCAACACTCACCAACTTTATTAGATAAAATAAATCTTGACTTTAATTTAATGACAATAAAAAAAGACACTTAATTGTGTCTTTTATTTTTTGTATAAATTTTGAATGAATTCAAGGCGTTTTTTATAGCCATATTTTTTAACTGTATCATACATTTTAGCACGATATGCCATTGCTTCTTCAACTGAATCTAATGTTGGAATTTTGCCTTCAATTGCTTCAAAACCTTGAATTTCGTTTGCTTTTTTAAGCCTATCAAGTTCAGCAACATTTTTCACACCACGAATCATAATGTATATATATGGTTTTCCAAAGGTGTCAAATTTCCAATCAACAGGGTTGTCGGCAAGTTTATCAAATTCAATTCTTGCAACAACAATGAAACCGCTTTTCATATAATAATTTGCAAGCCATTCGCCATAGCAATCGCCGAATTTTGCGCCATACTTAAAACCACATCTAACCATTTTTGGCAAGATGTGTTGAACACCTGATTTTGCAGCTTTTTTATTGTTTTTATGAACCGAAATAAGTTCGTCATCATAAATTGCAAAGCCCGCAATTCCGTTTCCAATCAAAAAGTTTTGAGCACCATGATAAAGTTCTGCATCACGAAGCAAAACGAAGTCACCGTGTATGTTTGTTTTTCTTGCATCACGAAGTGAAGCCCAAAATGTTTTATAATCCCTGTCATCTAGTTTCCTAAATCTAGGACGCACATATACTCTATTTTCCATACCTAAATTATACCCTTTTAAAATTTTTAAATCAAGCAAAAATAATCTATCACAAAAATCAAAAATTAAGCTAATAAAATTTTGAGGTTTTTTGTTTAATTTTCACAAAAATTACTTTTGAAGTCACCCACTCCTTGTGATATTATGTTGCGGTTGTTGTTTTTATTTTAGGAGGAACTTATGAAAGAAATGATTGAAATCAATTTAGATGACACTTATGGCATTAAAGACCCAGAAAAACTTAAACTTGCAGAAGAAATAATAACCACAAAACTTGCTGGTTGGAGAGACTTTTTAAAGAAATATGAAGATGAAAGAAAAGTTGAACTCATTTTCGGTGAAAAGGGTGAAATTGTTCAAATGTTATCACAAATAAATAATGGCGAATTTTTGTATGACCCACAAACAGTTGCAGATTCAATTGATATGATTTTAAGCGTTGTTGAAAGTGCTAGCAACGGCAACAATGCAAAGGCAAAGCAAACATATTTAAGTTTTGGTAATTTTCGAACCAGAGCAGTTTATCTTTATAGCATAATCAATCACTTGAAAATTTTTGATGCAATTGGAAGTGAAGTTGTTGCAGATTTTGAAAAATTGAAAACCGTTGCAACTGATAGAGATATTTTGCTTATGCTTGACAACGGAATTCGAAACGCACAAACACAAATCAAATTTGAAAGACAAAATGCACAAACTTTGCAAACTGTTCCAGCAAAGTTTTAATGCAAACCAAAGCAATCAACCGTGTTTAATTTTATTTATAAACATTGAAGTTTTCAATTTTTATATAATTTTTGACATATATTTTTTGAATTTTTGTAGATTATTTTTGAAAGATACAAAATGTAGCAGTTGATGCTACTTTTTTATTTTACAAATAAAAGAAAATTTTTCTTTATTGACAACACCATCTTTGCAAGCTATACTTAAAACACAATGAAGGAGGAACTATGGCAGAAAGAAAAGAAAAAACAGCTTCAAAAGCAGCTAGTATTGAAGGAAAAATGCTTCCTAATAACTTTGAAGCAGAACAAGCGGTGCTTGGCTGTGCACTCATTGACAGTGAAGCCGCACTCACAATCATTAGCAAATTAGAAGAAATTGACTTTTATAATGAAACTCACAGAAATATTTTTGCAGTGATTAAAAAGCTTTTCCAAAATTCAGTGACAATTGATTTTGTGACTGTTTCTGATGAACTTGAAAAGCAAAACCTTATCAACTCTGTTGGTGGAATGGCTTACATCACCTCACTTTCAAACATTGTTCCTTCAGCTGCAAGTGCGAACCACTATATTGATATTGTTCGCCGTGATTCAGTTTTAAGGCAAGTTATTCTTGCTTGTGGAAAAACTATTGAAAAAGCTTACGACAAAGGCAGTGATGAATCAATCATTGGTCAGGCTGAAAAAGCGATTTATGAAATTGCTGAAAAGGGTCAAAGCGGTGCACTTGAAAAACTTGAAGTTTCAGTTGAAAAGGTTATCAACCGTTTTGAAGATATCCACAAAGATAGTTCTATTCTTCGTGGTCTTAAAACCGGTTTCTATCAACTTGACAAAGCAACAAACGGTCTTCAAAAAACCGACCTTATCATTCTTGCTGCCCGACCTGGTGTTGGTAAAACTTCCCTTGCGATGAACATTGTTTCAAACGCAGCAATCAATCATGGCGCAAAGTGTGCGGTATTCTCTCTTGAAATGGGCAGAGAACAACTTGCACAAAGAATGCTCTGCTCTGTTGCAAATGTTTCAATGGCAAAAGCACTTCGCGGTGACCTTGACGAGCACGATTGGATAAAAATTTGGAAAGCCGACAAAAAGCTTAAAAATGCAGATATTTTTGTTGATGATAACGCGATGAACACACCTTCACAAGTGCTTTCAAAATGTCGTAAACTCAAAAGAGAAAAAGGCGGACTTGACCTTGTTGTTATCGACTATCTTGGTCTTATGAAATCTGACTCAAAGAGTGACAACCGACAAAACGAAGTTGCCGACATTTCAAGACAGCTTAAAATTTTAGCAAAAGAAATTGAAACTCCTGTGCTTTCTCTCTGTCAGCTTAACCGTTCAGTTGAAAGCCGTGACACCAAAGACGGAAAACCAGCAAAACCAATGCTTTCAGACCTTCGTGACTCTGGTTCTATCGAACAAGATGCCGATATGGTTTGGTTCATTCACAGAGATATGTCAGCTAAAGAAATTAGTGAAGATAAGACCGGAAATTACACCGCTGAACTTATTATTGCAAAATTTAGAAACGGTCAACCGGGAAGCGTATTTCTTGGTTGGGACGGTTCAAGAACAAGCTTCGTTAACCTTGAAAAAGATGCTAATGAACAAAGCCTTGTTGGTCAATATGAAGCAAATCAAGATGCAAAAGCTGCAAAAAAGAGCGAAAACAGCATTGAAGAATTTAATGCTGCAATTGAAAAAATTAGAAATGAAATTGATGCAACAGATTTTGAAAATCTCACTCCACCACCTGAATCTTCAGCAGATTTTGGAACACCAATTTTTGATGAAATGCCAGATTTTAGCAATGTGTCGATTGGGGCAGATGATGAATTGTTTTAATCAAAATTAATTATTTTTTCAAACAAAAAACCACTTGAAAATTTCAAGTGGTTTTATTTTTTGATTAATTTTCTATTTATTAAAGTTTAACTCTATCCATAATGCGATATAAAATTGTAATCACTGTTGGAGATAAGAGTGAAAGCACCATAATAAATAAAATGTTTGTTACGCCAAGACTAAAGATTGGCATAAGCCCAAATACTGCTGGCCAAGCAAAGATGCAAACAAACACTGCTGCAAGCATTGCTGTGAAGAGCACAGTTGTAATTGCGCCAAATGGTTTGCAAAGGCGATAGAGCATTGCAAGACCTGTGAAGATTAACGCAAGTGTTGACATTGTTGAAATGATATCCATATTTCCTGAAATTGAATCAGCATAGAAGAAGTTAAATAAATAAACAGCTGAAACATTAATAACAAGAGCAATAGCACCAGGAAGCGCATTCTTTATAAGATTATAAATGAATCTTCCCTCTATTGGTTTTTCATTTGGCAGGAATGCTAAAATGAATGAAGGAATACCAATAATGAACCACTCAAATAAAAGTGTGTTTGATGTTGTGAATGGATATGGTTGGCTCAAAATGATAACAACAATTGAGAACAAAATTGAGAACAATGTTTTCATAAAGAAAAGCGATGATGACTTTTGAACGTTGTTGATAACCTTTCTACCCTCAACAACAGTGTCAGGCATACTTGAAAAGTCACTATTCATAAGCACCATATGGCTCACACTTCTAACAGCTTCGTTTCCACTTGCCATAGCAATTGAACAATCTGCTTCTTTAAGTGCCAAAATGTCGTTAACACCATCACCGGTCATTGCAACAGTGTTGCCATCGGCTTTGATTGTTTTAATTAAAAGTGCTTTTTGTTCAGGTGTAACTCTGCCAAAAACTGTATATTTATTTGCGGCAGCAATAACTTGTTTTTCATTCAATCCATCAAGACTAATAAACGAATCAGTTCCTTCAACACCAACACGTTTTGCAATTTCTGAAACTGTGAGTGGGTTGTCACCTGAAATAATTTTAACTTTAACGCCATTGTTTTTAAACCAAGCAATGGTTTTTTGTGCGTTTTCTCTAATGTGGTCTTCAAGAACAATAAGCGCAACCGCTTCTCTTTGTTCTGGAAGAGTATCTTTTGAAATTGATTTTGATGAATAAGCAAGCACCAAAGTTCTGTAACCATCTTTAGCATATTGCTCAATCATATTTGAAAGTTTGTCATCTTTAAGATTTGGAAGAACAAACTCTGGAGCACCCATAATGTATGTTCCTGCCCCATCAAAGCTAACAGCTGAAAGCTTTCTTGATGAGCTGAATGGAATGGTGATTACAGGTGTGAGTTCTTTGTTGTAACCGAAATAGTTGATAAGTGCTTGGCTGGTTTGGTTGTTATCGCCGAGCGCAGAAAGCATTGAACCCATAATTCTTTTTACTGTATGTTCTGTGTTTGCAAGTTGCACACAATTATAAACTTTCATTGTTCCATCGGTGATTGTTCCGGTTTTATCTAAACAGAGAACATTTACACGAGCAAGCATTTCAACGCAGTAAAGGTCTTGAACGAGTGCTTTTTTATGAGCAAGCTTGATAACTGAAACAGTGAGTGAAACCGAACACAAAAGGAACATTCCGGCAGGAATCATACCAATTGTTGAACCCGCTGTTGTTGTGACAACAGACACCACATCACTACCAGGTTGAGCCAAGCTGTTAAGCACCATTAAAATTGTGATTGGCACAATCAAGATACCTATAACTTTAATAATGAGTTTTAAAGAATTGAATAATTCTGATTTTGGTTTTTTATACTTTTTAGCAGTGGCAGAAAGTTGTTGAATGTAGTTGTTTGCACCAACCTTTTCAACTCTTGCGTGGCAGTGACCGGCAACAACAAAACTTCCAGCAAGAAGAGTGTCACCAACCTTCTTTTTTATTGGAAGACTTTCACCGGTAAGCACACTTTCATTCACTTCAACATTTCCTTCAACAACAATACAGTCAGCAACAATTTGCTTTCCTGTTGAAAGAACAACGATGTCATCAATAACAACTTCTTCAGTTGCAATGTTTTCTTCAACCTTGTCACGAACAACTTTAACCACAGGCGCGGTTAAGAGTGACAGTTTTTCAATGGTTTTCTTCGCCCTGATTTCTTGAACGATTCCAATCACAATGTTAACCAAAATGATAAGCATAAAGAGAACGTTACTCCATTTTTGCTTATACATAATGTTAACAACCACAAGTGCGATAAACACAACAAAACACAAAATGTTAAAGAATGTGAACACGTTTTCACAAATAATACTTCCAACTGTTTTGCTGTTGGTGTTTGGTGTTGCATTTGTGTGACCTTTCTCTTTTCTTTCTTCAACTTGTTCAGGTGTTAAACCTATTTGATAATCAGTTTTCACACGTTTAATTTTTTGAACAACAACAGGTTCTTTTTTCTTCTTTTTCTTCTTTGTGTTTTCAGCAATCATTTTAAAGATGTCACTAATTTTTGGTTCACCATTATCATTTTCAGCTCTTTCTTTTGCTTTTTGCTCTTTGATTTTTTGTTTTTCAGCAAGCATTGCTTCTTTTTTGAGCTGTTTTTCAGTTTTTGGCTTTACCTCTTTTTTTGCTTTGCCATTCTTTGAAGTTGATTCTATTTCTGTTTCAACAATTTCATCTTCAAGCGAATCTGCGTCAGCAAAAACAATTGAATCGTTTTCATCTTCAATTAAGTCATTTTTATTTGCGTTATCTGTTTTCTTTGATGCCATAATAACCTCATAATAATATACTATAATATTATTATAATGCTTGTAAGAAAAATGTCAAACTGCTGAAATAAAATAAAATCATAATTTGTGTTAAATTACAACTTTTTAACTTTGTATCACGAATTTGTTTTTTTTAACAATTTTTTACACATTTTTTGAGTTGGTTTTGAGAACTATAATTATATATTTATAATAATAAACACAAAAAGTCTTGCTTTTTGAAAAAGCTTGTGTTATACTCACCTTACAATTCCTTGCTTTGAATGTGATTTTTTTATGCACAAAATTCAAAGCCGAATGAGTCCAAAAGGAGGAAATATATATGAAAAACTACGAACTTTTATACATCGTTGATGCAAGCATCTCTGATGAAGAAAAAGAAAAAGCTGTTCAAGCTGTTACTGCTGTTGTTGAAGCAGCTGGTGGCAAAGTGGTTGGTGAAATTGACAAATGGGGCGTTCGTAAATACGCTTACGCAATCAACTACAAAACAGAAGGCTTCTACGTTTTAATGAACTTCGAAGCTGAAGATACAGCTCCTGCAGCTATTTCTTCAAAACTCAACATTAACAAAAATGTTGTAAGACATATGATTGTTGCAAAATAAGTAACACATAGGAGATAAAAATTATGAATAAAGTTATTTTAGTTGGAAACTTAACAAAAGACCCTGAACTCGTTACAACAAACAATGGCATTTCACTTTGCCGTTTCACACTTGCTGTTCAAAGAAGATTCACAACAAGTGATGGCGAAAGAGAAGCTGATTTCATCAACATTGTTGTTTGGCGTGGTCAAGCAGATAACTGCTACAAATATTTAAAGAAAGGTAGCAAGGCTGGCGTTGTTGGAACTCTTCAAACAAGAGCTTATGATGGCAACGATGGAACAAGAAAATATGCAACAGAAGTTGTTGCTGAAGAAGTTGAATTTTTAGCAAGCAAAGGTGCAGTTAACGGCGAAGAAGCTGAAGCACCAGCAGCAGGTTCAAAATCAACAGGCAAATCTGATGTTGTTAATAAGTTTGAGCCAATTGATGATGACAATTTACCATTTTAAAAGGAGATGACTTATGGATAAAAGATTTAAGAAAGAATCTTCTTATGATGACAAAACACCAAACAAATATAGAAAAGAATCTAAAAAAGTTTGTGCTTTCTGTGCTGAAAAGAATGAAACAATCGATTATAAAAATGTTTCAAAACTTCGTAAATATATGACAGAAAAAGGTAAAATCATTCCAAGAAGAACAACAGGCGTTTGTGCAAAACACCAAAGAGAACTTACTTCTGCAATCAAGAGAGCAAGAGTTATGGCTCTTCTTCCTTACAGAACTATCTAATTTTAGATAATAAAAGTAAAATAAAAGACACCGAAAATTCGGTGTCTTTTTTATTTGATTTTTAAGTTTTATTTTCAATTTTTTGTTTAAATTTAAATGATTTTTTTGAAATTTTAGCAATTCCATTCATTATTAAATTTGTAAACTTTGTTAGCAACACAGCAATAATAAAAGTAACAATAATATCAATTATAAGCAAAGCAAAAAGCGCAAAACCATTTGTTGTGTAATGTCTTGATAATATTTCAACAATAACAATATGTTGAAATAAAAATATTGGATAGGAATATTTGCTTATGGTTTTAAAAATTTTGGAACAAATTTTATTTTTCATCACCCACTCACCAATAAACATAAAGAATATAAATGAATATCCTGCCATTAAATGAATGCAAACATCAATAGACATACCAAGTGGATAAAACATTAAAATTAAAATAGCAATAAATGAAATGGTTGCTGTTATATTATTGATAATAGCTTTTCGATTTTTTATCACATAAATTCCAAAAATAAAAGACAACAAACAAGAAGTTATTGACCACATTTCAACAGGGTTTATGATGGCTTGTTTTAAAAATAAAATATACAGAATTATAGAAACTAGCAAAAATGATACATCATCTTTTTTAAATCGTTTCAAAATAATTGGAAAAATTATATAAAGAATAATAATCATTCCTAAAAACCATTCACCCAAAATATAATATGTATCAGTTGTTTGAGAAAGATATCCATCAAAACCTAAAAATGTATAAATGTAAGGAAACAATCCATTTCTATAAAATGATTTTGCCTCAATAATTCTAGATATTTCAACAGAGATATAAGCTATATAAAACATTGGAAAAATTGATTTAAATCTTTTCTTATAATAAGTTTTTATTTTTAATTTATCTTCATAATTATAAAATAATACAGCACCTGAAACCATAAAAAAGATTTGTGCACAAATACTTCCCATTTCTCCATTTTCAAATAAGTAAATATATTTTAAATTTTCATTTCCTAAATAAATGAAAAAATGAGATATAATTATACCCAATGCACAAATTGCTTTTATGAAATTTATTGAATTGATTTTTTCTTTTTGCATATTTTCCTTTGTTTTTTGAAACTGTTTTATTTACCTTTAATTCTTCTGTTATATTCGAGGCAACACAAAACAACATAAGTGTATTGCCAATCTTGGTCGTTATCGATTCTTTTGATGAGTTCTTTATCATCTAAATCACTAATTTCTTCAACCCAATCTTTATGCTTATTTTCAAACTCTTCTCTTTTTGCTTTTGTTATTTTTGAAACTTTTTTAATTTTTTCTTCTAAAAAATTTGATGCTTTTAAAGTGTTTTTTGTTGATTTTTGTGATTTTGCTTTTTTTTCTTTTAAATCTTCAACTTTTTTAGTGGTTTCTTCATTTTTTAAAGTTAACTCTTCAAGCAATTTGTTTTCTTTTTCTTTGAGTTCAACAAGCTTTTTTGAGTTTTCAACAAGCTCACCAAAACCATATAAAATGAAAGAACCAACAAAAGATATAACCGCAATCAAAACAACTGTGTTTATACCCACCTTTAATAAACTTTCTTTGATAAGAACAATAAAATAAACAATTGAAAAAATAAATCCAATACCAGCTAAAATCAACGCGAGTGCTTTTATTTTTTTGCCAATATTATTAAACATAAAAATTTCTCCTTTATAATTTTATTATAAATCGAAAATTAAAAAAAGCAAAAGAAAATATCTTTTGCTTTTAAATTTAATTTATTTTAAACCATATTGACAAAGTTTTTCTTCCAATTTTTTGCAAATTCTAAAATTTTTTTTGCCTTGTTTTTGCTGTTATCTTCAACATAAAACACCAAAAAATCAGCTTTTTTTGCCATCTTGCAATCTCTTGCAAAAAGTGGCATTTTGTCATACTCATTTTTTTCTTTAAACTCAATAATTTCATCAAAACCAAATTTTATTTGATTTTCAAAATTTTTGATTGAAGGTTTCACCAAAACCAACTTAATGTGATTAAACCTTGTTTTTAATTTTAAAAGAACATTACCACAAAGCTCATCAAACTTTCCAACCCCACCAAGATAAAATATTTTGCTTTCTTGCTCTTGAATCAAATATTCAAACATAACGCTCAAACTTGACTCTAATGCATTTTCATTTTTAATTTCATTTTGACCAAAACACGCACAACTTTCAAACATCTTCTTTTGTCCCCCTTAATTATATTAATTTTAATTCAACACTTACAAAAGTCAAGGATATATCCCCGATTATTTTTGTGTTATAATGGTAAACTTAAATCAAGGATATATCGTAAAGCACTATGAAAACAACAGAGGCAATCACTAAACGAATTTTAACTTTATGCAAAGAACGAAACATCACGCCAAACAAACTTGGCACTATTTCAGGAGTTGAACCAAGCACCATAACTAGCATATTTTATGGCAAGAGCAAAAACCCCGGCATTGTGACCATTAAACAGCTTTGTGACGGTTTCGAAATTTCTTTGACAGATTTTTTTAATGATAAAATTTTTGATAATAATGATTTAGACGACTAAATTCAAAATCGAGCAGTTCTTCTGCTCGATTTTATTTTACTTGTTTTTGGTAATATTTTCCACCACTTTTTTTGACATATTTTGTCGTATTTTGTCTTATTTTGTCGAATATTTGAATTAATAATCTAGTTTTCTAACTTCAACCTCAATCTCAAGCTTCAATTTATGCAAAAATTCTTCTCTTGAAGAAAATTGTTTAAATTTTGCATTATTAAAACGATAAGCTTTTTCATAAGCTTCAAAAATGTCAGCACCACAAGATTTTGATTTTTCAAAACTAACAGAAACACGTTTTTTGATTTCATTTTCCAAATCAATTTTTGTTTGTTTATATTCATTTTCAGTAAGCAATGCAACAATTTCAGGATTCAAAATTTCATTAATTTCAGCATTATAAATTTTAACTTTAATCTTAATTACAGGAGTGTTATTTTCAAATTTTAATTTTCTTGAACCCTGCATATTTTTAATATTGATTTCAATTTTTGAACCGGCAAGTCTTTCTTTTTCAGTAGCTTCAATCATCACATCAATTGCCTTTGAATCTTTGTTTGTAAACATAAAACCAGAAATTTCATCTTCAGTTTCAAGCTTGCCCACAAACTTTCCATCAACAAACATCATAAGTGGTGACTGCTGAACAAAATATTGATTTTGCGACTCTCCACCTGAACCTCCAGAAGAACTGCCGGAACTTCCTGAATTGCCACCCGACTCACCCGGGCCAGAAGAACCACTTTCACCACTTGATGAACCAGAACTTCCACCCGAACTTGAACCTGATGAACTTGATGAACCACTTGAACTTTCTTCATTTGGCTTTAAACTCAAAACACTCACAACACTTGTTTTTGATAAGCCGTTATTTTCATTTAAAAACTCCATCATTGTTCGCATAACACCATCACTTTCGTGCTCTTTAAATAAAAATACTTTTTGAAGTCCAATGCCAACAGAGTGGTCGGTGTTTTTGGTCTTTTTAATTTCATCACTCGCTTTTTCTTCAGCAAAAAGCACCAATGCTGAATTTTTGATAATTTTATCTCGAATGAAATAATCTAAACTCACAGTCACATCTTCTTTAAGCATATCCTTGCCAAGAATCACAAAATTCGTATGTGAAAATGCTGAAGTTTTTCCTGCCTTGAAAGACAGTTTTGAAATTGCCCCCGCAAGTGTTTTAGCTTTATCTGTAATATAATCAATGGTTGCACTTTCACTTGAACTTTTCACACCAGGGCTAGGTTTCATAATTTGTGCGGTAACCACAAAATTATCTTCTTCTTTATCAACCGCAATACCTGTTACTATCACTCTCATATTGACTTTAATTTGGTTTGAAAGACTAGTTGGAAATGCTATCACGATAATCAAAATCAAAATTAAACCGATATGCTTTTTTATTTTTCGCATTTTTCACCTCCTACTTGAGGTGTTAAATTTTTTAATTTTTCATTTTTTAATATATTATTTTTCGATTTTAATTTTAAAATTTTAAGTGCTTTTTCATTTTTAATTAACTCTATATTAGGCTTTGAATACGCATAAGTTTTACAGTTATTTTCTCTTGTGTTTTTTCTAAATATTGCAATTAATAGCAAAATTATAAAAACCGTAAATTTTACTATTAGCATTGCCACTGGCAATATTTTTGAGAATAGTTCTTCTTGTTTAAAAATATCAACCAAATAAAAAATATCAACAAAATATATCACCACCGTAAGCAATATGCAAGCATACCTGCTTTTAAGTTTGGGGAATGCAAAACATAAGCTTTGCTTTGCAAAATATAAACACGCACCAGCTGAAAGAATTGTTCCAATTTCTGCAAAAAGAATGAAAAACCAATCAATTCTTCCAATGTTAACACCAAGCATAGACTGCTCACTTAAAACACTGATTAAGCTTGGCTTCATTGGAGTATAACCCTCATAAATACCATAAAACTCAATATATAAAAGTGCAATAAACAACATAGAAACAGTGTAAACAAGCGTTGTCCATTTAAGTTTTGCGTGAGGTGTGTGTTTGCCTAAAAACAAAATTAAAAAGAAATCACCAAACCAAATATTATAATCAACAACTGCAGAAAAAACTTTTTTGACACTCAATGTTGAAAATGGAAGCATTGTCGAAAAATCTGTTTTTGTGCCACCAAAAATCGAAATCACAACATACGCCACAATAATGATTCCTGCATAAAGTTCAAAGTTAAGTGAAATATTTTCAATGCCGGTGTATGCCAAATAAAACACTGCAAATGCAAGCATTAAGCTAAACATTGTCCACGGCAGTTCATAAAATAAAACGTGTGAAAACAAGTTTTGAATTGACTCATAAAGAAGCAGTGTTTGTGACAAAAAATAAACTGCAATTCCAATGAGTAAAAGCGGTTTCAAAATTTTGATAAACAGATTATTTGAGTGTTTATTTATAGAAAAATTTTTTGTTTTTTTCAAAATATAAAATGCAAAACAAATAAGAATCAAATTGATTAAAAAATAAGCAATAACCACTGCAAATATATCTTTTTCAAGGGTTTTGGAAATTAAGCTTGGAAGTTTTTGAACTTTGAGTGAAACCACCATTATGAATAAAATGATGTAAAATTGTCGTGCTGTCACTAACCTGATTCTCCTTTTGCATTTTGATTTTTTTGCCACTTTTTTGGTTTTATTTCTATATTTTCTGCATTTTTTATAGCATTTTTATTGTTTTTTGCAAGTTTTTCTTCAATATCTTTATTTTCTTTTTCTTTAAAATCTAAATCATCACTTTGTCTGGTTGTGTTTTTTCCGCTAAACAAAATCGGACGTTTATTCATTTCTTGAAGCGGCTTTTTGATGAACGCATCTTTTTGGTCACCCTTTATGTGTGGAGCAAATGGTGAAAGATAAGGCACACCAAAACTTGTGATTGATGTGAGATAAGTTGTGAGGATAATGAGCGCAGTGATGATTCCATAAAGCCCAATAATTCCACCAATTAATGTGAACAATATTCGAAGCAGTCTGGTTTCGGCAATCTGGTCAGGCACAATGTAAATTGCAACGCTTGAAATTGCAACAAGCACAACTGAAGGCGGAGAAATTATGCCAGCATCAACAGCAGTGTTTCCAAGGGCAAGTGCACCAATTATTGAAAGTGCCATTCCAAGTGAGTTTGGCATTTGAATGCTGGCTTCGGTGATGACTTCAAAGAGAAGTAGCACCATTAAAATTTCAATTAGTGGTGGCACTGAAAGTCCCTCAATGCTTGAAAGCAGTGTTATCAGAAAGTTGATTGGAAGGATTCGATAATTGAAACTTTGAAGTGCAACATAAACACCTGGAATCAAAATTGCAAGAATAAGCCCACCAAAACGCATAAAGCGAACAAATGTTGCCTGTGCAGGAACTGTGTAATAATCTTCAGGGCTTTGCAAATCTTCAAGCAACACAAACGGAACCGAAAGTGCAATTGGCGAACCATCAACAATAATACCAACCCTACCCTCTAATATCTTTGAACAAAAAATATCTGGTTTTTCTGTGTTGCCCACCCTTCGAAAAAATTTTAGTTTATCACTTTCTAAAAATGACTCAATATAATAAGAGTCAACAATCGCATCAATATCAATAAGACTTAATCTGCGTTCAACCTCCTTTAAGACAGATTTTTTCACAACATCATCAAGATAAACAATTGCAACTTGCGTTTTGCTTTGCTTGCCAAGAGTCATATCTTTGATTTTTAAGTTTGTGGTTTTTAATCTCTTTCGCACAAGACCAATATTTGTGGCAAGGTCTTCAACAAAACCTTCTCTTGGCCCTTTAACAACTCTTGCAGTTGGTGGTTCTTGAATGCTTCGCTTTTCTGCACCAAAAAGAGGAATAGCAAGAGATTTATCTTTAAACACAATGCACGCTGAACCTGAAAAAATTTTTTGCAAAATTTCATTTTCATCTGTTATCTCTTCAACAGAAGAAACTGCAACAATTAAATCTTTAATCAAATCGGGCAAATCTTTATTGTTGTTTTTTATTTTTTCATTTTGTTGATTTTGTTGATTTTGTTTAACAAATTTTTCAAGTGGCAAAAGCAATCCTGAAGTAAACAGTGTTTTGTTGATTAAACTTTCAACATAAAACAGAGAAAAATTTTCGCCAAAAACAGAATATTGATTTTCAGCAACTTTATTTTCTTTATCAAATTTATTTGCAATTTTAGTAATTAAAGAATTATTTTCGTTCATAAAAAATTTCCTTTTAGTTTTATTATCTTGCTTGGAACTATAAAATATTTATAATAAAAAAAATCTCTGTTTTTTCGACAGAGATTTCAATTTTTTATTAAACTATATTTATTTGAAGATTTTGAATTAAAATGTATTTTTAATGCACCCGTTTTTAAAATTTTACATTTTATGTATTAAATTGAATTTATATTATTTTGAAAATTTTAATAGAAAATACAGCATTTTCAACAACAAATTTTTGACACAAAAAAAGACGAACAAAACGTTCGCCTTTTAATTATTTCTTTAAAAGTTCCATCAAGTAATCTCTTCCAGAAGCCTTGCCTGATTTTGCTGGACCAGCATCCATAAGCATTTCTGCTGTACTTGGAGCTTGTTCTTCAACTGCTTCAGGAATTTCATTTTCTGAAGCAATGGTTTTGTTAACCTTGCCCATTTGTGAAGCAACACTTGTTTTTGGAGTCGCTTTTATTTTAGCTTGAGAAACCGGACCACTGCGAAGTGACTGTTCAGTTGCTTGAGCTGGTGCAATCTTTGCTGGCTTGTTGCCATAATCATAACCTGGGAATGTTGGAGCTTGGCGTCTTGGGCCAGGAGCTCTGCCATAATTTGCGCCCACGCCTTGCATTGGTGGTTGCATTGTGTTATACATTCCACCCATTCCATTTTGCATTTGCATCATTGATGCCATTGGTTGTGGTTGTGGAGCAGGTTGCGAATACATCATTTGACCCATCATTAAATTTGGATCAATTTGTTGGTTTATCATTCCATATTGGTTCACCATTGGACCAAAGCGGTTTTGAGTTGGTGCAATATAAAGCATTAAATTGATGCCTCTTTCTTGCATAACTTGACAAACCAAACTGCATAAATTGTTTTCGAGCTTTGCAGATTCATTGCCCATAGTGAATTTCAAAACATCTTGACAAGGGTATGTCTGCACTCTGAAACTTAAGTTTCTAAATGCATCGATGATTGAAAGAACACCATTGACAACTTCACCATTTGCTCCTGCAGTAACCATTGGCTGAGTTGCAATTAAGTTTCTCATTCCTTGTTCTAATTCATTAATCGTCATTTACGGGGTCCTCTTTTAATATTAGTAATTTCCGAGTAACCAGAATCCTCTACAGTTAGCCATAACAGCGTTAGATTGAATAACAAGTCTTGGGTCGTTGAAGAATTCTCTTAAATATTTTTCATAAAGAAGAGAACCACCACCGGTTAAGATGATTTTATAGAATTTGTTGAATTCTAAACCAAGACCCATAACTTCTTGATAAACACGTTTTGCTTGATTTTTAGCGTGTTTTTCAACATAAGCTGAAAGGTCATATTGTCCAAATGGAGTTTCAACAACAGGTGACTCTAATAAACTCAAGTCAAGTTCGTGTGGAGAAAGCGAGAAAATGCTTGCTTCAGGAACATTGCTGTTAACATCTTCTTGGAGGTCTGAAATATAGTCAGAAGTTCCAATGTCAAAGCTGAATGTTGAACGAACACGAGCTGTTTCAAGAATAGCGATATCTGTTGTTCCCCAACCGATGTCGATAACGATAGCTCTTTGGTCAAGAAGTTTTTCATTAAGAGCATCTGCTTCTGGGTCATAAACATAATCATACATTGTTCCAAGAGGTTGTGGAACAACGATAACTTCACGAATTTCAAAAGTAATTGGTTTAACTGTTTCCCAAGTTACTGATTTAACTTCGTGAATACCTGTGAGCATTTGTTTGATTTGTGTGATGATTTTTTGGTTCTTTGCAAGTGAGCTTGGAACACCGGTAACAATTCTCAAAACTTCGTGGTCCATAAGATTTGGAAGTTCTTTAAGACATGATGTGATACCAATTAAAGCTTCAATCTTGTATTGTTCAGAGCCATATCTTGAAACGCCACGGCCACCGCTTCCTGCAGCAGAAACAACACCAACTTCATAAACTGCCTTGTCATAAACATACATTTGATAATCTGTTTTGAATGAATAAACAAGACCAGCATCGTTGATTTGTCTGATTGTGTTAACATATTTTAAGTTTAATTCATCAGTCCAGATTTTAAGTGTTGAGTTTGCAACATCAAGACCAATGATTCTTGTGAACTCACCTTGTGGTGCAGCTTGAACAGGAGCTTCCTCTACAACTCCTACTTCATTGATTTGTTCGAATTCTGACATAGTTTTACTTCCTTTTTAAATTCTTCCTAAATTTACTAAAAATAATTCTAGCATTTTACTAATTACCATTTTAATATATACTTAAAAATAAATCAAATAAAATAAATGAAAAATCAAAAAATAATTATTTTTTTTATTTTTAAATAAACTAATTTTAATGCGGCATAATGTTTTTTGAATGTAACCATTTAATATTTGTTTATTATGCACTTGTTTTATCAGCATTTAACTGATATTTTTTGATTATTCTTCTTCATTTTTTGTGATTAAAATTTCAGAAATGGTCATCTTTTTAACAACAGAGTTATCATCTTTGTAATAAATCAAAAGATTTCCATTATCAATTTCACAAACCAAATCTCTTTTTGAGTTTAATCTCTCATCATAAAGCACTTTAAGGGTTGAACCATCATCACGGAAAACTGCAATTGTGTTGATGAATTTTTTGCGTTCACCCTCATTAAGGGGCTCTAAAACTTCGATATAGTTCAAAAGGAAATATTTTTGCTCAATAACCTTATATTGGTTGATATAGTTAAAGTTGATGGTAACTTCATTAACTGAACCATCTGGTTGAAGTGAGCAGAAGCTTGCTTGACCTTGAGTTTCCTGGTCTTTATTGATGCCAAGCACTAAAAAGTTTCTTGGAGAAACTCTTTTGATTGAAATGTCAAGATTGCTAGACAAACTCAAAAGGTTATAACCAACTTTTTTTTCATCGTTAAACAAAATGATTTTTGTGTAATATTCATCAAACAAGTTTTCCATTGCAAAAAGCACGTTGAAATCAAGATATGAATACATATCAGATGAATATCGTCTGTTGAGTTTTGTGTTTTCAACATATTGCCCATCAATAATTTCAAAAGATGTGTCTTCGATTGTTTCTTTAACTTTGTATTTAATTTCTTTTTTCTCAATAAAAATTTTAGCCATATTTTCACCCTTTTAACAAATTTTTTTAGAACTAAAAATGCGTCTAATCTTGCTATTATTACAGTTTATAGTATATAAAAGAAAAAAAAGAGTGTCAAACAAAATTGAACACTCTTTATTATGATTTAATAATTTTTTATGTTTTTATTCGGTTTTTTAATAAAATTTTTATTTTGTTTAATAAAACCTATTTTCCACTGCTTCCAAAACCACCTTTGCCACGCTCTGACTTTATCTCACAAAGTTCGGCGTAAGAAAGTTCAATTTCTTCCAAAACAGGAATCTCTTGAAGCACTGCTTGACACACTGCTTTTGTGTAAGGGTAAATCATTACATCAGCAGTTTTGTAAGTCTTTCCATCAACCTCAAAAGTTTCCGGCATTTCTTCTGCTGGGGTTTTTGAAATCACAAACGGCTTTTCGTTGGTGTTGTAAGTCATAATGAAATATTCTCCACGATATCCTGAATCAAAAACACCACCTGATTTCTTCACACCAATCTTTGCCATTGAACTTCTTTCTTCAATTTGAATATAATATTTGCTTGAAAATGCGGTTGCAATTCCTGTTGGAATGGCTCTTGTTTTGCCTGGTTCAATCACAAAATAATCTTCTTCAAAGTTTGCGTACATATCATAGCCAGCATCTTCAAGTTTTTTGGTTGGAATAATGGCTGTTTCACGGATTTTTGCAAACGCAATTTCGTTTTCTTTAAGTGTAATGCTCATAAATATAACTCCTTTTTCATCTAATAAAATTATACCAAAAACACACTTAAAAACCAACTAAAATGTATGAATATCTTATAATCTTTGATTTTTATGCAATTTAACCACCCCTAAACCACCCTTTCATAAAAATGTATAATTTAACCCTTATTTTTTAAATTTTTACATTTTGGCTTTTTGGCAGTTTTTGAAAGCTTTTTAACACTCAAAATCACTCAACTGTGACACTTTTGGCAAGATTTCGTGGCTGGTCAGGGTTAATACCTTTCAAAACACTGACCTTATATGCCAAATATTGCATTGGAACAATGGCAGCAATCTGCGACAAAAATTCATCACTTTCTTGAATTTCAATTTCTGTTTCAAAACCAGATTTTTGATTTGTGAAAACTATTGATTTTGCACCCCTTGACTCTGCCTCTTTCATAGAACTTTTTGTTTTGACAGTCAAGTCTTTTTCAATCATAAACACAAAAAGCGGCGTGCCTTTTTCAATAAGCGCCAAGAACCCGTGTTTAAGTTCTCCGGCAGGATATGCATTTGCGTTGATATATGTTATCTCTTTAAGTTTAAGAGAACCCTCAAGTGCTGTGATGTAATCCATACCCCTTCCAATAAAAACTGCTTCATTTTTTTGCGTTAAAGTTTTGGCAATTTTATCAATTTTTGAAGTGTCAAATTTAGTGATTTTATCTGCCAAAATTTTTAACTTTTTGGTGGCAGATTTATATTCAGTTTCACTTTTCAAAAATGAGCAAAATAAATAAATGCTTGAAAGCATACAAACATAAGCTTTTGTGGAAGCAACAGCAATTTCAACACCTGCAAGAATAGGCAAAACAAAGTCACTCTTTTTTGCCAAACTTGAATATAAAACATTTGTGAGTGCAATGGTTGTTGCACCTTCACTTTTCACCATTTCGTGAGCAAGAAGAGTGTCTGCGGTTTCTCCACTTTGACTCACAAAAACATAAAGTGTGTCTTTTGAAATGAAGTTTGGTTTTTGATAAACAAACTCACTTGCAATTTCAGTTGAAGATTTTTTGTTTAAGATTTTCTCAACAAATTTTGCACCCATAAGACCAGCGTGATATGCCGTGCCGCAACCGATAAACTTGATTTCTTTAAACTTTGAAATAAAGTTTTTATCAAACCTTTTTAAAACCTCTTTTTCTTCATAAACTTTCACTTGTCTTAAAAGTGCTTCTTTTTCTTCATAAATTTCTTTGAGCATAAAATTTTCAAAATTTTCCTTGCTAGAAGTTTCAAAAAAATCATCAAGCACTAAACTTGGCTTTTTTATTTTGTTTTTTTGTGAGTCATAAAACACAATTTCATTTCCGTTTATTTCGGCAAATTCGCCATCGTTAAATGAATAATAATTTTTTGCAAAATCAACAAAACAAATTGGGTCAGAAGCAACAAGAGTGTCGCCATTTTCATTTTGTGCAACATAAAGCGGGCTTTTTTGTTTTGCCAAAAACATTGTGTTTTTCTTTTGTCTTGAAAGTGCTAAAATTGCATAACTTCCTTTAACAATTTTAAAAGTGTCAATAAAATCAAAAATTGTTTGAGCGTTGAATTTTTCTAAAATTTCAGCAACCACTTCTGTATCAGTGTCACTTTTTAAAGTGAGATTATATTCTTTTTTGAGTGTTTCATAATTTTCAATAATGCCATTATGCACCACTGCAAACTGCTCTTTGTTTGAAAGGTGCGGGTGTGCATTTTGCTCTGTGCAACCACCATGAGTTGCCCACCTTGTGTGTGAAATAAAACAATTTGAAACATTTTCTTCTTCCACACTTTCAAAGAGATTGTTTATGTTTCCACACCTTTTCAACACTTCAAATTTAGAGTTTTTTAAACTTGCAAAGCCTGCTGAATCGTATCCACGATATTCGAGTTTTTGCAAAATTTTGATAAGTGATTTTGTTTGTTTTTCTGTTCCCACATAACCCACTATTCCACACATAAACCACTCCTTGAATCAATTTTTCTTATCATTGTTTCAAGTGCATTAGCCACAAAATTTAACTTTTCCTCACTTTCATTTTCTGCCATAATGCGAATCACATTTTCAGTGCCAGAAGCACGCACAAATAACCTGCCACCCTCAAAATTTGTTTTAAGTTTTTCAAGTTCAGTTTTTAAATTTTGATTTTCGATTATTATTTCTTTATTTTTCACTTCAATATTTTTGTTTATTTGTGGAATGAGTTTTTGGCAAGCAAGTGCTGATAATTTTCTGTTTTTATTTTTCATTATCACCGACAACATTAGCGCTGCCAAAATTCCGTCACCGGTTTGAAGTTTATCTTTAATGAAAATATGCCCAGACTGTTCGCCTCCAACAATAAAGCCTTGCCTTTCCATTTCAGCACTCACAAACTTGTCGCCAACATCTGTTCGAACCACTTTGATTCCTTGCTCTAACAGCGCTTGCTCAATTCCAAAATTTGTGTGAGTGGTGCAAACAATTCCATTGTTTTTAAGTTTGTTTTTTTCAGCATATTGACACGCCAAAATATAAACAATTTGGTCGCCATCAATCACATCTCCATTTTCATCAACAGCAATCACTCTGTCACTGTCACCATCAAAAGCAAAACCGACATCTGCTTTATGTTTCAAAACATTTGCCTTAAGCGTTTCGATGTGAAGTGCACCACAATTTTTGTTTATGTTTTTGCCATTTGGTTTTGCATAAGTTGAAACCACATTCCCGCCAAGCAGTTTGAATATTTTTGGAGCAATTTTGCTTGCTGCCCCATTTGAACAGTCAAGAACAATTTTTAAACCCTCAAGTGTTTTGTTTTCAAGTTCACTTAATGTTGATTCAATTAAAAAAGATTCATAATTTGCCTTTAGGTTTTCACTTTCAAAAAACCTGCCGAATTTATTGTTTTTATTAAGTTTTAATGCAAGCAATTTCTTTTCAATTTGATTTATGGTTTTTTCATCAATTTTATTGCCTTGCTCATTAAAAATTTTAATGCCATTATATCTTGCAGGGTTATGCGAAGCACTTATAACCACACCAAAATCATAACCCATAAATTTGGTTAGATAGCCAATGCCTGCGGTTGGGCAAATACCCACAAAATAAATATCAGCACCAGCCGACATTGCACCTGACGCAAACGCCGAAGCAAGCATATCAGCCGAACCTCTTGTGTCGGTGCCAAGCAGCATTTTGCATTTTTTTCTTTTGCTCTTTTCATTTTCTTTAAAAACATTTGCAAGCGCATTTCCACACCTAAACGCAAGTTTGGGTTTTAAAAATTTATCAACTTCACCACGAAGTCCATCAGTTCCAAAAAATAAAGCCATAATTCTCCTTTAAATTAAACTGCTTTATTTTATTCGTGTAAATTTGTT
The DNA here is from genome assembly GCA_045650505.1 of Clostridia bacterium. Taxonomy (GTDB): domain Bacteria; phylum Bacillota; class Clostridia; order Christensenellales; family UBA1242; genus RGIG1681. The sequence continues at coordinate 13,594 of JAZRRE010000031.1, read as the reverse complement.
TTAGTGAAGCTTTCAAGTTTGTTTTTTGTTTTGTTTTTAGTTGAAAAAAGAGCAAGCCTCATTTATAATATTTTTGTATCATTATTTAGGAGTTCTTTATGGCTATTGAAAAAGTTAGAGATTATTTAAAAGAAAAAGGATTTGCAGACAAAATTCAAGAGTTTGAAATTTCTTCTGCCACCGTTGAACTTGCAGCAATCGCACTTAACACTGAAGGTAAACGCATTGCAAAAACACTTTCGTTTGATGTGAACGGAACACCTGTTTTAATTGTTTGCGCAGGCGATGCTAAAGTTAATAACTCAAAATTCAAAGCCTTTTTTGAAACCAAAGCAAAAATGTTTGCCTACGAAGATGTTGAAGCAAAAATTGGTCACGCAGTTGGTGGGGTTTGCCCATTTGCAGTAAACGTTGGCGTTGAAGTTTATTTAGATGAGTCTTTAAAACGCTTTGACTATGTCTTTCCTGCTTGTGGAAGTTCAAACAGTGCAATCAAACTAACCATCACTGAACTTGAAGAACTTTCAAACTATAAAAAGTGGATTGATGTTTGCGTTATTCCAGAAGAAATTTAAACTTTAAGGTGTTTTATGTATGAAATTTTAAATAAGATAAATTCTCCAAAAGACCTGAAAAAATTGTCTTTTGAAGAGCTTAATAAACTTGCAAAAGAAATTCGCTCTGCGTGCTTAAACAGAGCAAGTGAAATTGGTGGGCATATTGGTTCAAACCTTTGCGTTGCAGAACTCACCATTGCACTTCACTATGTGTTTGACTTTTTGAAAGATAAACTCATTTTAGATGTGTCACACCAATGCTACCCACATAAAATTTTGACCGGCAGAAAAAATGGTTTTATTGAACCAGACAAAATGAAAGATGTTTCAGGCTATCTTGCTCCTAATGAAAGTAATTATGATTTGTTCCATATTGGTCACACTTCAACTTCAATAAGTTTGGCGTGTGGGCTTGCAAAGTCGCGTGATTTGAATCACGAAAAATTTAATGTAGTTTCACTTATTGGTGACTGCTCACTTTCTGGTGGTGAAGCTTTTGAGGGCTTGAACAATGCTGGCACAACAGACACAAACTTTATTGTGATTGTTAACGACAACGATATGGGCATTGCCGAAAATCAAGGCGCACTTGCAAACAACCTTCGCAAACTAAAGGCAAGCAAAGGAAAGTGTGAAAACAACTTTTTTAAATCACTTGGCTTTGATTATCTTTATATTGAAGAAGGCAATAACATTGAAACTTTAGTTGGCGAACTTTCAAAAATTAAAAACATCAATCACCCTATTGTGGTGCACATTAACACCATTAAGGGAAATGGCTATGAGTTTGCAATGACTGAAAAAGAAAAATGGCATTTCAGGCAGCCATTTGATGTTGAAACCGGAGAACTTAAAACTCAAGGTCCGTCTTATGATTATTATAAACTCACTCACGACTTTCTTTTGAAAAAGCATAAAGAAAATAAAGATGTGGTGGTGGTGACTGCAGCAACACCGGGGCTTTGTGGTTTCACACAAGACCTTCGCGACACTTATGCTGAAAGATTTGTTGATGTGACAATTGCTGAAGAACATGCAGTGGCTTATGTTTCCGCACTTGCAAAAGCCAGCAAACGCCCTGTGTTTGGGGTTTATAGTTCATTTATTCAAAGGGCTTATGACCAACTTTCACAAGAACTTGCACTCAACAACTCACCTGCTGTTATTTTGGTGTTTAAAAGTGGAATCACAGCAGCAAACGCAACACATTTAGGTGTGTTTGATATTGCTCTCACAAAGAGCATTCCTAACCTTGTGTGTATGTCACCAAGTTCACCAGAAGAATATGTTTCAATGTTTGAGTGGGCAATAAACCAAACCTCTCACCCTGTGGTGATAAGAGTGCCACTAAACTCAATTGATAAGCCGATTGAACTTGAAATAACGCAAGAAAAATCATATTTTCCTGCAAAGTTTGAAACGGTGAAAAGCGGTGAAAAAGTTTGCATTTTGGCACTTGGAAAATTCTTTAAAATGGGTGAAAAACTCTGCACACATTTAGAAGAAGAACACAAAATCAGCGCAACACTAATAAACCCAATTTATTCAAACATTTTAGACACCGATATGCTTGATAATCTTTCAATCGACCACTCTGTGTTTGTGACTATTGAAGATGGCGTGATTGACGGTGGTTTTGGAGAAAGCGTTTCAAGACACCTTGCAAAACACGGAAAAGTTGTTTTGAATTTTGGTGCAGAAAGAGAGTTCACAAGCAATACCCCCGTTGCAACCCTTAAAGAAAAATTTGGGCTTACAACAGAAAATATGACAAATGAAATTTTGAATGCTTTAAAAAATAAATAATAAAAAAGACCACACCGTTTTGGTGTGGTTTTTGTTTTTCTAAATTTCATCAAAATGGTTTTTTGAAGGGTTCACAAAACTTGAAATTGGATTTCTTTTATGTGCAGAAACTTTATGCATTTTGAGAATCTTTTCAAAGTTTTCACCTTTTTTGCCGTTTCTAATAAAGTCATCAAGTTCGGCGTAAGAAAAGCCCATAACATCTTCATCGGTTTTTCCGGTTAAGCCATCGGCTGGCTTTTTGTTGACAAGTTCATCAGGAAGCCCAAGTGCAAGACCAAGTTCACACACTTCAGTTTTTGTGAGTGAGGCAAGTGGTGCAAAATCACCAACACCGTCGCCCCATTTGGTTGAATAACCCACCATTCTCTCTGAAAGATTTGATGTGTTTGCAACAAGAAACCCGAGTGTTCCGCCAACAGCATAAAGAAGATTCATTCGAAGTCTTGGAGAAATGTTAAGCATTGTCACACTAGAAAGTTCTTCGGTTTTTAAAATGTTTTTTGTGAGCGCAACAGTGTCTTTGAAACTGTTTTCAATGTTTGCAACTTCATACCTTATTTTTAAAAACTCGCAGGTTTTAACAGCATCTTCAATATCAGCCATTTCACCATTTGGCATAATCACACCAAAAACATTTTCACTGCCGATTGCTTGACAGCAAAGTGCAGCCACAACAAGACTATCTTTGCCACCACTCATTCCAAGCACAACACCTTTTGCGTGTGCGCTCTCAACATAGTTTTTTATATACTTAATTATTTCAGTTTTTAAATTATTCATAATTTCCCTTCAACAAAATATTGTTTGTTTTGTTTTGATTTTTTCATATTTAATTATATAATAAAACCATTAAAAAAGGAATCAAAATTTTATGGAAAAAAAGAAACTTAAAATTGGGGCTTTCCCAGGAAAATTTTTGCCACCACACTTGGGGCATATTTCAACCATTAAAGAATGTGCAAACAAGTGCGACATTTTGTATGTGGTGGTTGCTGACCACGAAGATAACTCAAGGGCACTTTGCGAAAAAGCAGGCTTGCCTTTTATTTCTGCAAAACTTCGCGTTAAGTGGCTTAAAGCTCATTTTAAGCATCACAAAAACATTAAAATTATCTATATGAACGAGGCAAAACTTGGAGCTTTTCCCGCCCCAATGAAAGAGTGGAGTGACTATTTCAAAAAAGTGACACGCCACAAAGTTAATATGAAATTTGCCGATGAGAGTTATCGAAAACTCAATGAACTTCATTTTGCTGAATGTGAATTTGTTTGTTTTGACAGACAAAAAATAAATGTTAGTGGAACAAAGGTTCGTGAAAACCCTGAAAAATATTTTGACTTTATTGTTGCTGAAGCACAGCCATTTTTTAAAAAAGTGATAGATTTAAAAAATCAAAAATAATGTTTTTGTTGTTAAATTTGCATAAATTTGCACTAAAAAATACATTTTAACCTAAAATTAATCAAAAATAAAAAGCAGAAGTTAGTTCTGCTTTTTTTCTATTAAAATTTCAAAATCATATTTTTTGAGGACAACTTCAGTTGGTCTTTCGCCTGTGATGAATGATTCAAACTCTCCATTTAAACGAAGTCGCAAATCTTCACCACGCATATTTGTTGCAATAATAACACGCTCGTTATCATTGAATCTTTCATAAACAAATTTGCCATATTTTGCAAAAAGCACATTGATGTCGCCATCTTTCATAACAGGCATTTTGCGAATTAAAGCAAGTTTTTTATACCAAGCAAAAATCTCGTTTTGATAATTGTTCCAATCAAAGCAACCACGAGATGAACCATCATTATTTTTCATTCCATATTCATCACCATAGAAAATCGAAGGAACGCCAACCATTGTGTAAGAAACTGCTGAAGCAAGTTTCATAAGTTTGTCGGCTTCTTCTTTGTTTCCATTTGTGATGGTTTCAAGTTCAGAACGGAAACGCACGGTGTCGTGTGTGGTTAAAAAGTTCATAAGGTTATCTTGAACAACTTTTGGATAATTGCTTTGAAGCATTCTTATTGTTGAAACAAGTTCATAAGGTTCACCACTTCTAATATAATTTAAAAGCGATTCTTTAACAGGATAGTTCATAACCGAATTAAGCTCGTTATCAACAAAATATTTTCTTCTTGAAGAATAAGCTATTTTTGTGCCTGCGTCTTCCCAAACCTCACCCATAATAACTTTGTCTTTTCCAAACTGTTTAACTTTGTTTGAAATTTGTTTAACAAAACTGTTGTCAAGTTCATCAACAACATCAAGTCGAACACCGGCAACTCCAAGCTTCATAAACTTTTCAATAACACCGCCATCGCCAGCAATGTAATCATGAAACTCTGTGCAATTGCCATTCACTCTTGGAAGAGTGTCGATTCCCCACCACGCTTCATAAACATCTGGATAATTAATGAAATCGAACCATTTATGATATTTTGAATCTTTGCTTTGATAAGCACCGATTTCACTATATCTGCCTTTTTTGTTGAAATAAATTGAGTCACTTCCGGTGTGATTATAAACACCGTCAATCACAATTTTCATTCCCTTTTCTTTGGCTTTATCGATGAGTTCTTTGAAATCTTCTTCACTGCCAAACATATCATCAACATTCATATAGTTTGCTGTGTCATATTTGTGGTTTGAATAAGCCTCACTGATTGGGCACATATAAATAACAGTAACACCAAGTTCAGCAAGATAATCAAGTTTTGATGTTATGCCTTTAAAGTTGCCACCAAAAACTTCTTCATTGATTAAAATTGGGTCGGTTGTGTTTTTCTTGATTTTGCCACCCCAATCTTCACGAAGCACAAGTGGGGTTCTTGGTTTAACCTCTCCAACCTTGCAGAATCTATCAACAAAAATTTGATAAATGATTCCGCCTTGCATTGAATCGGTGCAGGTATATTCTTCTTCAGTAACTTGCTGTGAAAAATCTTCACCTTTGTCGCAAGAGGTATATGAATGGTTGTCGTAACTTTTATTGATAAATACAGAAAAATTGTCAAAAACCACTTTGAAATTATACCAATAATGGCCTTTTTTTTCAAATTTCAAGGTTTTTATGTATTTATTTTGATTTTTTTGCATTTTTTCGTAAGTATAACCACTTGCCTCATCATCTTTTATCATTAAGTACACTTCTTTTGGCGATTGATTATCTTCCATTTTTAGCATGAAGCTAACTTCGGTTCCCTTTGCAACAGTGCCTTTTGGGCATTTAAAAAGCAAAGGGTCAAAGTAAGCAATATTATTCATATTAGGATATCCCCCTTTGCCTTTGTTTTTATTAAGTTGTTATTATTCTTCATTTTTGGTTAAGTGCCAAATCTTTTCAACATAGTCTTCAATAGACCTGTCTGATGAGAAGAAGCCCATTTTTGAAATGGCATGGAGAGAAGCTTTGTTCCAACCAAATTTGTCAGCATAAGCTTTATCCATTTTATAGTGTGCTTCAATATATGAGTCAAGGTCTGCAAGACACATATAAGAATCTTTTTTATCTGAATAACCAAGCAAGTAGTCAGCAATATCACTAAAGTTTTCGTTGCCAACACCAGCATTGAGTTTATCAATAACGCTTCTAACTTTTTCACTGCCAATATAATAATCCATCGCGTTGTAACCACGATTTTTAATTTTCTCAACTTCATCAGCAAGAAGACCAAATTCAAATTGTGTGTCATGACCGCAGTGGTCTGCAATTTCAATATTTGCACCATCAACTGTGCAAATCATTCTTGCACCATTCATAACAGCTTTCATATTTCCTGTTCCCGATGCTTCACGACCTGCAAGTGAAATTTGCTCTGAAACTTCAGTTGCTGGCATTAAAAGCTCTGAAATTGAAACATTGAAGTTTTCAACAAACACAACTTTGATTTTTGAAGACAAAATTGGGTCATTATTAACTTCATTTGCAAGTTCGTTGATAAGTTTAATGATTCTCTTTGCCATATAGTAACCAGAGGCTGCTTTTCCTGCAATGATGAACACTTGTGGTGTTACAGGTTCTTCAGGATTAGCCTTGATTTTGTTGCAAATATAAATGATTTTAAGAACATTCATAAGTTGGCGTTTATATTCGTGAATACGCTTAACTTGAACATCAAATCTTGCTTTTGGGTCAAGCACAACACCTTGTTTTTTGAGCATAAAATCAGCAAACTTTTTCTTGTTGTTAAATTTGATTTCTGCAAGTTTGTCTAAAACTTTTTCATCTTCTTCATAAGCCATAAGTCTTTCTAAAAGTTGTGGCTCTGTGTAATATTTATCACCAATAAGTGAGCAGATAAGATTGTCAAGCTCTGGGTTTGATTGAGCAATCCAACGCCTGTGTGTTACACCATTTGTAACGTTTTTAAACTTTCCTGGGAACATTTCAGCATAATCTCTAAATAATCTTGTTTTTAAGATTTGACTGTGAAGTTTTGCAACACCGTTAACTGCATAACTTGCATAAATTGCAAGATTTGCCATATAAACATTATTACCTGAAATGATTGCCATTGACTCAACTCTTCTAAAGTCGTTTTTGAAAAATTCATTAAGGTCTAATCTAAATCTTCTGTCAAGCTCACGAATAATCATCGCAATTCTTGGCATAATTTTTTCGATTGCGTGAAGTTGTTTAACTTCAAGCGCTTCGCTTAAAATTGTGTGGTTTGTATAGCTGACAGTCTTTTTAACAATTTCCCAAGAATCTTCCCAACCAAGACCATACTTATCCATTAAAAGACGCATAAGTTCTGGAATGCAAAGAACAGGGTGTGTGTCGTTGATATGAACACCAACAAGTTCTGGAATTTTCTTTGGGTCTTTATGTGTTTTGAAATAATTATTCAAAATGTTTTGCATTGCAGCAGAAACTAAAAAGTATTGTTGAATGAGTCTCAACATTTTTCCATTTTCACAATGGTCTGATGGATAAAGCATTTTATTAATTGCTTCAAGTTCTGTTCTTTCACGAAGTGCTTCAACATATTTGCCGTCATCAAATAAATCAAGGTCAAATTTGTTTTTAGCATGAGCTTCCCAAAGTCTTAAAGTTGAAACTGTTTTTGAACCGTAACCACCAATAAGCATATCAAATGGAATCGCTTGAATTTCGGTTGCATTTTCGTAAGCATAGCTCAAACCATACTCTGTGTAATATTGCTTAACCTGTCCACCAAGCAAAATTTCAACTGCTTGGTCTTCTCTTTCTTCAAGCCAAACACGACCGGTATCAAACCACTCATCAGGTGTTTCAATTTGAACACCATCAACAATTTTTTGATTGAATAGACCGTATTCATATTTAATGCAATGACCAAATGCAGGATAACCAAGTCTTGCAAGAGAGTCTAAAAAGCAAGCGGCAAGTCTTCCAAGACCACCGTTGCCAAGTCCTGCATCTTTTTCAATTTCATAAACTTCATCAATGTTTCTGTTTTTGCTAGCTAGAAGGTTTCTAAAAACACCTTCTAGCTCTTCATTCCAGAGATTATTTCTCAAATTTCTGCCAAGCAAAAATTCTATTGACATATAATGAATTGTGCGTCTTTCTTTGTTTTTGTCTGTTGCAATATCACCTTTGCGTTCATATAAGAACCATTCAGCAACTCTTGCAAGTGCGTAGTATAGCTGACTGTTTGTTGCATTCTCAATGTCAACACCATAATGTCTTAAAAGATAATTATTAAGTGACTTTTCGGCACCATCAATCTGTGCTTTTGTTAACATAATATCTCCTAAATTTCGTTATAAGTTTCAATATATTTTGTTGCTGTGTTTTTCCAGCTAAAGTCAAGGTTCATAACAGTATTAACTTTTTCTGCCCAACCTTCTTTATCTTGGTAGTCTTCAACAGCTCTTCTGATTGAATATTCAAGGTCATTAACCACTGCGTTTGTGAATGTGTAACCATTTCCACCACCAAGGCAACCAAAGTCACGAATTGTGTCTTTAAGTCCACCTGTTTCACGAACGATAGGAACAACACCATATCTTGAAGCGATTATTTGTGAAAGACCACATGGCTCTGTGAGCGATGGCATAACATAAATATCTGCTGCTGAATAAATCTTTTTACCAATTTCAAGGCTGAATCCAAGAGAAATGTGAGCTTTTCCTGGATATTTGTTGTTTAAGTATCTAAAGAAATCTTCATATTCTCTTTCACCTGAACCAACACCAACGAATTGGATATCAAGTTCATCGATAAGTCTTTCAATGCAACTTTTAATAAGGTCAAAGCCTTTATAAACTGACATTCTTGAAACGAATGCAACAATTGGCTTGTCTGGGTTAACTTCAAGACCCATTTCTTTTTGAAGAATTTCTTTATTTTTTGCTCTGTTTGTTTTATCTTGAATGCTGTAATTATTATAGATAACTTTATCTGTTTCTGGATTATAGAAGTCATAATCAAGACCATTCAAGATACCTTTAAGTTTGCCTTCATTTTCTTTAACAATTGAAGACAATCCGTGTCCGTATTCTGGGAATTTGATTTCTTCTGCATATGTTGGGCTAACGGTTGTGAACTTGTCGCAAGTAACAATCGCAGCTTTTAAAATGTTAACATCACCATCACAATCAAGAAGGCTGTCATATTTTTGGTCAATACCAAGCACGTCGGTTAAAATTTGCTTACCATATCTGCCTTGGAAGATAATGTTGTGAATTGTGAGGATTGTTTTGATTTTTGAATATCTTTCATCATTCCATTCACAAGTTTTAAGATATGTAGGAATGAGTGCTGATTGCCAATCGTTAACGTGAATGATGTCTGGGAAGAAATCGATTACCGGTAAGATTTCAAGCACACTTCTTGCAAAGAATGCAAATCTTTCAGCATCATCAAAGTAACCGTATTCACCACCATCACGTTTGAAGTATTTTTCATTATCAATGAAATAATATTTAACACCTTCATAATCGTATTCAAACACACCGGCATACTCTTTTCTCCAAGAGAGCGTAACATAAATATGACCGATAAATTTGAAGTCTTTTCTAAAGCAATCAGGAATGTTGCTGTATAGTGGAATTATTGTTCTTATATCAATTGATGGGTCATTCTTTTTAACCTCTTTTGGAAGACTTCCACACACATCAGCAAGACCACCTGTTGCACAAAATGGTTGAGCTTCAGAAGCTACGAACAAAATTCTTTTTCTAATTTCAACATCTTTAGCTTTAGCAACTTTTGTTGTTGTTTTTGCAGTTTTTGTTGTTTTTGTCGATTTTGTTGCTTCTGCCTTTTTTGTTTTTGTTGTTGTTTTCTTTTCCATAATTTCTCCATTTTTTACTTTCTGTAAAAAGTTTGTGTTTGCTTATTTAACCTAAAGATTTGTTAAACAGCAGGGTTTGCATTTTTTCTAGGTCTGCCTTTTGGGCGTTTAATTTTCGCTGGTGCGTTTGGGTCCACCGGCTTTCTTGGTCTTCCCTTTGGTCTCTTGATTTTTTCAGGAGCATTTGGGTCAACCGGTTTTCTTGGTCTGCCTTTTGGTCTCTTGATTTTTTCAGGAGCGTTTGGGTCAACCGGTTTTCTTGGTCTTCCCTTTGGGCGTTTAATTTTTGTTGTTTCGGTTTTTATTTCTGTTTTAACTTCAGCTTCTTCAACTATTTCATCGACATTGTTTGTTGAATCACTTGAAGTGTAAATGAAATCATCTCTCATTGGTTCAGCAGCAAAAGCAGTTTTTGCTTCAATTATTTTTGAAACAATACTCTTTGCTTCTTTTGTTGAATTTCTCTTGCCAAGTTTATGGTCATAAGAGTCAATGCTAAATCTTGAATCAATATCAAGAATAATTTCTTTCTTTTTAAAATATACAGCAGAATTTGGTTCAATGTTAACCACAATTGAGTTGTCGTAACCATTCATTTTGAAGTGTTCACTTTCAACATCACCACAAAGTGTTCCATTTCCACCAAATCTAGAATCATTTGTATTTAAAACTTCGGCATAAGCACCTTCTTCAACCCCAAGTCTATAATTTTCGTGACGAATAGGTGAGAAGTTGCAAATGGCAATAATTAAGTCGCCTTTTTTGTTTCTTCTTTCAAAGGCTACAATATTGTGGTCTCTGTCATCAGCAGCAAGCCATTTGAAGCCTTCCCAAGAATAATCAATTTCATACATTTCACTATTTGAAATATAGAAGTTGTTTAATGCTTTTGAAAATTCGTGCATTTGTTTATGCTTGTCAAATTCAAGAAGCATAAAGTCAATTCCTCTATCGTGCTTCCATTCATCATATTGAGCAAATTCATTGCCCATAAATGAAAGCTTCTTTCCAGGGTGACCATACATAAACATCATAAATGTTCTCATCAAATCAAATTTTTGATTGTAATCGCCATACATCTTGTTGAGAAGTGAACACTTTCCGTGAACAACCTCATCGTGAGATATTGGAAGAATGAAGTTTTCAGAGAATGCATAGAACATTGAGAATGTAAGTTTGTTGTGATTGTCTTTTCTGAAGAATGGGTCAATTGAGATGTAAGAAAGAGTGTCGTTCATCCAACCCATATTCCATTTATAATTAAATCCAAGACCACCGATATATGATGGTTTAGTCACCATTGGCCAAGCAGTTGATTCTTCAGCAATAGTGATTACATTTGGATACTCTGTTAAAACTACTGAATTTAATTTGCGAAGGAAAGCGATTGCTTCAAGGTTTTTGTTATCACCGTATTCATTAGGTGTCCATTCGCCATCGTTTTTATCATAGTCTAAATAAAGCATTGATGAAACTGCATCAATTCGAATTCCGTCAATGTGATATTTATCAATAAAGAATGTTGCGGAGCTGATGAGGAATGATTGAACTTCTGGTCTGCCATAGTCAAATCTTCTGGTTCCCCAAGTTTTATGCTCCATTCTGTCCCAACCTTGATTTTCATAAAGATAGCTGCCGTCCCATTCAGCAAGACCGTGCTCATCTTTTGGGAAATGTGCTGGAACCCAATCCATAATAACTGAAATTCTGTTTTCGTGACATTTGTTAACGAAATATCTAAAGTCTTCAGGTGTTCCAAATCTGCTTGTGACAGAGAAGTAACCTGTTACTTGATAACCCCAAGAACCATCGAATGGATACTCTGTTAGTGGCATAACTTCAAGATGTGTGTAACCCATTTCTTTTGCGTATGGCACAAGCTCATCGGCAAGTTCGCGGTATGTGTAATAGCTTCCATCATCGTGTCTTTTCCAACCAGCAAGGCTAACTTCATAAATGTTCATTGGTTTTTCATAATGATTTTCAGTTGCTTTTTCTTCGTAATATTTTTTATCTGTCCATTCAAAGTCTGCAAAGTCATAAACCTTTGAGCAGCTTCCCCAATTGTTTTCACTGTGAACTGCATAAGGGTCAGCCTTATAAATTTCTCTACCATCGTTTGCGATAATTCTATATTTATAGTTGTCATATTGTTTTGTGCTCTCGACAAACACTTCCCACACACCACTATTTTCAACTCTTTTCATTTTAGCGGCTTCAGTGTTCCAACCATTGAAATCACCAACAACGCTAATTTCTTTCGCATTTGGTGCCCATACTCTAAACCAAGCACCGTCACCTTCTGGGTGGCAACCAAGAAGATTATATGCGTGGTAATATGTTCCCTGGTGGAACAAATATATTTCTTTAGATTTATCCATAAATTTTCCTTTTTATTATTTTATTCGATATTAAATTTTAATTTCTATCTATTTTTGTTTTTGATAAGTTGTTTTAAATATTCGTAATATCTACCTTCTTTATAGTTTGGCTTCAAACGATATTCCCAATTACCTTTATCTGTGCCCGGAGTGTTGATTCTACATTCACTGCCCTCACACAAAATGTCTTGCATTGTGAGCACACAAACCACTGAATTGGTTGAAATTAAATTTTCAATAGCCATTTTTGTAACAATATCATTTGGTGTATTTTTTGGAAGGTGCAAATATTCACAGAACCTGTCTTTCATTTTCTTATCTTTTAAGAAAGACATAAAAGTATCGTTATCGTGAGTGCCAAGATAAGCAACACTGTTTCTTTCATAATCGTGTGGAAGGTGAAGGTTTTTGCTGTCGCCATCAAAAGCAAACTGCATAACTTTCATTCCAGCAAGACCGGTTTGTTTGCGAAGTGCACGAACCTCATCTGAAATATCACCAAGGTCTTCTAAAATTAAGTTGTCAATATGGTTTCTTTCAAACTCTTTAAAAATGTCAATTCCAGGACCTTGACGCCACTTTCCACGCTTAACATTTTTATCACCATAAGGAACTGCAAAATATGATTCAAAAGCTCTAAAGTGGTCAATTCGAATAAGGTCATAAAGCTTTGTTAAATGTTTAAGTCTTTGAACCCACCAATGATATTTTGTTTGTTTCATATAGTTAAAATCATAGAGTGGATTGCCCCAAATTTGACCCTCTGGATTAAAGTAATCTCCAGGAACACCAGACACAAAGAGTGGGCGTTTGTTTTGGTCAAGTTGGAAGCATCTTGAACTTGAATACATATCAACGCTATCCATTGAACAATAGATAGGAACATCACCAATAATTTTTATACCTTTTTTGTTAGCATAAGTTTTAAGTTCTGTCCATTGTTTGAAGAACAAATATTGAAGGAATATATAATAAACAATATCTTCACTGTGGCTTTGAATAAACTTAATTGTTTCAGGTGAGTCATTGTTTTTATATTCTTTTGGGAAATAAGAATAGGTTGTTTTAAGCTCTTCTTGAAGAACCATATAAACCGCATAATCATAAACCCAATATTCATTTTCTTCAATAAACTTATCTATGTTTGTTGAATAATAAAGCTTGTCAAACACATAGCGAAGAGCCTCTTTCTTTCTCTCTCTGTACGACCAAAGAGGAAGGTTTGAATTAAGCTTATAAAACTCAATTTCATCAGCATTTAAATATTTTTCAATGTCGATATAAAGCGGCTCTCCAGCAAACGCAGAAACGCTTGAATAAGGTGAACCAACATTATCAACTTCGCCAAGTGGCAATATTTGCCAATACTTCATACCAAGCTCACTCAAAAAGTCAACAAACTCATAGGCCTCTTTTGAAAAACAACCGTAGCCATATTTGTTTGGGAGTGATGAAATTGGTAATAAAATTCCACAACCTCTTTCCATTTTTTATCCTTTTTTTATTATATTATTTCTATTTTATTTTACATTAAATCGTGATTTATGTAAAACATTTTATTTT
>JAZRRE010000030.1:0-145492 GCA_045650505.1 Clostridia bacterium | reverse complement strand
TATGATGCAGAAGAAATAAAACATATATTAATTGCAAAAGAATGCCAATTAAATAATTATGAATGCTTATATACTGACATTTATGATAAATATGATGAACTTATTGAAAGTAAAATCGAAGAACTAGAAAATGATGATGATTTTAATGACTTATTAGAAGATTAACTAAATTTTAAGTGAGGAAAAATTATGAAGTTTATACACTGTGCAGATATTCATTTAGATAGTAAAATGGAAACAAATTTATCATCTCAAAAAGCAAAAGAACGAAAAAAAGAAATCCTTAACACATTCGAAAGAATGGTTGCTTATGCTGTTGAGAATAATGTAAAAGGAATTATTATTGCTGGTGATATGTTTGATACAGCAAGAATAACAAATCTAACAAAAACTAGAGTTTTAAATACAATTACAAAAAATACAAATATTGACTTTTTGTATTTAAGTGGAAATCATGATGAAAGTAATTTCATATCTTTAATTGAAGAAATGCCTAAAAATTTAAAGATATTTGATAAAAAATGGACATCTTTCGAATATGCAAATATTAGAATTAGTGGTGCTATTGTGGATGAAAACAACTCTGCTACAATATATGATACATTAACCCTTAATTCAGATAACTTAAATATTGTTGTTATGCATGGTCAAATTAGTAAGTATGATTCAAAAGAAAAAGCAGAAACAATAAATTTAACAAAACTAAAAAACAAAAATATAGATTATCTAGCTTTAGGACACATACATTATTATGTTCAAGACGCTTTAGACAAACGAGGGGTTTATTGTTATTCTGGTTGTTTGGAAGGAAGAGGTTTTGATGAATGTGGTGAAAAAGGGTTTGTTTTGCTAGATATAGAAGATTCTTCTATTTCATCGCAATTTATACCATTTGCAAAAAGACAATTAGTTGAAATTGAATTTGATATTACAAATTATAATAATTGGTTTGACATCGAAGAACAAATTATAGAAAAAACAAAAGAAGTTTCTAAAGATAACTTATTAAAGATTACTCTGAAAGGAAAATACAATATAAAATTAGATAAGCATTTAACAATGCTTGAACAAAAATTAGAAAAATTCTTTTTTGCTAAAATAAAAGATGAATCTGTTTTAGAAGTAACTTTGAAGGATGTAGAAAAAGATATATCTTTAAGAGGTGAATTTATCAGGCAAGTTTTATCATCAAACTTAACAGATGAAGAAAAAGAACAAACAATATTAGTTGGTTTAAAATCATTGTTTGGGGAGGATTTGTAATATGAAATTAATTAAATGTCATATTGAAAACTTTGGCAAATTAAATAATTTTGAATTTAACTTCTCCGAAGGGTTTAATAGTATTAAAGAAGAAAATGGTTGGGGAAAAAGCACTTTTGCAACATTTATTAAGTCGATGTTTTATGGGTTGCCATCAACTACCAAACATAAATTAGATGAAAATGAAAGAAAAAAATACACACCTTGGCAAGGTGGAAATTTTGGTGGTAATATTGAATTTGAAGTAAATGGTAAACAATATAGAATAGAACGCTTTTTCGGAAAAAATAATTCTGAAGATACATTTTCAATTATAGACCTTGCAACAGGAAAAAAGACAAAGGATTATTCCGAAAATATTGGAGAAGAAGTTTTTGGTTTAGATGAAGACGCTTTTGAAAGAAGTTCTTTTATTCCTCAAAAAGTTTTAAATTCAAGTATTAATGAAAGTATATCAAATAAACTAACAAACCTTATTCAAGGAACAACCGATACTTATAACTATGAAGAATCTCAAGAGAAATTAAAGAAAAAAATATCTTCTTTACATAACACAAGAGGTTCTGGTCAAATTCAAGAGATTGAAACCAGTTTAGATGATGTTATTGGCAAAATTAATGAGTTAAATACAAGTGCTTTAGCTATAAATGATATACAAAAACAAGTTGATTTACACGATAATGATATTATTGATTTATTAAAAGAACAAGATAAAATAAAAATTCAAATAAAAGAATATAGCAAAGTTCAGCAAAAGGTAGCAAATAAGGAGTTGTTTGATAAACTTAATAATCAAACAACAAAAACAAAAAATAGCATTAAAGAAAAAGAAGATGTTTTAAACAATAAAAACACTAGTTTAACAGAGATTGAATCATATATCACCCTAGAAAAAACTGTTTCTAAAAACGAAAATAAATTACAAGTAAAAAAAGAAAACAACTATGTGGATGAACGATATGATGAATTGGTTGAGTATTTTGGAAGTGATAAAAATATTCCGACAGCAGAAAAAACTAAAGAAATTAGTGACGATATTGCAAAATATAATAATTTAAAAACCCAAACTGAAAGTGTTCAAACTGCACAATTAGCAAATCAAGAAAATGGCAAAAAAGCAAAGTTGTCAATTGTTTTATCAGTTGTTTCTATAATAAGTTTAATATTAGGTGCTGTGTTTTTAAAATCATCTTCATCATTGGCAGTAGTATTATTTGTTATTGGTGGTATTTTATTATTGTCTGCAGGTTTTATGTACTTAGTCAATATGATTAATGTTAAAACTAATAAAGCTAACAATATTGATTTTGAACAATTACAAAAAGACCAAACAGAAAGTTTAAGATTGCAAAAAAAGATAGAATCATTTATTAGTACTTTTGAAGATGTTGATACAGATTATGGAATTGCAATTAATAATATTATCGCAAACAGAAAAGAATTTGAAAAAATAAAACAACAAATTTCAGTAAATGCAGAAGATAATAAAGCACTAACTAATTCAATTAGAGAAGATAAATCTAAAATTGAAAAATATCTCTCTCAATTTAAACTTGAAGAAAATGATAGTTTGCTTGAACAACTCACATTTTTAAAACAAATCATTATTGATATATCTAACTTAAAGGAACAATTAAAAAAAGAACAAGAAGAATTAGAAAATTTCAAAAAAGAAAAGAATTTTGATATAAATGAAGAAACAATTGCAAATGTTGATATAAACGAATTACAATCAAAAGAAAAAGAATTTCAAAATCAAATCGATGAGTATAGAGAACAAAAATCTTCTGCTATTGCAAAGATTAATAAAATACAAGATGATATTTCAGCTTTAGATGATTTAGAAAATGAAAAAGAACTTCTTGAAAACAATCTGAACATTTTACATAAAGAATTAAACGCAGCAAAAAATGCAAAGAAATTTCTTGAAGTTGCGAATGAAAGTTTAACAACTAAATTTTTAGACCCAATGAAAAATGGATTAAATAAGTATTTAAAACTTATTACTAGTAAAGATTTTGAAAATCTTCAATTAGATACAGACTTTAATATTTCTTTTGAAGAATATGGAAAATATAGAGCTGTTGATTATTATAGTAAAGGTTATAGAAATACTATTGATTTATGTATGCGTTTGGCATTAATCGATTCATTATTTGATAAAGAAAAACCATTTATAGTTTTAGATGACCCATTTGTAAATATGGATGAAACAAAAGTAGAAAATGCAAAACAATTTTTACAAGAATTATCTAAAACTTATCAACTAATCTATTTTTCTTGTCATGAATCTAGATGTTAAGAGGTGTGTAATAACACATCTCTTTTTTTATTTGGCACTCAGACGTGTGCTTGTCTTGAACAAGTGGTGTCGCTTCGCTCCACCAGACAAGCACACGTCTTTTTCTATTCAAAAAAATTAAACTAAACCCCGTGCAAACCAAACGGGGTCGAATTGTGGGGCATCGTGCGTAAACTTTCCACGATTGCCCGCACAATTTTCTCCGCCCCCGTTTTGCTTTGTTTTCGCTATTGCTTCACACTTTTACTTCAAAATCTTGCAAAGATGTATCATTTTTTCACAAATGCATAACATCTTTTTATATTCAAATTTGAAAATTTTTAATATCATGTCCTAAAAATGGGACTTGAGATTTTCACCCCATTCAAAACTATTGACAAGTCATTTTTTAATAGTTTATACTGAGCTTGCAATTGTTAAATCTGTTTTTCAAATAGAAAACAATTGTAAATAATAAGTCAAAAAATCTTTGTGGTAAACTAGCGATAGCAAGCCGAGATTCTCGCTGAGAGACAGTGGTTGCTGTATACGTGCGTAGTTCCAAAAGTGTATAGATGTAAAAATCTATTCTCTTTTAGGCTACGCACTTTTTTTTGGCTTAAAAAATAAATTAAAGGAGGTTTATAACATGAAAGAAATTACAAAAGCAAAACTTGAAGAAATGCTAGAAGAAATGTCTGATGCTGAATTGACTCGTTTTATTGACAACCAATTTCAGTTATTAGAAGAAGCATTTAAAGTTATGAGTTATAGAAATTTCTCATATAAAGTTGAAAACAAAATGCTTAGAAACAATTAGTTCTATGCACAAAAATCTAAACAAGGAGGTTTATAATGCAAAAACAAAAGATTATTTTCAAAAATAAACTTGATACAGCTGTTTTTGACAACAACTTTTACAAGATTATTTTTGAGCAAATTCTAAGTTTGCATAAAAAGACATAATGGAAGATTATGCAAAAACCAAGATTTATTTTGATGGTTCTCACTACATTGGGATTCCACACCAAAAGCAACCTTGGAAGAAACGAAAAAATAATAAAGATGTATTGCAGAAAAAAGAAAATGAAAAGAAAGAAAGTAAAGAAAAGAAAGAATTAAGTAATAAAGAAATATTTGAAGAAGTCTATAAAGAAAATTTGAATTTAAGTAAGAAAGAAAAGAAAAAAGTATTAAGTGAAAAGTTAAAAGATAAATTTAAAGATGAAGAAAGTTTAAAGGAATTTATAAGTATGAATATGGAAAGAAAAAGAAGAAATGCAATAGTAAGGAAAGTTAGATTAATGAGAAAAGTAAATTTACAAGCGTGGGATTATTTTTGCACATTTACCTACGATGACAAAAAATGTGATGAACAACAATTTAAAAAGACATTGAGTAATTGTTTCAAGAAATTGTGTTATAGGCGTGGTTGGAAATATGCAGGAGTCTGGGAACGAAGTCCAATAAACAATCGACTGCATTTTCATGGTTTGTTCTATACACCAAATATGGTTGGCGACTTTATAGAAACCAAAGACTATAACACAACAAAACATCAAATGCAGACAGCTATTCAAAACTCTTATTTTTTAGAGAGATTTGGAAGAAATGACTTCAAACCAATAATAACCAAAGATGACTTATCTTCATGTGTGGCATATCTAATGAAATATATGGAAAAGACTGGCGAAAAAATAGTTTATTCAAAGAACTTGCCGACATATTTCGTATCTGACATTTTGCCCGATGATGTAGTTTGTAAAATAGGAATAGAAGATAAAAAGCTACTGCTGTTTGATGATTTCCATTGCCTTGATGAAGGTGTTTTAATTGGAAAAGTAAGCAAAGAAACAATTTCTCAAATGCCGAAAACAAATTAAATTATCTTTCGCCTTGTGGAGCGTAAACGAACCCTCCATTTCAAACAAGGGAAAAAGATTGTGGAGTGCTTATGAGAAATTAAAAATAAAAACACAATAGTTTTCTTGGTCCTTGTTTGCTCTGGCTGTTTCGTTTATTTCGCTCCTGTCGAAAGATAATCAAATAATTTAGAAAGGAGAAATTGATAAATGAAAACAGCAGTTATATATGCTAGATATTCTAGCAATAGCCAAACAGAGCAATCTATCGAAGGTCAGCTTAGAGTTTGCAATGACTATGCTTTAAGAAATGATATAATCATTCTTGATGAATATATCGATAGAGCCATGACTGGAACAAACGATAATCGACCAGAGTTTAAAAGAATGCTTAGTGATAGTTCTAAAAAACAGTGGGACTATGTATTGGTTTATAAACTTGATAGATTTTCAAGAAACCAATATGAAACAGCAATTCACGAACATACATTAAATGTGAATAATGTATCTTTACTTTCAGCAACTGAAAACATACCAGACACAGCCGAAGGTAAAATTTTAAAAGGTGTTATTGTAAACATCAATGAATACTACTCTGCTGAACTTGCAAGAAAGGTTAAGCGTGGTATGAAAGAAACAAGAATTAAAGGTTATTTTCAAGGTGGAACATTACTTTATGGTTATAAACTAGACGGACGAAAAATTGTAATTGATGAAGAAAAAGCAGAAATTGTAAGATTCATATTTGAACAATATGCAAGTGGAATGTTTGTGCATGAAATAATTAGAGCATTAACAAACAATGGTATTTTAAATAAAAATAAACCATTTGCGAGAAACACGGTTTATTGTATTTTGAAAAACGAAAAATATTCTGGTGTTTATAGACACGAAGATGAAGTAATTGAAAACATGTATCCACAAATCGTTTCGCCAGAAATTTATGACAAAGTTCGAAAGAAAATTGATGCAAATAAACTTGGAACACGAAGTGTTAGATTAACATATTTGTTTAGACACAAAATGATATGTGGCTATTGTGGAATGCCAATTTGTGCTGAATGTGGCAATAGCAGAAATGGAACAAAACTTTGTTATTACAAATGTTCTGGTAGAAAGAAAAGACTTAACACTTGTTTAAAGAAAACTGAAAAGAAAGAACTTTTAGAAGATTATATCGTTAAATCTTTAATTAGCAAATTGAAGAATCAAGATATAATGAATAACTTAGTAAAAACATTATTGAAAATTCAAAACAATCAAGCAGAGTGTAATACACTTTTGCAAACATTGAAAAAAGAAAAAAGCAAACTTAATAGTTCGCTTGAAAATATTATGAATGCAATAGAATGTGGGGTTTTCAATAACACAACAAATAAAAGAATGAAAGAGATTGAAGAAAGATTAAAAGAAATAGAACATCAAATATTAATTGAAAAAAATAAAGAAGATATAAAATTAACTGAAAGTGATATTAAAAAGTATTATCAACTAGCACTTACAAAAGAAAGTAAAGTATTAGTTGATTATCTAATTAAAGAAATA
The DNA here is from genome assembly GCA_045650505.1 of Clostridia bacterium. GTDB lineage: Bacteria > Bacillota > Clostridia > Christensenellales > UBA1242 > RGIG1681. The sequence goes on along the minus strand of JAZRRE010000030.1, from coordinate 138,541 downwards.
AAGTTGTTTGATGATAAAATAGAAATCACTCTAAACAATCCATTGAGAAGCCCTGATAATCAGGGTTTTTCTTTTTACAAAAAATTAGCTGAAAACACTGAAAGTGAAAACCTATATTTAAGACTTACACTTGAATTATTTGTATAGATGTATTTATTCCATGGTGTTCTTGACACGAGCCTCGTAGAAACATTTTTTCGGGCAATGTGGCAAGACACCAATCGCTTTGCGATTTAACTCTTGCCTTGGGCAAAAAGCCTAAATGTTTCAAACTCGTGTCAAGAACCTTTCACGGCATAAAAACATTACAATTTCATTAAGAAAAACATTGCTTAATTTTTGCCAAACAAAAATGATAAATTTTCAAAACACAATCTAACTGCTGATTTTATAAGAGATTGCATCGATTATCGTTGATGTGGCTTCACCAGCAAGGCAGAAGCAGAAAAGCTTCTGCTTTTTTTATTCCCCCAAGCTGGACAGTTCAAAATGAGTGACGCTCGAAACAAGTTCTTGCTATTCCGTCGCTTTGCTCCTCACGAATCCGCTTGGGGTCACCAAACAAAAAACCTCAAGAGAAATCTCAAGTCTTTTTCATTTTCCAAAAAATGGAAATATGTGAGTGTGAAAATTTTGTTTGTGTGATATTGTTGCATAATGTGGGGTGGGGTGTGATATAATGTTGGTGGGAGAGGTGTGATATGAATGAAACAATGAAAACTATAATGAATAGAAGAAGTGTTCGCAGTTTTTCAAGTGAGCCGGTGGCTGAAGAAATTTTGAAAGAGTTGGCAGATGCCGCAATGCACGCACCAAGTGGAATGTGCAGAAAAACTTGGAAATTTACTGTTGTGATGAATAAAGAGATTATTGAAAGGCTTGCAAAAGTGATTGAAAAAGTTTTAGACAGGCCTAGTTATGATATGTATAACCCTGTGGCACTCATTATTCCTTCAAATGAGCGTGACAGCAAATATGGCAGAGAAGATAATGCGTGTGCGCTTCAAAACATATTTTTGGCAGCAGAGTCTTATGGCGTGGGTTCGGTTTGGATAAATCAACTCACAGGCATTTGCGATGAACCAGAGATTCGTGAAATTTTGAAAGAAATTGAAATTCCTGATAATCACATTGTTTATGGGCTTGCAGCTCTTGGATATGCCAACCCTAACGCTCCAAAGCCAGCATACAAAGAAATCGGCGAAGTTAAGTTTATTAAATAGGAGAAAGATTATGAAAATTTTTGTTGCGTCTGACATTCATGGTTCAAGTTATTATATGAAGAAGTTGGCTGAAAAAATTGAAGAAGAAAAGCCAGAGCAAATTATTCTTCTTGGTGACCTTTATTATCATGGGCCAAGAAATAAGTTTCCAAAGAAATATGCGCCTATGAAAGTGGCTGAAATTTTGAACCATTATAAAGATAAAATTAAATGCGTGAAAGGCAACTGCGATGCTGAAGTTGACCAAATGATTTCAACTTTTGAAATTGCAGACTTATATGAAACTGAACTTTTTGGAAAGTCGTTCTTGTTTGTTCACGGTCACAAGTTAGACACTAAAAATATGCCAAAAAAAGACTTTGTGTTTGGTGGTCACACTCATGTTCCTGTGGTGATTGATTATGTTGATGCTTGCAAATATATCAACCCTGGTTCACTTTCACTTCCTAAAGGGGCTTATGGGCCAAGTTATGCAGTGATTAGTGATGGCAAAATTGAAATTAAAGAACTTAAAGGAAAAGTTATTGAAACCATTAATTTTTAAAACAAGTCACTCTGCTTTGTGTTGCAGGGTGATTTTTTTGTGGGCTTTAAAATTTTAAAGGCTATTGAAAAATTTTATGTGGGTGTTATAATTAAATTATGAGAAAGAAATGGACAACAAAAACGCATACCAAAAATCTTGTTGAGTTTAAAAGTCAAATGTTTGATGAAAAAGACATTGGCTGTTTTGTGGTTGTGAAAAAAATCACAAAAGCAGAAAAACCTTTTCGCGTGAATGGTGAAACTTTGGTTGATGACGGCTATATGCTTATTGAAATCACGCCGAAAAATTCGAACTTTAATGTGAGGGTGTTTTTTGATGAAGAACGCAATATTTTGCAGCGTTATATCGACATTTCAAAAAGCACAGGTTTTGACACCGAAGCAAACGCACCATATTATGATGATTTATTTTTAGATATCATTATTGGAAGGTCGGGTGACATTCGTGTGCTTGATGAAGATGAACTTGAAGAGGCTTTGAAACTTGGTGTTATCACCAAAGATGAGTTTGATTTTGCGGTTCAAGTTAAAGATGAAATTTTAAAGCAGATTCAAGAAAAGTCTAACACATTTATTGAAATGGATATTCATAAATATATGGTCTAAACATATAATAAAGGGTTGAATGATGGCTTGAAAAAAGGGGTATTGAAAAATGCCTTTAAAATGTGTTATAATAAAAACAGGAGTGAAAAATTTATGGAAAAAACAACTGATTTTGAAAGTGTTAAAAATATTGCAAAAGGGCTTTTGGGTGTTCCTGTTTTAAAAACAGAATATTCACCAATGATTGTTAGCCACCCATTTACAAAGAGTGGACTTATTGTTGTGCCTTATGATGACGATTATTATCAATTAAACATCACAAATCAAATTGATTTCAAAAAGTGGAAACTTGTTATGGAAGGGCAAATTGATGATAGTGTTAATGCACATCATATTTTTTATTTGGTTAATGATGCTTATGCTTTAATGTTTGTGAGAGATGTTGCAGCCTTTTTATCAAATGAAGACTTTGGAACACTTCTTGGTGAAGCGTGGGTTAAAAGTGAGTATGCAAACGAAGATGCAAATGTTTCAAAAAAAGAAGTGCTTGAACTTTTCAAGCGTGTTGACAAAAAAGCACTTATGAGTGAAAGTGAAATGGAAACTTACCGTGATTTAGATGACACTTTGGTTATTTATAGAGGGGTTGCTGAAGGAAACAAACAAAGCACAAAAGCACTTTCTTGGACAACAAGTTTTGGCAAAGCAAAATGGTTTGCTGAAAGATGGGGCAAGGGCAAGGTTTATGCTGCAAATATCAACAAGCAAGATGTGTTTGCTTATTTTGACAGAAAAGGCGAAGATGAAGTGGTTGTTGATTTTAACAAACTTCAAAATGTTAGAGTGGTAACAAAACCACAACCAAAGCCAGAACCACAAACAATGCAATAATGAATTGAACGCAAAATAAAAACCGGAAAATTTTCCGGTTTTTTTGTTTAAATTTTATTTTTAATTATTTATTTTTTGAATTTAAATATTTCATACATTTCAAAAAGCAGGCAATTTGATTTGGGTTTAAGATTTTGTTTTTAACCATTTCTTGAAGTTTCTCAATTGAGAACCATTGAACTTCAGTGAGTTCTTCTTTTTGAATTTCAAAGTCTGTGATTTCAAGGTCAAGTTTTAAGTAATACATTTTATAGCAATCAGTGCCGTCACAACCTTCGTCAAAAATTTCAAGGTCGTCAGCGTTAACAGTGATTCCTAGTTCCTCTTTGATTTCGGTGAGCATTCCTTCAATTGGGGTTTCACTTTTCTTTGGGTGACCACCGGTCACACCATAGTCGCCACCTTTTTCAGGAACGCGTTTTTGCATTAAAAATTCGCCTTTGCTGTTTTGAATGCAAACCATAACAACCATTGGGTAAAAGCCCTCTGGAATAGGGTCGCCTTTAAAGTATGTGATTCCGGTTGGGTTGCTGTTTTTGTCATAAAACTCACGTTGTTCTCTTGCCATAAATGAACTCCAATTTAGTGATGAATTTTGATTAGTTCATAATATTTCGGTTATATGTTTTTTTGCTAATTTCGTGCCAATTGTCAAAGTTGCTGCCATCGCCTGTTATTTTGTAAATAAATTCAATAACATTTCCAACATAGGTGTGCCAAACGTGTTTTCTTTCAGCAGAGTCTGTTACAAAGAGTGATGTGTCACCATTTGCTGTGGCAATTTCACTTGTTAAACCAACAGATTCAAAAATTGTTGGCATAATATTTTTTTGTTCAACTTTTGCTTTTGAGATTTTCAAGGCTTCTTGTGATTCAGCTTCGGTTTGTGAAGGTTTGAAAAACAAAGCCATTCTTCTTTCGTTATAAACTTCTACAAAGTGGTTATATGGTGCTGCGTGGTCACCGGTGATAACAATTGTTGCTTCATCATAAAGCCCTTTATCTTTTAAGTTGTTGATAAATTTATTGATAATTTTGAAACTCTTTGTGAGAAGTGAGTAAGAACTATTTTTATTGTCTGGGTTGTTTGAAGATTCTTCATGGCAACCTTCAATGTGAATAACATTGAATTGTTTATTTGTGGTTTCTTCAAACTCTAACTTTTCAACATTTTCTAAAACAATATCATTTGTGCCTGTGTAACCAATGTTTCCCTCAAGAGATGTGAATTCAAACAAGTTATCAAAAGCAGAAGTGCTCATATTGTTAAAAAGTGATTTGCAAAAGAGAGGTGCTCCAACAAACACGCCAAGCTCAACCATTCTCCAAGCAAGTTTGAATTTGCTTTTAAGTGAAGAGGTGCAAGGCTCTTTGTTTGCAATATAATCTGGAAGGGTTGCAGAAGTATATGTGTAATATGATTCACTATAAACGTTTACATCATAGCCTGCATCTGCAAATTCTTTCAAATAGTTGTTTTGAGTATAAATTGATTCAAAATATTCGCCCCTGTCAAGTTCACAAGAATATTCGATTCCGGTCAATAAATATGCCATTGCTGGAAAAGTGTGACCATAGAGTGCAATATTGTCTTGGAACCAAGTGAAACCGGTTAAGTGATTGAAGAATGTTGGGCTGTGAGAAATTGCTTCTTCTGCATAATTTTCATCAAATCTGTCAATAACAAAATAATAGATATTATCGGTTGTGGAATATTTATTTAAGTTTTTATAAGTTACATAATTAACGGTAGCACTTGCGCCATCACGTTCTGCTTTGGTTTTAAAAAAGTTTTTGTTTGAAAGCATTGGTGTTATGCTTGAAATAACTTGTGTAAAAATTACCACAACACACAAAATGAGTGAAACGGTTTTGATATATTTTTTCTTGTCTTTAAAGTTTGCTAGCACAACAAATGCAGCCATACAACCAACCCAAACAATGAGATTGATTATTCTTGAAACAAGTGATGGTGTTCCGCCCATATTGTCACCAGAAAGTGACATTGAACCATTGAGATAAGTTGACTGAACAAAGAACAAGAATGCAAACGCAATCACAATGTGCAAACAAATTCTATATGCTCGTTCTGGCAAGAAAAATATTATAGAGAATAAAATTCCCGCAAGAATAACTGTGAAGAGCAAGCACATTGGAATAAAATCACTCCAAGAGAATAAAAACTCATTAATGTTGTTTGAAAAAACAGCCACAGGTGTTGCAACACACAAAATGAAAGGCAGTGCAAACGATGCAAGAATGGTGACAGCAAGTCGTTTCTTTTTTGGTGTAACTTCAAGTTTTTCTTTTTTTGTTACCTTTTCGGTTTGTTCGTTTTTATTATTAACTTTATTTTTTTCTAATTTTTTCATATTTTTTTCCTTTTATCTATTATATTTTAATGCAAAACAAGCAAATAATCAACATAATTTGACAATAAATATATTGTGATGATAAAAGATTTATAATATATGAAATTACCGCAAAAAAAAGCATTGTGTTTTTGATATTTTTTTGATATGATAATCTAGTATAAGAGAGGTAATTATGAGCTTTTTAAAACTTGAAAATGTATGCAAAGAATATAAGTCAGAAGCGGGGGCATTTAAAGCGCTCACAGATGTGAATTTTGAACTTGAAAATGGTGAGTTCGTTGTGATTTTAGGACCAAGTGGTGCGGGAAAGACAACCCTTTTAAATCTTCTTGGTGGAATGGACTCTGCTACTTCTGGTGACATCATTTTAGACGGATTAATTATTTCGCAGCTTCACAAAAAAGAGCTTACTAATTATCGCAGAACTGATGTTGGCTTTGTTTTTCAGTTTTATAATTTGATGCCTAATATGACTGCAAAAGAAAATGTTGAGCTTGCAACTGAAATTTGCAAAGAAGCATTAGACCCAACTGAAATTTTGAAAGAGGTTGGGCTTGGTGATAAGCTTAACAACTTTCCAGCACAGCTTTCAGGTGGTGAACAACAAAGAGTTTCAATTGCAAGGGCTATTGCTAAAAACCCTAAAATTCTTCTTTGTGATGAGCCAACCGGCGCGCTTGATTACATCACTGGAAAAAACATTTTAAGACTTTTATATGATGTTTCAAAAAAGAATAATAAACTTGTTATTGTGGTTACTCACAACCAAGCACTTAAAGATATGGCAGACAGGGTTATTTCAATTAAAAATGGCACAATCAAGAAAGTTACTGTCAATAAAAAACCAATTCCAATTGAGGAGATTGAGTGGTAATGAAAGCAAGTTTTATTTCAGCCGCAAGGTTATTTAAAAAACATATTGCAAGGCTTATCACAATCATTGCCATTGTGGTTGTGAGTATTGGTTTTATGTCAGGAGTTGGCGAAGTTCAACCAACAATTGAAAAGACAATCAACAAAAATTATAAAACATATAACATTTCAGACCTTTATTTGAAAAGCAAAAAATTAACAGGATTTTCAGTTGAAGAAATTGAAATTATTGAAAATACTTTCGGTGCAGAAAATATCTTAAAATCATTTTGTATGGAATTTGAAGATAATGAAAAAATCACAAGAGTTTATTCATATGATTTAAAAAACGCGGAAATCAACAAGCTTCAAATTTTAGAAGGTGAGATTCCAAAGAATGACAATGAAGTTATGGTTGAAAGACAAACCGATTTATTTGAAGGTGCAAAAGTTGGAGATTCTATCACCATCACACTTCCGGTGGTGGGTGCAAAAACATACACCGTTTCAGGAATTGTTCAAAACCCTCTTTTGATGCACAGGGCAGAAGAAGTTGCGTTTTCAAACAAAGACAAAATGGTTTCACAAGTTGTTTATTTAAATTCACTTATGATGACCAATGATATTTATGTTAAGTTTTCTGATAACACACTTTTTGATTCATTTAACAAAAAATATGAAGACAAGGTTAGCCTTGCAAAACAAGATATCATTTCAAAGCTTGGTGAAGAAAATGTTTCAGCATTAAGTTTGTTTGAAAATTTTGGTTTATATTCGCTTAATTCTTATGCGGAAAAAATTGGGTTAATTACAATTATTTTTGTGGTATTTTTCTTGCTCATCACACTTTTAGTTGTGTTCTCAACAATGTCAAGACTGTTAGATGAAGAGAGGGCGCAAATTGCGTGTCAAAAAACACTTGGTTATTCAAGTTCAAAAATTACCGGCAAATATACATTCTTTGTGTTTATCGCAACAGTTGTTGGTGGACTTCTTGCATTTGGTGTTGGTCAAGCACTTACAAAGATGATTTATGTTGCGATGTCTGCACATTATGATATGCCAGACTATGTGTCATCATTCAACTTTGGATATTATTTATTTACATTTGGAATAATTATGTTTGCAACTTGCCTACTTACATTTATCACCGGTATGAGAATTGCTGACAGAAAACCGGTTGAACTTTTAACACCAAAGTCTGCAAAAGTTGGAAAGAAAGTTTTGATTGAAAGAATGCCTATTGTTTGGAACAGATTAAGTTTTAGATATAAATCAACATTTAGAAATGTGTTTTTATTTAAAAGTCGTTTCTTTATGATGGTGTTTTCAATTATTGGTTCATCTATATTGTTGCTTGCAGGAATGGGGCTTTTTGATTGTGCAGTGGGATATAAAGATGCAGTTTCAATTGTTGCTATCGCCGCTGCAATTATTGCGTTTTCAGCAGCACTTTCAGCACTTGTTATTTATAACATCACAAACATAAATGTTAGTGAAAGAAACAGAGAAATCGCAACACTGATGGTGCTTGGCTATCACGAAAAAGAAGTTATGGGATACATTTTTAGAGAAGTTTATATTATGGCATTTATCGGTGCAATTCTTGGGCTTCCACTTGGATATGTGTTTTTAGATTTTGTGTTTGAACTGATTAACTTTGGTTCAATCGAGCAAATGAATTGGTGGACATGGGTGCTTAATCCATTCATCACAATGTTCTTCAGTTTTCTTGCAACACTTCTTTTGAAAAAGAAAATAACAAAGATAGATATGAATGCTTCACTTAAAAGCATTGAGTAAAATTAAAGCAACTAAATTTTTTAGTTGCTTTTTTATTTACCATTTATTTATAATTTAGGTGTAGATAAATTTTATTTTAAGGAGCAGAAAAATGAAAAATGTGGTTATAATTTCTTCTTCACCAAGAGTGGGTGGAAACTCTGAAACTCTTGCAAAAGAATTTGAAAGAGGTGCAAAAGAGGCTGGGAATAATGTTGAATTCATTTCGCTTCGTGATTACAATTTGAAATATTGCACAGCCTGTTATTCTTGTCACACAACCGGCAAATGTATTCTTGATGACGGAATGAATGAACTTTCTGAAAAGCTTTTGAATGCTGATGCAATTGTGTTTGCAACACCTGTTTATTTTTATTCAATGTGCGGACAACTCAAAGTGTTTATCGATAGACTTGTGACTAACTACACAAAAATTAGAGCAGATATTTATATGATTGCAACTCAATGGGATAGTGATGCCGAAATTATGGATAACACCTTTGAAGCAATTCGTGGTGCAACTAAATATTGCTTTGAAGAATGTGAAGAAAAGGGGCTTGTTTATGGTATTGGAATGAATGAGCGTGGCGATGCAAGGAAAAATGAAGAGGTTATGAATCAAGCGTATAATCTTGGTAAAAATGTTTAATAAAAAAACACACCATAGTTTGGTGTGTTTTTATTTTGCGTTTATTGAAACTGTGGAGGGTTGTTTGTGACAATCAAGTTTTTTGCTGGAACAACTTTTGGCTTGTCAATAATCATTCTTGTTGTTTGAACTGCCTCATTAATAAATCTGTCATTTTCACGAGCATTCCATTTTTGGAAGAATGCAGTGGCTTCAGGTGTGTTTAGTCTAACAAGCACAAGTTTTGAGTTTAAGTTTTGTGACTTGTCGAAATCAACAATGTTTTGCATAATGATATTAAAAAATGCAGTGCCTATCCCGGCATTTCTAAACTTTGGTTCAACATAAAAATGGTCAATTTCAAACATACTTTCAGGAACTTCTGTGTAACCAAAAGAGGTTCTTTTTTTAATGCCATTTTCATCGTTATAAACATAATAAAGTGAAACCCTTGCCACTTTTTCGTATCCGGCTTCAAGGGTGTATTTCAAACACAAACGGTCTCCGACAAACTCTTGTTTGACAGCTAAAGAATATTCTTTGTCATCATTATCAAATTTAAGAGTTGCAGACTTGAAGCTTTCAATAATTTCATTAAATTTAGTTTTCATAAGCTTTTCCTTGCTTTTCAGTTTATCACAAATAATGCTTTTTGACAATCTATTAAAATGGTAAAAGTTTTTAAATTTATTAAAAAAGAGTTTTTAAATCCGTTTTTTGGGATTTATTGTATGATATTATATGGGTGTAAAGGAGAGATATGTATGGCTTTGATGGTTGTTATATTTCTTGTTTACACGAGAATAAATTTTTTAGGAATAAGAAAATAAGGAGAAAAATTATGGGTATTATTGATTTGATTATGGGTTGGGGAGTTATGGATGATGAAACTCCTATTGCAGAAGTGGAATTTGAGGCTCTTGAAAAAGCTGACAAAAAAGCAAAGAAAAATTAAGCATAAGGAGAAGTTTTATGGAAAATTGTTTTGTTGTGTGTTATGAAATTAAAGAAAGAGATAAGTTTTATTTATTCTTAAAACTTTTAGGGTATAAATGGGCAAATGGCAAATCGATAAATAATGAAGAACATTGTTTTCCATTTTGCATTGATGTTAAGAGAAAAGTGGTTTATATGACAAACACTAACTTTTTGCGTGAGTTTTCAAATCAGGGAAACAAAATGATTAGCTTTAATGAGTTTAAGAAAATGTTGGAGGCATAAATGGAAAAGAAAAAAACTGTTGATATTTATGAAATTTTTAAAGATAAAGATTTTATTAGCGCTGTTAAATGTGTCATTGAAAATCAAAATGCCAGCACAGCATTTTTGCAAAGAAAGTTTCATTGGGGTTATGCAAAAGCAGCGGGTTATATTGATTTTATGATTAATTTTGGTTATGTATCGAACAAAATTTCAAACCGCAAAGTGCTTGTAACTCTTGATGTTTTTAAAGCTGATGCAAAAGAAAATTTTTATTTAGAGGCGTAAAAACTGCTCTTAAATCCTTTATTTTGGATTTTAAGGTGTGTTATAATGTGACAAATAGGAGGCATTATGGCTAGTGAAAAAAAGAGTAGTTTGCTTTATGTTTTAAAAATTTTAAAAGAGAGCACAGATGAAAAACACAAACTCACATATAATGAGATTGGTGAAAAACTTTATCAAATGTTTGGAATTGAGATTGAGAGAAAAACCATTGCAGGAAACATTGATGTTTTGATTGAGCATGGTTTTGATATTGTTAAATGTGGAAAAAATGGGCTATATCTTGGAGAACGTGATTTTGAAGATGGAGAGCTTTTATTTTTGATTGACGCGATTTATTCATCAAAATCGATGCCAACAAAATATGCTAAAGATTTAGCCACAAAACTCACAAAAAGCTTTAGCAGATTTAAACGCAAGATGTTTAATCACCTTGAAAAGTTTGATGATGGAAGTGACTTTGATAATAAGCAAATTTTTTATACAATTGAAATTTTAAACACAGCTATTGAACAGAAAAAGAAAGTTGAGTTTCAATATGGTGCTTATGGAATTAATAAAGAACTAGTGCTCAAAGGCGATGGAAAGTTTTATAAAATCAATCCATATTTTATGATTAACAGCAGGGGAAAATATTATCTTGTTTGCAACAATGATAAATATGATGATATCTCAAACTATAAGATTGAAAACATTAGAGGCGCAAGAATTATTGAAGAAGATTCAAAACCGATTGAAAGTGTTTCTGGTGGTGAAAAATTCTCCATTAAAGATTATATCAAAGAACATATCTATATGATGGCGGGAAAGGCTGTGAATGCTGAAATTAAAATTTACAAAGAAAATAAGGTCAATGATTTTATTGATTGGTTCGGCAAAGATGTGTTTATCAAAAAGAATAAAGATGGTGAAATTCTTGCAAGTTTAAAGGTGAATGAAGATGCTCTTGTTTATTGGGCACTTCAATATGGTGAACATATTGAAGTTTTAGAGCCTGTTCAAACGCGCGAAAAAATTAAACTTAAGCTTGAAGAAATGCTTAAAAAATACAATTAAAAAACGCAAAAATAACAAAAAAATCATTCAATAATACTGAAAAAATATAAAAAACAACCGTTTTGGTTGTTTTTTTGTTTGGCGGTTCAAGTTTATATTGTGTTTTATTTTATTAAATGATATAATTTTAGTGTAAATATTTATGCTAGAAAGTTTTAGGAGATATTATGAAGAAAAAGATATTGCTATGGACTGTTAAAATTGCAGCAATTTGTCTTTGGGTTTTAACATTGTTTATTCCTGACATTTTTGAAAAGATTGAAGATGTTAAAGTTGTTAACTATAAAGAGGTTAAACTTGAAGAAAGCACCGCAACCTTTAAAACAATTGAAGTGGAATTTTCTGAAGATGCTCTTTGGGGCCATATTTATTTTCAATTTTTTAATGCAGAAGATGAACTTTTATATGGTCCGGTTGTTTTATTCGAATCTAACTATACAAAATTCGCAGAGTGTGAAATTGAGTATGAGAGATTAGATGAATGTGTTAGATATGAAATTAAATCTGCGCACGTTAAAACTGTTAATGAAAGAAAAGTTGATATTATTTCAATGATGCTTTCAGTTTTAATGTTTGTGGTTATGATTGCTGTTATTCGAATTGATTATAAAGAAGAAGTGATTGATGGAAAAATCGTTTCGGTTTATTCGGGTTTGATTTATCACAGAGCAAGAATTGCCGATGAAAAAGTGTTTGAAGAAAAATGGTTTACAGTGCTTAAAGGAAGAGAAGTGCTTTTAAAACTTAATGAAACCACTGATATCAAAGTTGAATTTGGTTTAATGAATAAAATTGAAATTGAAACTATAGAAAAACCAAAAATTGAAAAAGCAGAAGAAAAGAAAGATGAGGTTGTTGAAGAAAATAAACCGGTAAAGAAAAAAACAACAACACAACCAAAAAATGGCAAGAAAAAAGTTGTTTCAGGGGCAACCACAAAAGCAAAGCTCACCGTGAAAACAACCTCTAAAAATTCAAAGAATAAAAAATAAAGAAAAAACTCTCGAATTGTTTTCGAGAGTTTTTATTTTGATTAATTTTCTGTGTTTTCTTCAGAAGTTTCTTCAGCATAGTCTAATAAAAGAGCAAATGATGCAACTTGTTTTGCAAGTTCTGGATTTTGTTTAGCAAGTTCTTGAACTGCTTCTTCAAATTGTTTTTGAGGAATGTTTGACCTAAACAAAATACCATAAGTTTTGTTGATGTCTTCAAAAAATTTATCAAGGTTTTTTGGAAGGCTTTCTAAAGTTTTTTCAACATCATTTGTTTCCATTAAAGCATCAAGTTCTTCAGGTGTTGGGGCATATTTTGGGTTGTGTGCAAAAAGTGAAACTTCTTCTGCAGAAAAACCTGCACGTTTAAATGCCATAAGTTGTTCATCTGTGAATTTTGTTGCCATATATCATTCTCCTTTATGGTGCTGTTGGTCCAAGTGGATTATTTGTGATTGTGTCTGAAATGTTTGTGAGCAATGAGTCAAAATCAAGGCTTACGTGGTCTGCGGTTGCAGCAGATTTTAATCTTTGCAATTTTGCAGAACATAAACTTAATTGATTAATCGCTTGTGCCTTTGTTCTTGAAGAATTAAGTTTAGAAATGCAAGCAAGCACTTCATTTTCAATTTTTTCAATTTCACCTTGATAATAAGCTTTAAGTTCTTCTGGTCTTTTCGCAGCTTGAATTTGTCTTTTAACAGCAACACTTGATTTGTTTGCACTTTGCGAAAGTGTTCTTAACCTTGTTTTATTTGCAGTGTCAAGAGTTCCTGTTATTGCTGAAAGTGCAGTAATTACATTATTTATTTGTTGTTCATAATTTGCAAGTTCAATTAAATCGGTTGAAGGTGTGCCAGATGAAATGCTTGTAAGAATAGGGGTTAAAATAGCTTCGTTTTCATCGAGAATATCTTTAACCTCTGCATTATGTTTTGTGTTCTCTTCTTCGGTTTCTTTTTGAGTGATTAATCTTTCATATTTAGTAATTTTTGTTTTTGCAGTTGAGATTAATCTGTTAAGCTCTGATGAAAGACCAATTTTATTCATCTTTTCTTTATATTCAACACTTTCAATTATTGCAAGTGTGCTCTTTAAAAGTTCAAGTTCACCAGAAAGTGTATCTTTGTCTTTTGTTATATCAATTGCTGAATTGATTTCAGTTTTATAATTATCAAAGTTTTCAGCCTTTGAAGCAAATTCTTGATTTTTTTGTTCAAGTTTAGCTTTATAATCTAAATACTCTTTTTGAAGTGGTGTGAAAGTTCCTTTTTCTGCTGCGGTTAAGCTTGAGATATTGCTTTCTAAATAATCATAAGCAGATTTTGCTTCAGCAAGATATGTGAACGCTTCTTTAATATTAATTTCATTGATGTTTGTGTCAATGTCTGCAACCGCTGATAAAGGGTTAAGTTTTGTTGTTAAAACATTGTTAAGTGCATTCATATTATCAGCAATATTTGTTCTAAATTGAGTTTCACCTTTAACTTTGTTAAGTTCGGTTTCAAATTCAGATTTTTTGGTGGCTCTTGCATTTTCGATTTCGTTAAATTTCTTATATTCAGCACTTTCAGTGTCAAAACCAATCTCTTCAGCCATCTTTTGAGCTTGTTCAAAATTTACACCTGTTCCAAAGTTGGCGTTTGCTGCAACCGCCCTTGCTTCAACGGTATTAATTGCTGCTGTGTAACCAGCTTCATCAGCAGATGCTGCAGTTACAGCATTTACATCAGCAACAATTGCATTAACACCAGCATTGATTGCGGTTTTTGCGTTGTTTTTAAGTGTTGTGATTCTTGAATCAATGTTGTTAAGCAAGGTTTCAAGTCTGCTATTTTTTGTTTCATTATAAAGTGTTTGAACCTCTGCTCTCAAATTTTCAAGCTTTCTAATTGAATCATAAGCATCTTTTAAATTTGTTGCAGTTGCAAGTGTGCTATTATAAGTGGTTTCGTGAGCTGTTACTTGAATGTTGTTTTTATCAGCTTTTGTTCTAAATGATGGGTCTGTTAAAATTGCGGTTACGTTATAACCGTTCTTTTGACCAAATTCACGAACCTCAATAAGTTTCTTTGTGAGATTTGTTTTTTCAATAGGTGTGATTGTTCCAGACAAGGCAAGTGCTTCAATTCTTCGAAGTTCAGTTGTGTCTTCAAGAAGATTGGCTTTTTCGGCATCAGAAAACTTTGTTGAAGTTAAAAGAGTTGCCTCATAAGGTCTTCTTTCACGGTTGATAAAATTGCCAAGTTCAATGTTTTCTTGATTGATTTTTGAAGCAACTTCTTTGTGTCTTTTTTTAGCTCTTCTCCAGCTAATCAAAAATGGAATAGTTCCAACCACAGGAAGAAGACAAGCTCCAACAATTTTCCAACGTTGTGAAGTGCGGTGTCTTTGTTCGTTTTGAGCAAGTGTGTCAAAATTGGTTGTTGCTGTGGTTGAGGCTCCAAGTCGGCCCAAAGTTATGGTTTCTTCGTTAACCAAAACGCCACTGTTTTTTGAATTGTTGATTGCAACATTCAAATTTTCAAGAGTTGTTTCAAGAGACTTAATTCTTGCTTCATATCTTTCCAAAAACCAAGCTTTTGACCTTTCTGAAATTGATGTATCTTCATTCATCATTTTCACTTTATTACGATAATATTCAATGGCAGTGTTGAACTGACCTTTAGTCATATCGTTTATATTTCCAAAATCGCTATACATAAAAGTCCTCCCTAAAAAGCTTTTATAAAATAATTTACTGATTTTAGTTTATAATAAAAATTTAAAAATTGCAAATTTTTTAACTTCGAAAACCCCACAAATTAAAGAAATATCGGTGTTTTAAGCGATTTTTAAAGGCAAAATACGAAAGCGAATAAAAAAACCACACCAAACATAAACTTTGGTGTGGTTTGTGATTTATTTTTCAGTTGTTTCATTTGAGTCTGTATTTTCAGTTTTTTCTTCAACTTTTTCTTCAGCTTGAACTTTGGTTTCTGTGTTTTGTTTTTCTAAAAATTCTTGCATAAGTTCAGCATTATGAAGTTCTGGATAAAACTCAACTTTAGCTTTCTTTGTGCCTGTGATTTGTTTTGCAAGAGCCATACCTCTGTCGTATTGAGCTTTATTGATTTTCTCAATGCGAAGCACATAGTCAGCGTAATAATATTCTTGTTCTTTAACTTGTTCTTTCTTTTTGTCTTCTTCACTTTCAGCGTGAGATTGTCCTGTTGATGTGAAAACGCTTGTGAATGTTTTGAAGAAAATTTTGATATCGTTCCAGAAAGTTACATGGTGCATATATTCAATATCTTTTTCAAAAACTTGTTCCCAAGTGTTTTGGTTTCTTCCGGTGGTTTGTGTTGGGCCGGTGAGACCTGGTCTGCCGATGTAATAAGGGTAAACATCTTCAGGGTAGAAGAGCATATCTTTAACAAGGCGTGGTCTTGGACCAATGAAACTCATATCACCTTTTAAAATATTGAAAAGTTGTGGAAGTTCATCAAGTGATGATTTTCTTAAGAATTTTCCAAACTTGGTGATTCTTTCAGCATCTGGAAGAAGGTTGCCATCTTTGTCTTTTTTGTTGTTCATTGAACGGAATTTATAAATGTGAAACACTTTATGGTTTTTGCCAGGGCGGGCCTGTTTGTAAAACACTGGTGCACCATTGAAAATTAAAGTTAATAAACTTAAAATTAAAAGAATTGGCGACAAGATGATGAGCATTAAAAACGAAAGCAAAAAGTCAAAAAAGCGTTTTAAAAATCTTGAATAGAATGAATAAGTTAAATTTAATTCTTTATAAGCGTTAGTCTTCTCTGTTTTTTTCATAAGTTATACCTCACTAATAATATAATTTAAAAGCAAAAAAAAAGCAATTATTTTCGTGTGGGGTGAAAAGTTGATGTTTTTTTAAAGTCTGCTTTTATTGACAAATGGAAGTAATTATGTGTATATTATAAATGTAGAAAAATTAAGGATTGGCGGGCATAACTGACAATGAAAACAAACGAAACAAAACTCACAAAAATAAAAGATTTTTATGGAAAGTATAAATTATTTATAGGGCTTGGCATAATTTCTGCTTTGCTTTTTGCGTGTCCGTTTGTCAGCAAAATGTGGATAGCAGTCAGCGTTGTGCTTGGATTATTTTTGTTCACTTGCTCTGTTGAAGAGATTTTTGCAGTGATGCTGTTTATGATGCCATTTTCTGGTCTTGATTCACTTTATGTCATCACAATCATAATTGCACTTGTTGTGGTGCTTATAAAATATATTATTGATATTGTTAAAAAGAACAAACAGATTTTTTGGTTTCCACTTATGCTCACACTTTCAATTGTTGGGATTTCTTCATTAAAAAGCTTTATTGTTGGTGACCAAGATATTGAAACCGGAATGCTTCTTGTGTTTGTATTTGCACTTTTCTATTTTGCGTTTGTTTATCGCAAAGAAATCAAAGTTGCAAAATGCTTCAATGCACTTCTTTGTGGCTTGTTTGTTTCAGCGGGGATAACCCTTGTGCTTTCAAGATTTGAAGAATTTAAATATTTCATTCGTTCTTTTGAAGGTTATTATATGCGTCTTAAAATGACAACCTTCCATATGAACAATTTGGCACTTCTTTGTTTATTTGAGTTTGCCTATTCAGTTCATTCAATTTTGAATAAATCACGAAAACTTTGGATTGACCTTGTTTCTATTGTGTTTGTAACCACACTTGGTGTACTTACACTTTCAAAAGTGTTCCTTATTATGCTTGTACTTTTTGTGCTTTATTTTATGATTGCACTTGTGATAAAACTTCGCAAAAAAGCTATTAAATATTTAATTGCTTTTGCGGGGCTGGTTGTGGTGCTTTGCATTGTGGGCAGGTCATATATTGCAGATATTTATGATAGAATGTTTTTGTATAATCACGGCGACAGCTTTTTAAATGAAGTTTTGAATGGCAGAGTTGACATTTGGAAAGATTATTTTAAAGACTATAAAAATTGTTGGCATAACATTTGGTTTGGGGTGGGGCTTTTTAGACCAAACTTTGCTTTTGACCCACACAACGCATATCTTTTTGTGCTTCACAGATTTGGCATTGTTGGAATTGTTGCAATCTTTGTTTTAATTTTTGCTTATATTAAATCTGCAAAATCAAAGTTTAAGTTTAGTTTTTGCAAAATTTTGCTTCTTATCACTTGGGCAGTGATTGGGCTTGAAGAAGTTGTTTTGAGTGACCAATTCACAATTTTCTTAATTTTTGGTTTAATGCTTTTGTTTGAAAATAAAGAGAAAAACAAAGTTGTGTTTGTGAGTGAAACAACTTTAACAAAAGAAGATGACAAAATAGAGATAAATCAACAAGAAGAAAAGCAAAAAATTGAAACACAAAAAGACAAAAAGATAACCGAAAAACCAAAACAAATAAAAAACAATAATAATGAAAACACAAACAGGTTTAAAACCAAGAAAAAGGTTCGTGTGAAATACACTCAACTATCAAATAAATAATTAATTTTAAGTCAACAAAGTTTATTTTGTTGACTTTATTTTTAAAAATAAAGATAATGAATGTGTAACAGTTAATGTTAGCGAAATAAAAAATTAAATATATCGTAAGATAAAGAAAGGAGGATTTATGGCAAGAGGTTTTTCACGCGGCGGTAGAAGTGGCGGCGGTGGAGGCGGCTTCAGTTTTGGCGGCGGAGGCGGTGGCTTTAGAGCCGGCTTTGGAAGCAACGGAAGCAGTTATAACAGAGGTGGTTCTAGTTATGGACATAGTCATCACACACCAAGAGGTCCAAGAAGACCTTGGAGAATGCATTTCTTTGGAAGAACAGTCATTCTTGCAGGCCCTGCACAAACACTTTTAAGTTTATTGCTTGGCGTGTTTATATTCTCAATTGTTTTCTTTGCGGGCATTATTGGCAATATGAACGACAATAAAGCATATATTGAAGAAAGCAAAGAAATGATTGCAAAATATGAAGAATATGATGAGGTTTTTGCAACGATAATCAAAGAGGCAAAGAAAAATGTTGATGATGATTATTTCATTGTTACAGCAGAATTTAAACCAACAGAATATAAGACATATGGTGATAATCCATCAAATACAGGTTATTATTTAACTGATTATTATGAAAAAGGTCAATATTATTATTTCATTGTTTATGAATTTAAATATCATGCAGATGATGAAATTGGTCAAGCAAAAGGTGCTAATGCAAAATGGAATGATTCAACATTCATTGAATATACAAAAGAAGGTTCTTTAGAAACCGGCGTTAATGATATGATTGTTTATAAAGACCCTGATAACACTTCCCTTGGAAAGGTAGGTAAAATCGAAGTTGCATACACTTATATTAACGGAAATGTTTTTGCAATCAACACAAGTTACACTCTTGAAAGAAACAAAGATTATCAAGCTGAAAAAGATTATTTAGCTGACCTTGAAGATAACAAAGGTTCTTATGTTAAGATGCTTGTTATCACAGGTGTTGTTCTTGCAGTAATTATCTTGATTGCTGTTCTCTTCATTAGAAGAAAATATAAACAAGCAAAAAAAGACCAAGCGGTTCAAGATGCTAAAAACGAAGCAGAAATTGCAGAAGCAAGAGCAAATGCAGAACTTGCAGAAGCAAAGGCTAGCAAAATTGGCAGAACTTGCAAATATTGCGGTGCAGATGTTCCAGATGGCGATGACATTTGTCCAGCTTGTGGTTCAAGACAATTTGAAAAAGATTAATAAAAGAAAAATGCTTTATCATTTTTAGATAGAGCATTTTTTTTGTGTTAAAAAGTTATTGAGTTTTTAAAATTTGTGTTATGATTAATGCGTAAGGAGATTTTATGGAGTTAGAACTTATAACTTGTGATAATATTGATATTGCGATAGGGGTTCAAAGAAAAATATTTCCATTAGAAGATGGAACTTTTGCGCTTAAAAAAAGTGTTTCTAAAAACAAAGACAAACATTTGTCTTCAATTAAATATTGGTTAGTTAAAGAAGATAATAAAATTATGGGAATTTGTGGACTTTATTCTTATCATTTATATAAAGACGATGCTTGGCTTGGTTGGTTTGGTGTTGTTGAAGAAGAACGAAGAAAAGGTTATGGCTCACAAATTTTAAACCGAATGATGAGTATGTCGCAAGAATTGGGTTTTAAAAATTTTAGACTTTATACAGATGATATCGAAAACAAAAAAGCCATTAAGTTATATGAAAAGATGGGTATGTTTCGAGAGATTTATAACAACGCAGATGATAATTGCTTTAAAATTGGAAACACTTTAATTTTTTCAAAATGTTTAGTAAGTGAAGAAATTTCTTTGTGGAATAACAAAAACTTATATTTAAGTTATTATGAGAACAATGGAAAAGAATAATAGTTTTAAATATAAATTTTAGACTATGGTGCAAAATGCTTGAATTTAAAAATTATAAATATAAACAGTTTTAATTATTAGTTAAAAATGTTATAATAAGGGCATAATAAAAAGAGAGAAAATCATATGAAAAAAATATTGAAAAAATTATTTTTATGTTTAATGATTGTTCCATGTATGTTTATGTTTTCAGCCTGTGGCAAAGACGGGCTTTCTGCTTATGAACTTTGGAAACAGCACAACCCAACTTCAACAATGACTGAAGAAGAATGGCTTGAAAGTTTGGTGGGTGAAAAAGGCGATGCTGGAACAAATGGAACAGATGGCGATGACGGGGCTGATTCAATCAGTTCTTATAATGTTTGGCTTGAAGCGTTTAACAACGATGAAACTGAACTTTCTTATGTTGATTGGCTTAAAGCAAATTTTGAAATTGTGATTGATGAAGAAAAATATGCTATCAATAAAAATCTTTTAAATGTTTTAGAAGTGTCTTGTTACACAAATCTTTCTGACTTGCAATTTAATGCATCACCTTCAAGTGCAGGTTCTGGAGTGATTTATGATATTGATGACAATGGTGATGCATATATTGTGACAAATTATCACGTGGCATATTATTCATTGGGAGCAAACAAAGCGTATCCTTATTTCAAACTTAAATTTTATGGTCACGGAAATCATCATTATATGAGAGCATCATTTATTGGTGGTTCATCAACTTATGATATTGCAGTTTTGAAAGTTGATGCTGCAAACTTTATTTCAAACACAAATGCAACCGGTGTGACATTTTCAGATGAAACACTTTCAGCTGGCACACCGGTTGTTGCAATTGGCAACAGCCACGCACAAGGAATAAACATTTCGCGTGGGGTGGTTGATGTTCCAAGTGAAAATGTTTCTGTCACTGTTGCGGGTCACACTTGCGACCACAGACTCATTCAACACGATGCTTATATTATTAATGGAAATAGTGGCGGTGGACTTTTTGACCTTGAGGGCAATTTGGTGGGAATCACAAATGGTGGAGCAAGAAATGATGCCGACAACCAAACCAAATATGCAATTCCTGTAGATGTGGTTCAAAGAATTGCAGAACAACTTATTGAATCACACAAAGCGGGTTCAAGCACCACAAAACTTAAAACTGTTAATTTAAAAATCACAAATGATATTTATGATAAATTTTCAAGATATAATCCAACCACAGGCCTTGTTGAACTTATTGATAGTGTGAAGATTTCTGCAATTAATAGTGAATCAATTTTTGCAGATGATTTAGAAGTTAATGATATTTTTGTGTCAATGACAATAAATGGCGAAAAAACTGAAATCACAAGAGAATATTTGACCACTGAACTTTTGCTTGATTTAAGAGTTAATGACATTCTTAAAATTGAAGTGAAAAGAGAAACTTCACCTGGAACTTATGAAAATCTTGAGTTTTCAAAACAAGTTTTAGAAGAAGATTTTGTTACGGTTATTTAATTGCAAAAGAAAAAGATATGGAATTTCCATATCTTTTTTTGTGATTATTTTTATTAAATTATTTCAAATTTGAAATAACATAGTCAATTCTCTCAAGAACTCTGTTTTTGCCAAGCATTTGCATAAGTGAGCAAAGGTCAGGAGTGTTGTTTCTGCCGGTTATTGCCACACGCACAATGTTGCTTGCATCGGCGATATTTCCAACATAAGCTTCAGGATTTGCTTTATATGTTTTCATATCAACGTATCCACAAGCGGTAGCAACCTCTTTGAGTTTTTCAAACCAAGCTTGTTTGTCATCATCAATGCTATAAACTTTTTTGTATTCAGTTAAAAGTTTAACAATGGTTTCTTTTGGTTGATTTTCATCAAAGTTAAGAGATGAGGTTTTGTCAAAATATTCATCAAACATATAGCTGAAAAGTTCTTTAACTTCGCTAGCGTGAGAGATGTCTTTTCTTGGTCTTGGTGCACCATCACGGTCAAGAGAGAAAAGGTTTTCTGCCATACTTTGATTGCGAAGTAACACTGATGCGAAGTCTTGGTCGAATTCATTTGCCCAATCAACAATGAATCTTAAAAGTTCTTTTCCAGGAATTTTTGAAATAATGTTTTTTGAGATATCATTAATTTTAACAACATCGAACATTGGGTTGCTTGAACCAACTTTTTTGAGTGAGAATGGGAAATCTGTGTAAGGTGCATCAGGATTAGCCTTTCTCCAATTTTCGAAATCACTGTTTAAAAGATTCAACAAATATTCATTCAAAGCAACGGTTGGATAACCCTCAACAACAAACCATCTTGTGTCTGCTTCTGGGTCATAACGTTTGCTTAATTTTCTCTTGTTGCCTGTTTTTTCATCAAGTTTGCAAATTACAGGGGTGTGAGCATATTTAGGTGGTTTTAAACCAAATGCTCTGAAAAGTTCAAGGTGAGCGGAAAGTGATGGCCACCATTCTTCGCCGCGTACAACGGTTGTAACGTGCATAAGTGTGTCATCAACAATATGTGCAAGAGCATAAGGTGGAATTCCGTTGCTCTTTACAAGCACGATATCTTTTGTGTTTTCGTGAATTTCTCTTTCACCTTTAATCATATCAGTAAACTTGAAAGTTTTGTCAGGGTCTCCGGTAGAGAGAAGTTTAAGTGCCCAAGGCTTGCCCATTTTGAGATTAAGTTCAATGTCAGCAATATCAAGGTTTCGGCAAACATCGTGGTCGATGATTGCTCCGGTTTCTTCAAGTTGTTTTGCACGACGTTCTTTGATGTCTTCTTTGCCTTCGGTTTGTTTACAAAAACAAGGGAATGCTCTGCCAAGTTCAACAAGGCGTTTTGCAAAAGCGTGATACATTTCAAGTCTTTCAGATTGAACGTAGCTGCCATAAGCGCCAACTTGTTCTTTTCCTTCACCCATAAAACCTTCATCAGGTGAAGTATTGAATTTGTTAAGCATTTGATAAGCAATATCTGCCGCACCTTGAATTTTTCTCTTTTGGTCAGTGTCTTCAATTCGAAGGAAGAACACACCGTTTGATTTGTCTGCAACAAATTTGTCAATCATTGAGCCAAAAAGTGTTCCTGTGTGAAAAAATCCTGTTGGGCTTGGAGCAATTCTTGTTACTTCAGCTTTTGGAGCAAGGTTTCTTTCAGGGAATTTTTCATAGTAATATTCTGGTGTGGTGTGCACATTTTTATATAATAGATTTGCAAGTTTTTGATAGTCCATAATAGTTCTCCTTGAATTTAAGATTGTGTTTGTGTTTCATCTAAATATGTTGCCATAATGTCAGAAAGATGAACGAGTGTGCAAAGTGGATATTTGTAGTATGCTTTTGCAAGGCTCATATCTCCGCCCATAACTCTTGAATCAAAACCGCCCATATGCCAATTGATTGCAAGGGCTTCTTCACGAGTTAAACGAATGTATCCATTCACGATATAAACTGATTTTTCGCCATGTCCATAAGGAAGGGCATCATCAATTGTGTAATATGGTTTTTGCACCCATTCGCCATTTTCTTTAACATTTCTCATTTCAGTTTTATAAAAACAACATTTGCAGATATCGTGAAAAAGTGCCACAATTGCAAGTGTTTCGTGGTTTAAGTTTTCTTCGCCCCATTCATCACGCGCAAGGCGAACAAGTCTGTTATAAACATTGATTGAGTGCTTGCAAAGACCACCGGCTTCTGCCATATGAAACTTTGTTGAAGCAGGTGCTTCAAAAAAGTCGGTTGAAGAAAGCCACTTCAAAAGTTCTTCAATGCCTTCACGCTTAATGTTTTCTCTTGCGATTCTTAAAAATTCTTCTTTGTTTTGTTCTAATTCTTTTTGTTCCATATGCTTATAATATCACATTTAAAGTTTATTGTAAATTGCTTTTTTAAATCAAGAGTTAATTTAATTGTGCAAAACTCGACAAAATTAGTGCAAAATCTGTCAAAAATTAATCTTCATAGCACTATTGAAATTGAAAAATAAGTATGTTATAATAACATTAGAGACGCTTTTAAAGGGAGGGCGCTAATATGTTGATTGCAAACAACAGTGTTTTTTTGTCTAAAATTTATTCAGATGAAGAACTTGCAAGAATTGCAATTTCAGCAAATGAAGAAAATGCAGAAACAATTATTATTACTCGTGACATCGCACTTAACAGTGAAATGATTGAGAGAATCTGCAAGCATTTTAGAGCAGGTGATATTAGAATAAGCATTCCTATTGGAAACACTTCTAATAGTACAATTTTTGATGAAGATGAAACCGAAATTTTAAAGCAAAATTTCGCTACTTTAGAAAGCAATAAATTTAACGCTCTTTTTGTTGAGGGCGAAGATGTTTTTAATTATTCAGGCTACACTCTTGATGAAACTCTTCAAGCAAGTAGCAAAATTTCAAAATGGGCAAAAAGAATAAATGAAGCTAGAGTTTTTGGCAGAGAATTCACTCCGCTTGAAAAGTTTATTTATGCTTACGAACTTGTTACAAGTTTTGAATATCAAAAAAGTGATGATGCAACACTTGATAAACGTATGGATTCAAGAAACCTTGTGAAAGTTTTAAACGGTGATAAAATTGTTTGCATTGGTTATGCATCAATGCTTGCAGAACTCTGCAAAAGGATAGGTATTCCTTGCATTGTTCAACTTGCAGTTGATGGCGTTGATGAAAAAGAAGATTTTAACAGTATAAACCACGCAATTTGCAAGGTTTATATTAATGATAAAATGTATGATTGTTTTGGAATGTTTAACTCTGACCCAAGCAAAGATGCTAGAAAAGAAACACTTGGAAAAACAATCAATCACGCACTTTTAACTGATGAAGAATTAGAAATTTTATATTCTGGAAAGATTCGCCTTGCGGGTGAGTCTTGGTTTTACACTGAAACTATCAATGAATTTATGAGAATTGTTTCCGGTGTGAATGACAGCGAATTTGATAAAGTGTTTGATATCAAAAGTTTTGGAAATACAATTGACAGAATGCTTGTGGAAACATTCACAAAAAATGCCGATGCTTTTGAGGTGTTTAAACAAAGGTCAACTGTTCAAAAGCTTTCTAATGATGAAATTGAACAAACATTTTTCCCAAGCATTTATGATGAGCTTTATCGAATGATTATTCAGCCGAAAGATAAATATCTTTCAAGGCGACTTGAAATGCTTCTGCTTCGAACTTATGTTTCAAGCAATCTTTCAATTGAAGAACTGTTTTCAGAGCTTATCAATTATGGAAATAAGTATCAACCTGATGATAGCATTTTAGAAGAAATTGCTGAAAAGGTTGATGACAAAGTTGCAAACATTAATTATGAATTGATGCAAGAAGAATGCGCAAGAACTTTGCCACTTGATTCAATGATGCTTTATGAAGCACTTTCAAATGTTTATTTTGTGAGATATCAAGATGAGGCTATGGCAGAAAATAAAGCAAATGATATTTTTGAAAATTCAGTTTATCTAGCACTTTCAAAATGGAATTTAAATGAAGCCTGTGAAAACTTCTTTCAACAAGAAGCAGTGATGATTAAAAACACCATAAAGCAACCGCAAAAGAAAGAAGTTAAAAGAGAAGAACAACAAGAAGAAAAACCTGCCTATGCTGGAATGATGGCTGATTAAAAACTGCAAAAATCAAAGAAAAATATATTAAAAATAATGAAAAAATAAAAAAAGACCAAATTTTAGCGAAAAAACTGGTCTTTTTTTATTTTAAAATATTATTTGATTGTTGAGATAAAATTTAAAATTCCATTGCATATAGCATCGGTGATTTTGTTTTGATATTCTTCAGTTTGCAAAAGTTTTTCTTCTTCTGCGTGTGACAAAAATCCACATTCAACAATCACTGATGGGGCAGCTGTGCATTTGAGCATATAATAGTTTCCTGGACTGATTGATTTATTGCTATGTTCAAGGTTTTTCAAAAACTCCTTTTGAATCATATCGGCAATTTGTTTGCTGATTTCACTTTTCTTATCATAAAAAACCTGTGCGCCACGAAGTGAGTGATTTGTGAAACTGTTTTGATGCAAACTAATCACCATATTTGGTCTTGCTTGCTTTATGATTTCTTTTCTGCTTTCCATATCTCGTTTTTTGAAAGATTTGCCTCTGCCTTCTGCAAGTGCTTCATTTGTAGAACGTGTCATAATTACAGAAATGCCCGCTTTTTCAAGTTTATCTTTTAAAAGATAAGACATTTTTAAATTGATGTCGGCTTCAAGCACTTTGGTTTTATAGCCAATTGAACCAGGGTCTGGCCCACCATGACCAGCGTCTATCACGATGGTATAGTTTTGGTTTTTTGGTGTGTCGGTGGGTTTGGTTTCGGTTTCAAACTCTTCAGCATTTGTGCTGGTGTAAACCCCATGCTCAAAGTTTTGATATTCTTTGATTTCAAGTTCACTTGCTGTTATATCTTTTGCATTAGTTTGTTTTGGAATTTTTATGGGTGGTGGGGCAAAAACGTTTACAAAAAAACTGCAAAAAATAAAGAATAAATTAAAGAAAATAGTGAAATTTAATATTTTTTTCATAAAATAAGCCCTTTTATTATTAATATGTGCAAAATAAATTTGAAATATACTTTTAATGTGTTTATGAGTTTTATTTATTTTATAGGCACTTGCAAATTTAATTATTGCAATATGATGTGAAAAATGATATAATAAAGCAGTAAGGTGAAAGTATGGAAAATATTGATTTTATAATGGATAAAGCCAAAGCAAAAACAATGCAACCACTTGTGCTTGCTATGATTGGTGACAGTGTTCAAACACTCTTTGTTCGAACATATATTGCTGATAAGTTTGGCGTTAAAGTTAACAAAATGAATAAGATGGTTTCATCGGTGGTTAAAGCCGGTTCGCAGTTTAAAACTTTCAAGAAGATTGAAGAGAGTTTAACAGAAGAAGAACAAGATGTTGCAAGAAGGGCAAGAAACACTCACATTCATTCAAAAGCAAAAAATTTCAGTTATGCTGAATATATTTATGCAACAGCACTTGAAGCACTTATTGGCTATTTGCACTTGACGGGCGAAAAAGCAAGGCTTCACGAAATTTTAACACTTTCACTTGAAGAACTTGAGACTGAATAAAAAATGCAAAAATTAAAGAAAAATAAACATAAAATAGTGAAAAAATAAAATATTGAGGTAAAAATATGAAAGCAGAAGGAAAAAATCCTGTTCGTGAACTTCTTGGTTCAGGGGCAACCATTGAAAAAATTTCAATCGAAAATGGTTCAAAAGATAACGAAGTTCGTGCACTCGCACAACTTGCAAGAGATAAAGGCATTAAAGTTGATTATGTTGACAAGCGTGGGCTTGATAAAGCAAGTGAAACAGGTCATCATCAAGGAATCATTGCTTATTATACAGAGTTTAAATATGCAAATCTTGATGAAGTTATTGCAAGTGAAAAAGCAAAAGGAAAAGACCTTTTGTTTGTGGTGCTTGATGAAGTTTTAGACCCACACAACTTGGGTTCAGTTATTCGTGTTGCTGAATGTGCTGGGGCAAGCGGTGTGATTATTCCTGCAAGAAGAAGTGCAACTGTTAATGAAACAGTTATAAGAACTTCTGCTGGTGCAACTGCTTATATGCCGGTGATTAAAGTTTCAAACCTTAACCAAACACTTGAAGATTTAAAGCAAAGAAATGTTTGGGTTTATGCCGCTGATATGGACGGCTCACCAATGGGCAAGACAAACCTTAAAGGTGACATTGCTCTTGTTATTGGTGGTGAAGGAACAGGCGTTCACTCACTCACAAGAAAAATTTGTGATGGAATCATTTCGATTCCTATGTTTGGAAGAGTGAACTCACTCAACGCTAGTGTTAGTGCAGGCATTGTGCTTTATGAAGCAGTTAGACAAAGAAGTTAATTAAAACCAAAGAGAGGATAAAGTTTTGAAAAATGTGAATCCTAGTGATGTTGTGAAAGTGGTGCAGAAATATTCAAAATATGTCAGTTCACTTTCACGAAAATATTATATTGTGGGCGGCACAGCTGAAGACCTTTTTGAAGAGGGTGTGATTGGCATTATTGAAGCTTGCAACGATTATAACGGAGAAAGTTTGTTTGAACCAAAGTTTGATGCATTTGTGAAACTTTGTGTGAAAAGACAAATTTTAGACGCAATCAAAAAAGCCAACACAGGCAAAAATAAAGCACTTAATGAGTCGGTTCCATTCACCACATTTGATGATGAGGGTGAAGAGCAAACGCTTCTTGAAGTTTTTGCTGACCGAAACACATCAAATGACCCACTTGACCTTTTTATTGATAAAGAAAAATTTAGTGAGAGAATGAAGAAGTGTGAAAAGAAATTGACACCTTATGAAAAAGAGGTTTTAAAGCATTATCTTGATGGTGAAAAACAAGCAGAAATTGCTAAAAACTTAAACAAAGAAGTTAAGGCGATTGATAACACTCTTCAAAGAATCAAAAATAAATTGAAATAAAAAACGCAAAAATAATAAAAATAATACCAGAAAATAATGAAAAAATAGCAAAAGCAAGGAGAACGCTTATGTATTTGGCACTTTATAGAAAATATAGACCAAGAACTTTCAATGAAGTTATCGGTCAAGACCATATTGTGAAAACTTTAATCAACCAAATTAAGCTTGATAAAATTTCACACGCATATCTTTTTTGTGGTAGCCGTGGAACAGGAAAAACCAGCACTGCGAAAATTTTTGCAAAAGCAATAAACTGCACTAGTTCAAAAGATGGTTCACCTTGTCTTGAGTGTGATGTTTGCAAATCACTTGATGGCACAAACATCGATGTTTTAGAAATTGATGCTGCTTCAAACAATGGCGTTGATGAAATTCGTGAACTTCGTGAAAAAGTGAAATATCCACCTGTGGTTGGAAAATATAAAGTTTATATCATTGACGAAGTCCATATGCTTTCAACATCTGCATTCAATGCACTCTTAAAAACTCTTGAAGAGCCACCAGCACACACAGTGTTTGTGCTTGCAACAACCGAAGTTCACAAACTTCCTGCAACTATTCTTTCAAGATGTTTGAGATTTGATTTTAAACTTGTTTCACTTGAAGAGTTATCTTCACTTTTAAAGAAAGTTCTCGATAGTGAAAATGTGAAATATGATGAGCAAGCAATAAACATTATTGCAAGGGCAGGCGAAGGTTCAGTTCGTGACACACTTTCGATTGCTGACCGTTGCGTTTCATTTGCAGGTGATGAACTCACTTACCAAAAAGTGCTTGCAGTGCTTGGTGTTTCAGAAAGAGAAATTTTAATTAAAATCACAGACCATATTTTAACAAAAAATGTGGGTGAGGCACTTGTTGAACTTGACAAAGTGTTATCTCAAGGCAAAAGTCCACTTGTGTTCTCAAATGATTTGATTTCATATTTTAGAGATTTGCTTTTGGTTTACACTTTAGCAGATAAATCTCGTGAAATTGTGGTTGTTAAAGATGACATTTTTGAAAAAATGAAAGCACAAGCCACAAAAGAAAATTATGCTGTTATGGTTAAGGCAATTGAAGTTTTAAGTGAAATTGAGCAAGAACTTCGTTATTCAGTTCAACCAAGAATTGTGCTTGAAACTGCAATCATTAAAGTTATTACTGATGCTAGTTTAGAAGCAAGAGTTGAAAAACTTGAAGAATTTGTGAAGAATCTCAAGTTTCCCAGATAACGGCTCAAGTGAAAAGAAACTTTCAAAAAATGAAATTGAAGTCACAAAACAAGTGGTTCAAAAACTAGAAACAGAAATTTCAAGCATCAAGCAAGAAATTAAAAACAAACCGATTTTTGATGAAAGTGAAAAAAGTTCAACTCAAACCCAAAATAATGGTTCAATCAAACTTTTAGGTGAGTTGCTTGTTAATCTTCGAAAAGCAAAGTCGATGTCACTTTTAATGCTTTGCAGGCAGATTTCAAAAATTGAGCTTGATGGCAAAACAGCAGTGATTTTTTCAGAAGATAAAGACATTATTGAACTTCAAAAAAATGAAAGGTATTATGCAGAGATTTCAAACTTTTTTGAAAGCAAGGGCTTGAGCTTTAAAGTGCAAGAAATTATTGAAGATAAAACAGAAATTGATGAGCTTAAAAGACTGCTTGGCAGAAAACTTGTCATTAAAGAAAAAAAGACAAATTATTAATAAAAAAACTTGATAAAATCTAACAAAATGCAAAGCACTTCGCAAATTTGTTTGAAAATCAAGGGTTTATAAATTATAATAAAAAAGTAAAAAGATATTTTAAGGAGATTATTATGGCAAATAGATTTGGTGGATTTGGTGGCGGCTTCGGCGGCGGAAATATGCAAGCAATGATGAAGCAAGCACAAAAAATGCAACAAGATGCAATGAGAGCAAAAGAAGAACTTGAAAACACTGTTTTTGAAGGCAGTGCTAGTGGCGAAATGGTTAAGGTTGAAGTTAACGGTGCATTTGAAATGGTTAGCGTAAAAATCAACCCAGCAGTGGTTGACCCTGATGACATTGAAATGCTTGAAGACCTTGTGGTTGCAGCATATAACGATGCAAAAGCAAAAATTGATGAAAAGAAAGCAAGTTCACTTGGAGCATTCGGGGGACTTATTTAGTGGATATTAATCAAATTGAACCTATTGCAAGGCTGATTAATGAGTTTTCAAAACTTCCTAGCGTGGGCAAGAAAACTGCTGAAAGATATGCTTATCATATCATTCGTGCAAGTGATGAGGGTGCCAAAAATTTTGCAGATGCTATTATGAATGTTAAAGCAAAAATTAAGTTTTGTGAAGTGTGTGGAAACTATACCGAAACAAGCCCTTGTAGAGTTTGCAGAGAGCGTTCAAGCAAAACTATTTGCGTGGTGAAAGAACCAAAAGATGCAATGGCTATTGAGCGCACAAGTTCGTTCAAAGGTGCTTATCACATTTTGCACGGAACAATTAACCCTCTTGCAGGTGTTGGACCAAATGATATTAGACTTAAAGAACTTCTTTCTAGGGTTGCTGAAAATGGAACCGAAGAAGTTATTATTGCAACAAACCCTGATGTTGAAGGTGAAGCAACAGCAATGTATATTGCAAAACTTTTAAAGCCTCTTGGTGTTAAAGTTTCGAGAATTGCGCAGGGTATTTCTATGGGAAGTGAACTTGAGTATGCTGATGAAGTCACTCTTTCAAGAGCACTTTCTGACAGAAAAGAGATGTAAAAAGTTTATTTCAAAATCTAACAAAAGACGCAAGAGTGATTGCGTCTTTTTTGTTTCATTTGTGTGAAAGATTT
Organism: Clostridia bacterium; assembly: GCA_045650505.1. Classification (GTDB taxonomy): domain Bacteria; phylum Bacillota; class Clostridia; order Christensenellales; family UBA1242; genus RGIG1681. The sequence goes on along the minus strand of JAZRRE010000030.1, from coordinate 107,526 downwards.
TGTTTTTTATGGATAGAATATTATAAGGAGAATATTATGGATTTTAAATTTCAAATGTCACTTGCAGAACTTAAAAAGAGAACAAGCAAGAGATATTATAAAGGTGTTAAGTTTTTAAAAAGAGATTCAAGAGAAGTTAAAAAACTTTCAAAAAATGACCTTTTGGTGCTTATGCATTTAACAAGAGCAGCAAACAAACTTGAAAGTGTTAACCTTAAACTTGGTCACCCTAAAAACCTTGAATTTTTAGACTTTTTGAATAGAGAAGAACAAGCGGGCAACCCAAAAGCAATTCTCGCCAAAAAGCTCTTTTTGTCGCAAAAAAGTATGTTTTCACCTGATGCACTTGGTGAACAAACAAAACTTGCTAAAGGCGTGAATGAACCTGATGGGCTTGGATATTTTCCTGAAGACCTTGAAGCAGAAGAGTTCCACAAAATCATTAATGATATGCTTGATGCAGGTGACAACAAGCAAGTTGAAGAAATTTTGAATCAACGTTCGATTGTTGTTCGTGATGGCGATAAACTTAAAGCGATTGATTTTGTTAATGCATTCACAGAGTTTCAAGAAATGGCTGATGAACTTGAAAAAGCAATTGAGTTTAGTGATGACAAAAAGTTTAATAAATATTTAGAGCTTCAAATTAAAGCACTTCGAAAGGCTGACCCAATGCTTGATGCAAAGGCTGACAAAGAGTGGGCAAAACTTTCTGGTGGTAAATTTGAGTTCACTATTTGCAGAGAGTGTTATGATGAAAAACTCACAAAGAGCATTTATGAAAATGATGAACTTATGGCAAAACTCAAAGCTAACAATATTACTGTTTATGCAAAAGACAGTCTTGGTGCGAGAGTTGGGATTGTGAATAAGTCAGGCACAAAACTTCTTCGAAAACTCAAACGATTGATTGATGTTTCTGCAAAACTTATGCCTTACGCAAATGAGTATGAAAGGGCAAATGAAAAAGATGATATTCCGCAAACAGCTGTTGATGTTGACCTTGTGACCTTGACCGGAGAAGAGGGGGCTTATAGGGCAAGTTTGGTGCTTGCACAAAACCTTCCAAATGATGACAAACCAGCACTTAAAATTGGTGGTGGAAGAAGAAATGTTTATCACAGACAAGTTCGTTCAAACTCAAACAAGAAACTTTATAAAAATTTGATTCACGAAGACCAGTTTAAATATTTCAACCCTGAAGCAGACCATTGGGCTGTTATCTGCCACGAAAACACTCATAGTTTAGGACCACAAACACATAGCGGGCTTGGAAAGTTCAGTTTCATTATTGAAGAATATAAGGCTGATATGGGAATGTACTGCTTCCTTCGTGAGTTTGTTAAAGAAGGATATTTCACTGAAACACAAGCAAAGCAAATTATTGTTACAAGCCTTGCTTATGGGTTCTTGAAAGGCAAGCCATCGCTTTCGCAAGCACACAGAACAAGGTCGGTTATGATTTGCAATCGTATGCTCACTGAAAAGGCGATTCAAGTTCGTGACGGAAAACTTTGGTTTGATTTTGACAAGGTTATTGACACTGCAAAAGAAATGATGAAAGAGGCAATCAGGCTTCAACTTGACGCAAATGTAAAGAATGCTGAAAACTATATTATGAAGTGGTTTGTTTGGAGTGATGATATTTCGTTTATTGCAGAAGTGATTAAGAAGTTCAGCAAAAAACTTAATGGTTACATCATTCAAGAACTTGCTGATGAAATGCTTTCGCCAGATTTTGAAAAATCAATAAAAGATTAAACACAAAAAGAACTCTAAAACTAGAGTTCTTTTTTTATGCGACCATAAAGGGTTGTTTGTGATTAATTGTTTTCAGTTCGATTTTCAAGTCTTGTTTTTAGGTCGTTATGTTTAGCTTCAATAAGTCTGTCGAGATTTTTCTCAAGTCTTTCAAGACTTGATGAATAAAGTGCGTCATAAGTTTCTTTCACTGTTCTTTCCATATTTTTAGTGTGTGAAAGGTTTGTTTTTTTTATGCAAAAAAAGAGGCAAAATATATATTGCCTCTTTTGGTGTTTTTTATGTGTGTTGGAAAATTATGATTGCCCATTATTTCTTTTGTATTGACCGCAAATAAAGAATATTAAACGCTTTTTTTGTGGTCTATTATAGTTTATGCTTGAAAATAAAAAATGTTGACAAATTTCATTAAAACAATTTTTAAGTTTGACAAACAATTTTTATTTGTTGTATCATTGAATCAAGGAGATGAGAAATATGGTAGATAACGCAAAAGAAGTAAGAAAACAAATTTTAGATGTTATTGGTATGCTTGCTGCTGCTGTAACAATTTTAGTTTACTTGGTTTTGTGCATCAACGCTACTTGGGAATTCATTCCTGCTGATTCATTTGTTATGAATGTTCTTCGTGTCATTCAAACATATGCTCCACTTGTTGTGGTTGGTCTTGTGGGTCTTGAATTTGTTAGTGGTAAGAACTTGGTTACAAGAATTATTTTCTATGTAGCTATTGCTCTTGTTGTTGTGTTTATGTTCTTCCCAGGAACTTGGAACAACCTTGTTGGTGTAGTAGGCTAATAAGTGAATAATGAAAGTCGTGAAATTTTCACGACTTTTTATTTTGCAAAAAAATAGTAAAAAAAGACTAGCAATTTGCTAGTCTTTTTATTTATTAACTTTTTAAAAGTTGTTTCATATGTGCTTTATATTGTTCAACACCTGGTTGATTGAATGGGTTAACGCCTAAAAGATATCCGCTTGCACCACAAGCAAGTTCAAAGAAATAAACCATATAGCCATAAGATTCTTCGCTGATGTTTTCAACTTCTAAAATTGCAATTGGAACATCTGCTTCGGTGTGTGCTTTAACAGTTCCTTCAAAGCCAGCACGATTGATTTCGTTCATTGTTTTTCCATCTAAAAATTTGATTGGACTTGAAAGTGGAATGTTTGTGAGAGTTGTATCTTTAAGTGGAGTTTTGATATCAATAAAGGTTTCAGCAATCATTGGTGTGCCTTGTTGAATGAATTGTCCAACAGAGTGCAAGTCAGTTGAATAGGCAAGTGATGAAACAAACAAGCCTTTGTGGTCTTTGCCTTCACTTTCATTGAAAAGTTGAACAAGCCATGCTCCAAATGATGTTAAACTTGATGAAAAGCTTGCAAAGAGTTCAATTTTTCTGCCAAGTTTTTTATTGATTAAATATCTATAAATTGCATATTTATATGCAGGGTTGAGTTCGATTTTGTCAGTTAAAAATTCGTTATAAGCTTGAAGTGCACCATCCATAATCTTTTTGATGTTGATTCCTGCTGCAGCAAATGGAAGCAAACCTACTGCTGATAAAACAGAGAATCTTCCACCCATATTGTCAGGAACGCAGAGTGTTTCAATACCTTCAAGGTTAGCGCGTTCACGAAGATAGCCTTTTTCTTTATCGGTTGTGAAGATGAGTCTTGATTTATAATCACCTTTATACTTATTTTTTAAGAAGCGTTCAACAATGTTTAAGGTTGACAAAATTTCAACAGTTGTGCCTGATTTTGAAACCACATTAACGTAAACATCTTTGTTTTTTAAATATTCAAGTTTTGATTCAAGGTCGCTGTAATCAAAATTGGTTCCTGCAAAAATGATTTCAACTTTTTGTTTTTTAGGAGCAAGCATATCCATACCTGCTTTTGCTCCAAGATAAGAACCACCAATTCCTATAACTAAAAGGGCGTCGGCATTTTTTTCAATTTCTTTAGCAAGTTTTAAGATTTTGTTAAATTCTTTTTTGTCATAAGTTTCTGGCCAGTTTGCCCAAGTGGTTCCTGCACTTGTGTCGCTAGAGTGAAGTTTTTCGTGAATCTCTTTAATTTTTTTGTCGAACTCTTTTGAGTCAAAGTCTTTGTCTTTAAGTGTGCTGTGTCTTAAATTTAATTTCATACTTTTTTCTCCTTGATAAAATTTTTAATCAAATAAACATTTTGCGCCCAAAATTCCTGCATTTCCTGATGCCTTCGCGTTTAAAATTTCAGGATATGGTCGTTCATTTCGGGCATATATGTGACTGTAAACATACTCTTTGAGTGGAGTGGTTAGGTTGTCTTTTTGTGCAGAAACTGCACCACCAATAATGATTGCCTCTGGTGATAAAATATTGATAAGGTTTGCAACACCTGTCCCTAAATATTTTATGTAGTTTTTAAAAACTGTTGCAGCGGTTTTGTCGATATCTTTAAATTCAAAAACGGTTTTTCCGTTAACGGTTTCGATGGTGTATTTTTCCCACATTTTTGAATCTTTGTTCTTTTCCATTGCTTCACGGGTTTGACGTTCAAGTGCAATTGTGCTTGCAACACTTTCAAAACAGCCGTATTCACCGCAGCCACATCTTATGTTTCTGTCAGTGATTTTCATATGTCCCATTTCAGATGAAAAGCAACGGAGCAAGCGGAGTGGTTTGCCACCAATAAAAATTTCACCGCCGATTCCGGTTCCAAGTGTGAGCATAAGATAGTTGTTAAAATCTTTCCCAGCACCAAAGGCATTTTCTGCAAGCCCTGCAACGCAAGCATCGTTTGCAATTTTAACAGGAATAGTTAAGATTTTTTCAAGTTCGGTTTTGAGTGGATATTGGTTAAGGTTAAGGTTTGCTGACCTGCAAACAACACCTTTATCTGAAATAATTCCCGGAACACCAATTCCAATTCCTTTTGCTTTTGAAACGGGAAGCTGTGAGTTTTCTTCTAGATTTGAAACAAGTGACATAATGTTTTCAGCAAGTGAAATTGAACCATCAAATGTTCGGGTCTTTACCCAGCTTGAAAACAAAATGTTATTATCGGTGTCAACAATTCCACCTTTGATGGTTGTGCCACCAACATCAATGCAATAATAATAATTATTCATATCATTCTTCCTCAAATTAATGATATCACAATTTAAAAATAAAACAAAATTTTTTTGAATGGGTAAATATGCAAAAAAGAAATATGATATATAAAAATAATTGATAAAGAAAAAACCAGACAAAATTTGTCTGGTTTCTATTGATGTTTAACTGAAAGCACGTGGTCGATAAACTTTTTTGGAGCATAAGCAAGAGTGTCACTGATGTATCCGCAATAGATATCAAGTTTTGGTGGTGTGAACGAAATGTTGAGTTTTTTAAGTGTTCCGTTCTCAAGGTCACCCCTAACATATTCTTCTTGAATGTAACCAACACCGTTGCCATCTTTAACAAGTTTAACAAGGGTTTCAGTTGTCCACGATTCAATAACAGGATTGATTTTAATTTCACTCATTGCGTTCTTCAAAAGCTTGATTTCTTCAGAAGTTTGTGAGCAAATGATGAGTGGAAGTGTGTTTAATGCTTCAATGCCAACCGGCTTGTTTGTGTAATATTTATCAGTTGTTACAAAGCAGTGTGCAAATGAAGTTAAATACTTCACTTCGGTTTTTGACTTGTCAGTTGGAATAGGTTGACAGTCAATCACAAAGTCAATGTTTTGGGTTTGAAGCATTGCAATAAGGTCTGGCATTGACTTTGAAACAATTTCGATTTTAATGTTTGGATATTGCTTTCTAAAATCTGTGATAATGTTTGAGAGATAAAGCACAGCAAGATATGATGGTGAACCAATTTTAACAACGCCGGTTTTAAGACCTGCCATATCTGAAATTGTGAGTTCACCTTTCCAGATTGAGTTGAAAGCACTTGAGATATATTTATATAAAATATCTGCTTCGCTTGTTGAACTCATACCGTTTGCTTTTTTATAGAAAAGTTGAATTCCAAGTTGTTTTTCAAGTTCTTTAATGTTGTGGCTGACTGCTGGTTGCGAAATGTAAAGAAGGTCGGCAGCCCTTGAAATATTTTTTGTTTCATATACAACCAAGAAACTTTTATATAGGTTGTAGTTTATATTGGAAAATTGCATTATTGTATCTCCATAAAATTTCGTAAACAGCCATATTATAAATGAAAATAAATGTAATGTCAATATGTATAAATAAAATTTATTTTAGATTTTTAGCAGAATTTTGATAAAATAAATGCTTGCAAATGCTGAAATTTTCGGGGTTTAAGAGCAGTTTTTAGGAATATATTGAAAAAGATGATTTAAAGTGATATAATATTATTACGATTTAAGGAGGGCAAAATGGTTATCAATAAAGTTTTTAAAGATAATGCTGTTCCAATTTGTTTTGCGGCAAACAATGGCTTTTTGCCATTCACAGGTGTAATGATTCAATCAATCATTGACCACGCAAATAAAAATGACAATTATGATATTGTGGTGCTTTGCAGCAATGCAGACCCTATTCTCAAAAAGAAGTTGCTTTCAATGGCTGATGGAAAACAAAATGTTTCAATCCGCCTTTTTGACCTTGAAAAACATATCAAGATGCCAGAAAATTTGTTCACTGAAAACATTTACACACAAACCTCTTATTCACCTGAAATTTATTACAGACTCTTGATTCCAACACTTATGCCTGATTATGAAAAGGTTTTATATTTTGATGGCGATATGCTTGCACTCACCGATGTTGCAGAACTTTATCATGGCACAGAGCTTGGTGACAATTTGATTGCTTCTTCAAGAGATTATGCGGGGCTTTGCCACTGCTATAAAGATAACGATGACAGAAGGTGGTATCGCGAAGAAATTTTGGGGCTTAAAAATGTTGATGATTATATTTTGTCTGGAATGCTTGTTATTAATGTTCCAGAATTCAACAAAACTTACACTCCTGAAATGCTTATGGATATTGCGGGGCTTATGGATTGGCGTCAACACGACCAAGATATCTTGAATGTTATTTGTGAGGGCAGAATTTTGCTTGTTGACGGCGCTTGGGACCATCTTCAAGATTTCGGTTGGACAAACTATCTTCCTGCTTGGCTCAAAAAAGAGTATGATGAAACTACAAAGAATATCAAAATCTCGCACTTTGCAGGTCAAAGAAAACCTTGGGTGAACAACTCAAACAATAGCGATAAGTTTTGGGACACTTGCGTAAAAACGCCATTTTTTGATGATGTGAGAGCAAGACTTGCGCCAGACTTTGATTTAGAACATTCAAGACTTAATGAAATATTAAAGCAAATTGAAGGTTCACAACCAAGTTAAATTAGATTTAAAAAAACACAAAAAAAACAGGGAAGTTTCCCTGTTTTTTAAAATTCAGTTTTACTATCTACACCTTCAACAGTGGTGTCAACTATTGTGTTGTTTATATCTGAAAAAGTAAATGTTAATGTAAGGTATGGGTCTACATATGATTCATCCATACAAAGTTGAATAGATACAGTGTTAAGGTATCCATTGATAAATGTGATTTCAACATATTTGTTGAATAAGTCACGAGTTTCGTTAATATCTTCTTCGTTAATAACGGTTGATTTTAAGTTTTGAGCAACATAGGCATTTTTTGTTTGGTCGAAAGTAAATCTATCATATTGACCTGAAAAAGGAAGGTAACTGCCTAACATTTTTGTCATTCCAATATAAATTGGGTTTGAACTTGTAAATGTTCCTGTTTCATCTTCTGATAAAACATTATCCACATAAAATTCCATATACAATCCATTTTGAGCAACTTTTAAAATGCCTAAACCAGGCTCGCCTTCAGATTCACCTTCAGCACGAAGTGTGTAAGAGGTGATTTCATCTAATGAACTATCAGCAACATTGCTTACAGTATAGCAAACAGGTTCTGCTTGTGGTTCACTTTGTAATTTTGTGATATTGAAGTTAATTTCCCATTCAGCTTCAGTAACTGTGTAAACCACAGATGAACCTGAAGGTGAATTTGATGGTGTTTCATTTGATGGATTTTCAGGTTCTTTGTCGCAAGCACTAAACATAAACACACAAGGGAAGATTAAACAGATTGTTAAAATAAATGTTAAAATTTTCTTTTTCATATTTATTCTCCATTTTTTAATTATTTTTTATATATTTTTGCGTTTTTTATTTATTATTTTTCATATTATCAATTGCAGTTGCAGTTTGACTCATAAGTGAAGCAATGGTCATTGGACCAACACCGCCAGGAACAGGAGTGTAATAGCTTGCCTTTTCATAAGCCAAATGGTCAACATCTCCAACATTGCCTTCGTTGTAGCCAGCATCAACAATAATTTGACCTTCGGTGAACCATTCTGCTTTCACAAGTTCAGGTTTGCCGATTGCAACGATAACAATTTTATAGTTCTTAACCATTGAAGCAAGGTCTTTTGTTCTTGAGTGTGCAACGGTTACGGTTGCGCCAGCTTTCATAAGCATAACAGCAAGTGGAAGACCAACAATTTGGCTCTTTCCAACCATTAAAACTTCTTCGCCAACAAGGTTGATGTCATAAGCCTTTAAAAGTTTCATAATGCCAAGTGCTGTTGCTGGGGCAAAAAGTTGTCTGTCTTGAACAATATAGCCAAAGCTTGTTGCAGAAAGTCCGTCAACATCTTTTTCAGGTGAGATTAAGTTGAAACAAGCTTGTTCATTTATGCTTTTTGGAAGTGGGTGTTGAATCATAATTCCGGCATAAGTGTCATCAGCATTAAGCTCACGAACTTTTGTTTCAAGTTCTTCTTGAGTTACTGTTTCTTCAAAGTGAAAAACATCACAGCCAATGCCGATATATTCAGCCTTCTTTTTCTTCATATTGCAATAAACTGCTGAACCATAGTCATCACCAGCAGAAACAATTGCAAGGCGTTTGTCAGTTGGTTCTTTTTCAAACTTTGCTTTGAGTTCTTCAATAATATTTTTTGAAGTGGTTTTTCCATCAAGAATAATGTTTTCCATTAGTCGTTCTCCAAATTATCAAATTTTGCTTTCATTTCAGCTTGCTTTCCGCAGCAGAGTCTGCCTTCAGGGCAAACGCCATAAGTGTAGCAACTTGGACCAAATCCACCAAAAAGTGTTGGGTCGTGTTTCTTTAAAAGTTTAAGCATATCGTTTGCAAGATAACGGATTTCCCATTGTGCTCTTGAGCAAGTGCGTAGGTTCATAAAGTGAAGAAGTTCACGAGCGTTCATTGTTGAAACAAAGTCAATTGCTGTCGCGTGTGGGGTGATGTAAATCATTAAATATGGGTTAATGTTTTGTTCGAGTAATTTGTTATAAATTCTTCTGTTTTCTTTAATGCATTTTTCAAATTCTGTCTTAAGTTCTGGTTCTGCTAAAATTGTTTCAGGAATAACAAATTTGTTAATGCCTGCCATTTGAACGATTGGAGCAGTTGAAAGGGTTTGCATTCTGTGTCTTGAATAGTGTTTTAAAATGATGAGTGCAAAGTGGTTAACTTTGAATGTGTATGAGAAATGCTCAAGAAGTTTTGATTGTTTGTCATCTTTTAAGGCTGTTTCAAAGTCAAACTTTTCATAGCCACTTGCTTTTGCAAATTCATTGATTGCCTCGCCACTACCAGTTGAACCTGAAATAAGGCTTGCAGAGTGTGAAACAAATTCAGGTTTTTTGCAAGGTTCTTGAGAAATTTGAAGCACTTTGTTTAAGTCTTCAGTGTAATATTTTGAGTTTGCTTCAATAAGGCCTGGATAACGCTCGTCAAATTGTGCTTTTAATTGCAAGCCAAGTTCAATGATTTCTTCATAATATTTGCCTCTGCCATAAATCATTGAGCAGATGATATGAACAAGCTCTCTTGCGTTCATACTCATATAAATGTTGGTTTTAAGACCATAAGGCAAAACAAATCTTGCATCTTCAACAGGAATGCCTGCTGCAACAAATTTGTCATAAGTTTTGAACATCTTTTTATAGTGTGTTTTCAAAAGTTTCTTTTGCTCATCAGTGAATGAGTTTGGAAGGTTGAAACCTGCGCTTGAGAAGTTTACATATCTGCCCGACTTGATTGTGAATGAAGCAAGTCTAAACTCGATTAAATATTGTTCAATAAAAATGCTGACATTGTTGAAAGCAATGTTGAAATAGTGGTGCTCGAGAATGGTTTTGTGACCAGAAGCAACAACTCTTGAAACAAGTTTCAAGTTCTTTTCTTTGTCTGTTGCTTTTTTGTAAAGTTCAACGGCTGTTCCTGGTTGTGTTGAAATTCTTCCACCACAAGAAACAATTCTTTCACCATTTTTTGTTTCGCTTAAAATAAAAGCGCCGGTTTCATTAAATTTCATAAGTGTATCTCCTAAAAAATTTTCTACTAACAATATTTTAATAAAATCGCAAGCCGTGTGTCAATATTAAAAGATATTATTATGCACAAATATTTTGATACAAAGCCTTTTTGTGTTAGATATAATTTATGATTGAAAATAAAATGCAGGTGTGTTATAATCTGCTGGTAAAGGAAGGTCGAAAATGCAGATAAAAATCAACAAGGCGAGTTTTGGTTATAATGGCGAAAACATTTTAGAAAACTTTTCGTTTGAAGTTAACACCACTGACAAAATTGCAATTATTGGCAGAAACGGAAGTGGCAAAACCACAATCCTTAAAATGCTTACCGGCGAAATTGAACTTCATCAGCCAGACAATGCTTCACCTGTGTTTTCGGTGACGGGAAGTCCAACCATTGGCACACTCAAACAAATGACTTTTGACAATGAGTGCGTGACACTTGAAGAAGAAATTTTGAAATGCTATAAGCATATTATTGATTTAGAAAACAGACTTAATGAACTTCAAAAGAAACTTGAAACTGATTATAGCGATAAAGTGGTTGCTGAATTTTCAAGAGTGCATGATGAGTTTGAAAGAAATGACGGCTATTCATATAAGGCTGAAATGAACTCAATTTTATCATCTTTTGGTTTTGCTGAAACCGACAAGTTCAAACAACTTTTTGAATTTTCTGGTGGACAAAAAACCAAGATTGCATTCATTAAACTTGTGCTTTCAAAACCAGACCTTTTGCTTCTTGATGAGCCAACCAACCACCTTGACATCAAGGCTGTGAATTGGCTTGAAAATTATATTTCAAGTTACAAAAAAGCAGTGGTTATTGTTTCGCACGATAGAGCGTTTTTAGATAACACTGTGAATGTGGTTTATGAAATTGCTCACAAAAAACTTGTTCGTTATGCGGGCAATTATTCAAAGTTTTTAGAAACCAAAGAAGCAAACTTTGACAGCCAAATGAAAATGTATGAAGCACAGCAAAGAGAAATTGCTGACATTCAAGCTTTCATTGATAGGTTTAGATATAAGGCAACAAAGGCAAATGCTGTGCAGTCAAGAGTTAAAATGCTTGAAAAAATGGAAATCATTCCAAAGCCAGAAAAGGCAGACAACAAAGCCTTTAAAGCAAGAATCAAGCCAGAAGTTGAAAGTGGAAACGAAGTGCTTTCGTGTGTGAATTTAAAAATTGGCTACATACGCGAAAATGTGCTTTCAACTGTTGATTTCAAACTTTTAAAACATGATAGGCTTGGCATTATTGGTGGCAATGGGCTTGGAAAGTCAACGCTTCTTGCAACCATCACTGAAAAACTTCCAATGCTTTCGGGGCATTTCAAGTGGGGTTATAATGTGGAGTATGGCTATTTTGAGCAACTTGCTTCAAAATCTTCAAGCCATAAAACCATTTATGAAGATTTTCAGGCTGCGTTTCCTGACCTTTCAGGCAATGAAGTTCGAACATCACTTGGCAGATTTTTATTTTCAGGTGAAGATGTGCTTAAAAAACTTTCAAGTCTATCTGGCGGCGAACTTGTTAGGCTTGAGCTTTGCAAAATTTTTGAACGCAAGCCAAATGTGTTGATTCTTGATGAACCGACAAACCATATGGACATCACCAGCAAAGAAACCCTTGAAGAACTTATTTTGAAATATGAAGGAACGGTTATTTTTGTTTCGCACGACAGATATTTTGTGAATAAGATTGCAACCAAACTTTTGATTTTTGAAATTGGTGAAACTAAAATTTTTGATGGAAAGTATAGTGACTATGCACACCCAAACACAAAATTAGTTGAAGAAATCACAAAAGAAATTGAAAAGAAACCAAAGCCAGAAAAAGTTGAGTATCCAATCGACTTTGATGACCCGAAAGAAGATGACCCAATTTTAAGTTTGTCACCATATCTTGCTCGAAAAGAGAAGAACAAACTTGAAAACCAACTTAAAAAAACAGAAGCAAAATCGAAAGAAGCCGAAGAAAAACTAAAAGCACTTCAAGAAGATTTTGTTAACCCTGAAATTGCAACTGATTTTGTTAAACTTATGGAAATTCAAGCAGAAACTGAAAAGGTTGAAAGCCAGATAGAAAAGTTTATGGCTGATTGGCTTGAAATTCAAGAAAAACTTGAAAAGATTGAAACCGTGCTTTCAAAAGAAGAAACTGAAGAAGAATAGAAACACCCCTGCATTTTCGCAGGGGTGTTTTTCATAAGGATATATCATACTTATTATATGATAGTTAGCAGATGCTAACAGTTTTATTATACTCGGCTTTTAAGCCGATGTAAAGTAAAACTCGGCTTTTTCGCATATAATTTATTTATGGTTAAAATATTTTGTGAAAGGCTTAAAGAATTAAGGTTAGAGAAAAAACTTTCAGCAGTCAAACTTGGTGAGGCTCTTGGTGTTCGTGACACCACCATACTTCGTTGGGAAAATGGGGCAATGTCGCCAAGCGTTGATGCACTGTTGTTGATTTGTGAATTTTTTGGTGTTACGCCAAATTATATGTTAGGTTTAGAAGATTAAAGACCGGCAAGTTTGCCGGTCTTTTTTGTTTGATTTAATGCTAATAATTTTGGGCTCGAAAAAAGCATAGCTTTAAAGGGAGTGAATAGCTATGCTTTTTTCTTTTTCCATACAAATTATATGGATATATGAATTTGTTTATAATTTCTTATAAACTAAATTCCAACATTGATTATTGAATTTTGTCTCCATCATTAAGATACAAAATTCCAAGAACGTGTTCACCACAATGAGATGTGATTGTTCCACCAGCTTGTGTTTCAATTATAGTTTCAAAACCTGCATTTGTCAACGCTTTTTTAGCAGGTTCAATCATTTCTTCTGTTGCAGTTGTGTATGTGATGAATGCAATCTTTTTATCAGCATTGTTAAATTCTTCAAGAGTGTCTGCACAGTAAGATTCAATAACCTTTGGCATTTTTCCACGATACTTTTTAGCAGGTTTCATTTTTCCGTCTGTAACCACAATTTGTGGGCGAATCTTTAAAAGGTTTGCACCAAAGAGTGAAAGGGCACTGCATCTGCCACCTTTATAAAGATAGTCAAGGCGTTCAACAACAAAACTTGCTTGAACATAAGGGATTCTTGCTGTTACTTTTTCAACAATTTCTTCAGGAGTTTTGCCAGCATCAGCAAGCTCTTTTGCATAAATGCCAAGAAGTGAAATTCCGGTTGAAAGTGAAAGTGAGTCTATAACATAAACATTCTTCATTTTTTCAGCAGCAGTTTGTGCATGAGCTGATGAAGATGTGAGCCCACTTGAAAGTGTGAGATGAACAACAGCATCATACTTTTCAAGAAGTGATGTGAAATATTCTTTATATTGCATTTCATTTATTGCGCTTGTTTTTGGAAGCACTTTTGTTTTTTCAACATATTCAAAGATTTTTGCTTGCAAAGTTTCATCATCTTCGTAAATATTGTCGCCAAGAATAACTGAATAAGCAAGTGTTTCAAATCCGTATTTTTCAATAAGTTCTTTTGGAAGGTCACAGGTTGATTCCATTGATATTGCAATTTTCATATTATATCTCCTACACTTTAAGTATAAATTTAAATGAGGTTTTGTCAAAGAAAAATTGAAAAAGTTTTTTAAATTTACATTTTAACCCCATTTGTTTTGTGCGAAAAATGTTAAAAAAATTAAATATAATTTAAAGAAGTTTGACAACATATATTATTTTTAGATATATTGAAAATATCTAAAAGATAAAAAAGGAGAACAAAATAATGAGATTAAAAGACAAAGTTGCTGTCGTTACAGGTGCTTCTAGTGGCGTTGGCAGAGATATCGCACTTTTATTTGCTAAAGAAGGTGCAAAGGTTGTTGCAGTTGCTAGACGTGCTGAAAGACTTGCAGACCTTGAAAAACAAAGCAAAAAACTTCCAGGAGAAATTGTTGCTTTTGCTGGTGACATTTCACTTGAAGAGACAAATGAAAAAATGATTGATTTTGCTGTTTCAAAATTTGGCAAACTTGATATTCTTATCAATAACGCTGGTGTTATGGATAACTTTGCACCGGTTGAAAACCTTGACACAGAACTTCTTCAAAGACTTATGGCTGTTGACGTTTATGGTCCAGCATGGGCAACAAGAAAAGCTGTTAATGTGTTTATGAAAAACAAAATAAAGGGAAGCATTGTTAACGTTGCTTCAATCGCAGGCATTTGTGGTGGAAAGAGTGGTTGTGCTTACACAATGGCAAAACACGCTGTTATTGGTCTTACCAAAAACACAGCATTCTCTTGCCGTTTAGATGGTATTCGTTGCAACGCTATCTGCCCAGGTGGAATCAACACTGAAATGACAGACCCAAAACTTTTTGCAAATGCTGACCAAAAAGGTCTTCAAAGCGCTATGCTTTCTGCAAACTTTGGAACAAGAAGTGCTGAAGCAATTGAAATTGCAAATGTTGCACTCTTCCTTGCTAGTGATGAAGCTGCCGTTGTTAGTGGTGCTATTGTTACTGCAGACAGTGGTTTGACAGCATTCTAAAATCAAAAGAAATGGCGAAAGTCATTTCTTTTTTTATGCGTAAATTTGTCGAAACTGCATAAAAATGAAATAAATTTTTAATTGGTTTGAAATTTGCACAAGATTTGGTATAATAATCTCACGGCGGTCATAAAAAGTGAATTGCTTTTTGTGGGTTGCTAGATGTTGTAGAAGGAAGTATTTTATGGAAATTTATCAAATGCTTGCGAAAGAGTTTAATATTAAGGAAGAATATTCAACAAACCTTATTGCTCTTTTAGATGAAGGAAGCACAATTCCTTTCATTGCAAGATACAGAAAAGAAATGCACGGAAGTTTAGATGACCAAGTTATCAGAAACTTCGCAGACAGACTTCAATATTTAAGAAATTTTGAAGACAGAAAAAAGACTATTGTTAAACAAATTGATGAGCAAGGTAAACTCACTGATGAGATTATGAAAAAACTCGACAGTGCAAAAACACTTACCGAACTTGAAGATATTTATCGTCCATTCAAGCCAAAAAGACAAACAAGGGCAACCATTGCGATTGCAAAAGGTCTTGAACCACTTGCTGATATCTTTATGGCACAAAAACCAGACGGCAAAACTATTGAAGAAATTGCTAGCGCATTTGTTGACCCTGAAAAAGGTGTTGAAACTGTTGAAGATGCAATCCAAGGCGCTAAAGATATTGTTGCTGAAAAAATCAGTGATGATAGTGACCTTCGAAAAGAACTTCGAACATTCATTCAAAAAACCGGCTTTATTGCTAGTGAAATGAAAAAGCAAAAAGAAACCAAAAAGAAAAAGCAAGAAGTTATTGACAACTCAAATAAATATGAAGACAAAGAAGGCAACGATAAAGCACGTGAAGCCGACACTTATGCAATTTATGATGGTTTCAAACAAGAAATTTCAAAAATTCCATCACACAGAATTCTTGCAATCAATCGTGGTGAAAATGAAACATTCCTTAAAGTTTCTGTTGAAAAGAATCTTGAAAAATGTTTAGAAATCATTGAAAAGGCTTATAAGATTAAAGACACAATTTTTGCTGACCTTCTTCGTGAAGTTCAAGCAGATTCTTTTGCAAGACTCATCGAGCCAAGCTTAGATAGAGAAGTGCGTGCAGAACTTACTGACACAGCAAACGAACAAGCAATTAAAAACTTTGAACTTAACTTAAAACCTCTCCTCATGGAAGCGCCACTCAAAAATAAGAGAATTTTAGGTTTCGACCCTGGATACAGAATGGGCTGCAAACTTGCTGTTATTGATGAAAACGGAACAGTTTTAGACACAAACGTTATTTATCCAACAGAGCCATTTAAAAAGATTGATGAAGCTAAACGCATTATGACAATGCTTATTTCAAAACATAAAGTTGATGTTATTTCAATCGGCAACGGAACTGCAAGCAAAGAGAGTGAAATTTTTGTTGCTGACCTTATCAAAACACTTGAAAGAAAAGTTGGCTACGCAGTGGTTAGTGAAGCAGGTGCTTCAGTTTATTCAGCTTCAAAACTTGGTGCTGAAGAATTCCCAGACTATAATGTTAACCTTCGTAGTGCTGTTTCAATCGCAAGAAGACTTCAAGACCCACTTGCTGAACTTATTAAGATTGATGTTAAATCTATCGGTGTTGGTCAATATCAACACGATATGCCTCAAAAACGTTTAACTGAAGTTTTAGATGGTGTTGTTGAAGACTGCGTTAACGCTGTTGGTGCAGATATCAACACTGCAAGCCCAAGCCTTTTAAAGAGAGTTGCTGGTCTTAACGAAGGTATTGCTAAAAACATTGTGGCATACCGTGAAAAGAATGGTGCGTTTAGAGTTCGCAAAGATATTTTGAATGTTCCAAAACTTGGTGCGAAAGCGTTTGAACAATGCGCAGGTTTCCTTCGTATTGCTGATGGTGATGAAATTTTAGACAACACTTCAGTTCACCCTGAAAGTTATGACAGTGCTAAAAAACTTCTTAAAACTTTCAAAATGACAGAAGAAGATGTGAAGAATGGCAAAGTGTCAAAACTTCCTGAACTTGTTCAAGAAGCTGGCGAAGAAAAGATTGCAAAAGAAGTTGGCATTGGTGTTCCAACCTTAACCGACATTGTTGCAGAACTTGTAAAGCCTGGCAGAGATATTCGTGAAGAAGCAGAACACCTTGAACTTCGCACTGATGTTTTAGGCATTGAAGATTTGCAAGAAGGAATGGTGCTTAAAGGCACTGTTAGAAATGTTATTGACTTTGGTGCATTTGTTGACATTGGTGTTCACCAAGATGGTTTAGTTCACATCAGTGAAATTTGTGATAGATTCATCAAACACCCAAGTGAAGAACTTACTGTTGGTCAAATTGTTACTGTTAAAGTTATTTCTATTGACAAAGCTAAAAAGCGTATTGGCCTTTCAATCAAAAAGGCAGCAGAAGATGCTAAACCTGAATAAAAACAAAATGCTGGATATTTTCCAGCATTTTTTGTTGAATTTTTATTTATTTTTTAATATTTTTGATAGCATTATAAAAATTATTAATGCTGACTATAAATTATCGGTATTGCCATAGTTTTGTTTGGCGTTGACTTGACATTTTTTAGTGGGGTATAATACCAATAGTGAAAGTTGGAGAGTGTTTTTTAAAAAACACCCCTCCAAAAATTTACTTTTACTAAAGAAAAAAATTTAAGGATTTTATGGAACAAATTAATAAAATCGATATCGCAAAAGATATCGTTGAACGACTTATCGTTCAAGAAACAAGAAATGGATATGATTCAACTAATCCATTTTTAACAGCACTTGTTCAAATGAAAGAAGAAATTTTAAAAAATAATGAAGTGGTTATTGATGAAGTTTTAGAAAGTTACAGTAATGCACTTAAAGGAGAGAACTAATGGCTATTGAAGATTTTTCTCCAGAACAACAAATGTATATTGCAGGGAATAAACTTGACCCTGAAACACTCGAAAGCACCATTCAAAAAATACTTGCTCGTTCAACTGAAACAAAAACCCCATCAGCAGCACCTGTTGCATTTATTGTTGGTGGACAACCTGGTTCAGGAAAGAGTGGAATCATCACAAACATAATGCAAAACCATGGCACAAATTATGTTTTGATTGATAATGATGACTATAGAATGTATCACCCTAATGTTGATGAAATCAATCAAGTTCACCCTGAAATTTACACAGAGTGCACCGACCAATTAAGTTTCGCAACAACTCCAAGGGCAATCGAACACGCAAGAGCAAATGGATATAATATGATTATCCACCAAACTCTTAAAAATGACACAATTATCAACTATGCAATCACAGACCTTACAAACAGTGACTACGCAAGAGTTATTGTGGTTATGGCTGCTGATGAAATGACAAGCAACGAAGGTATGCTTCGCAGATGTCAAGATAATCTTGCTTATGATGGCACTTGCAGATGGGTTCCTCAAGAAAATCACGACTTTGCTTATAAAGGTCTTCCAACAACTGTTGGGCACATTGAAGAGCGTGGGCTTTATGATGCGATTGTGGTTGTGACAAGGTCTAATGACCCAAAACACCCAGAAAATGTGAATGTTATTCATAAAGTGTTTAACCCAAATATGCCAGAACATCACAGACGCGCACTTGAAGCTGTTGGTTTTGGTGGGGCACAAATCATTTCACTTGGAAGCGCAAAAGATGCAGTTCTTGCTGGCCGTGAAATGGACGGTGATAAAACACTTGATAAACTTGAAGAAAAAATCAAAAAGGCAAAAGCAAGAGCAACAACTCCTGAAGAATTTGTTAGAATTAGAGGTCTTGAAAAATTATTCTCTCAAGGAATGGCAAGAAGGGTTGCAAAACAATCAGGAAACCCAAGCCAACCAGGACAACCTGGAGATAAATAATAAAAATAAAAACACTGACAACTGTCAGTGTTTTTTTGTGTCATTTTTTTATTTAAATTTTAAGTTCATAGCCAAATTCGGTTAGAGTGACACCGTGAAACTCAAGGTGTTCTTTGGTTGTTCCATTTGTTCTTTCAAAACCATTCTTTTCATAAAGTTTGATTGCAGGTGTGTTTATGTTAACCACAAAAAGCCTTAACACTTCTGCATCTTGTTTCTTTGCAATTTGTTTTGCGTGATTGATTAGTTTGCTGCCAACACCTTGCTTTAAATTTTTAATATTGACACCAAGTTTTGAAATGTAAATTGTGTTTTCTGTTTGGTGTTTCCACGAAATTTGGTTTGCTTTTTCGTGAGTGGTTGAAAGATTGATTCCGCCAACAATTTTACCATTTTCTTCAAGCACATAAAAAGTTTTGTTTTTTATGTCAATCTCCTCAATTTCTTCGTAAGGGTAAAACTTGCTCCAATAAATTTTGATATTATTTTTTGTGAGATTGTCTGCAATGTCTTTATACATTGTTTCAAGTGCTGGAAGGTCTTTTTCAGTTGCAAGTCTAAAAGTCATAAATCCTCCTTTAGTCAATGTTTATAAGTTCATAATCAGTTGAGCCAAGCCCAATTTCAGTTGCGCATTTGATTGTGTGAAGCCCGTTTCTGCTTTCAATTCTTTCAATCAAATGACCTTTTTTAGGGTCTGTGCAAGAATAAACAAGGTCAACGCACGCCTTATCAATCGCAACAGGGTCGGTTGAAGCAAGCACGCCAATATCACTTATGCATGGGTCTTCAGCAACAGCACAGCAGTCGCAATCAACTGACATATTGCACATAACATTGATGTAAACAATGTTGTCACCAAAATAGTCAGCAACGGTTTTTGCAGATTCTGCCATAGCACACAAAAAGTCGTTTTGTGGGGCAGTGTTTCTCCAAACGGTTGCTTGACTTAAAACTTTGCCACCTGAATGAATGTGAGCCTTTCCGTTTGATGAAGCAAAACCGATTGAAAGTTGTTTGATTGCTCCACCATAGCCACCCATTGGGTGACCTTTGAAATGTGAGAGCACAAGTGCTGAATCATATTTTTGAATGCCACCACCGACATAGTTGTTCTTTAAAATTTTGCCATTTTTAACTTCAAGCACAAGGTCTTCAACTTCGCCATCTAAAATGTCAACATCAAAGTGTTTTGACCAACCGTGTTCAGCCATAAGTTTGATGTGTTTTTCAGTTGTGTTTCTTGCACCAGCGTATGCTGTGTTGCATTCAACAACTGTGCCGTTAACCTTTTCGACAAGGCTTTTCACAAACTCTGGTCTTAAATAATTTTGATTACCTTTCTCACCTGAATGAAGTTTAACAGCAACTTTTCCAGCAAGTGGTTTGTTTAAAACTTCAAACATTTTAACAAGTGATTCAGGTGTGATTTCTTTTGAAAAATAAACTTTAGATTTTTCCATAAAATTCTCCTATGATTTAATTTTAACACAAGTGTTTTATTTTTAAAAATTAATTTTGATATCAAACAAAAAACAGCACCTGTTTTCAAGGTGCTGCCTTTTATTTGAAAAACTTTTTATAACAGTTCCATTTTTTGTGGAAGATTAAATAGTTTTTAAATTTAAGTTTTGCAGTGTGTTTAAGTTTTTTGAGTTTTTTATAGTTTGCTTTAGAAAGGGCAGATTTGAAGATTTCGTTTGATTCTTCGGCGTCTTTCATCGCACTTACAAAGTTGTCATTTTTAATGTATGCCTTGATTACTTTGTGAACATAGTCGTTATCTAGAAGATAGCCAAGTTCAAGGTTGTAGCTCTTGAAAAACTTGCTAACTGCCTTGTGATATGTGTTCAAATGCTCGATATAGTTTTCATCATAAGTTTTGATGTCTGAATCTTTGAAGTGGTTGTAAAGATATTCATCAACAACTGAAATGCGTTTTGCATTTTTCACAAGGTTTAAAACAAAAAGCACATTTTCACCAAACTTGAGTGATGTGTCAAATTTAAGTTTTTTGAGCATTTCTTTTTTGATTAAAATTCGGTTGCAGCAACCAATGATTCCTGAAAGGTTGTTGCCTTTTCTGTTTTTCAAAAAGAAGAATTCAGGGTGTTTTAAATTTTCAGGTGAAAGATTGATTTCATTAATATTTTCTCTGTTATATGATTTATCAACATTGATAAATTTGCAGAATGTGAGGTCAGCATTATCTTTTTGTGCTTGTCTAACAAGGTCTTTATACATCTCTGGTCGAAGCCAATCATCATTGTCAACAAAAGAAATATAGTCACCGGTTGCGTTTTCGATTCCTGTGTTTCTTGCAGCAGAAACGCCAGCATTTTCTTGTGTGATAAGTTTAACTCTTGAGTCAAGTTTTTGCCACTTTTCACAAATTTTAATGCTTCCATCAACACTTCCATCGTTCACCAAAATAACCTCTAAATTTTCATAGGTTTGGTTTAAAATTGAATCGATACAACGATTCACATATTTCTCGGCGTTGAACACCGGAACGATTACTGAAACTAACTTTTCTACCATAAATGAACACTCCTTTATTTCTTTGCAATAAAATGATAACACACTTTTTTTTGATTGCATAATATTTTGCTGTCAAAATTACACAAAGATTGAAAAAGTTTGTGTGATTATTATGATTTATTTGACAGCAGTCTTTTAAAAAAATTAAAATAAACTTGTTGTTTTACAATAAGGAGGTAAAATATGAGAACATACGGAACTTGTGCGTTTGGTGTTAGAGCACCAATCATTCGACCTGGCGATGACCTTGTTTCAATTGTTGCTGATTCTGTTCTTGCAACTGTCAGCGAAAGAAATATTAATTTGAAGGATAAAGATATTATTGCTGTAACTGAAGCAGTGCTTGCTAAAAGTCAAGGCAACCTTGCAACAACTGATGATATTGCAAATGATGTTAGAGCAAAACTTGGAGAAGGCCCTGTTGGTTTAATCTTTCCAATTCTTTCAAGAAATCGTTTCACAGGCATTTTAGAGGGTATTATTAAAGGTGTTGATGAACTTATCATTCAACTTTCATACCCATTTGATGAAGTGGGCAACCCACTTGTTTCAATCGACAAACTTTACGAACTTGGAATTTATAAATTTGATAAGGCTTACACAAGCGAAGAATTTTACAACCTTGTTGGAAGTGTTGAACACCCATTCACAGGAATGGATTACATCAAGACATATCTTGAAATTTGTGGTGGCAAAGCAAAAGTTATCTTAAGTAATGACCCAACCGAAATTTTGAAATACACCAAAAAAGTTATTGGTGCTGACATTCATTCAAGACACAGAACAAAGAAACTTCTTCAAGCAAATGGTGCCGAAAAAGTTATTTCACTCACAGACATTTTAAGTGAACCATCAACAGAACACGGATATCATGAAGAGTATGGTGTTCTTGGTTCAAACAAATCAAAAGACGGTCAACTCAAACTATTCCCAAGAGCAGGTCAAGAATTTGCTGAAAAACTTCAAGCAGAAATGAAAAAGAGAACCGGCAAAACTATTGAATGTATGGTTTATGGTGACGGTGCATTCAAAGACCCTGTTGGTGGAATTTGGGAACTTGCTGACCCTGTTGTTAGCCCAGGATTCACTTCAGGACTTGTTGGAACTCCTAGTGAAATTAAGCTTAAATATGTTGCTGATAACAACATTGAAGGTTTAACAGGAAAAGAAGCAGAAGATGAAATGAAAAAGTTTATTTTAAACAAAGAGAAAGATTTGAAAACAAGCAAGGTTTCCCTTGGAACAACTCCAAGAAGAATTACAGACCTTGTTGGTTCGCTTTCAGACCTTGTTTCAGGTTCTGGCGATAAGGGAACTCCTATCATTTTAATCACTGGTTACTTTGATAACTATGCAACTGAATAAGAGGCAGGTTATGGAAAAGATTTATAACAAACTCGTTCGTGATAAAATTCCAGAAATAATTGAATCAAATGGTGAAATTGCAAAGTGCAGAATTCTTGATGAGCAAGAATTTAAGGCTGAACTTGAAAAGAAACTTTTTGAAGAATATAACGAAGTGCTTGAAGCACAGGGAAGTGAAAGAGTTGAAGAACTTGCCGATATGCTTGAAATTTTAAAAGCACTTGCAGAACTTGAAGGTTCAAATCTTGAACAGGTGATTCAAGTGGCAGAAGAAAAAGCAAAAAAGCGTGGTGCTTTCAAAGAAAGAATATTTTTGGAAAAAACGATTAAAGAAGATAAATAAAAAATAAAAAGACCTTTGGATTTCAAAGGTTTTTTTGTTTGAAATTAAATAAGTTGTGTTTTTTTGTTTTGAGTGTATTTTAAGTTTATGCTATCATTTTATTGTTAGGGGGAAAGTTTTATGAAAAAACGATTTTATGAAATGACCGAAGAAGAAGTTTTTGGCACACTTCAAACTTCTGAAAAAGGTTTAACTCAAACAGAAGCAGAAGAAAGGCTTCAAACTCACGGAGAGAATATTTTAAAAGAGAAAAATAAGAAGAGTCCACTTAAAATATTTTTTAGTCAGTTTTCAAATATGATGGTTTTGCTTTTGATTCTTGTTGGCATTGTGTCGCTTGTTTATTCATTAGTGAATGGCGAAAGTATCATTGAAGCAATTGTAATTTTTTCTTGTATAACAGTTAATATTTTTATGGGATTCTTCCAAGAACTGAAATCTGAAAATGCAATTGATGCACTAAAAACTATGACACAGTCAAAAGTTCAAGTTAAGCGTGATGGTGTTTGGGTTGAAGTTGACACAAAAGACCTTGTTGTTGGTGATATTATTTCACTTGAAGCCGGTGATAAAATTCCAGCAGATGCAAGAATTTTAATGGCAGCAAATGCAAAGGTTGATGAATCAATTTTAACCGGTGAAAGTATGCAGGTTGAAAAAGATGAAGGTGTGCTTTCAGGTGATAAACTTATTCAAGACCAAACAAACATTATATTTTCGGGAACAAATGTAGTTAATGGTCGAATTGAAGCGGTTGTGTTTGCAACAGCTATGGATACCGAACTTGGAAAAATTGCGGGAAGTCTAGATTCTGGCAAAGAGGCGCTTACTCCACTTCAAGTGAAAATTAAAAAAGTTAGTGGATTCATTACCGCAGTTGCGTGCATATTGATTGCGGCAACACTTTGCTATGGATTGGTGCTTCAAAAAGATGCTCTTTCAATTATTATGCTTTGCATTTCAATGGTGCTTGCTGCAGTTCCAGAAGTGCTTCCGGTGTCGATTACTGCAACACTTACAATTGGTGTTCAGCAGATGTCAAAAAGAAAAACAGTTGTTAAACAGCTTGCAGCAATTGAAACACTTGGTGCAACACAAATTATATGTTCTGATAAAACCGGAACAATCACAACAAACCAAATGACACTTGTTCAGCTTTATGCGAACGACAAAACTTATCTTGATGTAAAGAAAAATTATAATGAACTTGAAATGCTTAACAACATTATGGCACTTTGCAACGACAACGAAGCCGATGCAAAAAACAAAGGTGAGTTTCTTGGTGACCCTGTTGAAATTGCACTTTCAAAATATTTGTATAATATCAATATTTCACTTGATTCAGTTCGTGAGAAATATGAAAGAGTGAATGAAATTTCATTTGATTCAAACAGAAAAATGATGAGTGCTATTTGTGAAATGAATGAAGGTCACTATATGCTCACAAAAGGAAGCCTTCAAGCAATCTTATCAAAGTGTTCAGGTTATTACAAAAATGGCAAAGTTATTAAAATGACTAAACTTATAGCAAGTCATTTCCTTGCAAAAGAAAAGGCGATGAGTAAAAAAGCTTACAAAGTTTTGGCATTTGCTTATAAAAAAGTTAACCTTAAAGAAGAATACGAATCAGAAGATGAAAATAATTTAATTTTGGTTGGTATTTGTGGGCTTGTTGACCCTCCAAAAGATGGTGTTAAAGAAGCGGTTAAAAAATGTAAAGATGCAAAGATGCGACCAATAATGATTACCGGTGATAGTTTAGCAACTGCTATGGCAATTGCGATTGAAGTTGGAATTGCTAAAGATGAAACTCAAGGAGTTGAAGGAAAGGCAATTGACAAATATACCGATGATGAACTTGTTAGTTTTGTTAAGAAATATACAGTTTTTGCACGTGTTACCCCAGAACATAAAGTTAGAATTGTTCGTGCATTCCAAGCTGCAGGAAAAGTTGTTGCAATGACAGGTGACGGCGTTAATGATGCACCAGCGCTTAAACTTGCTCACGTTGGAATTGGTATGGGCAAGGCGGGAACTGATGTTACTAAAAATGTTGCAGACATCATTTTGATGGACGATAGTTTTGCAACAATTGTGACTGCGGTTGAAGAAGGAAGAAGAATTTATAACAACGTGCTTCGAACTATTCTTTATAACCTTTCATCAAACTTTGCAGAAATCTTTATTATTATTGTGGGAATGATTATGCTTAAAGATATCATTTCACCACTTCACATTCTCTATATTGATATTATTGCTGACACCATTCCTTCAATAGCGCTAGCATTTGAAAAAAATGATAAACGTGCAATGAAACGCAAACCAAATGGTCTTGAAAAAAGAGTGTTTACGCCATTTATGATTGCATCAATTATAACAACTGCATTGATTGAAGCAGGTATGTCTCTTGCAATTTTCTTTGTTTCTGAAGTATGGTTTGGTTATGAAATTGCTATGACCCTCACACTTTTATCTATTGTGCTTGCTGAACTTACATTCACTTATAATTGCAAAGAACTTAAGGATTTCTCTTTCAAGAAAGGTATTTTTGGAAACAAAGTTATGAATATTTCAACATTTGTGATTTTTGCAATACAAATTCCTGTATTCTTTACAGGTGTTGGAAGTTTGTTTGGTCTTGTTCCAATCACAATTCTTCAATTTGCTAGCATTGTTGGAATTGCTGTTTTAGCATTCTTTGTTATTGAGCTTATCAAACCAATACTTGCAAAGATATTTAAAGATAAATAAACAAAAGAAAAAGATGGAATATTTCCATCTTTTTTTGTGATTTATTTTAAAATTATTCGCCTTTTTGTTTGTTTTGTTCTTTTGCTTTGTCGGTTGATTTTTTAAGGTCTTCGGCTGAATGTTCTTCTCTAACTTTCTTTGGTGAGGTTTGAAGAAGGTGGAAAAGAAATTTCATATAATCAAGTTCATATTGGTGAACATAAATTTCATTAACTTTAAATTGTTCTGTTCCAAACACATCAACACCAGAAATAAAATCGTTAACTTTTTCCATAAATTTAGAAAAAGAAGTGAGTCCATCATCGGTGTTTGCGCTTTCAAGTCGAAGCTCAAGTGCTGTTGCAAAATCAAAAAGTTCTTCAGCAATTGATGAGAGTGTGCCAGCGTTTGAGGTTTCAGTTGTGAGCCTGTTAACTTCGTTTACAGCCTCATACATATCAGTTGATTTTTTTGCACCATTTTTATATGCTTTTGTGAGCTGTTTATTGAGTCTTTTAAGTTTGTCTTCTTGGTCACAGAAAACTGTTGCTGTAACTTTAATATAGTCTAAAATTTGTTCTCTTGAAAGTTTTTTAATAAGTGGGTTTGCAGGTTTGTCATAAGTGAATGATTTTCTGCCGCCTCTGGTGAGTGAATTTGAAATTTCGCTAATTAAGTCGCGATAAATTCTCATAAGAGTATATTTTTCATAAACATCAAGATAATATAAATAAACTTCAACCACCTTTTCAAGAAGTGGGTCAGTGAATGCAATGCAGGCAGATGTTAAACAAGTTCTAATCATTTCATCGAAGTCTTTGTCAAGAATTTTAAAACCATCAACAATTTCGTCAAGTTTTTTTTCAGTTTCATAATATGTGTTATAAACTAACAAGAAATTGTTTTTTGCTGTTTCGTATTCTTCTATAATGATTCTGTAAGACTCATCGTTTGGTGATAAAGCGTCACTCAAAGCACCAATTTTTGTGTTTCTTATATTTGAAACAATATCTAATTTTTTTGACACCCAATTATCACTAGGTTTTTTATTAAAAATATCTTCTCTTGTGTAAATCTTGCCGGCTTCTGGTTTAAATGGTGTTTCTTGGTCTGCAATTCGAAGGCAAGTGTAGTTTGCTGAATATGCAGTGTTGATTCCATTATAAAATTTTAATCTCGCTTGAAAATTGCTCATAATAATTCTCCCTTTAACACAGTTATTATATCATATAGTTTCAAGTGATTCAATAGGGTTTTTAAAATTTTGGTCAAATCAAAAAAAAGACAGTAAAATTGCTGCCTTTTTGATTATTTTTTATTTTTTTCATATATTTTATATCTTTTTTCTTGTATTTTTGCGTTTTTTATTTAATCCACAAATGTTCTGGATAAACGCTTTGCTGTTTTAAGTTTTTAATAAATTCAACAACTTTTTCTTTATCTTCTCTATAGGTTATTCCGTGCCAAATGCTTGAAGTTGAAATAACTTTAGTTTCGGCATTGCCTGTTTCGATTAAATTCGAAACAACGCTTGGAAGGAAAAATTCTGCTGATTCAAGATTTGATTTATTTTCTTCTAAAAAGTTTTCAAAAGCAGAGTTTAATTTATTTGTGAAATCTTTAGTAAAACCAAAAAGATTCATTGAAACAACTTGATTGTTTTTGATTTCAAATGGCGAGAATTTGTTTTCAAGAGGAGTTGCGATAAGTATTCCGTTTTTTGATTCAATTGAAGATTCAATAATTTTTTTGAGATTATTGCCATCGGTAAAACAAACGCCGCGTTTAACGGATTCTTCGCTATTAATTGTATTTTCCGCGTGATAACCAACAAGGGCATATTGATTTTGAGCTTTGTTTTCTTTCAAGAATTCTGCAACTTTTGAAATTGCATCATAGCCATAATAATCATCGGCATTAATCACTGCAAAGTTTGATGTGATTTTGTCTATCGCTGAATAAATTGCGTGAGCGGTGCCAAGTGGTTTTGTTCTAGATGAAGGAAGTTTAATTTCTTTTCCGGTTTCAAGTTCTTGAAAAGCATATTCAGTTTTGATGTATTTTTCGATGCGTTTGCCAATTGTGTTTCTAAAAGTTTCATAAATTTCTTTTTTTATAATAAAGACAACTTTATCAAAACCACATCTAATAGCATCGAAAATTGAATAATCGATAATGAAGTTTCCATCATTATCAATTGGCTCAATTTGTTTTAGTCCGCCAAAACGACTTCCCATACCTGCTGCCATTATAACAAGTTCCATATAAATCTCCTAAATTGTTTTAGTTTATTATATTCATTATTTATTGTTTTGTTTTTTACAAGAAACATTATAGCATAAAAAACAATAATAAGTATAATGTTTTTAGGTGATTAAATTGTTAAGTTTTTTATATTTATGTAAGTCTAATTGTAAATTAAAAATGTTTAAAATTTTAATCTAATTAAAAATTTATACATTTTAAAATGAAAATTATGAAGTGTTGCATTAAAAATTTTGAGTTTTTTAAAAGGTTAAAAATCAATTTCTTGTATAGCTGTATAATTTTTTAAAAATTGGCACACTCTAACAAGGAATACTCCTCGAAAAACATAATGAAAAAATATTAATAAAAAATATAAATAAATTATGATAAAAATCAAATTTATTTGACATTTTATATCAATAGAATGTATTCTATATATGTATATAAAAGGAGATTTAACTATGAGAAAATCAAAAAAGATATTTAATATTTTTATGGTAATGATTTCACTCGTTTGTTGTTTAGGTATGTTTGCTGCCTGCAAGAAAGATGATGATGTGCCACCTGTGATTTCAATCACTGGAACAATGATTGAGCTTGAATATAACACAGTGGTTTATGATAGGACTGAAAAGAAGCCAACCGTGGTGCTTAAAGATGGTGATACCACAATCAATGCTGATGAATATACTGTTACTTATGAAAACAATGTAAATGTTGGAACTGCAAAAGTTAAAGTTGCTGCAAAAGAAGGAAGCACACTTGTTTCTGGTTCAGCTGAAACAACTTTCACAATCACAGTTGCTGAACTTCCTGACATTACAGCAATGGGTTATAATGTTTATAACAGTGAGTCACAAGTTCCAAGCGTTTCGATTTCTGGTCTTCTTGCTACTGACTATGATATTGCTTGGGAATATAAAACTCTTGAAGCTGAAGATGATGCCTATGTTGCTCTTGACAAGTCAGTAAATAACTTTGTTGAAAAAGGTGATTATAGAGTAACTGCAACCGGTAAGGGTAATTATCAAGGTACAAAGACAGCTGTTTATTCAATTTATAATCCATTTGGAAATGTTACTCTTGATAGAACTTCTGCAGATTATTCAGGTGCTTCACACACTCCTGTTGCAACCGTTGAAGGTTTAACAGAAGGTGAGGATTATGAAATTTCTTATGCTTACAAAGCTCCTGGTGAAACAGAATTTGCTTCATATGATATTGATGGTGTTAGCGAAGTAGATATATTTGTTGATGCTGGTGAATATAGGGTTATTGCAACCGGAAAAGGTATTTATGGTGGCGAAAAAGTTGCCCTCTTTACAATCAATGCAATCAATGTTCCAACAATCACAATGTCTGGTGGTGTTGTTTATGATGGTTCATCAAAAACTCCAAGCTATGATGTTGGTGGTTTAACAGAAAGCGAAAATTATACAATTGCTTGGTTCTATAGAGCATCAGAAGGTGATGATTATGCTGAATATAATTTAAACGTTATCGAATCATTAAACTTTGTGAATGCTGGTGACTATAAACTTGTTGTTACAGGTAGAGGAAATTATAAGGGAACACAAGAAAAGGTTTACACAATTGCGCGTGCAAACGTTTCGGCAACTGTTTCAAAAGCAAATTATACATTTAATGGTGATAAGGGAAAACTTGATGTAACTTTAGGTGTTCCTGTTTCAGCTAGAAGCACATTCTATTACAGAGCTGGCACTCACACTGAAATTGGTGATGCTAGTGAATGGGCTGAATATTCATTAGACCTTAACTTAAATGCAGGTGTTTATTCACTTTATGCAGAGGTTGAGGCTATTACAAACTACAATGAAACAATAACTCCAATCATTCAATTTGAAGTTTATAAAGATGAACTTAAAGGTATTCCAAATCTTACAGGTTTAGAGTATGTTTATGATGGTCAATCACACGACCCACAAATTATTGTTTCTGCAAAACTTGGCACAACTCCACTTGTTGAAGGTGTTGATTATAGACTTGAATGGAAAAGACAATATGCTGGTGGTCAAAACGAAGTAACTTATATTCCAGACCCAGAACACCCTGAATTGAATTTCGTTGATGAAGGTATTTATATTGTTAAACTTTATGGATATGGAAACTACACCATTTCTGATAGAACAGCAATCAATTGCGAAACATATTTCACAATCATCAATGCAACAATGGACGATTTCACAGTTCAAAGACAAGGCTATGTTTATGGCACAACCCCAACAGATTTTGAACTTAAAGGTGCAAATGGAACACACGGTGCAGTTACACTTGGTGCAACAATTACTTATCAAGTTAAGAAAATGGGTTCAGATGCTAACCCTTGGACAGTAATCACAAAAGATACAGTTTTAGATGCTGGAACATATATCATTCGTGCAATTGCTTCTGGTGTTGCAAATTATAATGACAAACAAACAAAATCAACACCACAAGAAGGTGTGAATTTGTTTACTGTTAGTGGAGCTAATCTTGGAGCAAATGCTTTATCACTTGTGATTACAGATAACAACAGAGAATCAATGACTGTGACAGGTAATGCGAGTGCTTTAGAAGGTGCAACAATCACTTATTATTACTATGCAACCGGAAGTGAAGGTGAAGCTGCTGTTCTTGAAGAAGACACAGTTTTAGAAGCTGGTAGTTATAAAGTTTATGCAGTTGTTTCAAATATGAAAAACTATAATGACTTTACAACAAACGCAGTTGACCTTGTGGTTGAATAATAACAAAAATAAAAAGAAGGCAAAAGCCTTCTTTTTTTTGTGATTAAATAATTGAAATGTGAATTTAACTTGTTAAGGATTTGTCTTATTAAAATCTTAAAAAGTTTAGAGGTAAGAAATGTAATGCATATCCGAAAATTAAACTTGGAATTAAAAGCATTAAAACAATAAACAAGTTTTCTTTTTTATTTTTGTTCTCCTTCAAAAGAACCATTACACCAAGGCCTGCGTTAACTGAAAGACCGGAAACAATTGCACCAAAACTTAAACCGCTAGAGATATAAAGTTCTGTCAAAACAACTGATGATGCACAGTTTGGAATAAATCCAATAATAAGGGCTAAAATAGGTTGAAGAGCGTGGTTTGAAGATAAAAAGTTTGTTAGATTATCTTTGCCAACAAGTTCGATTAAACTACCCAAAATGACATTAATAATAAATATATAAAGAGTGATTTTTAAACAATGAACAAGTGGGTGTTTCCAATCGAATTTATTGTTTTCAAGGTCATGATGACAACAAGCATGAATGTGTTTTTCATTTGATTCATCTTCTGTGTGAGAAGTTTCTTCGTGTAAATGATGTTCGTTTTCTTCGTGCTCAATGTGGTGAGCATCTTCTGTTTTTGAATCGGTTTCATTTTCAAGTGAAATTGTTTTGATTGCAGATTTTTTAAAGAACACTTTGTAAAGATACATTGTGAGATAACCAATCACAATAGCAAGCACGATTTTTGTTGCAATGAGTGCAAGAAGTGCTGGAATTGTTTTATAGTCTGCAAGCATTAAAGGTATTGCTTCATCACTGGTTGCCACAAACACAGCAACAAGGGCAGCAACAGATATTTTTCTTGAGGCATATAACTCTGATGAGATAACTGAAAAGCCACATTGTGGAACAGAGCCAAAGAGTGCACCAACGGCAGGGCTTGCTTTTCCTTTTAACAATTTTGATTTTTCAAACTTGAAAATGTTTTTAGATTCTAAAAGTTCAATTAAAAAGTAAATTAAAAACAAGAAAGGAAAGAGTTTAACAGTATCTTTTGCGGAGTGCAATAAAACGTGTAAAATTTCTTTCATAAATTCTCCTTATGTTAAACTTTTGTTTAACTTATGGTTCATTATTATAATAAGCAATGGGTTAATTGTCAAGAATTTCAAAGATTTGCCCCGAAAAAGCCTAAATGTAATAATTTGTAAAAAAAGAAGATAAATATACATTTTAGCCAAACGGGGTTTGTGTGTGGCTTAAATGTATAAAATTAGCATAATAAAAAATATTTATACATTTTTAATATTAAATTATATTAAAAACAGCTATTTTTAAAGGTGTGAAAACAAACAAAAAGCAGATGAATTTCATCTGCTTTTTGTGATTTTAGTCTTCTTTTTTATCACTTGAATAGTCATTTGGGTCTTTTCGAAGGAATGGGTCATCGCTGTTGTAGAGTCTTTCACTGTCGTCGGTGTCATTTGCAACGAATTCATCATCAACTATTTCAACATTTGATGACACTTTTGATTGCTCTTTAATATCATCATCTTCAACCTTTTGAATATTGTCGTGTTCTTCGCTATAAGCAACAGGTCCGATTGGAACTTTTTCTTTGTGTTCAACTTCTTCAAGTTCGTTAAGATTATGTTTTTCTTTGATTGCATAACCCACTGTGTCGTGCAATAACATATCTTCAACATCTTGAGCTGAATAAGTGTGAGTTTCTTCAGAGATAACTTTTTCGCTATGCTTGAAATGTTTTTCAACTGTTTTGTCTTCATCTTCAGGGTTAATAAGTGCAAGTGGAAGGGTTCGATGAAGTTTGACAAGTTGATAACACATAACCACAAATCCGGTAACTGCACAAATTGCAGCAATAGCAATAAGAACAACCTGATTTGAAGGAATAAGTGTGTTTCCTGTTATGATTGCAAGTGAAGTGATAACCATATTTTTCTTGAGTTTGCGAAGAATTCTAACAGCAATTGAAACAATGATTTCAAGTGCGAATACTGCAAATAAAATTGCAATAAGCCAGGTGT
This sequence comes from Clostridia bacterium, assembly GCA_045650505.1. Taxonomy (GTDB): domain Bacteria; phylum Bacillota; class Clostridia; order Christensenellales; family UBA1242; genus RGIG1681. The sequence continues at coordinate 74,979 of JAZRRE010000030.1, read as the reverse complement.
AGTCAGCAACTATTGGTTCAACCACATATCCACCAACAATAACCTTATCAAATCTTGCATAAAGGTCATCTTCATTTCTTGAAATCATAACATCGTAAGTTCCAACATTTGCTGGGGCATCGTTAACCCATTCTCCATCAACCTTATATTTAATGATAAAGTTTTGAAGGTCGCTATCAAGCTCAAATGATGGGTTGATTGCATCGGCAACATAAGTTTGAGGAGTTTCATTAATTGTGATAATTATTTTTGAAATCCATTTTGCATAAACATAAGTGTTTTGTTCAGGCATTGTGGTAAGTGTGAATGGTGTTGTGAAGTTTGAATCAGCATACCAGCCACCAAAAGTATAATTTGCTTTTGTTGGAGCTTCAATAATTTCAATTGTGGCTCCGTATCCATAGCTTTGAGTTTGAATCATATTGCTTCCATCATAGAAAACAAGATTATATGAAAGTGGATACCAATTTGCATAGAATGTTGTTTGGGTTTTGATTTGAAGTTTGTTTCCATCACCCCAAACTACTTTTTTGTCGTTTGTGCAATTAAAATCATAATACCAGCCGTTAAACACGAAACCAATTTTTGTTGGAGCTGTTGGCATTTGAACGTATTCGCCATAGTCAATATAGATTTCGTTTATCATTGAACCGCCTTTTGTGTTGAAGTAAACCCTAATTTTTTTGATTTCCCATTTTGCATAAACGGTTAAATCTTCAGCAGGCATTGTTTCAAGTTCAAATGGGGTGGTAAATTCTGCATTTAAGAACCAACCAATAAAGTTGTAACCTTCTTTTACAATCGCATCAAATTCTTCAATTGTTGCGCCAAAATAATAATCAATTGGAGCAATTGTTGATTCTGTTGTGTTTGTTTCAAAATAGATTGTGTAAGAATTTATTGTGTATCCAGCATAAATTGTGATGTTTTCAGCAGGCATTGTTTCTGTTTCAAAATTAAATGGAATTGTGAGTTCTGCATCTTTATACCATTTATCAAAAGTGTAACCTGCTTTTGTTGGAATGGTTGTTGGTTCTGTGATTGTTGAGCTGTATTCATAAGTTTTAGGGCTTATAAAGGTGTCACTATTTGTATTAAAAGAAACGGTGTAAGTGTCAAGCGCCCACTTTGCAATAAATGCTGGAGCTTGACCATTTTCAGCCATAACAATTGCGGAATGATATTTTGCAAAAGCTTCATCAGTTCCTTGAGATGCAAAGTGATAACTTGAAAAACTTTTTGTTGATTCGAAATCATTTAAGTTAGTTTTGAAATATGTTGGAATGGTTGATGGGTCACTTCCACTTGTTACATATTGTTCAAGGCAAGTTTGGTCAAAATAATAAGTTTGGCTATTGTATTCAATTTGCCCGAACCAACCAATGAAATGATGATATTCGCGTGAAATTTTTGTTTGGTCTGGGAAAGTGTATGGATTGTTGTTGTTATAATAAATGCTTGTAGGTGCTGCATCTGGTGGTGAAAATTCACCACCATTTGTGTTGAATGTGAAATCTGCTTCAACTGCAACATATAAAGCTGTGTTGTTTGGAATTTTTGATGTTGCAAAGAAATCATCATCTGCAACAAGATTAATTAAATTTGCATTTGCAGATTCAATATTGTTTGAAATAAGTGATTTGTTTGCTGTGTAAGGAATTGCAATATTAATTATTTCAGTTGTTTCAATTGGGTTGCCTTCTGCATCTGCATAAAAGTCATCTGCGTTTGCGTTGTCTTGGTCGAGATAGAGAAGTGTGCTTTGGGTGTAGTTATAAAGATAAGTTGTGTCGTGAGTAACTGTGCCCTTAAGCAAAAGTGTGTTGCTGTTTGAATTAAATTTGATTGCGTGGCTGGTTTCAATGTATGTTTGGAAGAATGTGAAATCTGTGTTAAACAAAGTGAAATATGTTCTTGGATTGTTTACTTCAAAGAAAGCAAAGTTTGAAAGATTATCACTTGTTGTTGAGATAATAAGATTATCACAAGTTATTTCTTGGTCTTTGTCTGCATTTGGGTTTTCACAAATGAAAAGGGAAGATGCGTTGTCTGTGTTTAACATACCTGAAAAAATAAAATTTCTATTTAAGGTGATTTGTTCTTCTGCTGAAAGTGTTACATTGAATTTAATTTCAACTGTTGCATTTTCATCGAGGTCAGGGTCTGCTAAAATTGCATCAAACGCAGCCTCAAGTGAAATAAGGTCTGTTGCAATATCTATATCACTTGGCTCAATGCCTTTGGTGACATAAAATGTGTCGCCTGTGTTTGTGATGTTATAAGTGTTAGTGGTTGCAGTGAAGGCACTTGCCTTTGCTTGTGGCGTTAAATTTAAGCCCACCAAAGCAAAAGAAAAGATTGCAAAAACTGCTATAAATAATTTCATTAATCTATTTTTCATCGCTATTCTCCCAGCATTAAAATATATATATTTTAATAGTATATTTTTTTAATTTAATTGTAAACTAAAATAACTTAAAATATACAAAAAATGAAAATAAAAAAACGGAAAATCAAAATTAAATAAAATTGGTTTTCCGTGTTATTATTATTTGAAATTGGGTTTTAAATTATTTCAATTTCTTTTTGATAAGGCTAACAATATTTTTTGCGTTGTAGCCTGCATTTGCATAAACTTCATTGCTTGGACCACTTGTTTGATAATCATCAACTGAAACAACAAGCCCATCAGTGCCGACATATTTATACCAAATTGGGTCGTTTGATGCTTCGATTGCAACTTTGAGTTTTGCGTTTGATAAAAGCACTTTGTTTTTATAGGTTGTGCTTTGGCTTGCAAACAAACTTTCGCAAGGCATTGAAATAACTCTAACTTTTTCACCTTTCAAGGCTTTTGCAACTTCGATTGCAAGTTCAACATCTTTGCCGGTTGAAATGATTTCTATGTTTGGGCTTTGTGCTGTTTCAAAAATCACATAGGCACCCTTTTCAGCACCAGCGACAGTTGAATTTTCAAATGGTTTAAGTTTAGATTTTGAGAAAACCATTGCCATTGGCTTTTTGGTTTCAAAGAACACTTTATAGCCGGCAACAACTTCAGCAGGGGTTGCTGGACGATAAGTTAAAAGCCCAACAATTTGTCGAAGCTGACCAATTTGTTCGATTGGTTGGTGAGTTGGTCCATCTTGACCAACATCAATAGAGTCGTGTGTGAAAACAGTGAAAACCGGAAGGTTCATCATTGCACGCATACGAATTGCTGGAAGCATATAGTTTGAAAATGCAAGGAAAGTGCTGTCAAAAGCAGGAAGGTTTGCATAAATTGAAATTCCGTTTGCAATCGCACCCATTGAGTGTTCACGGATTCCAAAGTGAATATTTCTGCCGGTTCGGTTGTCTTTTGAATAGTCGCCGGCACCATCAATCACTGCTTTGGTTGAAGCTCCAAGGTCGGCTGTTCCACCAACAAGTTCGGTATGCACTTTTGCAATTTCATTTAAGACAATTTTTGAAACATCTCTGCCTGCTTGCTCTGGAATTTTTGAAAGTGCTTTAGCAAGTTCATTGTAAGCAAATGGTTTCTTCGCAAAAAGGCTTGAGATTTCAGCATATTTATCTGGGTGTTCAAATTTATAATTTTCAACAATTTTGTTCCAAGCAAGTTCATAAATTTGATTGTTTTTAACTGCAAGGTTGCAATAATCATAAACATCTTCTGGAACAAAGAAACTTTCATTCACGCCAAGGCTTTGCTTGAAAGTTACAAGTTCTTCAGCAGGAAGTGGATAAGCGTGAACTTTTTCGGTTCCGGCTTTGCTTGTTCCAATGCCGATTGTGGTTTTGAAAATGATAATGGTTGGTTTGTCTGTGCTTTGTTTTGCTTTTGTGATTGCATTTGAACAATCTTCAAAGTTGTGACCATCGGCAACCTCAAGAACATTCCAGCCCATTGATTTAAATTTTTCAGCAGTGTTTTCTGCGTTTGCAAGGGTGCGTTTTCCATCGATTGTGATGTTGTTGTCATCATATAATAAAATGAGTTTATTAAGAGCAAGAGTTCCTGCAAGTGAGCAGGCTTCAACAGCAACGCCTTCCATCAAGCAACCATCACCGGCATAGCAATAAGTGTAGTTGTTGAAAACGCCATATTTTGGTGTGTTGAATTTTGCTTCAAATATGCTTTCAGCAATCGCAAGACCAACAGCGTTTGCAATGCCTTGACCAAGTGGTCCGGTTGAAGTTTCAACACCAGGAACAACGTGTTTTTCAGGGTGACCTGGTGTTTTTGAATGTGATTTTCTAAAGTTTTTTAAATCTTCAATCGAAACATCATAGCCAAACAAATGAAGAAGTGAATAATACATCGCACTTGCGTGACCGGCAGAAAGCACAAATCTGTCACGGTTCAAAAAGTTTGGATTTGCAGGGTTAAATTTCAAGTGGTTTTTGAAAAGGGCAAGCATAATTGAACTTGCACCGATTGCAGAACCGGTGTGGCCAGAACCAGCATTTGAAATTGTTTCAGCAGTGAGTGATTTAAAATAGTTTAAAGTTTTTTGAGTGATATTCATAAACTTAACTCCTTAAAAATTCGTTTGGTTATTTATTTTTGTGGTTTCCAAATTTTTGAAGCCCTGCTTCATAAGATACAAGGGTTGAAGCAAAACCAACATTTAATGATTCAACTGAACCAAGCATTGGAATAATAATGCTTTCTGCGTGTGGAAGTTTTCTCCACGAATCAGAAATGCCGGTGTGTTCGTTTCCTGAAATGATTGCAATTCGTTTAGAATAATCAATTTCACGATAACTCTTTTTTGCTTGAAGGTCGGTCACAACGCATTTAAAACCATTGTTTTCAAGCCACTCTTGAGTTTCATCAATTTCGGCTTCTAGCACCGGAAGCATAAAACTTGCACCAAGGCTTGAACGAACAAGGCGGCTGTTTCCAAGTTTTGCTTGTTTGTTAGTCACGATTGCAAAGTCACCACCAGCGCAGTCAAATGAACGAAGAATAGCGCCAATGTTTCCTGGTTGTTCAAGCCCGTCCATAACGATTGCAAGAATGTTGTCTTTGCCAGCGATAAGTTTTTCAATGTCTGCAAATGTATAAATTATTGCTTCGGCAACAATGAAATATTCATCATAGCCATCACGGTCTGAAATTTTCTTGCATGCTTTTTCAGAAATTGCGTAGCTAGATTTTGCATACTTTGTCATCTTTGCAATTTTTTCAATATCTTTTTCAGCAACTTTTCCCGCTTCAAGTTTGTCACCGTTATAGAAAAAGTGTGTTACTTTAATGTTTTTCTCAATAAGCTTTTCAACTGCCCAAAGACCTTCGCAAACAAAAAGGCGTCTGTCTTTGCATTTGTTTTCAACAAGGCTTTTTGCGAGGTTTACTTCATCACTAGAAATGCCTGCGATTTTTGAGTTTAGTTTTATTGTTTGAATCAAGTTATTCATAATAATCTCCTACTTTAAAGTGTATAATATTGAGTTTGGTTTGTCAATTTAAGAGAGTTGATTGCAACAAAAAAGCCACTTTATTCAAGTGGCTTGTCGTTTGATGAGTTTATATTGTGATGGGTAAACGCTCCATACATTTTTAAAATTTGGCAATAAATGGCAGAAGCAACTCCGCTTAAAACATTATAAATGATATCTGTGATTTCAGTGTTCCTGTAAATCGGCAAAATGAACTGATAAAGTTCGATAAACAAACTTAAACAGAGTGCAAAGATGACGGTTTTAAGAAATGGCTTTTTGTTTGTAAAAACATAAACAATGAAACCAAGTGGAAACATCATTACAAGGTTAACAAACATATTTTTAAGTGAAAAGTCTAAAAACAAAAAGTCGATTGAAAACCAAGGCTCTGTGAAGTTGAAAGAAGCAGTCACTTTGTCGGCAGAGATTTCAAGCTTTGCAGTTGTCCCAATAAACAAACACACAAAATAAATGCACGCAAAAATAATGGCTGTGATTTTGAGTGCTTTAGGGTGCTTTTTTAAAGCAAACACTAAAACCGTTGGGGTGACCACTGCAAGAATAAATGCTAAAAACAAAAACAAAAATGTGTTCATAAAATCTCCGCTTGCTTCATATATTATATGTTTAAATGTGGTTTTTAGTCAAAGCAAATTGCAGGTTTTTAAAGTTTTTAAAATTTTTTGAAAAAAGTTGCTGGAAAAATATTGACATATATGGTTTTGGTGGTATCATTAGTTTATAACACAAAATAAAAGGCGAAGATTATGAAAGTTTTAAATTCAGTTTTTGCATATTATTACTACTGCATATAAGGCTATATGTAGAGTTTTGTGTGGATAAATAATAAAAACTTGAAACTGACATATAGCAAAAAAGCTTATGGCAGTTTTTTTAATTTCTGCCATAAAAATAGGCAGAATTTTTTATTTGTCAAAAATGTTTATTTTTGGAGAAAAGTATGGTACAATCATTGTTAGTTATTAAAACTTATGCCCTTTGGGGCAAGTAATGTTAAATCACTTTTGGTGAAATTTCAAACAAAAAATATAGAGGAAAGGAAAATTATTATGACAAAAGTAGATAAAAATTTATATAACGAATTAAAAGAGAGAGGTCTTTTATATCAATGCACAGATGAAGAAGCCTTGAAAAAAATGCTTGAATCTGGCACACCAATCACACTTTATGAAGGAACCGACCCAACAGCAGACAGTTTGCATATTGGTCACTGCGTGCCTTACACAATTCTTCGCAGATTCCAAAAAGCAGGTCACAAAGTTTTGGTTTTAATGGGTGGTGCAACTGCTTCAATTGGTGACCCATCAGGCAAAACCGAAATGAGAAAAATGCTCTCTTACGAAGAAGTTCAAGCAAATATTGAAAAAATCAAAAGCACACTTTCAATCTTTTTAGATTTTGAAGGCGAAAACAAGGCTGTTATTGTTAACAATGCTGATTGGTTTAAGAACTTGAACTATATTGATTTTATGAGAGAAATTGGCGTTCATTTTAACATCAACAAAATGCTCTCTAACGAAATTTATGCAAACAGAATCAACGAAGGTGGACTCACACTTTTCGAACTTGGTTATATGCCAATGCAAGCTTATGACTTTGTTCACCTTGCAAAAGAATATGGTTGCCAACTTCAATATGGTGGTGCAGACCAATGGGGAAATATTGCAGCAGGTGTTGAACTTCAAAGAAAATTAAACTTTGCAAATGGCACAAACACAACCTTAATTGGTGCAACAAACCCACTTCTTTTGACTCCAGAAGGCAAAAAGATGGGCAAAACTGAAAAGGGTGCTATTTGGCTTGATAAAGACAAAATTTCTGCTTATGATTTCTATCAAGGAATCTATCAAACACCAGACGCTTGCGTTAGAATGATGTTTGCGCTTTTCACAGACGTTCCAATGAAAGAAATTGATGAACTTATTGCTGAAAACATTGTTAATGCTAAAAAGAGACTTTGCTATGAAATCACAAAGTTTGTTCGCGGCGAAGAAGATGCAATTCTTGCTAGAAATATGAGTGAAAATCTTTTCACTGATGGTGGAAATGATGCTCCTGAATTTGAACTTTCAAAAGCAGAACTTGGTGAAGGAATCAGCATTTTAGACCTTCTTGTTAAAACCAAACTTTGCTCAAGCAAAGGCGAATCAAGAAAGATGATTGATAACGGTGGCATTTCTGCTAAAGGCGAAAAAGTTGCCGATGTTAATCTTGTTATCAAAGAAGCAGATTTTGAAGATGGTTCAATTCTTCTCAAAAAAGGAAAGAAAACATTTATCAAAGTAGTTTTAAAATAATAAAAAAATCACTGACTTTCAGTGATTTTTTTGTTTTAAGATTTACATATTAATAATAATTTGTTAAGATTGATTTAGAGGTGAGAAGATGAGCAGTTCTTATGTTTTTAGAGCATTGAATATTAATAATAAACCATATTACATTGGGCATACTGAATCAGATGGGTTTTATCTGGTTGAAAAAGAAGCTTATGAAAAAGCACTTGCTGAAGGACACCCTGAAACAGCGCCAAGAAAACTCACAAAACTTGCAAATTTAATGAGTCAGGGTCTTCATGAAGATTGGAAACAAAATTTAATAAGTGAAAAAGGAGAGGATTATCAACACTTTAGACCTGTGAAAGATGATAAGTTCACAGAGCACGTGCTTGCTCATCGTGATATATATTTAAACTTAACTCCTGAACTTTACGCGAAATTTACCGGTCAAGATTTAGAAACTTTGAAAAAAGAAGATATGGTTCCTTTGTTTAAAATTGTTCCAAAACAAAGAAAAGTTCAGCAAGAACAACCTGATGGAACAAAAAAAGAAGTTATTGAAGATTATGAAGAAGTTCAGTTTGACCTTATAAGAGTTCAGTTTGAAAACCTGACTCAAAAATGGAAAGATGCAAATCTTGAAGCAGCAAAGTTTGCTATTGCACTTATCAAAACATCACTTCCACAAGGTGCACTTCAAGGTGACCCTCAAAAAGTTTATGGGGACCTTGAAAAAATGTCGCATGATGTTCATATTGAATGGATGCAGCGTGAGGCTTCTTGGGCAGACCCAAGACTTTATGTGCCTTATGAATTGTTGGGTGTTGATGAACAAAATAAAGACACTGACCAAATTATGACAGTGCTTCAGGGGCTTTCATTTAAGTCGAATATTTTTGACAGAAACAGAGATATCGTTAAAAGAGCACTTAAATCTGCACTTGAAGAATTTGTAGATGATGATGGGCTCAAGCAAGAGATTCTTGAAAATATTGAAAAAACAAAATTTATTGCTGCAGAAAAAGATGCTGAAATCACACAAAGAACAGCGGCATTTAAAGAAATTGTGAAACAAAAAACACTTAAAGCACTTCAAGGCAAGAAGATTTTTACATTTGAAGAACTTGAAAAGATTTCGGCAATTTATTATAACGAATGGAGAGTTCAAGCACGCACAGTTATGAAACTTCCTGCTGAATATGATGCTTCTTATGAGAACCATCAAGTTGAAGACACAAGACTCAATTTTAAAAATGTTGCAAGACTTGAAATGGCAGACCTTGTGAAAGAATTGGTTAAAGAAGGGCTTGTTCCTGAAACAATGCTTGCTGGTGTTAATGATATGGAAAACCCTAAATCAGATATTTCTAAACGAATTGAAAAGAAAAATGAAGAAGATTTGGCGAACTATCAAGCAATGGTTAAGGGAAATGTTAAGCCAGAATAAAAAACGCAAAAATGAAAATAAAATAGCGTAAAAATAATGAAAAAATAATAAAAACACGGAATTTTCCGTGTTTTTTGTTTGAAATCAAATTAATTTGGCTGAAAAGAATCGGTTTCACTTGTTGAAGATTCTTCTGTTTTTGGTGTGCGTTTTTGAAGTTCGGGAAGGGTTGAGTTTTTAAAAACATCTTTGGTTTTAAAAATCATTTTTCGAAGTGACTCAACTTCTTCCATTGCACTGTGGTGTGCTTCATCACGGGTGTAAGAAAGCAAATATCTTGCTTTGATTTTTGATGCTGGAACAGCAAATTCACGAACGCTTTCAATGTCAGTGATGTAGCCACTTGCGTTGTATCTGCCAGAACCCATATGAAGTGCAAGCACTGTGATTGGAACATCAAATTCTGCAACATAAAAGTCAACAAACTTGCCTTCGCTGTTAAACTTAACACGCCTGCAGTCTTCTTTATGTTTAAAGAAGTGAAGATATTTAACGCCTTCTTTATATCTGTGATTATTAATGCGTTTGTATCCATCTGTGGGTCTGTAAGTTGAGCCAACTTCAGCAAGGTTGCCATTTAAAAAATTATCTAATTCAGTTTGTGATAAATATCTATAAACTTTCATAAACGCAGTTTAACACAAAATGAATTAGTTTTCAAGAGCAAAATAAAAACCACCATTGTTGGTGGCTTTTATGTTTAGTTTATTTGATTAACCCTTGTTCATTAAGGCTTTCAAGTTCTGCTTTTGTTGCAGGGGTGAATCTAGGAACGGTGTTGCCATCTTTATCGGTTGCTGTTCCAAGAAAAGATTCGGCTGGTCTTGCAAAGTGACCACCGTCGTTCACGCCTCTGTAAATCACTAAAACTTCATCTCTGTCTGAATGTTTTGCTGTGCAAATAACATCACAGAATTTGCCTTTAAAATGTTTGTAGATTCCTGGTTTAATTTCTTCCATAACTTTCTCACTTTAACTTTATTTTTCAAAAACGGTTGGAATAAGCGCAATAACTTTTCCTGAATTTGCTTTGCCGGCAGTGTTTTTCATAACATAGCCGATAATAAATTTTGAAATCTTTTCAGGGTCTTGCTTATAGTCTGCTTGAACTTTTTCATTTTCTGCTTTGAGTTTTTTCAAAAGGTTCAAAATTTCTTCATCACTGATTGTAACTAAAAGATTCATTTCTTTTGCAAGAACCATTGGGTCTTTCTTTGTTTCAATAACTTTGTCTAAAAGTTCAAGTGCGATTGTTTTGTTAATCACTCTGTCTTCAACCATTTTAACGATTGTTGTTAAATGTTCTTCAGTTACAGGGAAAACAAATTCTTCTTGGTCTTTAACAAGTTTTAAAAGGTCAACCATAATCCAGTTGCTGAGCTTCTTAGGGTTGTTGTAAATTTTAACGCAAGTTTCGTAGTAGTCTGAAATATATTTTGATGTTGTTAAAATGCTAGCATCGTATTCAGGAATGCCAAACTCTTTAACATATCTTTCTCTACGCTCTGCAGGAAGCATAACCATTTCTTCTTTAATTTTTGAAATGTCTTCATAAGATACTGAAATTGGAAGAAGGTCTGGGTCTGGGAAATAACGATAATCTTGAGCGTGTTCTTTGCTTCTCATTGAAGAACTCTTGCCTTTGTCGTCGTCCCATTTTCTGGTTTCTTGAAGAATGATTCCGCCAGAAACCAAAACTTCTGCTTGGCGTTTTGCTTCATATTCAATGGCTCTTTGAACACTCTTAAATGAGTTTAAGTTTTTCATTTCAGTTCTTGTGCCATAAACAAGGCTGCCTTTTGGTTTCAAGGAAAGGTTAACGTCGCAACGCATTCCACCTTCTTCCATTTTGCAGTTAGCAATGTTTTCAAACACAAGTGTTTCACGAACTTTCTTTAAAAAGTCAACAGCTTCTTCTGCTGAAGAAATATCTGGTTCAGTGACCATTTCGATAAGTGGAGTTCCACCACGGTTATAGTCAACGAATGTTCCAACAGCTTTGCTGATGTGAGTGAGTTTTCCAGCATCTTCTTCAAGGTGAATACGGTTTAAACGAACAAATTTTCCGTTGTCAAGTTTAACGCCACCTGAAAGGCAGAGTGGATAAACAAGTTGGCTGATTTGATAAGCCTTGCTTAAATCTGGGTAAAAATAATTCTTTCTTTCAAAAACTGAATAGTTGTTGATTTTTGAACCAAAGCTTAAGCCTGATTTGATTGCAAGTTCAACAGCACGTCTGTTTAAAATTGGAAGTGCGCCTGGCATACCTGTGCAAACAGGGCAGGTGTTTGTGTTTGGAAGTGAACCGAATTCATTTTTGCAAGAACAGAAAACTTTTGTGTTTGTGTTAAGTTCTGCGTGGATTTCAAGACCAATGACAAGGTCAAAGTTATCTAAATAATCCATTATTTCACCTCCATAGTATATTCAAAGATTTTTGCGATATCAAAAAGGTTGCCTTCTGCGCATTCATCAGCCATAAATTGCATTCCAAGAGGAAGGTTGTTTTCGCCGGTTGCATAAGGCACAACAAGTGCTGGCATTCCTGAAATGTTTGCAGGAACGGTGAAAAGGTCTTCAAGATACATTGAAACAGGGTCACTCATTTTTTCACCAATCTTGAATGCTTCACCTGTGGTTGTTGGAAGAATAAGTGCATCACATTTTTCAAATGCAGCCTTAAATTCTTTCTTGATAAGTTTTTGAACTTTTTTTGCTTTGTTGTAATATGCATCAAAATAACCACTTGAAAGAACGAAGTTTCCAAGCATTATTCTGCGTTTAACTTCTTTGCCAAATCCTTCGCTTCTGCTTTCAACATAAACACTTTCAAGGTCTTTTGCAGAGCCGAAACGCTTTGTGTATTTCACACCATCAAATCTTGCAAGGTTTGAAGCAACTTCGGCTGGTGAAATGATGTAATATGTTGCAAGTGAGTTTGCAATATGAGGGATTGAAACCTCAACAAAATCAAAAGTAGATTTTAATTTTTCAAGAGCCTCTGTGAATGGTTTATAGCCTGGCATTGTTTTGAATTTTGCAAGCATTTCTTTGCAAATGCCAAGGGTATATTTTTGTTTAGGGCTTCTCACCATAAAGTTGGTGATTGTTGTGCCATCGTGTTCATCTTTTGAAGCGATGATTCGAAGCACATATTCAAGGTCTTCAACAGTTTTTGTGATAGGTGAGCATTGGTCAAGTGATGATGCAAATGCAACGATTCCAAATCTTGAAACTGTTCCATAAGTTGGTTTGATTCCAACTGTGCCGTTATATGATGATGGTTGGCGAATTGAACCACCGGTGTCTGTTCCAAGTGCGCAAGGAACCATTCCTGCAGCAACAGCAACAGCGCTTCCACCAGATGAACCACCAGCAACACGGTCAAATGCGTGTGCGTTGTGGCAAGCACCATAGAAAGATTTTTCAGTGCTTCCACCCATAGCAAATTCATCCATATTAGTTCTGCCAAGAATAACTGCATCTTCAGCAAGAAGTTTTTCAACAACGGTTGCGTTATATGGTGCAATAAAGTCTTGCATAAACTTGCTTGCACAACCTGCGTGTTTGCCTTTATATAAAATGTTGTCTTTAATTGCAATAGGCACGCCTGCAAGTTTGCCGACCTTTTCTTTATTTTTGATTTTTTCATCAACAGCTTTTGCTTGTTTGATGGCATCATCAAAAACTTCAATCATTGCGTTGAGGTCTTTTTTTGCCTCGCAAACTGAAATGAAGTGTTTTGTCACTTCTTCACTTGTGAACTTTCCTGACAAAATGCCTTCTTTAATTTCGATAAGTGTAAGTTTTGAATAATCCATTAGTCAATCACCAGCGGAGTTACATAACATCCGTCCTTTTGTATTGGTGCATTTTGAAGTGCTTCTTCTTGCGAAATGCTAGTGTGCGCTTCATCTGCTCTTAAGTCGCTAATTGAAATTGCCTTGTCTAAATCAAGTTGGTCTTCAAGTTCAAGATTTGCAATTTCATCAACGAAAGAAATAATGTTTTTGAACTCGCTTTCAAAGGCTGCTCTTTCTGCGTCTTCGAATTTAAGTTTGCTTAAATATTCTAAATGCGCAATGTCTTCCATAATTCTCTCCTTTTGATTTTTTTGCATTATTTTTATATTTTTTGCGATTTTTTATATATTTTTTATATAATTTTCAGTTGATTTTGCGTTTTTATGGTTTAAGTCTGCTTGGACCACGGAAAACTAAAATGCTTTCTTTTATGCTAGGAAGGTCAAGAAGTTTAGCAACAAATCTGTCGATTCCAAGACCGATTCCACCATGTGGAGGGCAACCATATTTGAAGAATTCAAGGTAGTCAGCCATAAGGTCTGCTTTGATTCCTTTTTCTTCAATTTGTTTTTTAAGAACTTCATATCTGTGTTCACGAACAGCGCCACTGTTCATTTCCCAACCACGATAGAGAAGGTCAAGTGACATACAATCAAGCGAGTCTTCACTCACTTTCTTTGAATAGAATGCACGAGCTTCAGCAGGGTAGTCAGTGATGAACACAAGTTCGCTGCCAAGTTTTTCTGCTGCATATTTGCAGATAAGTTTTTCAGCATCTGGGTCAAGGTCAAGCTTTTTAGCTTCTGGTGTTTTGATTCCGTATTCTTTTTCAAAAATTTCAAAAACTTCTTTAAGTTTGAATCTTGGAACTCTGCCTGTTGGAACTAAAACAGGAACGCCAAATTCTTTTTCGATTAAATCACCATATTTTTCTTTGATTGCTTTAAGCACAAAGACAAGCATTTCTTCTTCTGTGTCACAAACTTCGTGGTGTGATTTAACATCAGCAATTTCAAAGTCAAGGGCAACGCTTTCTGCTGCGTGTCTTGCTGTGAAAGATTTTTCTGCTCTATATTGTGCACCGATTTCAAAAACTTTTTCAAAACCTGAAGCAATAGCCATTTGTTTATAGAATTGTGGGCTTTGTGTGAGGTATGCTTTTTGACCATAATAGTCAATGCCAAACACTTCTGCGCCACCTTCACTGCATTGTGCAGAGATTTTTGGTGTGTGGATTTCAATGAAACCTTTAGACACAAAGAACTCTCTCATTTTTGATTCAACAAATGAACGGATTTCAAAAATGTGTCTGCGTTTTTCATCACGAAGGTCAATCCAACGATAGTCTTGACGAAGGTCGATTGAACTTTCTGCAGTGATAGGAAGGTTTTCTGCTTCACTTTCAATTTCAATTTCACTTGGAACAAACTCGATTCCACCAAGTGTTACGTTTGGTGCAGAAACAGCGTGACCTTTAACACGAATAACGCTGTCTTTTAAAAGACTTGCAACTTTTGCTGCAACTTCTGGCATTTTTGCTTTTTCAATAGCCACTTGAATTTTGCCGCTTCTGTCACGAAGCACGATAAATAACATTGTTTTTTGTTCTCTTGTGGTTTCAATAAAACCAGAGATTTCACATTCTTTTTCGAGTTCAATACTCTTAATTTCTGTTTTCATAATACATTTCTCCATTTTAAGTTTATTTATTTTGTTTTCAAAAATCAAACGATTTAGTTTGTTGTTTAATTTTTAGTATGTTTTGATTGTGTTTATTTGATTTATGACGCCCTATCTGGCGTCTGTCATTATATATTCGCCTGCTAGGGCATTACCGAGTTTATAAACCATAGCTATTCTCCTTAAAATATTTTGTGCAAAAAATAAAGCGAAGTGGGATTTCCACTTCGCTAATCAACTTTTTCTTTAATTATCTGTTAACTAACAATATAAAAGGAACCCCACTATTTTGTGACGCTTACGCAATTATTATTGTTATTATTATCGATAATTCTAATCATTGCATATATTCCTTTTTTTAGTTAGTTTATCTCTAAACTGCCACTATTATAACATATTATTTCATAACTGTCAACCTTTTATTAATTTTTCTTTTTGAAGGGGTTAAAACCACCTTAAAATTTATGGTGTGTTATATTAATGATTTAAAATATACTTTACATTATAATATATATTTATATAAAGCGTGTAAATGCTGATAATTTCAAGTGTCGAAAAATGTCGAAAAAATACGAAAAAAAATAAAAATAAAATTCAAAAATGGGGGTTGACATCATTTTTTTAAGGGGGTATAATGTAAGTGTACATAATCTTTTTAATATGCCGCAATAAAAGAAAAGGGAGTAGGCATTTTTATTGGGCAAGTTTTTTAATCTTTTAACTAAATCAAGCATATTATGTTATGGGTTATGAAAAACAAAAAGGAGAAACAAAATGAAAAAGAAAATCTTAAGTCTATTCGTAGCAATTTGTATGATTTTTCCAATGGCATTTTCTTTAGCTGCTTGTGACAATGGTGAAAAAGACCCATCAAATGAAGCAACAAAGCAAAGCACAATGGCATCAGAAAACATTACACTTGCTTATGAAAGCACTGTTTATGATGGCACAGAAAAAGAACCATCAGTAACTTTAACTTATGATGATGAAATTGTCACAAGTGATAACTATACTGTTGAATATCTTAACAATGTTGATGCAGGTATTGCAACAGTTGTTGTTAAGTCTAACGCAGATAGTGATGTGCTTGCTGCTAATCTCGAATTCACAACAACATTCGAAATTAAAAGAGCACCAATTTCGGTTAAAAATTTTGCTGCACTCAACAGTGCAATTCAAGTGACTGACAAAAACCATGTGATTACACTTGATGGCAATATCGAAATGGTTAGAGACACAACAAACGGAAATAAGGTTGCTCCAGTTCTTATCTTCCCAAAAGATGAAGACAAAGATATTGCAATCGACCTTAATGGTTATGACATCAATTCATATATCTTGATTGCAAGTGACCTTTCTCAATTCCCTGTTTCAGGTGCTTATTATGGTCTTGGAACTCAAAAACCAAATGGAACATTCACAACAGACAAAACTGTTAAACTTTCAATTTTCAACTCATCAAATGCTGAATCAATTGTTGGTTTTGCTAACAATGAAACCGATTACACAGTTGTTCTTAAAACAAACAATATTTATGATATTGATTTCGAAAATGTAACATTTAAAGGTTATTGGGGTTCTCTTGCTTCAAACGGAAACTATTCAAGTAGCACAACTGTTAACGCTAAAGATTGCAAATTTATTGGAACAAAAGTTGTAGGTCCAACTTATGATGATGTTTCTGCTGGTGTATATTTAGCTTCAGGAAAAGTTATTTATTCTTATGAAAATTGTTATTTTGAAGGTTTCACAGGTTATTATGCAAAGAGTGGTCACCATTACTTCACAAACTGCACAGTAAAAGCAGTTGGTGATGATACTTTTGAAAAAGACCATAATGGAAGTGGATTCTATCCAACAGGTTCTGCTTTAATCGTTGATTCATGTGTTGGTTATAACACAGTTCCAGCTGCTGGTTATCAAAAGGCTTTAACAGTTGATATTTCTGGTGGCAGATTTGTTAGTAAATCAAAACACGCTATTGAAGAATTCAGCACATATAAAAATGCTGCTGACAGAATCAGTTATGCATTTGTTAATATTGTTGATGATGCAATTTTAGAAAGTGCTAGTGGTTACAGTGCAATGAGTTTTGAAAACGCTGAAGCATATCACAATCACACATATTCAAATGATAGTGATAGTTCTTGCAACGAATGTGGTGCAAATAGAAGAGTTTTAGGCAAAGATTTATGGCTTGGCAGAACAGGTGAACTTCCTGCTGAAGTAACAGAAAATGTAATTGTTATTTCAACAGCTAATGAACTTGCTGCTTTTGCAAAAGCTGTTAACGAAGGCAACACATTTGCTGGAAAAACTATTGAACTTGCAAATGATATTGATTTAAACAACATTGAATGGACACCAATTGGTTATGGTTCTGGTGCAAACACAACCACACACTATTTTGCTGGAACATTTGATGGAAAGAATTTTACAATTTCAAATCTTAAAATCACAAACTTTATTGGTGGTGCTCCTGCAGCTAAAGCAGCAAAAGGTGTTGGTTTATTTGGTTGCACAAACGATCCAGCAGTTATCAAAAATGTAAAAATTGATAGTGCAAGAGTTGATGGTAACCACTTTGTTGGTGCTCTTATTGGTTGGGCATCAAAAACAACAGTTGAAAATTGTTCAGTTGTGAATGCAACAATTAATTGCACACACTTCAATGAAGATGAAGATGGCGACAAAGCGGGTGCTCTTATTGGTTATGCTGCACACGTTAATGCAAATGGAATTTCTGCTAGTTCTTCAAGAGTAAAAGCAGGAAGAGATGCTGGTCAAGTTGTAGGTTGCGCTGCAGGTTCAACAACTTTAAGAAATGTTTCTGCTGTAGCTGTTCTTGTTTCTGCAAACGGAACAAGCACAGGTGAAAATATTAAGAACGAAGTTCTTGGTAGAGATTCTGCAACAATCAGTTTATGGAAAGGAACAGTTGGAACTCTTCCAACCGCTGTTAATAATGTAATCACAATCAACACAGCTGATGAATTTGCAGCATTTGCTGCAGCAGTTAATGCTGGCAACACATTTGATGGTTACACAATCAAACTTGCTAAAGATATTGATTTAGACAACATTGAATGGACTCCAATCGGCTATGGTTACAGCAACTTCTCTGAAGTTATTCAATTTGGTGCTTCTTTCCGTGGAACATTTGATGGTAATGGCAAAACAGTTTATAACCTTAAGGTAACAACTTTTGTTGGTGGTGCTGCTAACGCAAATGCTGCAACAGGTGTTGGTTTATTTGGTCACATTGTTTCTGCTGAAATTAAGAATGTTAAAGTTAATGGTGCTGAAGTTGATGGCAACCACTATGTTGGTGTTGTTGTTGGTTTCTCACTTAACTCAAACATTTCAAAAGCAGAAGTTAAAAATGCTTCTGCAAGTTGTGTATATTTAGATGCTGATGAATCTGGTGATAAAGTTGGTATCATTGTTGGACAATTTGCTAGAACAAACAATGCTTCTGCAACTGCTTCAATTTCTGGTTGCAAAGCAACAGATTGCACAGTTGATGCTGACAGAGATGCAGGTCAATTAATTGGTTGTTTAGACAATGTTGCTTCTTGCACAAGTTGCACTGCAACAAGAGTTACTGTAACATGGAATGAATCAGGTAAAAACATTACTGCTAAAACAAATACTAACATCAAAAATGAAAAAGTTGGTAGATTTGACTAATTAGTTAAAAGATTATTTTAAAAGACTTGGAAATTTCCAAGTCTTTTTTTGTGATAAAATTAAGGAAGGTTGTTTATATATTTTGATTATTGCTTTTCGTTATGTTATGATGGTTTTAGGTGAATATACCAAACAATAAAAAAGGAGAATATTATGGAATTATTAAAAGGAAAGGTTGCAGTTGTTACCGGTGGCACAAGAGGTATTGGTTACTCAATTGTTGAAGAATATCTTAAAAATGGTGCAACTGTTGTTTTGTGTGGTTCAAGAAAAGAATCTGCAGACAAGGCTGTTGAAAGTTTAAAGAAAACAAATTCAAAATTTAAGGTTGAAGGAATTTATCCAAATCTCACAGATTATAAATCAGTTGAAGAAGCAATCAACTATGTTGCTAAAAAATATGGCAAGATTGACATTTTGGTTAACAATGCAGGTGTTTCTGCAAGAGAAAGCATTTATGACTATAAAGTTGAAGATTTTGATAATGTTATTGCTCTTAATGTTAATGCTGTGTTTTATGCAACCAAAGCAGTTGCTCCTATTATGAAAGCAAATGGTGGTGGTGTGATTATCAACACTTCTTCAATGGTTTCAATTTATGGTCAACCTGCTGGTTGTGCTTACCCTGCTTCAAAATTTGCTGTTAACGGTTTAACAAAGTCACTTGCAAGAGAACTTGCTCCTGACCACATTCGTGTTAATGCTGTTGCTCCTGGTGTTACAAACACTGATATGGTTGCAAATCTTCCTGAAGCAATGAGAGAAGGCATTTGCAAAACTATTCCTCTTGGCAGAATTGGCGAACCTGAAGATGTTGCGTATGCATTTGTTTATCTTGCAAGTGATATGGCTTCTTATGTTACAGGTGAAATTCTTTCAGTTGATGGCTGTGCAAGAGCATAATAAAAAAAGACTTGGAAATTTCCAAGTCTTTTTTTTGTGATTAATTTTCATAAGGTTTGAAATCAAAATCAAAACCGGTGTATTTTGAGCGCTTTAAAACTTTATATTTCTCAACTGCGTTTTTGCAATCTTCGTCGATTTCTGTTATTCTTGAAACCCCGTTTTCGTGTTTTGCAAGAGGCACAATGTATCTTTTTTTGCCTTTAACACTTATGCAGTATTTATTTGAAACATGTTCTTCACTTCCAAAAACAGAAGTTGCGTTTTGAAAGTTTTTAAAAGCAGTGATTAAATAATTATCACCAGAATTTAAGATGAGGTTATTGACATCGGCTTCGGACATAATGTAAAGGTCATCAACTGTGATTAAATTTTTAATACTTAAACTTTTCATAAGGTCAGCGTAAAACTGCATAATGGTTCGGTTTGGGTCACTATCATAAATTGCAAAAACCGGAAGGGTTTGAAGCAGAAAGTCTTTGCAAATTTCAGGGGTTTTGAAAGAGAGTTCGTCTTCATCGTCTTCGTTTTTCAAAACCACAATGTCTTCATAAAAACGCTTAATATCTGCAAGTGTGAATGCAGCATATAAAAACAAACTGTTTGAAAAAGTGTATTCAAATCTGTCAGCACTTAATCTTGGTGTGTCGTTGTCGGCAATTGGGTAAATGTGATAGTCACAAATTTCCCCGACAGAAATGTTGTCTTTTTCAAGAAGTGACATAATTTTTTGTGAACCACGAATGATTTGTTCAGTGCGTTCTTCGGTTGATTCTTGATGCTCGGAATCTCCGTTCATAAAGTCAATACAATGTTTGAATGTCGGGGTTGCAATATCGTGAAAAAGCCCTGCAAGGGTTTGCTTTTTGTCTTTGGTGAAATTCCAAATCATAAGTGCAACGCCAACACTGTGGTCAAGGGTTGAGTTGAATGAAGGGTATTTATATATGCCTGAATAGTCAGTGCCACAAAGCATACTGATTCCTGAAAGTCTTTGCATTTCTGCAGTGTCAACATAAGGCAAAATCCACTCTGGAAATTCAGGGGATAAAATTTCAAAATATTGTTTTCTTAACGGGTCTAAACCATTTAAATAATTGCTCATATTTTTCTCCTGAAAACATTATAGCACATATATAAATAATAATAAAATATTTGACAAAATATATTTTCAACAATTAGTATAATAAGTGATGTATATAGAATATGCATCATTTTTAAGAGGTCTTTATGGGAAATTTATTAACGGAAAGAAAAAGAATTTATTATCTTGATATTGCAAGATTTATTGCAGTAATTTTAATCTCTGCAAACCATGCGATAAATAGAAGTTTTGTTAATTATGGTGGTTATGGGGCGCAATATTTTGAGTTTTTAGAGCTTTCAGTTTTTGAAAATTTATTTAAAGCCCTTGTTACGGTTGTTAGTCATTTCGGCGTGCCCTTATTTTTAATGATAACAGGTGCATTGCTTTTAAATAAGAAAATCGAAGATGAAAAAGATGTGAAACGATTTTATAAACATAATGTGCTTTCACTTTTAACAACTACACTTATCTGGTACTTTATTATGTATTGGGTTCTTATTTTAGTAAATCCAACTAACTTTGCAGTGACAAAAACCACATCGGTTTGGGTTATTATTAAAGATTTGTTAAAAACGATGTTATTTATTGACCAAGTTTCATTTAATAGTATGTGGTATATGCCAATGATACTTTGTGTATATTTGTTGATACCGTTCATTGTTTTAGTTAAAAATAAAATGTCTTTAAAAGCGTTTATTCCAATATTGCTTGTTGTGTTATTTTCTGGAATGCTTGTTGGAAATTTAAATGATTTTGTTACGGTGTTAAATGGGTCAAGTGACTTATATTCAGTTTTGCCTGGCTATTTAATTCCTGTGCATTTTTTATATGTATTTGTTGGATATTTTATTCACGAAGGTTGGTTGAAAAAAATCCCTTTATGGGCAGTTATAACATTCTTTGTTTTAGGTTTGTCTGCTATGGTTGGTTATCAATTTTTTGCTTATAGTAAAGCTGCAAATTATGTTATTTCTTATGATTTTGTGGGAATATTGATTGTTTCTGCAGTTTTGTTTGAACTTTTGAGAAGACTTGGTGAAAGAGTTAAAGAACGCAAACCTGTGACTTATATTTCAAAAATATCATTTGCAATTTATTTTGTTCATATCGTGATTATGGACCCAATTTATTGGAATGCAAAAACTTGGCTTGCAACATTCACACCAATAGGTCAATTCTTTGTTTTGGAATTAATTTCATTTGCTGGAAGTGTTTTGATAATTTGGTTACTTTCAAAAATTAAATGGTGCAAAAAATATTTGTTTAGAATTAAAGATGAAAATTGCGAAATGGTGGGTAAAACCTAGTTGTGAGTTATTCGCGAGATTTACAATTTATTTAATGAAGCATAATTATGCTTAAATAAAACAAAAGGAGAAATATTTTATGGCAATTTTAGGAAGCACAAGAGCAGTTGGATTAAAACTTGTTGAAGATGTAAAAAAGATTTTATTTTGGACAACAATTATAGTTTCGTTGATATTCTTTGGATTTTATGGTTATTCAATTTACATTAATGTTGATAATTTTATATTCTTAATAACTTATTCATTGTTGTTCTCTATTGCAGTTATAACATTTGTAAACTATTTATTAACTTATTCAAAAACAACAACAAGGATAAAAAGATTTAAAAGATTTTTAAGAGTATTAAAATATATTGTTAATGGAACAATGCTTGTCGTTAATGTGATAAATATGATAATTTATCCTGTGAGTGATTTATCCAAAATATTGTTAATTGTTTCAGCAATATCTTTATTAGTTCAAGTTATAGTTGAATTGTTAAGAATATTTATTGAAAATTATGTCAATATGTTTATGATTGCAGTTCAAGATGATTTCAGCATTGTATTTAAAGCAAGTGAGTTAGGAGGCGTTAAAGGGGCTGCGTTAAAAATTATTGATGCACCGATTGAAGCTATTGCAAAGAAAATTACAAAAGAAAAAGAACCAGAATTGACTAAAACGGAATTAAAGGTTAAAAAACTAGAAGAAGAGTTTGAAGAAAGGTTAATAGAACAAAAAAGAGAAAAAGAAATAAAGAAACAAACCATTGTTAACAATGAAAAAAATGAAATAAAAGCTCACTTGAAAGTTATCAAAGACAAAATTTTAAGAAAGAAATAAACAAAAAGCACTTATCTAGGTTGATAAGTGCTTTTATTTTTGAAAAATTTGCTTATTTGATTGTCAAAAAAAAATAAAATAGTCTATAATTAATTTAGCAACTAAAATAAAAAAGGAGATTTATTTAAATGAGAAAAATTAAAGTTGTACAATATGGTTGTGGTAAAATGTCTAAATGGATTTTAAGATATTTACACGAACACGGCGCTGAAATTGTTGGTGCTATTGACATCAATCCAGAAATTGTTGGTATGGATGTTGGTGATTATGCTGAACTTGGAGTTAAACTTGGAGTTAAAATTTCAAGCAATGCTGATGAGGTTTTAGATAACTGCGACGCTGATGTTGCAATCGTTACACTCTTCTCACTTATGGAAGAAATTTATCCACACGTTGAAAAATGTGTATCTAGAGGAATCAATGTTATCACAACTTGTGAAGAAGCAATTTACCCTAACACAACAGCAGCAGAATATACAAACAAACTTGATGCTCTTGCAAAAGAAACAGGCTGCACAGTTACAGGCAGTGGTATGCAAGATATTTATTGGATTAACTTTGTTGGTATGGTTGCAGGTGGTTGCAACTCTATCAAGAAAATTAAAGGTGCTTATTCATATAATGTTGATGAGTATGGTTTGGCACTTGCAAAAGTTCACGGTTGTGACCTTACTCTTGATGAGTTTGAAAAAACACTTGCTCATCCAGAAGAAGTTATTCCATCTTACGCTTGGAATGCTTCAGAAGCAATTTGCTCAAAACTTGGCTTAACAGTTAAGTCAATTAAGCAAGAAAATGTGCCATACACTTCAGATAAAGATATTTATTCTGAAACACTTGGAAAAGATATCAAAGCTGGAAGAGTTATTGGTATGGCTTCAGTTGTTACTATTGAAACATATCAAGGTATCACAATTGAAGAACAAACAATTGGTAAAGTTTATGGTCCAGAAGATGGCGACCTTTGCGATTGGGAAATCGAAGGTGAACCAAATGTTAAATTTAAGGTTGAAAAACCAGCAACTGTTGAACACACTTGCGCAACAATGGTTAACAGAATTCCATCGCTTCTTCGTGCTCCAGCAGGTTATGTAACTTGTGACCAACTTGAAGAAATTAAGTATATGGCTTATCCAATGGAAACATATTTAAATATTGACTAATAAATTTAATCAAAGAAAAACACTTATCAAACTGATAAGTGTTTTTTTGTTGCTTATTTATATTTTTTGTTTGAAGTCTTTACTGATTTTATTGCTTTTTTGATTTTTCTTTTGTTTGATTTTATTGTCTTTTTTATTTCAGTGTTAGATTTAATTTTTTTAAGCAGTTTTGTTATTGTTGTTTTTGCAATTTTTGTTTCAGCAAGTTTTGTTTTTGGGAGGTTAGAAACTTTTGTTTCTTTTGCCACATTTTCTTTTTCTATTTTTGTTTTAGACTTTTCTTTAACAGTTTTAGTTTTTGATTGTTTAGGCTCGGCTTTTTCTTTAGCAGTTTTTGTCTGTTTAGATTCAGCCTTCGATTTAGTTGTTTTTGAAGTTTTAGTTTTTGTTTCTTTTTTAGGTTTAACTTCTTCAACTTTTTTAGGTTCTTCTTTTTTAACCTCTTTCAAAACAATTGCTGTTCTTGCTGGAAGATAAAGCTCAATAAAGTTTTGACCATTAAATTTCTTTGATGGATAGGTTATGTGATGAACAAGACCGTTTCCGCCATATTTAAAGTCATCAGTGCAAAGAGCAACTTCATAATCTTTTTCTTCAAACACAGGAACAAGCACATTTGAAAGTGAATTTGATGGGCTGAAGTTAAATGCAAAGATAAGCCCATGTCTGTAAAACACAATGGTTTGTTCTGGGTTTTTCATAAGCAAGAGGTCTGCCATTTGTTGATTGAACATATTGTGTTCTTTGGTGACTTTAATCATATCTCGGTCAAATTCACCAAGCCATTCATATTTCAAGTATCCATTATAACGAAGACTCCATTGTCTTCTGCAATAATGGAAACTCCAACCATTGCCTTCACGAGGGAAGTCTATCCATTCAGGGTGACCAAATTCGTTGCCCATAAAGTTAAGATATGCTTCGCCACCACCAGCAAGTGTGAAAAGTCGAATCATTTTATGAAGCGCAATTGCTCTGTCAATAACAGGGTTGTGGCAGATTTTATCCATATCGCTATACATAACTGCATCTGCCAAACGGAAGATAACAGTTTTGTCACCAACAAGGGCTTGGTCGTGGCTTTCAACATAAGCAACAGAGTTTTCTCCTGGTCTTCTTAAACACATTTCGCCCCACATTTTTTCAATATTCCACCATTCATCTTTTTGCTCTTTAATGGTCTTTATCCACATATCAGGAAGCCCCATTGAAAGGCGATAGTTAAAGCCAATGCCACCTTCGTTAATTGGAAGGCACATTCCCGGCATTCCAGACATATCTTCACTAATTGTGATTGCGTTTGGTTTAACTTCACGAATAAGTTCGTTCGCAAGTTGAAGGTAAGTGATTGCTTCGGTGTTTGTGTTGGTTGAGAAATATTTTTTGTTGTTGTCAAATGCTTCTCCAAGACCGTGGTCGTGATAAAGCATTGAAGTTACACCATCAAAACGGAAACCATCAAAATGATATTCAGTGAGCCAAAATTTAAGGTTTGACAAGAGGAAGTGAATAACTTCATCTTTGCCATAGTTGAAACACTTTGTGTCCCATGCTGGGTGTTCGCCTTTATCGCCATCGTGGAAGAATTGCCAGGTTGTTCCATCGAACATATTGATTCCTTCAGTGGTGTTTTTAACAGCGTGTGAGTGAACAACATCAAGAAGAACTCGAAGACCAAGTTCGTGCGCTTTGTTTACCAAATATTTCAAATCTTCAGGCTTTCCAAACCAAGATGAAGCCGCATAGAAACTTGAAACTTGATAACCGAAACTGCCATAATATGGGTGTTCCATAATTGCCATAAGTTGAATGGTGTTATAGCCACAATCTTTGATGTATGGAAGGGTATAGTCGGCAAATTCACGGTATGTTCCAACATGGCCGTGTTCTTGAGCCATTCCCACATGGGCTTCGTAAATATAAACCGAATCTTCAGGCTTAAAGTTTTGGTCAGTCCATTCAAAAGTTTTTCTGTTATCAACAATTTCGCCGCACCAAACATAAGTTGCAGGGTCTTGAATAACTCGTTTTGCATAAAGTGGAATGTGTTCTGTTCGTGTCATATTTGCATCAACAATAGTTTTTACACGGCAGCCCTCCCATAATGCGTTGTCACCTTCAAGTTTGAGTTCCCAAATTCCATTTTCAAGTTTGGTTAAAGGGTGGTCAAGCCAATGCCAATTGTTAAAGTCACCGGTGAGGTAAAGTTGATAAGCACTTGGTGCCCATTCACGATAAACCCAATAGCCATTTTCGTGATGAAACCCGAAATAATCGTGACCGTTTGCAAACTCGTTTAAAGTTTTTTCACCTTGAAGAAGTCTCCACTTTGTGTGATGATAAAGGTGCATACGATATTCAATGTCGCCCCAAAAATCTTTTAATTGTGGATTATAATCAAAAATACGATACATAAAATCTCCTTAAAAAGTCGGTTTTAATAAAGGCAAAATGTTGAAAATTTTTTGCCAAATTCTATAACATTATAATGATAACTTGAACGCATAAAAATGTCAAAAAAAATGCCCAAATAAAAAAATAAAATACAAAAAAATAAAAATAAATTGAAAGAAAAAAAGGAACCATTTTAGCGGTTCCTTTTTTTAATAAGTTGTTAAGCAGAATATACAATATGGAACAAAGTTAACAATTGCAAAGAAGTTTTTTTCAAAACTTGATAAGTTTTTATGTGCAAAAACCCAGATAAATTGAATAACTGAATATATGATAAGTGCGATTCCACAAATTGTTGCAAATATGCCCCATTCAAAGTAGAGAAGAATGCCTACAAGAGTATAAATTAGTGAGCCTGAAAAAACAGCAAGCAAAAGTTGTTTTCTTTCAGCCTGTTTTTCTGCTTCTTGAATGGCTTTCTTTTCTTCTGGTGTTAATTCTCTTTGTTCTGTTTTCTTTTTCTTTTTAAACATAATATGACTCCATTTTTGTTGGGTAATTATTTATTTAAATAAAAATCCGGTTAAACCATAAAATGTGGTGTTAACCGGAATTTGTTTGGTGCACCCGGAGAGATTCGAACTCCCGACCATTCGGTTCGTAGCCGAGTACTCTATCCAGCTGAGCTACGGGTGCATTAACAACAAGTATAATATAACATTTTTGGTTATTTGTCAATAATTATACTCAATTTCGATAAATTTTTGAACCTTTTGTTTTTAACTTTGGTTTTGGTTTGTTTTGTGTTATAATGTGTTTGATTTTAATAGACAAGGATATTCAAATGAAAAATTTTAAAACGAAAGCAGTTGTTTTTGATTATGACGGCACACTCACTTTTGGTGATTATAATAATATTTTTAAATCGCTTTATCGTGTGCTTGGTTATGCAACTGACAGAAATTCGGCTTATTATCAAGACTATGTTGATTTTGTTAATTTCAAAATTGATTATAAGCAGTGGGTTCAAATTAATGAAGAAGATTTTAGAAATGGTGGGCTCACAAAAGAAATTTTTGACAGCGTGACTGAAAACATTAAACTTATTAAAGGTCTTGAAAAAACTCTTAAAACACTTCACGAAAATGGTGTTAAACTTTATGTTCTCAGTGGAAACTTCGTTTATGCAATTCAAAAAACACTTGGAAAACTTGCAGAACTTTTCACTGAAATTTCAGCAAATGAAGTTCATTTTAATGAAGATGGCACGCTTTCGCATTTGGTGGCAACAGAGTTTGATTATGACTGCAAGCCAAAGTTTATTGAAAAGGTGATAAAAGAACTTGGGGTTCTTCCTGAAGAAATTTGCTTTGTTGGCAATGGTGAAAATGATAAGTTTGCTTACAGAGCAGGTGCAAAAACCATTTGTGTTAACCCGGTTGACGCTGACGAAGATGATGCTGAAAAGTGGGCGTGTGTGCTTAAAGATGTAACAAATTTCGAAAAAATATTAGATTATATTGATTAAATTTGTGAAGGTCTTGAAAAATAAATTCACTTATTATAAAATAAGTGTAATTGGAGATTATAATGGCAGTTAAGAAAAAACAAAAAAAGAAAAAGTTTGTTCAAAATGATTCGTTGCTTAAAGGCGTGATTTTTATTGGAAGTTATTTCGTTGTTTCTTTGATTTTAGAAATGATAAATTTTATCTCTCTTGGGTTTGGTGTATTTCCAAAAAATATGCTTTTTGATTTTGCATTTTGGTTTGTAGTTTGTGGATTGTTATTTTTGATTCCTAAAAATGTGGCAAGAATTATTGTTGAAGCGGTGCTTGTTGGGATTCAAATTTTAATAAACCTTGTGAATGTTACTTTGATTAAAAACACAGGATTAGTTTTTCATTGGAATTTGATGTTAAGTGCGGGAAATGCTGCAACAAGTCTTATTCCTGATATGATTAATTTCTGGCTTATACTTTTATATGTTTTGATTTTTGCAGCATTTTTAACCACAATGTTGATTTTAAACAAAAAATTGAAAAATGGTTTTGAGTTTAAGTTTTCAAAGAGGTTTAGTTTGTGGCTAGGTTGTGTGATTTCTCTTATTGCTGTTGGTTCGTCATTTGTGTTTATTGGTGAAGCGGTTAGAAGAAATGTACAGAAAAATGCCTATGCGTTTGCTGCAGATGGCGGAGATTGTTTTGGAAATGGTGTTTATTTTAAAAATGCGACACTTCGAACAATGGGAACTTTTGGATTTTATTTTCACGATTTAACTTGCCTTGTTGAATCTTCAAAGAAAGCATCAGCCGAAGAGGTTGCTGTAAAAAAAGCAGAACTTGAAAAATCTTATACTGATGATATTGATGATTTTGACTATGCAAAAGGAAACAACCTTATAATGATTTTACTTGAAAGCTTTGATGAGTTTTCAATTGACCCATATAACACTCCAAATCTTTATAAGCTTGCTTATGGAAAAGATTCAGAAAATGCGCACAAGAGTGTTAAATGGGGTTATAATTTCGAATCTTTCTATGGTTTGAATTACACCAACAATAGTGAATATATCAGCCTTACAGGTCATACAACTGAAAGAAAATCTTATGAACAATATTATAAAGCAGAAGGCATAACAATGCCTTATAGCTTGCCAAATTTATTTAAAAATTCTGGAACACAAAGTGTAAATTATTTCCACGCTTTTTCAAAAGAATATTACCACCGTGATGAAGTTTATTCAGCATTAGGGTTTGACCACGTTTACGGAATTGAAGATTCTAATATGGATAACAAATCTGAAAAGTTTGGTGATTGGGTTCTTGATAGTGAATATATTGCTTCGATGCTTGATAAGTTTATTCCAACCGGACAGTCATTTTTTAGCTATTATGCAACTGTTTCTACTCACGGACCTTATGATGGAAAAAATGACAGATTTGATAAATATGAAGATAGTTATAACAATAATTTAGAAAACTATAAAAAGTTTTTGAAAGATGAAGGTTTGGTTTATCCAACTGATGAGAAAACTCAAAATGAGCTTAAAAATTATAAGAAAGCTCTTATGGATACTGATTTAATGATTGCTTTGATTTTTAAAACTCTTGAAGAACAAAAGATTTTAGAAAACACAACACTTGTTTTGTTCTCTGACCATCATTGTTTCTATAACGATTTGAATGGTGAGATTAGGGGCACAGATACAAGTGACTTTACAAACATTAAAGTTAACAATATTCCAATGATTATTTATAATGATGATTTAGCTGCAAGAAAGTCATCAATTTATTGTAACACTTATGACATTTTTCCAACTATTTGTGATTTGTTTGATTTTGGTTATAACACAGAGCTGGTTCAAGGAAGGTCAATTTTTAGACCAAGTGAAATTAAAAAGAGTGTGTTTGTTTCATTTAAGCATGGAATATATAATGAAGATTATTACACTGAAGATATGATAGATATTGTTCAAATTAACGATGAGCCCAAAACAACTCTTGATGAGTTTAAAAACTATGTTTATGAATTTTTCAAAAAACAAGAAGTAATTGAATTTGTTTATCGAAATAATGTTTTTGGGTAAAAATAAAAACCACCAATTTTGGTGGTTTTTTATTTTGTTAAAATATTTAATTTTTTTGAAATTTCGTTTATAACATTTAACTTTTTATGTGATTCAATTATAAAACTAATTTCATCATTATTTATGGTTAAATTGTAAAATTTATCATTATTAATGCAAGATAATACACTTTTAATAATAAAATTTAATTTATTTTGATTTGAAAAATTGATAGTGATTTTAGAAAGTGGTGAAATTTCACTGATTGCAATAACATCACTTTCAATGTTAGAAATATCTGTTCCGCACAAATTAAACTCTGTTGATGATTTTGAAATTATTTTAGTATTATATTTTTTTGCAAGGTCAACTGCTCTGTGATGCAAAACTTTTGCTCCAGCTTTTGCCATTTTTAGCATAATGTTATAGTTTACTTGTCTTATTTTTTTAAAATTTAAAACTCTTGGGTCACCAGAAAATATTCCATTGAAATCAGAATAAATTTCAACAGGGCAGTTTAAAACTGCACCGATTGCAGCAGCTGTGGTGTCTGAACCTCCACGTCCAAGTGTAGTGATTTCATTATTATTGTTTACACCTTGAAAACCTGCAACAACTGCAACTGTGCCAGAATTTAAACATTCATTTAGTTTTGATTTGTTTATGTATGCAATTCTGCTATCAAGTGGGTCTCCAAAAGTTTTAATTTCAAGTTCATAAGCAGAGAAACTTTTTGCAGGAATCCCGATTTTGTTTAACATCATTGAAAAGAGTGAACTTGAAATAATTTCACCTGTTGAAATCAATTTTGCAAGTTCATTTTTTTGCTGTGTTCCAGGTGCGTATTTTTCAGCAAGGGACAAAAGTGTGTTTGTTGAATTTCCTATTGCACTGACCACAATAACAATATTTTTCTCTTTTTTATATATTTTCCTTATATTTTTGCATATATTTTGCGTTTTTTCTGGAGAATATAAACTCTTTCCGCCAAATTTTAAAATTCTCATATTTTATTTTATGTGAAGCAAAGTTTTAAGGTGCTACATTGTTTTTCATTTGAATAAAATATATAGGAGGATTTTGAATGAAAAAAAAGATAGCAATAGTTGGTGCAACGGGGCTTGTTGGAAATACCATTTTAAAGGTGCTTTATGAAGAAAATTTGTTTTTTGGTTATGACATAACTTTGTATGTTTCTTCAAGGTCGGCAGGTAAAGAATTTTTATTTAATGGCAGAGTTTTTAGACTGTTAAAACTTGATGAGCTTGCATTAAAACAAAAGTTTGATTTAGTGTTTTTTTCTGCGGGAAGTGAAGTGAGTTTGATTTGGGCAAAAAGATTTGCAGAAACGGGTGCTGTTGTGATTGATAATACAAATGCATTTAGGGGTGAAGAAACTATTCCATTGGTTGTTCCTGAAATTAATTTTGATAAAATTACCAAACAAACAAAGTTAATTTCAAATCCGAATTGTTCAACAATTCAACTTGCGGTGGTTATGCAAAAACTTTGTTTGCTTGGAGAGGTTGAAAAGGTGGTGGTTAGCACTTATCAGTCAGTTAGTGGTGCGGGAAGAAAGGCTATTTTAGATTTAGAAAAAAACGCAAAAAATGTTTTTAAATATGGCATAAATAATGAAATAATTGCAAAAATTGGTGAAATTAAAGAAAACGGGTGTTCATTAGAAGAAAATAAGATTATGTTTGAACTTTCAAAAATATTAGATAAAAAGCTAGATGTTTCTGCTTCTGCTGTTCGTGTTCCAACAACGGTGGGGCACGCAGAAAGTGTTTATGTTAAGTTTAAAAATGAAGTGAATATCATTGATGCACTTTCAGTGTTAGATTGTAAGCATATTGTAGTTTGTGAAGATGTGGTGTATCTTCAAGAAATTCGTGAAACAAATCTTACCTATGTTTGCAGGTTAAGGCAAAAAAATAAAAATGAGCTTGAGTTTTTTGTGATGGCTGATAATCTTCGTAGAGGTGCGGCTTATAATGCTGTTGAGATTGCTAAAAATCTTATTTTAAAATATTAAAAAATATTAAATTTGTTTGATAATAGGTATTATTTAGTGTTAAAATGAGCTTATAAGAACGAAGGAGGGGTTATTATGACTGCGCTTACAAGGTTTTTAAATAGAAAGAAACAAAAAGATATTCAAAATGGTGATGATGAAAACGGTTTATATAAACTTGTTTCGAATGTAGCAATAATTGGAGTGTTTGCTTCGGTTGCTATTTTGGTTTTGGGAATATTCAAAATTTTTAAAATGAATTCGTTTATTTTTGGAATCGTTGCAACCATTGCGGTGCTTTCAATCGCCTGCTTTTTGCTTCTTCCTTGGGTTAGAAGACTTGGAAATGGTGAAAGCAAAAAAGTGGCATTTGTGTTTATGGCGTTAATACTTGCTTGTGCAATTTTGTGGCTCATTTGTGTTTATATGTTTATTGGCATTTATAATAAATCAAAAATTGATGGCTTTGAACTTAAGAGTTTGGTTACTCCTCTTAACTTTGTGAAAATAACACTTATCATTTCATTGCAATTTTTAATGGCTTCACTTGTTGCTGAAACAATCATTCGTTACAAAAAGAAAATGATTGTGTTTCAAGCAATCACTTATTTAAGTAATTTATTTTTTGATTTTTACACCACATTCTTCTTGGGTT
The DNA here is from genome assembly GCA_045650505.1 of Clostridia bacterium. Classification (GTDB taxonomy): domain Bacteria; phylum Bacillota; class Clostridia; order Christensenellales; family UBA1242; genus RGIG1681. The sequence goes on along the minus strand of JAZRRE010000030.1, from coordinate 42,695 downwards.
GTTTGTCAATAACAAACAAGGGTGTGGACTTATCAGAAAAAGCAAAAATTCTTGGCAATAAGTTTATGGTTGTTATGTTTGTTATTTCAATTCTTTACATGGCAATTTCAAGTGCAATTATGAAAAAACAAGAAGCAAAACGACTTATTATGGCTGCTCATGATAACTATAACATTGATGGAACAAGAAAAGCTGAAAAGCAAAGGACTGTAAAAGAAATGCTTGGTGATAAAGCAGAGAAAAAAGTTGAAGAAAATCAAGAGGTTGAAGTTCAAGTTATTCAAAAGCCAGAAGAAAAACTTGAATCACTTAAAAATATGCTTGATAAAAACTTAATCTCTCAAGAAGAGTATGACAAAAAGCGTGAAGAAATTTTGAAAGATATGTAGTTTTAAAACACACCGTAAACGCGGTGTGTTTTTTTATGCGTAAATTGGCAAAAATTTTGACTTTACTAATTTTGACAATGTTAGACAAAATTAAAAATAAAACCTTGTTTTTATGTGAAAGACTTGAATTTGCTTTTGTTTATTATGAAGTATATGAACAAGCAAAAGTTGAAAGTGATTATGAAAATTTATCTGCATTTTGTTTTGCAGATGATTTTTTCAAAGATTAATTTATTTGGTTTTTTGAGTCCTGTGGGGCTTGCTTTTGCTTTTTATAAAGTTTATTTTGGTGGAAATATTATTCTTGTTTCCTTGTTTTATGCCTTGTCGAAAATTTACACTTTTAACACATTTAAAGATATGTTTATTCTGGGTTATGAAATTGTCTTTTTATCACTTTATTGTTTTGCAAATGAATATTTAAAGCCAAAGAAAAAACTTTTGGTTGCAGAAGTTTTTGTGTGTTTATCTAATGTTTTGAGACTTTATTTTTCAATTGATTCAATTGAAAATATTGTGGCATTTTTAATAAATTTTGTTATTCAAGCAATTGTGTTTTTGTATTTTTATAAATTTAAAAAAACATATAAAAACAAACTAATTTTTTATAAGTTTAGCAAAAATGATTATTTTATTTTTTCGATAATGGTAATGCTTCTAGCCCTTGGAATATTTTCATTTGGTTTTATTGAGAAATATTTGGGTCTATTTTTGATTGTTTTATTTATAATTTTCGGGGTTAAAATTTTGCCAATTGATAGATTTTTAATTGGCTTAATTGTTGTGTTGCTTGGTGAAATTTTTGTTTCAGCTGATGGATTTTTATTTATTTTTGGAATTGTTTTTGGGCTGGCTTGTGTGCTAATTAAAGATTTAAATAAATGGTTGTTTGCATTTTTTAATTTTACCATTTCGTTACTTTTATTATTAATTTTTAAAAATTTCAATATTTTTAATACTATTTCTGTGTTTTTTGCGTTTTTTATTTATATTTTATTTCCAAATAAGTTCGTTGATAAATTTTCTGGGCTTTTTGAAAATGATGCTTCAAATATCATTATTCAAAATCATCAAGACAGAAAAGTGTTTGAATTAAAAAATAGATTATTTTATATGTCATCAATTCTAACTAAAATGCAAAGCTGTTTTAAAGATTTGCTGATTGGCAAGCTTGATAGAAACAAGGCAAGTAAAGAACTTGCGATTGATGTGATTAATAAGTGTTGTGCAAATTGTGAAAACTATAGGCATTGTTTTTTGGAAAATATTAATAAAAAAGAAATGTTTGAAAATATGCTTCTTAAAGCCATTCAAAAACAAGAAATTGATGCGGGTGATATGATGAGTGGAATTCAAACTTATTGTTCAAAATCAGGCATTATTGCAACTGAAATCAATCAAATGGCAAGGTTGTTTTTGAAGTATGAAAAAGCAACAAAAAACGAAGATGAAAGCAAACTTATCATTTCAAGTGAGATTGGGAATTTTGCAGACATATTTAAAAATTTTGCAAATAATATAAAAAATAATGCAAAAATCAATAAAAAATTATCAAAAAAACTCAAAGAAAGCTTAATTAATTCACTCATTGATGCGAAAGAGTGTATGATTTTTGAAAATCAAAGTGGAATTGAGGAGATTAATATTATTGCACCGAATGTTGAAATTCTGAAAAAAGAAATGGCGTTTAATGTTTCAAAGGTGGCAAAAAATTCGGTTAAGCTCAACAAGATTTATCATTTAGAGCAATCGGGTTTGAGTTTGGCATCATTCACCATAAAATCAAAAATCGATGTGCAGTTTTCGATTGCATCAAAAGCAAAAGAACAGAAAAATGGTGACAATGCTGTGATTTGCAAATTAAAAGAAAATCGTTATTTTGTGGCAATTGCCGATGGAATGGGGCATGGTGAAAAGGCCAGCCGAATGTCTAAAATGGTGCTTGATTTAATTAAGTCTATGTTTGAAGTGGGGCTTGATTCAAGGCTAGTTTTAGAATCGGTTAACAAACTCTTGATTCCTGCGGGGCTTGACAGTTTCACCACCCTTGATGCTGTGGTTATTGACCTTGATTTAAATGAATGTTTATTTATTAAACTTGGAGCAAGTGTTTCTGTGTTAAAACATCAAAATACTAGCGAATTAATAAAGTGCGATAGTTTGCCTATTGGAATTATTGAAAATGCAAAGCCAACAATCATTCGAAAGCAATTTTTTGCAGGTGATAAAATTTTTCTTGCAAGTGATGGTGTGGTTGATTCATTTTCATCAGTGGCATCATTTGCAACATTTATCAATGATGCGAAAATTTATAATATGCAAAAGTTTTTAGATAATGTTCTGTTTGATGCTGAAAGCTTGAATCAAAAACATCTTGATGATATGACCATTATAGGTGTAAATTTATTGAAAAATTAAAATAAATAGTCTATTATAATATTAGTAATATTATAAATTTAGGTGGGCTATGTTAGAACATTTAGTTAAAGATTCAGGTATCAAAGAAACTGACAGAATTGCGGTTGGGGTTAGCGGTGGTGCTGATTCAATGCTTTTATTATGGTCGCTTTTAGACCTTCAAAAGAAAGGCAAGTTTTATTTGAAAGTTATTAATGTGAATCATAATTTGCGTGGGGCAGAGAGTGATAGAGATTCACTTTTTGTTAAAACCTTTTGTGAAAAGAAGAAAATTCCTTATGAGATAGTTAGTGTTGAAGTTAAGAAAACAAAAGCACAAGAAAAGCTTACACTTGAAGAGTCTGCAAGAAAACTTCGTTATATGGCGTTTGCTAAAATTATGAAAAAGGAAAAACTTAACAAGTTGTTTTTAGCACATCATAAGAATGACCAAGTTGAAACAATACTTATGAATATTCTTCGTGGTGCAGGTGTTCACGGGGCGTGTGGAATTAAACAAGATGGTGTTATTTTTAGACCACTTTTAAATTTCAAAAAAGCTGAAATTTTGAGCATTTGCAAAGATGCAGGCATTAAGTTTGTTGAAGACTCAACAAATCAGCAAAATGATGCCACAAGAAATTATTTGAGAAATGTGGTTATTCCTGAAATTGAAAAGATTTATCCAAGTGCGGTTGATTCAATTTTTGCTTTTGGTGAAAAATGCAAAGATGTTCAAGGGTTTATTGAAAGCCAGCTTAACAAAGATTATATTGAAGAATTTAATGGCGAAATTTTGGTAAAGTCTGCAGTGTTTCACACTCACAAAATTTTGGTTAGAGAATACTTAAAAATGGCATTTTCAAAGCTTGGGGTGTTTGCTGATATTGAGGCTAAACACTATGAGCTTGCAACAAACTTGTTTGAAGCTGATGTGAATTCAATGCTTAATTTTCCACATAATTTGGTGCTTAAAAAAACTTATGGTGGAATCAAAATTGCAATCGCAAAAGAAAAGATTCAAACAACAGAAGAATTTGAATTTGTGATTGGAAAAGTTGAGTTTAAAGGCATAGGAACAATTGAAACAAAAATTGTTGAACCAAGTGATGTGGTTTATGGTGAAGATTCGCTTTATGTGTGTTTGTCGAAGCTTTCAACAAATGCAATTTGGAGAACTAGAAGACTTGGTGATGTTTTTGCAAAACTTGGTTCAGGTTCTAAAAAACTCAATGATTATTTTACTGATAAAAAAGTTGATGTTGATGTTCGTGATATGATTCCGCTTTTGGTTGTTCAAAATCAAGTTTTGGTTGTTGCGGGTCTTGATGTTAGCGAAAATGTTAAAATTGATGGAAATACTGACCAGATTGTGAAGATTACTTTTTATTCAAAATAATATTGGTTGACAAAGATACAGTTATTCATCTATAATTTTAGCAGGGAGAAGTGCAGATGTTTAAAAAAAGGTTCAGCATTTTTAAATTGATTGGATTGGTTGTGCTTGCTGTTGTTGTGGTTGCATTTGTTTTTAAAGCATCAATAACAGGTAGCATAGTCTAATGAAAAAGAAAAAAACAGGGTTTATTTTAAAAATTTGTATATCATTAACTCTAATTTTAGCCATTTTCACAGGTGGCTATCTTTTTCTTGATAAAAAAATAGTTCCAAAATATTTTGGTAAATATGGAATTTATGGAATTCCTGACCTTGTGGGCGTTGTGGCTTCACTTTATAAAAGCCCTAATGAGTCGAAGATTGTAACCAATGGTTTCACTCAAACAGATTTTTCAAATGCTGTTTCAAAACTTCAAAATGCAAGCTATAAAATGAACAATGATGGTTCGATGCAAGAAACAGACTTTAACTTGTTTAGAGGAACAGAATCGGTTATTTTGACTGACCGTGAACTTGCTTCGGTGTGCAACAAGTTTTTAAGTGATGGTATTTTGGTTGATGCTCTTCCTGATTTGAATTATTTGAACATTATTAATATCACACTTCTTGAAATTATTGTTACTCCTGATAAAGATTCTTTTGACGGCACAGTTTACACAAAAGCACACGTTTCATCTATTATGAAAATAAATACAACTGATATTTGTGAACAAATTGCAGAACAAATGGATACACCGCTATTCCTTTTAAATATGATTATTCCAGAAGTGCTTTATTTTGAGGTTGCTTATGATATTGATTTAAATAAGCAATCAAATGAAAGTGCAATTGTTGATGCTTCAGGTACAATTGCAATTAATGGAAGGTCAGAGAAACAAAGTGAAATTTTAATCAATCTTTTGATAGATTTCATTTTTCCAGAAGCCGAATCAATGAATATTCACAAATTCACAAACGAGCTTGGAAACGTTATTGTTAGTGGAATTGAAACCCTTGGCGATTTTAAATTTGTTGATGAAATAGGCACACAAAAGAAACAAAGCGGTGTTGTGGTTAACCCTATAATTCAACCAGCTCCTGTGTTTTAAAGAAAAAGCAAAACAACCCTAAACAAGGGTTGTTTTTTTGTTGCGTTGATAAATTTTGATTACGGCAATAATCTATTTTATGAAAAGTTTTCCCACTTCAACAAGTGGAATGATTGAAAGGCTGGTGATGATAACAATAAGCCAGCAAGTGAGTGAAATTTGAACAAGACCAAAAATTGAAGAAAGGAAGGGAATGAAATAAACCGATAAAATGAGTGAAAGCAAAATGATAAAGCTTAAATTGAAAGCCTTGTTTTTCAAGATGTTTATTTTGAAAATGCTTTTTTCGGTTTTGCAGTTAATAGAGTGAATAATTTGCATCAAGCAGATTGTTAAAAAAGACATTGTTGAAGCTACACTTGCACCGTAGTAATGATTTGCAAAAACAAACATAACAAGAACGATTAATGTTTGAACAAAGCCTTGATAAATTATTGATGAGCCGACACTTCCAGAAAACAGAGTTTTATTTGGATTTCGCGGTGGGGTGTTCATAATATTTGGTTCAGCAGGTTCGATTCCAAGAGCAAATGCGGGCAAGCTGTCGGTTACAAGATTGATAAACAATATTTGAACGGGAAGTAAGAAAATTGCATTTGGCATAACTAGTGAAGTTATAAAAATTCCAAGAACTTCAACAAGGTTGGTTGAAAGCAAAAATAAAATGGTTTTTGAAATGTTTTGATAAATGGTTCTGCCTTCTTTGATTGAAGTTACAAGAGTTGAAAAATTATCATCAAGCAGAATGATATCAGCGGCTTCTTTGGTGACATCGGTTCCAGTGATGCCCATACACGCACCAATATTTGCAGACATAATGCTTGGAGCATCGTTGATTCCATCACCGGTCATTGCAACAATGTTTCCGTTTTGTTTTAAAGCGTTTACAATCATAAGTTTATGTTCGGGTGTGACTCTTGCAAACACGGTGTATGAGTTTATGATTTTTGCAAGTTCTTGGGTGGTTAAATGTGAAAGGTCTGCACCTGTAATCACTTCGGCTTTGGTGACTGCGATGCCCAGCTTTTTAGCAATAGCAAGGGCGGTGGTTTCGTGGTCACCGGTTATCATAAGAGTTTTAAGCCCGGCTTTTTTACATTTTTTTATTGCGGAAATTGCTTCGTTTCGCGGTGGGTCAATAAGACTCATAAAACCTGCAAAAATTAAGTTGTCTGTGTCACTTTCAGTTGAGGAGTTTTTTGTTTTAAAACAAAAAGCAATAACCCTTTCTCCATTTTTGCAAACGGTTTCATTTGCCTTAAAAATAATAGATTTGTGTTTTTCAGTTAGCGGTTCAATTTTGTCACCAACAAGCACTTGACTGCAATTTTTGAGCACATAATCAATGGCTCCTTTGGTGTAAACATAAGAAGTTTGTGAGCTGTCTTTTTTATAAACAGTGGTCATTGATTTTGTGGTTGAGTTAAATTCGTATTCACGCTCTTTTTTGAGTGTTTCTTTGACCTTTAAAATATCAATATTTTTTTCTTGCAAAAACTTAACAATTGCGGTTTCGGTGGCATCAGCAGTTATGCTGTTTTTGTCAATAATTGCATTGTTGCAAAAGCACGCAATTTCAATAATTTTGGAAGCGTTATTTGAAAATGCAGATGCGGAAATTAGTTTATTATTTTCAAATGTATGGCAAACTGTCATTTGATTTTTGGTAAGAGTTCCGGTTTTGTCTGAACAGATAATGTTGCAACAGCCAAGAGTTTCGACTGCTGAAAGTTTTTTGACAATTGCATTTTGCTTTGCAAGTCTTTGAACCCCAAGAGCCATTATTATTGTGATTACTGCGGGCAGACTTTCGGGAATGGCTGCAACTGCAAGAGCAACGGCGGTTAAAAGTGCGTCCATAAGTGTTATGTTTTTGTTGAAAATTACTTGAACAAAAAACACAACTAAAACAATTGCAAGAATGGAAAATGTTAAAATTTTGCCAATCTTATCAATATTTTTTTCAAGTGGAGTTTTCTCTTTTATTGTTGAGTTAAGAGATTTTGCAATCTTTCCAATTTCAGTATTTTTGCCGGTTGCAAAAACTATTCCTGTTGCGTGACCAGAAGTTACACTTGTTCCTGAAAAGCAGATGTTGGTTTGACTTGAAAGGGTTAAGTTTTGTTTTAAAATGGGGTGAGAGTTTTTTGAAACAGAGTGACTTTCTCCGGTGAGAGAACTTTCATCAACTTCTAAACCATAAGAACTAATAAGGCGAATGTCAGCGGGAATATTATCACCGGTTTTGAGTTCAACGATGTCTCCAACAACAATTTCGGTGGTGGATATTTTGGTGAGAGTTCCGTTTCGAAAGACTTTTGCAAATGGTTTTGTTGAAGAAATAAGGCTTTCAAGAGCATTTTCTGCTTTTTGTTCTTGAATGACTCCAACAATTGCATTGATGATTACAATCACTAAAATCAAAAGACCTTCAAAAATGTTTTCGGGAGATTTTTCCATAATGGCAGTGATTCCTGAAATTATGGCGGAACAGAGCAAAATGATAATCATTATGTTTTTAAATTGAAGCAAAAACTTTTTCAAAAAACTCTGTTTTTTTGGCTTTTCAAGTTCATTTTTTCCAAACCTCGAAAGGTTGGTATTTGCTGATGCGGTGGTGAGTCCGTTAGGGTTAGAGTTTAGTTCTTTATATATTTCGTTTAAATCTTTATTATAAAATGCCAAAGCGAATCTCCTTGAATTTATAATAAAATATATTAAACGGGCAATAAAAAAATGCTAAACTTGTTAGCACTTTTTGTTTTATAAGTTATCAGTTGAAATGTTTGTTTCATAAGATTCACTGATTTCATATTTTTCGCTGATATTTGAAAGAAAGATTTGTCTTTCTTTTGGAATTAATACTTTGTCATTTGCTTTATCTTTCAACTTTTTCATTATGCCGTGTTCAGAAAAAGAATAATTTTTGTCTGTTCCAACAATAATGTGGTCAAGAATTTCAATATCATTTAACATACAACTGCAAACAAGAGAGTAAGTGAATCTGAAATCTTCATCAGACATTTCTCCATTTCCTTGTGGGTGATTGTGTGAAACGATGATTCGGTTGCAATTGATTGAAATGGCAAATTCTGTGATGTCACGAATTTCAACTTTAATTTCATCAATTGTGCCTGATTTTATCATTTTTGTTCCAATCACTTTATTGTTTTTTGAAAGACAAACCACGTGAAATTGCTCAAGGTTAACACCAACATAAAACTTTTCGCAATATTCTCTTGCAAGTTTGGTGCTGTTGATGAGCGCACCTTCTGTTGGTTGACTCATTACATTGGTCATATTTGAAACAATTTTCAAAAAGGTGGCAGAGCTTTCTTTGATTCCTTCAACAGTGCAAAGGTCACGAACACTTGCGTTTAAAACATTTTTGATATTTCCAAATTTTTCTAAAAGTTTATGTGCAATAGGGTTGGTGTCTTTTTGAGGAATGGCATAAAATAGCAAGAGCTCAAGTTGTTGAATGTCAGTCATTGAATTAATTCCGTTCAATGTGTATTGTTTTTTGAGTCTTTCTCTATGACCGGTATGCACATTTTTAGTTTTTGGTTTGGCAGTCTTTGTTTTTGCTGGTGTTTTTGTTTCTGTGTTTAGCATCTCACGCTTCATAAATGAAGGTGTGTTTTTATCACGAAGTTTCATATTTTTCCTCTTTTTTCATTACATTATGAATCAATTATAACACAATGAGATTTTGCGTTCAATAAAATTAAATTAAATGCTGGTCTTTTTTATTTTGTTGTTGCATATTTTGATAATTACATATATAATTATAATGTTATTTATAGAGGAGATTTTTATGTTAAAATTATTGAAATATTTAAGTCGAAAAGATTGGATACTCGCAATAGTAAGCTGTTTATTTATTGTTGTTAATGTTTATTGTGAACTTGAAATTCCAGAAGTTATGTCTAAAATCACAAACATAATTGTTAAAAACGGAACTGTTGGAGATGTGCTAATAAACGGGCTTTATATGCTTGGCTTTGCTGTGGCATCTGTTTGTTCGATTGTGATTGCAAAGTTCTTTTCTTCAAAAGTTGCTATGGGGCTTGGAAGAAAAATTCGTTCTGAAGTTTATGGAAAAGTTATTGATTTTTCAGATGCTGAAATTAAACATTTCTCAACTGCAAGTTTAATCACAAGAACAACAAACGATGTTACTCAAATTCAAAATGTTGTTGCAATGGGTATGACACTTCTTGTTAAAGCACCTGTTATGTCTATTATGGCAATCACAAAAATTATCAGCATTAATGTTGCTTGGTCACTTGCAACTGCTGGTGCAGTGCTTCTCATTTTAATCACACTTTTAGTTATTGTGTTTGTTGCAATTCCAAGATTTAAAAGAGTGCAAATTCTCACTGATAATCTCACAAGAGTCACCCGTGAGGGGCTCACCGGTGCAAGAGTTGTGCGTGCATTTAATGCTGAAGAATATCAAACAGAAAAGTTTGAAAAAGCAAACTCTGAAATTGCAGGAAATCATTTGTTTATTTCAAGGGTTATGTCGCTTATCGACCCAACAATGACAATTGTTATGAATGGTCTTCCACTTTCAATTTATATTATTGGTGCAATTTTAATGCACGATGCTTCAGTTTTTGATAAGTTGTTTATTTTTGAAAATATGATTGTGTTTAGCACATACGCAATTCAAATTATCATGAGTTTTATTGCTCTTATTATGATTTTTATGAATCTTCCAAGAGCGCAAGTTTCTGCAAGGCGTATCAAAGAAGTGCTTGAAGCAAAGAGTGCAATTGTTGATGGAAATGGAACTGATAAACCAATCAAAACAGGTGAAATTCAATTTGTTAATGTTGGATTTAAATATCCTGATGCTGAAGAGTATGTGCTTCGTGATATCAACTTTAAAGTTAAGCAAGGTGAAACAGTTGCTTTTATTGGTTCAACCGGAAGTGGAAAAAGCACACTTATCAACCTTGTTCCAAGAATTTATGATGCAACAGAAGGTCAAGTTATTGTTGACGGTGTGAATGTTAAAGATTACACCATAGAGCAACTTAACGATAAAATTGGTTATATTGCTCAAAAGGCAGTGCTATTTTCTGGAACTGTGAAAGATAATATCACTATGGGTTTCAAAGAAAATGAAAAACCAACCGAAGCAAATGTTGAAAAGGCAATTGAAATCTCACAATCAGGTTTTGTTTATAACCTTCCTGAAGGGGTTTATTCAAGAATCGACCAAGGCGGAAAGAATGTTTCTGGTGGTCAAAAACAAAGAATTTCAATTGCGCGTGCGCTTGCAAGAAATCCTGAAATCTTGATTTTTGATGATAGTTTTTCTGCACTTGATTATAAGACAGACAAAGCACTTCGCTCTGCACTTCGTGAAAAAGCAAAAGACACAACCTGCTTGATTGTTGCACAGCGTATTGGAACAATTAAAAACGCTGACAAGATTATTGTGCTTGACAAGGGCACAATGGTTGGTGAGGGAACTCACGATGAACTTATGGAAAATTGTGCGATTTACAAAGAAATAGCACTTTCACAACTTTCAAAGGAGGAACTCAAAAATGCCTAAACCAATGCCACAATATTCTTCAAAGAAAGTTAATATAAAAAAGTCTCTTTTAAGACTTGCTAAATATCTAAAATCGTATGCTCCAGCAATCATTATTTCACTTTTGCTTTTTGCTCTCAACACAGTGTTTGTTATTGTTGGACCAAATCAAATTTCAAAAATTACAGACATTTTGCAAAAAGCACTTCCAATTTTTGGAGGTTCTGGTGAGATGATTGGAGCGGGTCAAAGTTTTGAAATGTCGCAAATTTGGGATATTGCAAAACTTTTAATCATTCTTTATGTTTTGGGCTCTTTGTTTACATATATTGCAAATATTTTGATTGCAAGAGCCTGCTTTAAAACTAGTCAAAAACTTCGTAGTGAAATTTCTGGCAAAATCAACAGACTTCCACTTAAAAAACTTGATAGAACACCTTATGGAAATGTTTTAAGCACCGTTTCAAACGATGTTGACCTTGTTGGTGATACACTGCTCAACAGCTTGCCAACTCTTGTTAGTGCGATTGTTATGTGTGCAGGCTCATTTATTATGATGCTTGTTACAAATTGGATTATGGCACTTGCTGCTTTATGTTCAACAATTGTTGGCTTTGCACTTATGTCTTTTATTATGAAAAAGTCACAAAAATATTTTGTTGAACAACAAAATAGACTTGGTGAACTCAATGGTATTATTGAAGAAAGTTATGCTGGTCAAACTGTGATTAAAACATATAATGCAAAAGATGAATTTAAAGAAAAGTTTGAAAAGGCAAATGGAAAACTTTATCAAAGTGGTTGGAGAGCACAATTCACTTCTGGAACTATGCACCCAATAATGGGTTTTATTGGAAACCTTGGATATGTTATTGTGTGTGTGATTGGTTCAATGCTCTTTATTAAAGGCAAGATTACTTTTGGTGTTATTACAGCCTTTATGATTTATATTAGATTATTCACAAGACCGCTCACACAAATTGCACAAGCGATGACAAGTTTGCAACAATCTGCTGCTGCAAGTGAAAGAGTTTTTGACCTTTTGGAAGAGCCAGAAATTGAAGATGAATCTCAAAAAAATGTGAAGATTCCTGAAACAATTAAAGGTGATGTTGAAATCAAAAATGTTCAGTTTAGTTATGATGAGGGCAGGGTTATTATCAATGACTTATCAGCTAGCATCAAGGCTGGGCAAAAGGTTGCTATTGTTGGACCAACAGGCGCTGGAAAAACCACCATTGTTAACCTTTTAATGCGTTTTTATGAAATGGATAAAGGTGATGTTAAAATTGATGGAATTTCAATCAAAAAGATGACAAGAACTCAACTTCGTGAAATCTTTTCGATGGTGCTTCAAGACACTTGGCTTTTTGAAGGCACAATTCGTGAAAACCTTATCTATAACAAAGAAGGAATTACTGATGAAATGCTTGAAGAAGCAACAAAAGCCTGTGGTCTTGACCACTTTATCAAAACCCTTCCAAACGGATTCGACACAGTGCTTTCAGATGAAACCAATGTTTCAGTTGGTCAAAAACAACTCTTAACCATTGCAAGGGCAATGATTCAAAACACACCAATGCTTATTTTAGATGAGGCAACAAGTAATGTTGACACAAGAACAGAAGAACTTATTCAAAAAGCAATGGATAAACTCACTGAAGAAAAAACAAGTTTTGTTATTGCGCATCGTCTTTCAACAATCAAGAATGCTGATTTGATTTTAGTGCTTAAAGATGGTGATGTTATTGAACAAGGCAACCATAAAGAACTTATCAAAAAGAAGGGTTTTTATGCCGAACTTTATAACAGTCAGTTTTCACTTGAAGGCACAGACCTTATTTCATAAGCATATAAAACTCTGCAATATTTATTGCAGGGTTTTTATTTTTATTATTTATTATTTTTAGTGTATTTTTTGTTGCATAAAATGTACAAAAATTATAAAATGTATTTATGGATACAATAGCTTCAAAATGTAAAAATTGTGGTAGTGAACTTTGGTATAACCCAAAGGAAGGTTGTCTTACATGTAAATATTGTGAGACAAATTATTTCTTGCCAAAAAAATCTGATGATGCCGTTATGGTTAGGCAATATAGCGCTGCATTTCACCCAAATCAGCTAAATCAAGCACTTTCTGCTTATAAGTGTGGTGGCTGTGGAAATGTTTATTATATGTCTAGTGAAGAAAAAACCAAGCGTTGCCCAAATTGCGGAAACAACCACTGTGAAAAAGTTGAAGATAATGGATATTGTGCAGATGCAATTTTGCCATTTAAAATTAGCAAAGATGAAGCTGCAAAAGCATTTGCGAAATATTTGAAAACACAACATGATTATCCAGCAGGGCTTAAAAAGCACGCACAAAATCAAAAACTTATGGGTGTGTTTGTTCCTGTTTGGAATTTTACTTATTCAGTAAGTTCAGTTTATTCAGCAAATTCAAATGATATAAAGAAAGATTTTTCAGGTTCATTTTATAACATCACAAAACCTGTTTTTGGTGAAAAGAATAAAAGAGTGCCTTCTTATGATATGCTTGCTTGCTCTAATGAAAAGAATATTCTTTTAGACCTTTTTGATGAAGATGATTATGCTGGGCTTGTGCCATATTTTCCTGAATATACTTATGGTTATAGAGTTGATGCAATTGATAAAGACATTCACGAACATTATTATAATTTCACAGAGCACGCAAAATCAGAAATGATTATTGAAACAAAAAAATATGCTTTAAAAAGACACAAAGATGTTTCAGACCTCACCGTTGATGCTGAAGTTGGTGATGTGTTCTTTAACTTTGCTTATGTTCCTGTTTATGTGAACACTTATGAATATCGTGGAAAAACCTATAAAACTTATATCAGTGGAACAACCGGAAAAGTTGTTGGAAAACCTCCAAGAACTGTTTGGAGCTTCTTCAAAAAACTTGTTAAGTTTTTAGGAGTTGCAGCAGTTGTTGCAGCAATTTGCTATTATTGTATGTAAAATTTTAGTGGTGCGATAAGCACCACTTTTTTGTTGCAGAAAATAAACTTAAATGTGTAGAAAAATATTTTAAAAAAGTTATTGAAAAGTAACTTTTTGTGTGTTATAATGTGAATGTTAAAGGGAGTAAAGGCGAAGTATGGCTTATAGAAATGAAGCAAGTTGGGGAAAGAGAAATTTAGATAAAGTTAATCATTGGCAAAGGCTTAATTTAGATAAATATGTGCCAGATAAACCGGTGATTGTTTGCATTGGTGGAAACGGAACTGTTGTTGAAAATTCTGCAAATGGTGTTTGCAAGTTTGTTGAAAATTATTTGCAACTTTTGTTTCAAAAGGGTGCAATGAACAAGGTTTATGACTATGTTGATATCATTGGTGCAGTTTACCCAACAACAGACAATCCAGCAAAAGGCAAGTTTGAAAAAGAAGATACCAACAACTTTGTTGACAAGTTTTTAATCAAATTGCTTCAAGATGAAAATGATGAACTTGTGCCACTTAATGAAGCGTGCAGAAGACTTTCGCAGGTTACATTTTTCACTTTTTGCAGAGGTCATCTTGAAGTTGATAAAATTATGCGTGCGTTTTATAAAGAACTTAAAGTGCTTGGCTATTCTAGAGAAGAGTGCGACATTTTAATGCAGACAACTTTTGAAGTGTCTTTTGCACCTCTTACATTCAGTTCGTTGATTCCTGCACTTTTTGTTGACACAAAGCAAGATGAAATGCTCAACAGTGCGTGGAAAAACAATGAAACAAATGTGTGTTTAGATAATGATTTAAATGGTGTTGCAGTGAAATATGAAAAATATGGTGACCCACTTTTGTCTGGTGTTGCAACATCTGAAGCAATTTTTGATGCTATTCATATTTATTCTTCAAAATTAAGAAACAATGTTCAAGGTGATGAACACAGCCTTGCGATTCTTGGCAGAGATGGTTCGTGGAATGCAAAGTATGAACCGAATGCAGATTGCGTTTCGCAAATGATTGCGTGGGCACTTTCAAGAGCGGTTGACAATGGGCTTGATAACAAAAAGTCTAAAAAGTTTGTTTTAAAAATGCCACTTGAAGAACTTATGAAAGAACTTGAAGGAATCAAGAATGATTTTTCAGCCGAACAACTTATGAGCAGAGAATAAAATAAAAAGATATGCAGTTTTGCATATCTTTTTTTGTGCTTTAAATTATAATAGAATTTCATAATTGATGTCGGCGTTTAAGTGGTTGATAAATTCTGTTTCATTATCTTTTGAACCAACCACAGAGCCATAGTGCATAGGAATCACAAGGGCAGGCTTTACTTTGTTTGCAAGTTCTGCTGCTTCAGTTGCTGTCATTGTGTATGTTCCACCGATTGGAAGTAATAACACATCGATGTTTGAAAGATTTTCAAGTTCAGGGGTTACATCGGTGTCGCCAGCAACCACATAAGTTTTGTTGTTTTTCACAAGTTTATAGCCAACCCAATTATTTGTTTTTGGGTGGAATTGTTTGTTTATGTTATAAGATGCAAAAGTTTCAAGAGTAAAGTCTTCAAAATTCAAAACTTCGTTTGGTTTAACATAAACAATTTTGTTTGAAAAGTTTTGCGTGAGTGTTTCTTTTGCGTCAAGAGGTGCAACAATGATTGTGTTTTCATTTGAAAGGTTTTTGATTGAATCTATGTCAAGGTGGTCGAAGTGGGTGTGTGTTATGCACACATATTTTGCCGTGAATGTTGGCTCTGTTATGCCATAAGGGTCAAAGGCAATATCATCAATTTGAATTGAACTGTGAGTATTGATTTTTATGTTCATTTTAAATTTCCTCTAAATCTTTTTTGATAAGTTGTTTTAATTCTTCAAGTTCAGCTTTGTTTGTTGAAGCGCCGGCAGTGATGCCAATTTTTAAATCTTTTGAAAGAGAGATTCCATTTTCAGCAAGTGCTTCTTTGTAACTATTGATATCTTCAATGAAAATGCTTGGGCAGATTGAAGACATATTTTTATAAAGTTCAAGAGAGTTGCTTGAATTTTTGCCACCAACAACAATCATTGTGTCAACTTGTCTTGCAAGTTCTGCAGATGAAAGGTTGATGAACTTTTGAGCGTCACAAATTGATTTGTTAACCACAAGGTGACAGTTGTTTTTTGAAAGTATCATTTCGATAATTTCAATAAGTTCATCTGCCTTTTTCTGGTTAAAAGTGGTTTGGCAAACAAGGTAAACTTTTTCGTTCTTAAGAGTTTCAACTCTTGCAAAGTCATCTTCATTTTCAACAAGAATGGCTCTGCCATTTGCATAACCCAAAGTGCCTAAAACTTCAGGGTGAAGGGCTTTATGAAATTTGCCAAGAATGATAATGAAATAGCCATTGTCAGCATATTTTTTCACTTCTTCGTGAATTTTTTCAACTCTTGGGCAGGTGCAGTCTTTAAAAGAAATGTTGTTTGCATTTAAAAAGTCATAAGTTTCAGGAGGTTCGCCGTGTGCACGAATAATGACTGTTTCGGCGTTTTTTAAATCTTCTAAACTTTCAGCAAAAACAGCACCTTTTGAAATTAAAGATTGGTTTACATTTTTATTGTGAACAATCTCTTTAAAAATGGTGACTTTTTTGCCTTGATTCAATTCTTCTTCGGCTGTGTTTATTGCTCTTGTGCAACCAGCACAAAGCCCACAAATTTTTGCAATTTTGATATTTTCCATAACATTATGATAGCAAACTGCACAAAAAATTTCAAACTAAAAATAAACATATTTATTTATTGCTAAAAATTCATAAATCATATATAATTATAGTTAGGAAAAAATCTAAAAAATAGGAAAATTACTAATGAACTTAAACAAACAAATTTTTAAAAATTCAGGAACTTATCTTGGCATTGATGTTGGCTCAACAACAGTTAAACTTGCCTTGTTTAAAGATAATGAACTTATCTATCACAGTTATAACAGACACCTTTCAATGATTAAGGCAAAGGTGCTTGAAGAACTCAAAAAAATTAAACCACTTATTGAAGATGATGATGTTTACATTTCATTTTCTGGTTCATCAGGTCTTGGTGTTGCAAATGAACTTGGGCTTCCTTTTGTTCAAGAAGTTTTTGCAACCAGCGAACTTGTGAAAACACTTGAAAAAGATACAAACGCAGTTGTTGAACTTGGTGGTGAAGATGCAAAGGTTATCTTCTTTGATAACGGAACAGATGAAAGAATGAACGGAACTTGTGCAGGTGGCACAGGTGCTTTTATCGACCAAATGTCAACACTTATGAATGTTAACACAGCAGAGCTTGATGAGTTAAGTTTGAAAAGTGAAAAGATTTATCCAATCGCTTCAAGATGTGGTGTGTTTGCAAAAACTGACATTCAACCACTTTTAAACCAAGGTGCAAGAAAAGAAGATATTGCAGCCAGCATTTATCAAGCTATTGTTAACCAAACAATTTCTGGGCTTGCACAAGGCAGAAAGATTGAAGGCAAAGTTATGTTCCTTGGTGGACCGCTTCACTTTTTGAAAGGTCTTCGCAGACAATTTAAAGAAACTTTAAATCTTGATGATGAACACGCAATCTTCCCAGAATACGCTCCTGTTTCGGTTGCGATTGGTTCAGCAATTTTTGCTTCAAAACAAAGAAGTCATTATAAAATTCAAGAACTTATTGAAAAAGTTAAATCAATTGACACTTCAAAAAAGGTGACAAACACACTTGAGCCACTTTTCGAAACTGAAAAAGAGTATGAAGAATTTTGTATTCGCCACTCAAAAGCAACAGTTGAAGAGATTGATGTTAAGTCATATAAGGGCAAGGCATATCTTGGAATTGACTGTGGAAGCACAACCACAAAACTTGTGCTTTTAAGTGAAGATGACAAGATTTTATATTCATATTACAGTTCAAACAAGGGCAACCCTGTTGAAATTATCAAAGAGCAACTTGAAACAATTTATTCAATTCTTGAAGACAAAATTCAAATTGCTGGAAGTGTGGTAACAGGTTACGGTGAAGAACTTATCAAGAAAGCATTTTCTGTTGATGAAGGCTTTGTTGAAACTCTTGCACATTACACTGCTGCAAAACATTTCAACCCTAATGTTGACTATATTTTAGACATTGGTGGTCAAGATATTAAATGCTTCAAGATTCGCAAAAATTCAATCGACAGCATTAACCTTAATGAGGCTTGCTCATCTGGTTGTGGTTCGTTTATTGAAACATTTGCAAAATCACTTGGCTATGATATTAAAGAATTTTCAACACTTGGCATTTTTGCAAAAAAACCGGTTGACCTTGGCTCACGTTGCACCGTGTTTATGAACTCATCAGTTAAACAAGCGCAAAAAGATGGCGCAGATGTTGGTGATATTTCTGCAGGGCTTTCAATTTCGGTTGTGAAGAACGCAATTTATAAAGTTATTCGTGAAGCATCTGCTTCTGCACTTGGAAAAAATATTATCGTTCAAGGCGGAACTTTCCTTAACGATTCTGTGCTTCGTGCATTTGAAAGAGAACTTGGAAGAAATGTTATTAGACCTGTTATTTCTGGTCTTATGGGTGCGTTTGGTTGTGCACTTCGTGCTAAAAATTTAGGCATTGAAAAATCAGCAATCATTTCTTATGATGACCTTAAACGATTCACTCACACATCAAAAATGGTTCGTTGCAACGGTTGTGGAAACCACTGCAACTTGACAATCAACTTATTTAACGATGGAAACAGATTCATTTCAGGCAACCAATGTGAAAAGGGTGCAAGCCTTGGTGAAAGCCATGCTGATATGCTTCAAATTCCTAATATGTTTAAATATAAGAGAGATAAGTTTGAAGCACTCTTTAAAACTGAAAGAGTTGAAGGCAGAAAAACAATCGGTATTCCAATGAGTCTTGGAATGTATGAACTTGCAGTGTTCTGGAAAACTCTTTTCGAAGAACTTGGTTTCAACACAGAACTTTCTGGTTTCACAACCAAAAAACTTTACGCAAAAGGTCAATACACAATTCCATCAGACACTGTTTGCTATCCTGCAAAGGTTATGCACGGTCACATTATTGAGCTTCTTGAGAGAAAAGTTGATGCAATCTTCTATCCAAGTTTGACTTATAATGTTGATGAAAAAATTGGTGATAACAACTATAACTGTCCTGTTGTTGCATATTATTCAGAGCTTTTAAGAACCAATTTAGATGAACTTAAAGCCGTTGAATTTTTATATCCTTATCTTAATATTAATAACTCAAAAGAACTTGAAAAGGGGCTTTATAAGTCACTTTCAAAACTTGCAAAAATTGATAAGAAACAATTAAAGAAAGCAATCAAAACTGCACAAATTGAGTATGAAAAGTGGAAATTTGATATTAGATATGAAGGAAAGAAAGCACTTGAGTTTGCAAAAGAAACCGGCAGATATGCACTTATCTTGGCTGGTCGTCCTTACCATATTGACCCAGAAATTAGTCACGGTATTGACAAACTTGTCACAAGTTTAGGCTTTGTTGTGCTTTCAGAAGACAGCGTTTCAAACCTTGCACAAGCAAAGAGTTTGAATGTTTTAAACCAATGGACATTCCACGCAAGAATGTATAATGCTGCAAAGTTTGCTTCAGAAAATGATGGTGTTGAACTTGTTCAACTTGTTTCATTTGGCTGTGGCATTGATGCTATCACTTCAGATGAAATGAGAAGCATTATGGAAAATGATAATAAACTTTACACACAAATCAAGATTGATGAAATCACAAACCTTGGTGCTGTTAAAATTAGATTAAGAAGTTTAAAGGGTGTTTTAGATGAAAGAAAGAAAAATGAATTATAAAGTTATTGATGGCGTTGCTTATGATGAGCATGGTGATGCATTGTTTTTGGAAGAAAATAAAAAAGATTACACACTTTTAGTTCCAACAATGCTTCCTATTCACTTTGCTCTTTTGAAGCAAATGCTTAAAGAATTTGGTTATAGTGTTGAACTTCTTGAGAGCAAGGGTATGGAGGTTGCTCAAACAGGTCTTAAATATGTTCATAACGATACTTGCTATCCTGCAACACTTGTTATTGGTCAACTTATGGACGCTGTGCTTTCAGGAAAGTATGATACACACAAAATTGCGCTTGTAATCTCACAAACAGGTGGTGGTTGCCGTGCATCAAACTATTTGTTCTTGCTCAAAAAAGCGTTAAAGAAAGCAGGGCTTTCATATATTCCTGTGCTTTCGTTTAACTTTAGTGGGCTTGACACACAACCTGGTTTCAGGTTCACAATTCCACAGTTTTATAACCTTGCAAAATGCTTGCTTTATGGTGACCTTTTAATGCTTCTTAAAAACCAATGTTTGCCTTATGAAGTTAACAAAGGTGAAGCGGACAGGCTTGTTGAATTTTGGGTTGAAAAACTCTCAAACGAATTTAAAGACAAAAAGAATTTGAAATATAAGCATGTTAAAGCAAACTTTGAGCCTATTGTTGAAAGTTTCTCAAAAATTGAACTCAATGTTGTTCCAAAACCAAAGGTTGGCATTGTTGGTGAAATTTTTGTTAAATATTCTCCACTTGGAAACAATGACCTTGAAGACTTTTTATATCGTGAAGGTGCAGAAGTTTATGTTCCGGGTCTTCTTGACTTTATGCTTTATTGTATTTATAACAATGTCATTGACTATGACTTTTATGGTATGAAGAAAATCAAAGCTGTTGTTTCAAAACTTATTTATAAGTTCTTGCTAAAAAAAGAACAAGACATCATTAATGCAGTTAAAAAGAGTGGAAAATTTGTTCCACCATCACTCTTTGATGATACAATCAAATCAAGAAAAGGTTATATCAGCAAAGGTGTTAAAATGGGCGAAGGTTGGCTTCTCACTGCTGAAATGATTGAACTTGTTGAGCGTGGCTTTGGCAACATTATTTGCACACAACCATTCGGTTGTCTTCCAAACCACATTGTTGGAAAGGGTATGATGAAAGAAATTCGTGAACGCAACCCTGAAGCAAATATTATTGCGATTGACTATGACGCTTCGGCTTCAAAAATCAATCAAGAAAACCGTATTAAACTTATGCTTTCAAACGCAAAAGAAAAATTGTTAGAAAATAAAGAAGACTAATTAAAAAATCATAAAAATAGGAGGATTTCCTATGATTATAAACGAAAACTTTTTAAAAGATAAATATTCAAAAGAAGAAGCAAAAGTGTTGATTCAAGTTTTTGAAAACTTGAAAAAGACTTACGCAGAAGATGTCAACGCTGCGCTTGATGCTGAAGAAATCACAGAAGTGGTTGTGAGATTAAAACTTGATGCAAACAGTGCTTGTGCTGCAATAATTTTTCCTTTCGCAAAACTTCACACTGAAGCTATTGAAAAATTTGCTCCAAACAAAGAGATTGCAAAAATTTTAGAAATGCTTCTTTCTGTTGAAAAATATTCAAGGGTTTACACTGATGCTGAAGGTCTTAAAGAAATGCTTATTGCAATCACTAAAGACATCAGGGTAATCATTATCAAGTCGGCGCAAATTCTTGTTTTTGCAAGAAAAAATGTGCAAAACATAAACAATGAGCGTGCGATTAGAATTTTTAAATCGATTGATGATATATATTCGCCAATTGCGGCAAGATTAGGTTTAAGTGAAATTAAATCTGAACTTCAAGACTTGTCGTTCCAATTCCATAAACCTGAAGAGTGCAGAAAACTTGTTGATGAAGTTAAAAAAGAAACCCGTGTAAACAAAAATATGCTTACAAAGGTGGTTAACAACATTAAAGGGTTAATGCAGAAAAATGGAATCGATTGCACTTGTTATGGTAGAATCAAACACATTTCAAGCATTTATAATAAAATCACAAACAAAAAAGTTTCAGTGAAAAATATTTATGATATTGTTGCTGTTAGAATTCTCGTAGAGAATATCAGCGAATGTTATATGGCGCTTGGAATGGTGCATTCAAACTTTGTTCCGGTTGATGGCAGATTTAAAGACTATATTGCAAGCCCAAAACCAAACGGTTATCAATCGCTTCACACAACCGTGCATTTCCAAGATGAATTTTTCGAAGTTCAAATTAGAACTTATGATATGCACGATTTTGCTGAATACGGTGTTGCTGCGCACTTTTTATATAAAGAACATAAGCGTTCACTTGCAAATGTTGACAAGAAACTTTTATCTATTAGAAAACTTCTTGAAAATAAAGACAATGTTTCTTCTAATGAACTTTTAGAAGAACTTAAAACTGATGTTTATCTTGGTGAAATTTTTGTTCAAACCCCACTTGGAAAAGTTATTAAACTTGTTGAAAGTGCAACACCGATTGACTTTGCTTATGCAATTCACTCTGATGTTGGAAACAAGTGTGTGGGTGCAAAAGTTAACGGCTTGATGGTGCCACTCACATCTTCACTTTCAAACGGTGATGTGGTTGAAATTTTGACAGCAACAAACTCAAAAGGTCCATCTCGTGATTGGCTCAAACACGCAAAACTTCACTCAACAAAACAAAAAATCAATAGTTTCTTCAAAAAGCAGATGAAAGATGAAAATATCAAACTTGGAAAGTCTATGCTTGAACAAGTTGCAAAATCTAATGAAGTTGCACTTTCATCACTTATGAAAGATGAGTGGGTTGCTCCAATTTTAAAAAGACACGCACTTGTGGCTGTTGAAGAACTCTTTGCAGCAGTAGGCTGCGGCTCAATTGGTGCTGAAAAGGTTGTTAATGCACTTATTAGTTCGAAGATTATTGAAGAAAAAAAGAGCAAAACAATTTTAGACCAGGTTTCAACAAGCAATCCTGTTAAAATTGAAAATAAAGCCCAAATTCTTGGTGCTGAAGGAATGCTTACAAACTATTGCAAATGTTGTAACCCAATTCCTGGTGATGAGATTATTGGTTATGTTTCAAGGGGCAGAGGTATTGTTATTCACAATAAACTCTGTGAAAATATTGAAAAACTTGAAAGTTCAAGGTTTATAAATGTTGGTTGGAATATTGCTGGTGATGAAAATTATACATTCACATCTATTGTTGAAATTTTAACAAAGAGTGGTGGAAATGTTTATGTTGAACTCACAAATGCCTTAAGTGAAGTTGGTGTGAAAGTTCAGTCAATAAACACCAATGAAGCTGCAAACGGTGAACTTTTAATCAAAATTGGTGTTTTGGTTCACGACAAAAATCAACTTTCAACTGTTAAAAATAAACTTGCTTCTTTAAAGTCGGTTTATGAGGTTAAATAATGTTTGATTTTCAAATAGAATCAAAAGAAGATTTAAAAACCTTGCTTGAGGCGCTAAAAAGTGTTTCAAAAAATGAAACCGTTGAAGACCACGAAAGACATATAAAAATTTTAAACACAAAGCAAAATGTGATTGCAATTTCAATGGCAACTATTCGAAAGTTTGCAAAAAAAATCTTTAAAGCAGGTTATGAAAAATTTTTAGAACTTTCACTTTCAAATGGGCTTTATGATGAGTTTTATGAAGAAACCTTGATTCAAGGTTTGGTGATTGCTGAAATTAAAGATTTGGAAAAGCAAAAAGACTATTTCAAAAAATGGGTTCACAAAATTGATAATTGGTCAACTTGTGACACTGTTGTTTCAACAATGAAAGGTCTTAAAAATTCAAAAGAAAAAAATAAACATTTTGATTTTTATTTATCACTTTGCTATGACTCAAGTGAGTTTGTTTCAAGGTTTGGAATTGTTGTTTTGATGACCTGCTTTTTAGAAAAAGAATTTATTGTTCAAATTTTAAAAATGTGTGAAGATATTAAAACAGATAAATATTATATCAATATGGCACTTGCTTGGCTTTTGAGTTTTGCGTTTATGAAATTTAAAGAAAAAACTTATGAACTGTTAAACAAGAAAACACTTTCAAAGTTTGTTCAAAATAAAGCAATATGTAAGTGCAGAGATAGTTTTAGAGTTGAAAAACAAGACAAAGATAACCTTATAGAATTTAGAATAAAATAAAAAAAGATATGGAATTTTCCATATCTTTTTATTTTTTACGCATTTTTCACTTATTTTTCATATATTTTTGCAGTTTTTTAAAACTCTGTTGTGATTTGTCTTGCAAAAAGTTGTTTAATTGCTTCATCTTTTGTGATTTTGTTATTAATAACATTATAAACAATTTCAGTGATTGGAAGTTCAACATCAACTTTTTCAGCCATTTTTAAAAGGGCAGAAGATGTCATAACACCTTCAGCAAGTTTAGGGAATTCTTCACCCTTTGCAAATTTTTCGCCCCACATTCTGTTGTGAGAATATTGTGAGAAAAGAGTTGCTTCATAATCACCAAGATGGCAAAGACCATAAGCAGAAAATTCATTTCCACCACAGGCTTTGATGAGTCTTGAAATTTCTCTTGTGCCACGAGCCATAAGACCACCTTTCAAGGTTGAATAGCCCATTCCATCAAGAAGACCCGCAGCAATACCCATAACATTTTTTGCAGCGGCGCCAATTTCAGAACCAACAATGTCTTTGCCTTGATAAAAACGAATGAGGTCGGTTTTTAATGTGTTAACCAAAAACATAGACAATTCTTCATTATATGAATCAATTACCATACAACTAGGGATTTTTGCTGTGAATGATTGAATGTGTCCTGGACCAACCCAAACAGCAATATTGTTTTGGTTAACCCCAAACTCAATCAAAATTTGTGACAATCTTGAACCTGTTGAATCTTCGATTCCTTTCATACAGAGAATGTATTTTTTATTTTTGAAGTCTTCATTTTGACTAACATAAGTCATAAGGTCGCGAACACCTTGTGCACTGATTGAAATGATAATATATTCACTTTTTGAAAGTGCATAGTCTAAATCTTTGGTGATTTCAATGCTGTCAGGAAATTCAACATATTCATTTTTTCTTGTTTTTATAAGGTCTTCAACAATTTGATGACCGGCTCTGCCCCAAACGGTGACATTATGATTATTTGTGTTTAAATACCATGCGATAAATGAGCCCCAACGCCCACATCCAAGAACTGTAAAATTCATAAATACTCCTTGTAGTTTTCTACACCAATATAATAACACAAAAAATGTTTGTTACAAAATCTTATTTTGTGTGATTTTGCTAGATTTTTAAAATTTTCAGGTGGTTAATAATTGAAAAATAAAGAAATATTTGTTATTATGTTATTATGGATAATGTGAATCAAAAGTATTATGATAAATTTTGTGAGTTGGAGGCAAAATATGATGAATATTTTGAACTTTTATGCTCTGTTGAAATTATGTCAGACAATAAACTTTTTGAATATTATCGAAAGGCAAAGGCAAAACTTGAAAAGGTTGTGTCAGCTTTTAAAGAATATAAAAATAAGAATGAAGAATTTTTGCTTTCTAAAGAACTTGCAGATACCGAAACTGATGAAACTCAAAGACAAGAATATTTAAGTTCATCTGCAAATCTTGAAAAAGAATCAAATGAACTTTTTGAAAAAGTGAAAGAGATTTATTTTGATGAAGGTTCAAAAGAAGTTCAAAAAACAAAAATTGAAATCTCACAAAAACAAGGAAATGGTGGACTTGTTCTTGAACTAAAAGATTTGGTTTTAAATTATGCTTCTTTAAATAAATTTGAAACCGAAGTGATTAGTGAAACCGATTCGCAAATTTCAATTTGTGTTGAAGGTGAAAATTCGTTTGAAGTTTTGAAATCGATTGGTGGAACAATTCGAAAAATAGAGAACACAAGCGAAACAACTGCACTTGTGGTTGTGCTTTTAGACAGTGAAAAAGAAATTGAACTTCGTGAAGAAGATATTGCGATTGAAATTTCAAAATCTAGTGGTGCTGGTGGTCAGCACATAAACAAAACTGAAAGTGCTGTGAAACTTATTCATCTTCCAACGGGAATCACTGCAGAGTGTCAAGATGAAAGAAGTCAGGGCAAAAATAAAGAGAAAGCAATGGCGGCACTTAAAGAAAAAATACTGCAAAAATCTAAAGAAAATAGAGAAAAAAATATAAAAAATCAAAGAAATTCATTAAAAAATGCAATTTTTGCAGATACACCTGTGTTGATTTTTGATTTTGATAGAAACAAAGTTGTTGATAACAGAACAAAAAAGAATTATGGTTTAAAAGAAATTTTATCAGGAAATTTAAATATTATATCAAGTGATTTGAGAGTGTAAATGGATATTGAATATAGCATTGAAGTTAATACCACGAAGCAAATCCTTTCAAGTGAAACAAAGATTTACAAGACTGAAAGGTTTTTTTATCAAACAAAAAAAATCGCCGGCATTGATAAATTTATATTGAAGATATCTGAAAGCTTGCAAACTTTTGCACGCGACCTCAAAGAAAAGTATGACAAGCAAACTGATGACACAAACTGCTTCAAAGTTGAAACCTATGACAAGAACTTTTGCTATTTATTCAAATTTGGTTTCCAAATTAAAAACAATGAAAATATAGCGCCTTATGACATTGTTTTCTTTGCTGATGAAAGTGGCTTTGAAGATTTAAAATCTAACGACCAGAGACTGAATCAATATGTGCGTGCTTCAAAAATTTTCAAAGTGGTTTTGAAAGATTGGGTGACTGATGCAAGTGAACTTGATTTTAACAAAGTTTATTTTGTTTCAAATGCCGAATATGTGAATCTTCCAATGCTTAATTTTAAGCAACAAGAACTTGTTGAAATTGAAAATAAAAACCTTTTGGTTCAAGGTGTTGCGGGAAGTGGAAAAACAAATATTTGCATAAGCAAAATTATTTTTGTTGCTTGCAGAAACTATACCGGAAAAATTTTATACACCACATTTTCGCGTGGACTTTTGGTTGATACTAAAAACAAGATTGAACTTTTCAAAAATAATATCAAGCAGTTTATTGAGGATTATCGAAACAATCGAATTGTGTTTTTAGATAAAAATCATAAAACAGCAATTGAAAACAGGCTTGGAATATTTTTGATTGTTGACAACGAAACCAATCTTCTTAAAAAACTTGATAAGGTTGTTCAATTTTTAGAAAACAATGTTGATTATTATTTGATTGAAGACCTTTACAAAAGAGAGTTTGAAGAACAAGTTGAAATGGCTGATGAGGATACTTTTGTTAAAGAGTTCTTGAAAAATGTAAGCAATCACCAACTCAAAAGTAGGCTTGATAAAATTAAAAATTTATCTTATTCAATCATTTATAAAGAAGTTTATGGTTTAATTTTTGGTGCGATGACTGAAAATGAAACTGCTCAAATGTTAGACCTTGAAGAATATAAAAGAAGAAGAGAAAATAGTTTTTCAGCAAATGAGTGTGAAGTGATTTATGGAATTGCGAAACTTTACGCTGAATATCAAAAAACGCAAAATCTTTATGACAACAACAAAATATCACGAAAATTATTAGAAAATAGTCAAAAAATTAAAAAATATTCACTTTCAATTATTGATGAAGTTCAAGATTTCACTGAAGTGAATTTGAATTTATTTAAAAAGATTTCAATCAAAATGTTTGCTGTTGGCGATGCACTTCAAATGATAAACCCATCATATTTCAGTTTTGCATATCTCAAACGCCTTATGTATGATGAAGACTTAACAAGCGTTGCCGAACTTGAAAGCAATTATAGAAATAACAAAAAGATTGTTGAGATTTTAGATGATTTGAGTGATTTAAACACAAAGCAATTTGGAACACACAGTTTCGTTTTAACAGGAAAGAGTGTTGATGAAGATGCCCTTACAAATGTGGTTTATTCAACAGATGAGGGTTTTGCTAAAAAACTTAAAAATCAAAAGTTTGAAAACTTCACAATTTTGGTTAATGATTTAAAGCAAAAACAACAACTTCGTGATTTGTTCAGAAAGCAAGAAATTTTGACAATAAGTGAAGTTAAGGGGCTTGAGCGTGACACAGTTCTGCTTTATAATGTGCTTTCATCAAATAAAGATAAGTGGAAGATTTTGGAAGAGTTTAACATCAATCATAAACAAGCTGATGAAAACTCTGTGTTTAGATATTATTTCAACTTGTTCTATGTTGGTGTATCGCGTGCTAAACACAACTTGTTTGTTTTTGAAAATGATGAAATTAAACTTTTTGGTGACTTCTTTAAAGATAATTTTGAAAATTTAAACGGTGAAGAAACTTATAAGAAATTCACTGAAGTTATCAGCAAGATAGAAATTGATGATGATGAAATACTCGAGCGTATTGCCGAATTTATTAAACTTGGTCAATTTGACAACGCAAGGTTTTATGCCGATAAGTTTGAAGATGATGAAATCAGGATTCAGCAAAACGAGAAGATTGAAGCATTTGAAAAGTTTGTGTTTAAAGGTAGAAACAAAGATGCCGGAATCAAACTTTGGAAAGCTGGGCTTATTCATGAAGCAAAAGAACAATTTGCAATTTCTGGAGACACAAAACTTGTTGAGTTTTTAGAGAATTTAGAAGGTAAAAACAAATCTAAACTTGATGCTGAAATTGTTAAGTTTTATGTTGATTTTGATGACAATGATGAAGCACAAAAACTCATTGTTGATGTGGTTAAAGCAGACCTTAAAGAGATGCAAGAAAATCACAGAATAATCAAAGAAAAATTCAAAGAATTAAATAAAAAATTTAAGGAGAAAAAATAATGGACAATAATGAAGTTAATGCTCTTATTGACGCGTTTGTTGGATATCGTGAAATGCTTGTTCCAATTCAAGCAGATATGCATGAATTTTTAAATACTTATGTTGCGATGAAAAACGATGTTGATAAACTTGATGAAGCGTTTTCTGGAGATGTTCAAGCAAAACTTTCAGAGATTTATAAACTTCTTGCAAGTCAAGCAGAAAAATCTGAAGAACTTGTTCGAAAAGTTGATCAATTTTTGAGAATGTCGGGAAAATATACCGAAGGTGTTGAAAGCATTATTTCAAAATTTGAAAGTGTTGAGGGAAGGCTCACTGCAATCAATGACATTGAAAAAAGAGCAGAAGAACAAATTGGAAGACTTGATACCTTGCTTGAAGAAAAACGCAGAAATTATAACATTAAAGAACTTGAAAAAAGTTTAGATGCTTATAATGCGAACCTTCAAACTGTTGGTGATTTTATCAATAGAGATGTTGCTGAAAATATTGTATCTAACACAAAGTCAATTCAATCAATCAAAGATGGCAATGAGAATATTGCAAAACGCCTTGAAGAAGAAAAGAAGAGCATTGACGCACTTGCTGAAACTTATGCCTCTTCAAATGAACTTCTCAAAAAGATTGTTGAAAAACAAGATGTCAATGAAGAATATATCTTTGAAATTTTAGATCGTTGGGCAGAAGATAGACAAGTTAAAACAAAAAAGAAATAGGTAATAAATGGAAAGAGAAAAACTGATAAAACTTTATGAAGCAATAAAGAGTGACAATGAAAAATTGTTCACTTCTTTTATGCTGTCTAAATCAGATCTTAACATCTGTTTTGGAAGGTTTCCAATTTTATCTCTTTGTTATTTATATAAGTCTTATAAAATTCTTTTGAAATATGAAAAATATTTAATGCCGATAAATAAGTTTGATGTTGTGCCGGAATATTTTCAAATTTATAAAGACTTTAAACGATGTGCAAAAAAATCACTCAGGCTTTATGCTTGCAGTGATAAAATTGTTTATCCACTTGAAATGCTTGGCATTTTAGATGAGAGAAAACTCATTAAACAAAAATATAAATTTTTATTTAAAAATGAAGAAATTTTGCAAAATCTTCATAAAATTTACAATTTAAATAATAAAATTCAAATAACAGCAACTCGTGAAAAGTTTGAATGCGAAGCAAAGAAATTCAATTTTAAACAAAAACTAATTGCTGGAACAACTGCTGCAATTTTAATTGTGATGTCGGTGTTATCGTTTGTTTCTGTTGTGGTAATGAAAAATTTATTTGGTGTTGGAACTGAAAATAACCCAATGCATATTTCAACTGCAAGTGAATTTGAACTTGCACTTAAAAAAGGTTATAGATATTATGTTCTTGAAAATGACATTATGCTTGAAAATGATTTTTCAGTTGATGAGTTTTCCGGAACGATTGTTGGTAATGATAAAACCATTGTGATAAATGGTGAGCAAAGTGATTCTCTTATTAAAAACTTATCAGGAATAATTGATAATGTTAATTTTGAATTTGAATTTAAAGATAGAGAATTTATGAAAAATTTTGCAATTTTAGCAGAAAATAACACAGGAATAATTCAAAATTGCGATTTTTCTGGCATTATAAAAGGTAAAATTAATTCAGAAAACATTGATGGAGAAATTAAAGATATTTTTG
Source organism: Clostridia bacterium (assembly GCA_045650505.1). Classification (GTDB taxonomy): domain Bacteria; phylum Bacillota; class Clostridia; order Christensenellales; family UBA1242; genus RGIG1681. The sequence goes on along the minus strand of JAZRRE010000030.1, from coordinate 12,606 downwards.
TTTCTGGTGTAGCAACAGAAAATTTAGGAACTATTGATAATGTTCAAGTTGAGTTGAATTCAGTGATAACTAATCTTGGTGAAACAAATGCTTATCTTTCAGGAATTGCTGGGGTAAATAAAGGAACAATTGCCAATTCAAAAACACTTGAAGCAAAATTTGAGGCTGACACTGTTGACCTTTCAGGAATTGCTGGAGAAAATTATGGAACAATTTCTGCTTGTGAAAATAATGTAGAACTTGATCAAATTTCAAACAAAGAATGGCACCCAAACTGTGCGGGTATTTCAATGCAAAATTATGCTGTGATTGAAAATTGTGTGAATAATGCAAAAATCACCTCAAAATCAACCAGAGAAACTGCTGATGCAGAACAAGAATTTCACGTTTATGCAGGCGGCATTGTTTGCAATAATTATAAAAAGATTTTAAATTCAAATAATTATGGAGAAATTGTAGCAGAAGGTGATATTTCAATTGTTTTTGCTGGTGGAATTGCTGCGTTTAATGTTGTTGATGATAATTATTCTTATGAAGTTCAAGTTCAAAATGGATATGAACGAAAGTTTATTGTTTGTGAAATAAAGAAATCAAAATCAACCGGAAAAGTTTATGCAAAGAGCAAAAAGTCAGCTGTTTATGCTGGTGGTGTTGCTGCTTTTAATGAGACACAAATCACTTATTCGGGATTTGAAGGTGAAATCGAAGCGGATACAAACAGCACAAAAGAAAATGAAGTTATAGCTTATGTTGGTGGTGTGGTTGGTGCAAATAATCACGCATTGATTGAAAATTGTTATTCAAAAGTTGAATTTAAAAATAAGCCTCAAGAAGTTGAGAAGATAATTAAGGCTTATGGTGCAGTTGCTGGTTTTATTGGAAATTCAAGAATTTATTATCAATTTATGGGCAGAGTTGAACTTGGCGAAGCTTATAATTATATTGAATCAAATTATTATGTTGCAGGAAGTTCGATTGATGCTTCAGCCTATGGCAGACTTACAACTGTTTATGATGTATTTGGAACGGAAGTTGCTTATTCATTTGAAATGATTGCAAACGATGAAATATATTTTATTAAGGTTGACAACATAAACAACATTCCTAGTGAGGTGAGAATTTATGAATAGACTTATATATAAATTTAAAAATGACAAGTTGTTTTTGATTCTATTTTCATTAATTTCGATTGTTGTTTTGTTTGATTTGTTTATGATTATTTTTGACATCGTTCAGTTTGTGAAAATCTCGCGAAATTCAGTGAATTTGTTTGATGGTTTTGTGGGGTTAAATGTGTTTGCTGGTGTGCTTAACATTCTTGCAATTGCTGCAGTTTTGGTTTATTTTATTCTTAACAAACGAAGAATAAAAACTGAAAATAAAATGGCAAGAAAATAACAAAAAAATCTCTTTAAATATAAATTTAGCCAAGTGATTAATTGACAATCATTTGGCTTTTTTATATAATAAACTTGTGGAGATATTATGGTAGGATACGATTTTGACAAGACAATTTATAAGGGAGATAGTTCAACAGACTTCTTTTTCTATATGATTTTTTCAAGGCCTTATTTGCTTTTATTTGCGCCTTACTTTTTGATTGTCTTTGCACTTTATGGAATGAAAGTTGTTAAGAAAAAACGCTTTAAAGAATGTATGTTTTTCTTTGTTCCATTGTACTCAAACATCGACAAAATTGTGGACAAATTTTGGGCAAGAAATGCCAACAAAATTATGAAGTGGTACCCTCCACAAAAGAAAGATGAAGAAGACATTATTGTTTCAGCATCACTTGGTTTTATTATTAAACCGGTACTTGAAATGCTTAACATTAAAAATTATATTGCAACAAATTATAATGTTAAAACCGGCAAGATTTATGGCAAAAACTGTTATGGCGAAGCAAAAGTTGAAGAGTTTAAAAGGGTTTACCCAAAAGCAAAACTTGAAGCATTTTATTCAGATTCGTTAAGTGATATGCCAATGATGAAACTTGCTGAAAAGGCATATCTTGTTGAAGGTGAAAATGTTAAAGAAATTGACACCAAAGATTATGAAGAACAATAAAATATTTAATACATAAGGAGAATAATTATGAAAGAACTTAAAGGCTCAAAAACCGAACAAAATTTACACACAGCATTTGCTGGTGAATCACAAGCAAGAAATAAATATACTTATTTTGCAAGCAAGGCAAAAAAAGAGGGTTATGAACAAATTGCAGCACTCTTTTTAGAAACTGCTGAAAACGAAAAAGAACACGCAAAAATGTGGTTTAAATATTTAGAGGGTGGCGAAGTTAAGTCAACAATGGAAAACCTTAAAGCGGCTGCTGAAGGTGAAAACTATGAATGGACTGATATGTATGCAGAATTTGCAAAAGTTGCTGAAGAAGAAGGTTTTGTTGAAATTGCTGCAAAGTTTAGAATGGTTGCTGCAATCGAAAAACATCACGAAGAAAGATATTTAAAACTTTTAGAAAATGTGAAAGAAAATAAAGTTTTCACAAAAGACACAGGCATTCACATTTGGAAATGCAGAAATTGTGGACACATTCATGTTGGTGAAAAGGCTCCAGAAATCTGCCCAACTTGTGCACACCCAAAGGCTTACTTTGAAATTAATGCAACTAATTATTAATAAACAAAAAACACTCACAATTTGTGAGTGTTTTTGTTTTTTTATATATTTTTTAAGTATTTTTCTTTGATTTTGCGTTTTTTATTTTTGGTTTTCAAGGAATTTGGTTGCAATTTCCATAATTTCTGCGTGGATATCTTCAATGGTTCTAATGTTGTTATTTTCATCAACGCAGTGAATAAGATTCCAGCCAAGTTCTTTTGCAAGGGTTAAGCCATTGTTGTAAGACTTTGAAAGATATTCTGTGTCTTCTTCGTGAATGTCTTTGGTTTGCCCGTTTTTATAATCGGCACGGGCACGAGCAAGTTCAATGCTCTTTTCAACAGGCATTTCAATAAAGAAAATAAGGTCTGGTCGTGGAAGCCCAAGTGTGTCATATTCAAGTTCTTCTTCCCATTTGATGAATTTGAGTTTTTCGTCAATATCATCAATTTTTGAGCATTGGTGAATGAAGTTTGATTGAACATATCTATCAAACAATAGTATGCCACCATTTTCATAGTGTGCTTTTAAATCTTTTTGATATGTGCACATTCTGTCAACTGCATAAAGCACAGAGGCTTGATAAGCGTTGAGTGAGTTTGAGTCTTTTCCAAATTCACCAGCAAGATACATTTTAACAGGGGCAGAAGAGTCACTATCATAATGTGGGAAACTTTGGTCTAAAACACTATAGCCTTGCTCTTTTAAATCTTTCATTAATAATTGTTGTTGTGTATGTTTTCCAGCACCATCAGTGCCTTCGATTGAAATAATAATTCCTTTCATAATAATCTCCTAAATCAAGTTTAGCAAATTAGAAAAGAAATGTGAAATCAAATTGAAATGATTTTTATTTTTGTTAAATTTTGACAAATTATTGATTTTTAAGAGTTTCATAAATTTCGTGAAGGGGAACGATTTGAATGCCCATTTCTTTGATTTTTGGAAGGGTGTCAATAATTGCTTTTGCTGTGTTTTCTCCACCTTCTGCTCCCACATGGCCGATTGCGATTGCATAGCCTTTTTCTTTTGCAAGGTTTGCAGTTTCTAAAAGGCGATTGCACACGCCAGAGTAAGTTCGGTTTTTGTCGGCTTCTAAAAACACATCTCTGCCAAGATAAACAGAGCCGGTATTTTTGCAAGCGTTTTCGGTGGCTTTGGTTTCAATGGTTCGGCTGTCTAAAAAGTATAAGTTATGCTCTTTTGCAAAGTTGTAAATTGCTGTCATTAAAGTTTGGTTTCGGCTGACACCAGAACCAATGTGAATGTTGAAACCTTTAACACCTTCAAACTCTTTTAAACAGGTTTCAAGTTTTTTGGTTGCAGTTTCAGGGCTGTCGGTGTTTTTGATATAAACAGGGCCATACCAATCTGCAGGAAGTGGCACATAAGCGTCCATTGGCATATGCAAGATAATTTCGTGCCCAAGGCCCTTAAACTGCTTTGCGTTGGCTTTTGAGTTGTCAACATTTGGAAGCACTGCACAGGTTAGTTTTTCGGTGCATTTTGAAAGCGTTTCAACCCCGCTTTGGTCATAACTTCCAAAGTCATCAATCACGATTGCTATTTTTGGAGTGGTTGAAGCGGCATTAGTTTTTATATTGTTTTTAAATGCTTTTGGTGCAAAGGTTGCAAAGAGCGAAAACATAAGTATTGTTAAAATTAAAAATATTCTTTTCATATTTTTATTATGCGTGAAAAGTTTGAAATTTATTTATAAAAAGACAGGTCTTTTGAGTTTTGCGTTTTTCAAAAATTGACTTTAATTTCAATTTGCGTTACTATGTTGTTATGATACTTAAAGGCATTGTTGAAAGTATAGTTTATCGAAACAGCGAGAATGGATACACCATTCTCGACCTTTACTGTGCCGGAGAAATGATTACTGTTGCCGGAAAGTTCCCGATTGTTGGAAAGGGTGAAAATCTTGAACTTGAAGGTGAATTTAAAGTTAACAAAAAATATGGCGAACAGTTTGAGGCTGAATCAATTAAGGTTGAAAAGCCAACAGATGTGTTTGCGATTGAAAAATATCTTTCTTGTGGGCTTATTTCAGGAGTGGGAGAAGTTACTGCAAAAAACATTGTTAAAAAGTTTGGAGAAAGAACTCTTGAAATTATCGAAAACAGCCCGAAAGAACTTGTGAGCATTCGTGGAATCAGTGAAAAGAAAGCAAACGAAATCCACAACACTTACAAAGACATAAAGAAAATGCAAGAGGCTGTTATGTTCTTGCAAAAGTATGACATTTCAATCAATATGTCGGTTAAGATTTTTAACAAATATAAATATCGCACTGAAGAGATTATTTCGCAGAACCCTTATAAGTTGATTGAAGACATTGAAGGCATTGGCTTTAAAACAGCCGATAAAATTGCAATCAAGATTGGTGTTGAGTTTGATAGTGACATTCGAATCAAAGCAGGCGTTCTTTTTGCACTCACTGAAATTGCTGAAAAGCACGGCTCAACTGTGGCATACACAGAAGAGTTAAAAACTGCAACACTTGAAGTTTTGGAACTTGATTCAAATTATTTAGAGCGTGTTGAAGACGCCATTGTTGACCTTGAAATCACAGGGGCACTCAAAAAAGTTGAGCACAACGAAAAAGAAGCACTTGCGATTTCAAAATATTACTCAATGGAAGACTTTATTGCTCACAAACTTTTGAACTTGTCAGCAGGAAATGTGGTTCAAAAACTTGGTGATGAAAACGATATTTCGCAATATGAAAAACTTAACAAAATCACGCTTCACGAAATGCAAAAACAGGCTGTGCTTGCTGGTGTGTCTGAAAGCGTGGTGGTGATTACAGGTGGACCGGGAACAGGAAAAACCACAATTATTAAAGCCATTTTAAAAATCTTTAAAAATGCAAGAAAGAAATGTATGCTTATGGCTCCAACCGGCAGGGCTGCAAAACGCCTTGAAGAGCAAACGGGTGAAAGTGCAAGCACTATTCACAGAGCGCTAGAAGCTAACTTTGGTGGTGGGGGAAAAGGCTTTGTTAGAAATGAACACAACCCACTTGACGCCGAAGTTATTATTGTTGATGAAGTTTCAATGCTTGATGTGTTTTTGATGAGTTCACTTTTAAAGGCACTTAATTTTGGAACAAGACTCATTTTGGTTGGTGACAAAGACCAACTTCCTAGCGTGGGTGCAGGAAATGTGCTTGCTGACATTATTTCAAGTGACTGCTTTAAAGTGGTTGAACTTACACAAATTTTCAGGCAGAGTGAAGACAGTATGATTGCGCATAACGCACATAAAATCAATCACAGTGAAATGCCTGACCTTTCAGTTAAATCAAGTGACTTTTTCTATTCAGGAACAAGTGAGCCAAATGCAGTGGCAAGTGAAATTGTTTCGCTTATTGCCGAGCGTATGCCGAAATATTTTAAAGATATCACAAGTGAAGATATTCAAGTTATTGCACCAATGAAAGCAGGTGTTGCTGGCGTTGACAATTTGAATGTGCTGATTCAAGAAAAGTTGAACCCAATGACTCCATTCAAAAAGCAAATCACTCTTCATAAACGCATTTTCAGGGTGGGTGATAAGGTTATGCAAACACAAAACAACTATGACCAAGAGTGGGAAAAGTATAACGATTTTGGTTACCCAACTTATGGCTCTGGTGTGTTCAATGGAGATATGGGTTATATTGAAGACATCAACACCGAAGTCAATGAAGTTTATGTTTTGTTTGATGACGGAAGAAGAGTTTGTTATTCTTATGCTGAACTTGAAGAACTTGTTTTAAGTTATGCAATCACCATTCATAAAAGTCAGGGAAGTGAGTTTCCTGTGGTGATTATTCCAATTATGGGTGGAAGTCCACTCTTAATGAACAAAAACCTTTTATACACAGCTGTTACGCGTGCGAAAAAAGTGGTGGTTCTTATCGGAAAGCAGTCGAATGTTTTTTATATGATTAACAATAAGTCTTCGGCTGTTAGAAACACAATGCTTGAAAGCCTTTTAAAAAGGTTCGAAAATTTAGGAATTGATTAATCATAAAACCCCTTGAAGAAACATAATGTTTTAACAGGGGTTTTTATTATGGAAATTAATTCAAAAAATTTGGTGAAAAGCAATCATTCAGTTAGCATTTTGAATAAAGAAAAAATTGAAATTCAAGGCGCAACTGAAGTGATGTCGAGCACAGATAAAGAGATTATTGCAAAGCTTCAAGATTCGTTTGTGTTTGTGACCGGCACAAATCTTTCAATTTCAAAACTTGTGCCAGAAGAAGGCTTGCTTGTTGCAAGTGGAAACATTTCAGGACTCAAATATGAAAATAGGCTCACAAAAAAGTCATTTTTGAAAAAGGTTTTTAAATAGTGTTTTTCAAAAATCATTTAATTTCTGTTGGTGCAAAGTTTTTGTGGGCAGGGCTGATTTTGGGGCTGTTTTATGTTTTTTGCAAAATGGTTGTTAAGCTCTCAAAACGAAATGTTTATGTGTCAAACATTGTGGGATTTTGTTTTTGGGTGCTTTTTGGTTTCACTTTTGCAAGGATGTCTTTTGTGTTTAATAACTATCGTGTGTGCTGGTTTGGCTTAATTTCAATGGTGTTAGGCTTGATTTTAGTTAAAATTAGTATCGATTTTTTCTTTACAAATTTTGCGAGAGTGTTATATAATGGGGTTGCAAAATTAAAAAAGGAAAAGCGAGGTTATGGAAAATTACAGACAAGCAAAAAAGGTTGAAAGAATTATTGCTGGTTGCATTTTTGCATTGGTAGCGGTTGTTGTTTTTTCAGTGTTTTCGTTTGTGTCACTTGGAAAGGCAAGGCGCAAACAAGCAAAATATGATGAAATGATTGCTAGCTTAAAACAAGAACAATCTGCTCTTGAAAATAACCTTGGCTATATGAACTCTGATGAATATTTAGAATCGCAGGCACGTGACCATCTTGGAATGATTCGCGAAGATGAAAATCTTTATATTTTTGAATAAACCAAAACACACATAGAAATATGTGTGTTTTTTATATTTACTTTTTTATAATTATGATATATATTTTCATTCAGGAGGTTTCTATGGAAATTGAAGAATTAGAGGTTGAGGTTAATAAAATTAAAGATAGAAACCACAAGGTTGAAACAGATAAAAAATGGGAAACCTCGTGGACACGAAGAATTTGCATTGGAATTTTAACATATATTGTTGTGGTGGCGTACTCATATTTAATTTCAAAAGCGACTAATATATTTTTAAGTTCAGTTGTGCCGGTTATTGGTTTCTTGCTTTCAACTCTTTCACTTAAAGCAGTTCGCAAAATTTGGGAAAAGAAGTCAAATAGAAAAACAAAAACTGATAAATAAATCTAAAAAATTCAAAAATAATCTTAAAAAATTTTAAAAAAATGTGTCAGGGTATTGACATATTTTTTTTTGTAGTGTAATATAATTATGTTGTAAAAACAATATGACCTATATCGCGGGGTAGAGCAGTTGGCAGCTCGTTGGGCTCATAACCCAAAGGTCGGAGGTTCGAGTCCTCCCCCCGCAACCAATCGTGTGAATCCTGAATTTATCAGGGTTCACATTTTATTTTGCCTAAAAAATTTGCAGCAAAAAACATCCCATTTTTGGGCATTTGCTACCAAATTTGCAACCAAAAAATTGAAAAAAACCTAAGAAACTCTTCAATTATGTATTATGTCGTGAGGTGTTGGTTGATGTTGTTTTTAATGTAAAAAATATAAATTTCTAAAAATATTATAAATCTTGGATGAATTTTGGTATATTTATGTTATACTCTGAATAAGGAGACATGAATATGTTTTATGAGAATCAAACAGATGAGCAAAAATTAGAATATAAAAATATGTTGTCTATTATTGGAAAATTAACAAGACTTTTTTCAGACAGTGATAGCCCATATCTTCCTTATAGAGTTCAAGAAAATGTTTTTTGCAAATATTTTCAAGCAGACAATATTTCTAGAAGTGATTGTTCTGCGGATGCGAAAAAAAACAATATAGGAATTGGTTTAAAAACTTGGGTTGGAAGTGATGACCAAAAAGTTGCGGAATTTAATAGATTAAGAACTACATTTGCTGGTTTAACAGGATTGGAATTAGTACAAAGAATATCTGTGTTGCGAAATGAGCGAATTAGAGTCACTAAAAATTTGCACGGATTAACAAATATGATTTACCACATTATTAAAAGAATTCCAGGATATATGCAAATATGTGAACATTCTTTTGATTTCATTGATATTGAAAATATTCGACTTTTAGATGATAGAAGTTCAGATAATAATATTTACTTTACTGATGGAAACCATATTTATCATTTTAGCTTATCAAAAAATACACTTTATATGATATTTGAAAACTTGGAGGTTCTAGATACATTTGGTGTTGATATTTTAGAAGACCCATATACTTGTTTGTCTAATATAAACAATGCTTTACCTAATGTAACAGGAAATCAACCAACTACAAATTATGAACAAATTTGTTTGAGACTTTATTCAACAAAAAGAGATGGTTCAAAATTTGTTTTTGAAAAAAGTGGGTTGAATCAATGGAATGCACAAGGTAGACCAAGGCATCCAAGCGAAATTTATATTCCATTCCCAGCAGAAGATAGGGATAGAAATATAGGATTCTTTCCACCACCAGAGCAAACATTCAATCTTAGATTGCCTAATGGCAATGTTATTTCTGCTAAAATTTGTCAAGAAAATGGTAAAGCAATAATGAGTAATCCGAATAAAATTTTAGGAGAATGGTTGTTGAGAGAAGTTTTTGAACTTCAAGAAGGCACACTAGTAACATATGAAATGTTAGAACTATTTGGAATTGATAGCGTTGTTATAACTAAATACGACAATGAAAATTACTCAATAGACTTTTCCGAAATTGGAACATATGAACAATTTTACAATCTTGAAAATGAAGAATAATAAAAAAGGTACTTTTAAAGTACCTTTTATTTTTCTTCTATGGCTTTTTTAATTTCACAAGCTATTCTATTTATGACTGTTACAACAACAGAGTTTCCAGCTTGTTTGTAAAGAGCGCTATTAGAGAGTTCTTTGGGTAAGATAAATGAAGATGGAAATCCTTGTAGGTTAAAACATTCTCTAGGTGTCAATTTTCTTATTTTATTAGAATAAGTTTTAATTAAAGGAACATTATGTCCTCCCATACCCATATTTGCGGTTAGAGTTGGACATAATTGACTTTTATTTTCTCTTACATATATTCTTCGCCATTGATAAATGGTGTCTGAGTTAATTATTCCTTCTTTTAATGTATCATAAAATTTGCACTTATTAGTGTAATAAAATTTTTCATCTTGCTCGTTTTTAAAATCAATAACATCCTGCAATAGTTTTTCTAACTTTACAGGCTTTGGAAAATCAAAATTTTTATAATGTTCTTTATTCTTAAATCCAACAATGTAGATGCGTTCTCTTGATTGAGGAATATTGCCATAGTTGCAAGAATTTAAAACCATTGACTTTGTATGATAACCAAGTTTATCTAGGGTGTCACTGATAACGGCAAAAGTGTTTCCATTGTCGTGAGAAACCAAATTTTTTACATTCTCTAGGAATATTATTTGAGGTTGTTTTTTTTCAATTATACGAGCCAACTCAAAAAATAAATTGCCTCTGCCTTTTTCGTCATTAAATCCTTGCCTGTAACCAGCTACAGAAAATGCTTGACAAGGAAACCCGGCAAGTAGAATATCAAAGTTCGGAATGTCTTTAACTGCATCTAAATTTCTTATATCTTCTATTGAAAATTCAACCTCTGGATAATTAGCTTTATAAGTAACAGATGCGTTTTTATCAAATTCATTAGCAAAAACTGTTTTAAATCCAGCCAACTCAAATCCTTTATCTATTCCGCCAACGCCTGCGAAAAATGAAGCACATTTCAAATCCATAGCAACCTCTTTTTGCGGCACGCCGCTATTTGATAAAATAATAATATCATAAGTGATATGGATTTGCAAATATTTATCAATATAATTTGAGTAAAATGTCTTATAGTCTTCATTTAACAAAAGTTTTATGATATAATGATGATAATTATTGGAGGTTTTATGGATTTGAATAAAATAATTTTTGTTAGTCATAGATGGATTGATAGGGAATTCGTTAACAAGTTAACAGATTATTTAGCGATATTGGGAATTCCACAAAATGCCATTTTTTGCTCTTCATTACCTGGAAATGATGTAGATGCCAAAATTTCAGATGAGATTAGATTGAATTTTGATAATTCGATAATGAATATAGTTATTCTTTCACCAGAGTATTATAAGAGTGCATATTGCTTAAATGAAGCTGGTATTATTTGGTATCAAGCAAAACCAACGATAGTTATTGCTTTACCTGGAATAGATGAAAAAAATATGTATGGCTTTTTAAATGGAGATTTTAAAATAAGAAGACTTACTGATAAAGAAGACTTGCTTTATATTCATGATAAAATTTCTTCAGCGTTAGATATAACTAAACCGAATATTCAAACTCTATCAAAAAAAACTACTGAATATGTTTCATTATTTGAGACAATGTTGTCAACTATTCCAGTTGAAGTAGCAGATGCAAATAATGATGTTGAAGATTTGACTGATGATGAGAAAATTTTATTATATTATTTTGCGAAAAAAAATAAGAAGGTGTTAGATATTGATGATACAAAAGTAGCATTTAGAGATGCTGAAATAGTTGGTGTTGATATAGATAATGGGTTATCATTATTAGCTGAATGTGGTTTTGGCTCATTGGGTCAATTTAGCTTTGATATTGAAATGAGCCATTTTAGAAAGATGAAAGAATATTTAAAAAATGAACATATCTTGGATTGTGTAAAAAAACATATTGCTTATCGAAGAGATACTTTTTTAAAACTTTATTCTGAAGGTCAATTAACTGATAATGATATGTTATTTGTTTTATATGTTAATGAAACAAAATCAAAAACATTTGGTGATAGGTGGATGGCCGAAGCTGAAATTCGTTCTATAAAGAAATGGGAAAGTGATAATGATTTAGATAATTCATTGTCAACAAGTTATTTAGAATGTTTGCAAAAGTTTGTTAATAATGATTTATGTTATTCTAGCGATTTTACCTCACATGGAAATCCAAGAGAATATACACTTTATCAAAGTTTATATGATTTTTTTACTAAACCAAATGACTTGATAAAAACTCGTTTACAAGATGTGAAATCAAAACATAAAGTTGATTTTCCTTTTTAACAAGAATAGAACTAGTCTGTTTTGTAAATTTACATTTGGATTCACTGCTACCAAAAAGTTATCAAAATTTGCAAAAATTTGTGAAATGTGTTGTATTATATCATAACTATTATTTTTGATGATTTTTAATATCATATTTTAAAATAAGTTTTTGTAAATGTTGAAAAATTCAGGGTTTATGAGTGTGACAATACATTAAAATATGGTAAGAATTATCATCAAAAATCACAAAAGTCGGTGTTGTAGAATCGCCTCATAACCCAAAGGTCGGAGGTTCGAGTCCTCCCCCCGCAACCAATTGAAAAGAGAACCGAAATCGGTTCTCTTTTTTTGTTGTTAGAAGTGTGGGGTTTATGGTATAATTAAAGTAGGTGGTTAAAATGAAAAGGTTTGAAAGTAAAGTGAAGTTTGATGATATGGACGATTTAGAGTTTGATGAAATGGTTGACATTTTAGAAGAACTTGATGAAGAAGAAAAAGAAGAAGACTTTGATGAAGAAGAATTTTAAATAGAAAAAGAGAGGTGGTGTTTGCCATCTCTTTTTATTTTTTTATTGCTACAATAGCACCACCTGGTACAATTTTATATGGAATGCTTGGGCGAATTCTTTTTTTTGTACTATGAGTTCTAAAAGAAGTTGTATTTAAATTTTTGCGAGATTGCTTTAAATTTAAATTATTTATATTATGGTCGTTTTGTTCTGCTCGAATTTTATTTTGAAGTATTTGTTTAATTCTT
>JAZRRE010000029.1:0-16701 GCA_045650505.1 Clostridia bacterium | reverse complement strand
GGTTGAGATTGGTGACCCCAAGCGGATTCGAACCGCTGACTTCACCGTGAAAGGGTGATGTCTTAACCGCTTGACGATGGGGCCAGATTTGGTAGCGGCAATAAGATTTGAACTTATGACCTGCCGGGTATGAACCGATCGCTCTAGCCAACTGAGCTATGCCGCCATAAAGCACTCACCTGTGCCTAACGACAATAATATAATATAAAATCAAAACTTTGTCAACATAATTTTTAAAATTTATTGACATTTTTTTGAAATTTATTTCCACTTCTTTTTTTATCAACTTATAACAAATTTTCAAAACTTTGTCATTTTGCTTTTGAAATTTGCCTGATTTAGTTTATTATTAAATTGTAAATTTAATCAAAGGAGGATTTTATGGACGATAAAGAATCTATGAAAGCGACCAAAACCACAAGAAAATATCGCTATCAAAAAGATGCTGAAAAAGCCGCAAAACATCCAAGAACTTACAGTTATCAAAAAACTGAAATTTCGAAAAAGAAGAAATATAGCTACGAAAAAGACCTTGAGAAACTTGCAAAAAAATCTTATAAAAAACTTGGGCTTGGAATTGCACTTGCTGTTATCTTTTTGATTGTGGGCGCGGTTGGTGGCTTTTTTGCAATGAAATATGCTTTTAAAAATGACACATTCCATATGCTTGCATATGAAAATGGTGAGGTTGACATCACCATTGGTGCAGATGAAAAATATCAACTTTATCACGAACTTGGTGCAAAATGCATTTCGTTTGGAAAGAACATTTCAAGCGAAATTGAAATCACTTATTATTATCGTGCTGACCTTTCAGAAGACAAGGTTCAAGTTGAAGAAGTTGATGAAACCAAAGCCGGAATGTATTACGCAGTTTACACAACCAAATCACCAAGATATAAAACTGTGACACTCATTAGAAATATTTATGTTGTGGGGGTGGAAGACAATGGCTAAAAAATCAAAACTCTTAACCTTTTTAACATCATTTTTATGTTTGGTGCTCGGGCTTATTGTTGGTGCTGTGGCAAACATTTATCACACCCTTCCAGACTCTTATGAGATTCCTGAAAAAGTAAATCAAATTCACAGTCACGCTGTTGCTGGTGAAATTAATGTGAACACTGTGAAAGACCAAAACCTTTCAATTCACTTTTTAGAACTTGGAAACAAATACACCGGTGACTGCACACTCATCAAAGTTGGTGACACCGAAATGCTTATTGATGCTGGTTCAAAGGCTTCAAGCATTCCAGCAATTCAAAGTTATCTTGACACCTATGTTGAAGGTGACCTTGACTATGTTGTTGTGACCCACGCACACGAAGACCACTATGCAGGCTTTGCAACCAACGAAAACACTGAAAGTTTGTTTGACCTTAACACTGTTAAAAACATTATTGATTTTGGTGACGGAACAAACAAAACATTATCTAACAAAATGTATGCAAACTATATTCGTGAAAGAAATGCTGAAGTTGATGCTGGTGCAGAATATTACGCAGCGATTGACTATGTGAACAACATTTCAGCCGAAATCACTCAACGCTTTGAACTTAAAGCAGGCAGTGGCGTTTATGTTGAAATGCTTTATCACAAATATTTAAACGGTGCAATGGACGCTGAAACCGAAAATGATTATTCAGTTTGTCTTCAAATTGTTTATCAAGATAAATATTATCTTTTCACCGGTGACCTTGAAGCCGAAGGCGAAGAATCACTTGTTGAAGAAAATGCTGCTGGTGGCAAAAATGAAGGTATGCTTCACGAAGTTGAAGTTTATAAGGCTGGACACCACGGTTCAAAAACCTCTTCAACAGAAGAACTTATGAGCGTGATTAAACCAAAGGTTGTTTGTGTTTGTTGTTGTGCTGGAAGCAGTGAATACACAAGCAAAAACGAAAACCAATTCCCAACACAAATTTTCATTAACAATGTTTATAAAGCCAATCCAAATGCCAAAATTTATGTGACAACACTCTGTGTTGACTATAAGGCAAACAAATACACATCATTCAATGGAAACATTGTTATCACTGCAAAAGAAGGCGTGACCGACACAACCATTCACTGCTCTAAAAATGCAACCGACCTTTATAACACTGATTGGTTCAAAGAAAACCGAACCCTTCCAGAAGTTGCATAAATTTTGAATAAATAAAAAAAAGTAGCGTTTTACGGCTACTTTTTTTTGGAGTTTTTTACGCCCCAAACCGACTGTTTTTTAGTCGGGGTTGCGAGAGTCTGGTTGCTGTTTCTAAATCAGTTTTGAAGTTTAAGATTCTTTTTCTTCAAGAATCAATTTTCACCAAAATATTTTTTGATAAGGTCGCCGATTGGCGTTGGCTCGAGCCTAATTTTAATTGGTGTGGTTGTGTAAAGTTCATCATCTTCTTTAGCGCAGACCAAAAGTTCAAAATAAGGAGCATTGAAAAATGCAGGAAGTCTTAAAACATTACCTTCAAATTTCAAAGACTTGCGTTTGCCTTCTGCGATAAATATGGCTGTTTTTTTGTATGCCCTTTGCCACTCTTCACTAAACTCGAAAAGCACAAAATAGTTCGTGTTTCCACAAACCACAGGCGAATAAGTGTCTGCAAACGAAAGTCTATTGTTTTCTTCTTTAATATTGATAACCACGGCCATTTACTTTTCCCTCGCTACCATAATCTTATCACAGAAAAACAAAAACATACGCAGACCCCTGACACAATTTTTGAAAGTTTTTTAAATTTGTTTAAACTTGTCATTGACAAAGCAAACACAATTCTCTATAATCTTTATGTTATTTAGGAGATAGTATTTATGACCGAAAAAGAAAAATTTTATGTGTTTAGCGGAATCGACCACACCCTTATGGGCACCGATTATTTAAAGAAATATTACGGAAAAATCGGCTTCCGTTTTGGATATGTTAGAACAGATAAGTATTGTATGGAAACCCTTAATTATTTGCTTGAATCATTAGAAGAAAAGTTTGATACCGTGCTTGTTATCACATCAGGAAAGCGTGAAAACCCAGGTGCTTGCCTTGAATATTTAAAATATAACGGCTTGAGATATGACAAACCAATTTTCTTCACAAAGTTTGTTGCTGGCCCAAGAGGAGAAAAGATTGTTGATTTTCTTGAAGAACAAGGCACAACACCACTTGAGTTTCACAAGGCTCCACTTTATGTGAAAATGCTTAAATACTTCAAAGATAATCCAGACTTTAAAAACTATGTGGTTTTAGACCAACCAAAGGCTGAAATTTCAAAATATATTCCAAGTTCGCAGTACAAAAAAGTAAACCCAAGAATAGGCTTAACTTTAAAAGATGCAAACAGCGTTTTGATTCAAAATGGAATCGAACCAAAAATTCCTGAAAAACCTTCACAAAAAGGCGAAGAATAATGCACAAAAAAACACCTGAAATTCAGGTGTTTTTGTTTTGCTTTTTATCTAACAATCATTGAGTCAAGCATTTCTGCTGGTTTTTCAAGACCCATAAGTTCGATGACGGTTGGAGCCACATTTGCAAGGCTTCCATCGTTTTTAAGTTTAACATTTTTGTTCTTTTCACTAACCAAAATGAATGGAACAGGGTTGGTTGTGTGAGCGGTCATTGGCTCACCTTTTTCATCAACCATTTCTTCTGCGTTTCCGTGGTCGGCAATAATGATGCATTCTCCACCATTTGCAAGTGTTGCATCAGCAACTTTTTTAGCACACTCATCACAGCATTTAATTGCTTCAATTGCTGCTTCAACATCACCTGTGTGACCAATCATATCAGGGTTTGAGAAGTTAACTAAAAGGAAGTCATATTTCTTGCTGTTAATTGCTTCCACAAGTGCTTCAGTGATTTCTTCAGCACGCATTTTTGGGTGGTTTGCAAAGTTCTTATCGTTATAACTATCAATAAGTTTTCTTTCTTCACCTTCATATTGTTTTTCAATTGTTCCAGAGAAGAAGAATGTCACGTGTGCATACTTTGTTGTTTCTGAAATGTGATATTGTTTTAAACCTGCGTTAGACACAACCCATGAAAGGTTATCTTCAACCACTTTTGGTGGATAAATTGTGTTTAAGTGAGCAAGGTCTTTTGCATACTCTTGCATTGGTGTGAAGTATAAATTTTCAAACTTAACAGTTTCAAATTCAGCAAAATTATTATCTGTCAAAGCATAAGTCATTTCTCTTGCTCTGTCACTTCTATAGTTGAAGAAAATCACACTGTCACCATCTTTAATAGTGCCTTCTTTTTCAATGAGTTTTGGTTCAACAAATTCATCAGTGATTCCAGCAGCATAACTTGCCTTGATTGCTGATTTATAATCATCAAACTCTTCGCCAACACCATTCACAATAAGGTTATAAGCCTTTTCAACTCTGTCGTATCTCTTTTCTCTATCCATAAAGTAAACACGACCACAAATGGTTGCAATTTTTGCATTTGTGCCTTTTGTTTTTTCAGCGATATCATCCATAAAGCCTTCACCAGCGTTAACGCCTGTGTCACGGCCGTCGGTAATCACGTGAATGTAAATGTTTTTAATGTTATAATTTTTTGCAACATCTAAAAGTGCAAACATATGTGAAAGTTTTGAATGGATTCCACCATCAGAGCAAAGCCCCATCAAGTGAAGGTTTGTTCCATTTTCTTCAGCGTGTTTCATTGCACGAATAACTGATTCATTTTTAGCAAAGTTGCCATTTGCAATTTCATTGTCAATGTGAAGAAGGTCTTGTTCAATAACCCTTCCCGCACCGATTGTAAGGTGTCCAACTTCACTGTTGCCCATTTGACCTTCTGGAAGCCCAACAGCGTTGCCTGATGCCAAAATGCTGGTCGATGGATAATTCTTCATAAGCTCATCAAGGTTTGGAGTTCCTGCAAGTTTAATTGAATTTCCTTCGGTTTCGTTTTTAAGCCCAAAGCCATCTAAAATACATAATGTAACCATATAATCTCCTTTTAAAACCCAGCCTTTTTTATATTTTGCTGGGTTATTTATTATTTTTTTATTATTTTATTGTTGTTTTATCTTTATTTTTGCGTTTTTTATAAAACAAACAAAGTTCTAACACGAAGTTTGTTTTTATCCATCTTAAAGCCCTGCATTGAGCCATCGTTTGAAATTTTGATTGAAATGCCATAGTTTGAAAGTGTTTTTGCAGCAGCAAGTCTTCCACCACCAGAAGAACCCGCTTCAATCTTAATAATCGCACCAACTGCAAGCACAGTTCCATCATAATCAATAACGGTTGCACCATCAATCGCAAGAAGTTCTTGCCTAAACTTTCGGTCAAGGTCTTGGAATTTTCTTCCCGCAATCAGTTTAATGAGTGTTGCTGTTTTTGAGTTTTTGTCTTCTGTTAAAAACTTTTCAAACGCAGGAATTTCTCTTGAGTTTTCCTCAAGATTAGCAAAGAAGCTTTGGTCAATTTTATATTGTTGAATGAAGTCATAAGCCTCTTTTTGATGCACATCAGATTCATCAATATGCTTCAAAACATTTTTTGATTCACTACTGTTAACGTGCACAATGCAACCACCGGTTCGGTTGAAGCTTGTGTCGAGTGCTGAAAGATAAATTGCAGAACGCACATCTTCATACTCTCCCGCGTGTTCTGAAAGCTTGCCCACAATTTCTTCGTGAGAATAACAAACCCAAGCACCAGCACGCTTTGCAAAAAGCAAACTCTTTTCTTTAAAAATCAGGATATCACCTTCTTCGGTTAAACACACACCCACTTTTGAGCCAGATGAAAGGGTTGCAAGTTTTAAGTGTTTATAAGGTGCATAAAGTCTGTCATCAACAATCTTTGAATAATAAACATAATCAGAAATATAACCATCACCAGAAATTTCCATAAATGAACTTTCTCCATCAGTGAGAAGCACAGAGAAGTCTTTTTTCAAAAATTTCGAAATGTGAAGAGTTGGGTTTGTTTTCGCACCCATTTTCTTTTTAGTAACCACAAAACCGAGAGACATATGCTTGCCCTCATAAGTTCTTTGCCCCCAATATGCAAGCATATTTAAGAGAAGCCCCAAAGTGTTTGAAGTTGTGTTTGTAAGCGATTTACAAATTGCCTTTTCAATAATCAAGTTTTCAAGGCCTTTGATATAATCTTCTCTTGTTTTAATGCTTATAACCTTGCCCATTTCTTCAATGATAGATTTAACAAGGTGAATTTCAAAATTTTTAAATGGTTGAGCACGTTTAACAATAATTCTATAGGTGTCACTTCTTGCAAATTTGATTTTGATAGAGCCGGCATCACCTTGTGCAACACAGTTATCACGAGGAGAAGATTCTTCTTCACCAATAATTTCAGAACCGGTGAACATCTTTAAAATATAGTTGTCAACGAAATCTAAAAAACGACTTTTATTCATATTATTTCTCACTTTTTGTATTTTAGTATATTTCTCTAGTAAAATTTTTCTTTATTTTATTTACATTTTTTAAGCATTTTAAAATAAAGCTTTTTGAATTTTTTAACATCAATCTCTGTGCAAGTTAATGCGTTTGGAGTTTTGTCAAAATTCATAACAAACACACCCGTTCCAAGCTTGTCATAATATTTGATATCAACCTTAACAGGTTCAATCTTGAAAATTTCAGGGTTTGTGATGTAAGCAATTGCACAGCTATCGTGTGTTGCAATTCCATTTTTTACGTGTCTATCTTTATATTCACGATATAAGTTTTCTAAAACCGAACCAACAAAGTTCATATTTTTGGTTTTGAAAACATCTTGCCAATCAAGGTAAGCAGTGTGACCCATTTCCATAGGCACAATGTCAAGTCTAACTTTGCTCTTTAAAACAGCTTTGCTTGCTTCAGGGTCACCAGCAACATTAAACTCTGCATAAGGAAGTGCTCCACGTTTAAGTTGTTCAATTGAACCAACCATAAACACAATACGTTCAATTTTATCTTTTGCATCAGGATACTTCAAAAGCATTTTTGCAATGTTTGTTGCAGGACTCAAACAAATAAGAGTTGTTTTTTCTTCCTCTGCCATAATTGTTTGATACATAATATCAACAGCATCGCCTTTAACAAGTTTTCTTGAGTTTTTAGGAAACACATAACTTCCAAGTCCGGTTTTTCCGTGAACAGCAACTCTTGGGCGTTCTATTTCTAAACACTTGCCTTCTCCACAAGCAACAGGAATATCATCAGCTCCAATAAGTTCAAGCACATTAAGGGTGTTTTGAGCTGACTGTGTTGTTGACACGTTTCCAAGGTCAGTGGTGATAAGTTTAACATCAATTAAATCTGATTTAATAGCCATAATAATTGCGATTGCATCATCAATTCCAGGGTCGCAGTTAATAATAGCAGGTATTTTTTTGATTTCTTTTTGTTTCTTCATAAAAAAATACTCCTCCTATATATAAATATATCAAAACTTTCATTTTTTGTATAGTTTTTTTAACTAAAAAAAATACGGAAATATTTATTTTTTCCGTATTTTTAAGTTCTATTATTATATTTATTAATCTTTTTTATTTTTTGTGATTAAACAATTCCAAACAATGCTTTAAGAGCATCTTTTTCTTCTGTTGAAATTTCAGCACCATTAATGCTTTCAAGAAGAACAGTTTTGTCTTCAGGTTTAACATTTTCTGTGAAAGAAGTGATTGCAGAACTTTCTGCTTCTGTTGAATTTTTAATAAGTTCCATCATTCCGGCAGAACCTGTAAGATTGCTAACAATCTCATCAGCAGCAGTTTTCTTTTCTTCTTCAGTTTCACCAAGACCAAGGTCACCACCATTATTTTTAACACTGTCAACAATATCCAAAATTTGGTTACCAGCAACAATGTCATCATCAATGGTTTCAGAGTTAACTTTGTCAGATGTAACAAATGTTTCAAGCATATCAGTCATAACACCAGCAGTGTCTTGATTTCCTTCACCAGCAACATCACTAACAAGGTCTTTTTCCAAAATATCAGCAATCATATCTTTTGTTGCTTCATCATCAACAATTTCTTTAAGAGTTCCTGACAAACTGTCAAGTGAAACATTTTCTTTTCCTTCAGCCATATCTTTTGCAATAAGCGCTGACTCTTGAATTGCTTTGAATGTCTTTTTGAAGCTAACATCTGTAGTGTTCCATTTTTCTTCAATGTTTAAAATAAGTTCATCTTTAATTTCTTGCTTTAAGTTGGTTTTGTGTTTCACAAAATCGGTAACAAACACTTTATAAGGCTTTGAAATTAAAAGTGATTCACGTGCATAATCAATTGATAAACCAATGTTTTCAAGTTTATTGATAATTGCATCTTCACTTGAATCTTCTTTAGTGATTTCATAAATATTGAAAATTTCAGTGATTGTATTTTGAATATTTTCTGCTTCTTTTACCCAACCTTTTGTTTGGTTAAGTTCAGCAATTTGTTCGTTTGAAAGAGCGTTGTCTTCAAACTCTTTTTCTTCACCAATAACTTCTTTATATAACACTTCAAATGCTTCGTTCAAGATTTTTGAAATATTTTCGCGAAGTTCAACTGTTGAAGTTAAAACAACAATTTCATCTTTAATTAATGTGTCATTTTCAAAAATAATATCTTCTGGCTTTGCACCAGCATTCGCCTTGTTAATAACATCATTATTGTTAGCAATTTTAACCGCGCCAGCAAGTGCTTTGAAGTTGTTTGAAATTCTATTGATGTTGTCAACCTTAAACACCACAAGTGCAGAGTTTACAACTTCACTCCAATCACCTTTAACTGGATTTTCAATTCCCATAAACTTTTCGCCACTTGACCACTTGTCGCTCATTTTAGGAATAAACTCAACAACATACTCTTTAATCACTTCTGACTTCACTGCTTCATCATAAAGATTTACAAGCTCATCAATGTGTTCATTGTTTTTAAAATCAAATGTTTGCTCAACAAACACATCTTTATATAAATTGTAAGCCTTAATAACCAAAACAAATTCTTGAGTTAAGTTTAAAGTGAGTCCGCCATTTTTAACGGTTGTGAGTCTTTCAAAAGCGATTCCGCCAAGCTTGCTCATTCCTATAAAATTGCTAAACTTTCCAACAAACGATTTGTCATAACTTTCACGAATGTCGGCATAAGTTTGAATATAACTTTCAATCTTTCCAATGTTTTTATCTTCAGTGTAATAAAGCTTTCCGCAAAGTGTGCTATCAAGAACAGCCGCACTTGCAGTGTCTTCTGTTGTTGGTTCTTCTAAAAATTCATCACAGATGTTAATCACACCATAAACCGGAGTGAGCACAGCAAAACAAATTATGAGCGAACCAACCATTCCAATAAAACCAGCAAGAATGCGAAGTCCCCAGAATTTTCCATCTTTTGCAACATCTTCTTTTTCATCGTGACGAGTTTTGATTTTAACAACAATAAGCACAATCCAATAAACAATGAGAGAAAATAATTCTATAATGAAGAATATCACAAGGAAAAGTGCAACATTCACAATCACATTCATAATTGAAATAATGAGTTCATTTGTAACACTTCCATCTGCAAAAATTTCTGCAATATTAAAACCAGAAGTACTGCTTGTGAGGATTTCTTCAAAATCAAAAGTTTGTGAAAAAATGGTAATGGTTGAACCAGAAACATTTTTTGCAATAAAGCTAGCTGTTATCGCAGGTGTGATTAAAAGCGAAACAATGAGCCCAATAAGCAAAATGCCTGTTCGAACCAACGACTTTTGCCAACCTCTAACCATTCCAAGAACAATGCCAATAAACATAAGAGCCAGCATTATCGAAGTGAAAATAACAATAACATTCATAATTGCCTCCACGAAATTATCTTTTATAATTATACACAAGTTCCACAAATGATTTTCTTGTGCATTTCATAGACACTTTTATTATATAATATTAAAAATAATATTTCAATAAATTCTAAATTAAAATTTAAATGCTTTTTTTAATTTTCATTCTTAAAAATTTATAGTTTTAATTATTTTAAATTTTAAAATAAAAATGTATAATTTCACATTATTTCTGAAAAATTATACATTTTATATAAATTATTTAGACATTAAATTTAAAGAGAATAACATCGCCATCTTGAACAACGTATTCCTTTCCTTCACTTCTAACTTTTCCAGCTTCACGAGCTGCATTATAGCTTCCATATGCCACCAAGTTGTCATAAGAAACAACATCAGCTTTAATGAAACCTCTTTCAAAGTCGGTGTGAATTTTTCCAGCAGCACCCGGTGCTTTTGTTCCCTTCACAATTGTCCAAGCACGAACTTCTTTTTCACCAGCAGTAAGATATGAAATTTCACCAAGTGTTTCATAACCAACTTTAATGATTCTTTCAAGTCCACTTTGTTTTAAGCCAAGGTCTTCTAAAAACATTTGTTTTTCTTCATCTTCAAGTTCAGAAAGTTCTTGTTCAATTTTTGCACAAATCACAAGCACGTTGGCGTTTTCAGTTTTTGCAAACTCTTTAACTTTTTGAACGTATTCAATTTCATCTTCTGCTTTTGCGATGTCGGTTTCGGCAATATTGCAAGCATAAATAACCGGTTTTGTTGTTAAGAGGAAATATCCTTTTGCAAGCTTTATATCATCTTCTGTTTCAAGAGCAAGTCTTGCAGGTTTGCCTTCATTTAAAAAATCTGTCATTTTTTTGAGAAGCGCAACTTCAGCACCGTATTCTTTGTTGCCTTGCTTAAACATTTTTTCAGCCTTTTCAAGCTTTGTTTTAATGCTGTCAAGGTCAGCAAGCGCAAGCTCTGTATTGATTGTTTCAATATCACGAACAGGGTCAACCCCGCCATCAACGTGAGTGATATTTGAATCACTAAAACAACGAACCACATGAACGATTGCATCACATTCACGAATTGAGCCTAAAAATTTATTACCAAGACCTTCACCACGAGAAGCTCCTTTCACAAGCCCAGCAATATCAACAAACTTTAAAACAGCAGGTGTGATTTTTTGTGTGTTATACATTTTTCCAAGCACATCAAGTCTTTCATCTGGCACAGGCACAATACCCACATTTGGCTCAATGGTGCAGAATGGATAGTTTGCAACATCTGCTCCCACTTTAGTGATTGCGTTAAAAAGTGTACTTTTTCCAACATTAGGAAGTCCAACAACTCCAAGTTCCATAATTTTCTCCTTAAAATAAAATCAATAAAAAATGATTTTTAATAAAAATAATTCTTTAAAAATAAAGAATAACTTTTCATCAACTGCTATTATACACGATAATTTCCAAAAAATAAAGCATAACCACATATTTTGTGCAACTCTAAAATATAATAAATTTAGGAGAACCTATGAGTTTTTTAATTTTAATCATCTTATGTTTAGTTCAAGGGTTAACCGAGTTTCTGCCGGTGTCAAGCAGCGGACACCTGCTTCTTTTTAGCCAACTCTTTGGAATCAATGACAACAACCTTTTGTTAAACCTGTTTTTGCATATCGCAACCCTTGTGGCAGTTGTCACCCACTATCGAAAGGTTATCTTAAAAATTTTAAAGAAACCGTTTCAGCCACTAACCTTTAAGCTTTTGCTTTCAACAGCCATCACTTTAATTTTTGCCCTTGTTTATGAAATTTTTAATATAGATAAATATGTAACAAACATTTATGGTTTTTGTTTTCTCATCACTTCAATTTTGCTTTTTGTCACTCACAAATTTCAAAAACAAGCAAGCGTGGTAACTTCAAACCCAAACATCAGCTATAAAAGCGCAACTCTTGTGGGGTTTGTTCAGGGTCTTGCGGTCTTGCCGGGAATCTCAAGGTCAGGAAGCACAATCTGTTCACTCATTCTTGCTGGAAATGATGAAGCAAAAAGTGCTGAATACAGCTTTTTGTTATCCATTCCAATAATCATCGGTGGCTTTATTTTTGAGCTTATCAAAATTGACAATTTTGGCGAAATTTTTGCTAGCACCTCACCACTTAAAATAATTTTTGCATTTGTTTTCACATTTGCAGTTGCTCTGCTTTCACTCAAACTCACACTTAAAGTTTTAAAGAAAAATAAATTTATTTTCTTTTCAATCTATTTATTTTTGATTTCTATTTTTGTCATTATTTTTAATATTTTTATTTAATTTAAAACCTTTATAAACAACGAAAAAATCAAGCTTTACACGTTTAACCATTTGTTAAACAAATAAGGCTTGATTTTCATTTTCACGCTTTCGCGTTTGGGGGAATTTGTTTTGTTTTAATAACTATTTACAATTTTTAGCTGTTCTTGCTGCACTGTTTCTAGTGCTGCAAGCTTTGGCAGAAGCACTTTTTGATTTGCTTGCGCTATTTTTAGTGCTGCAATCTCTTGTGTTTGAACTGCAAGCTTTCGAAGTGCTTTTTTTTGACAATCTGTTTGTTGCAGACTTGCTGCTGCAATCAGTCGCACTATCAGCACACTTGCCTCTATGACAGCCTTTCTTTGTAGATTCTTTGCTCATACACGCCACTCTCCTTTCTTTATTTCTAATCTTATTATCTGTTTAAAGTTGTCGAATTATACAAGATTTTGAAAAATTTTAAAAAGCATAATAAAATGGTTTCTTGTGAAACAAAAATCAAAATTATTAAAATTCACAAAAAAAGAAGAGATTGCTCTCTTCTTTTAATTCATTATTGAGTTAACATAATCAACAATTTCATCTGTGAAACCTTTAATAACAATAGGGTCACACTTTGCATAAGATTCTTCTCTTGCAGTACTATCTTTGGTTGTTGAATAATAAACAACAATTTCATCGAAGTTTTCATAAGTGGTTATAACATAAGCCAAACACCAATAAGATATCACTCTGGTGTTTCCTCCATCATAAACCACAAGGTCTTGTTCATCATCGAAATCAATTTCAATAACAAGATTATCTTTCTTCATTTCACTCTTCCAGCTGTTATATGTTCCAATTGAGTCAACATTAACATCTGCATCAAGAGTTTTTAAATTGTTGAGTCTTTCCATTAAAGTCATATTAGTCATATCTTGAAGTTTTTCAACAATCACACTAAATGGCTCATCTTCTTTCTTATAACCTTCATTCTTGATTGGGTTGGTTGATTTGTTATAAACTCTTATAACTGATGGCCTATCATACTCAAACTCAATATTCTTTCGAACTGTGCCAAGCACAATAAGCATTGTTACAACCGCAACCATAAAGAATGATGATACTGCAATAAAAATCTTCTTCATTTATGTCTTATTCCTATAGTTAGTCTTTGTTGTCTATTACATCTATTTTATCACTTTCAGCAGATTTGTCAATATTCAATTTTTCATCTGCTTTTGTTTCAGTGCTTTTTTTAGTTGTTGTTTTTCTTACTGCTGGTTTTTTCTCTCCTTCAGCTGGTTTTGTTGTTTTCTTTTCTGTTGAAGCACTTGTTTTTGGCTTTCTTGAAACAGTTTTCTTTGTTTCTTGTGCCTTATTGTCAACTTCTTTTGATTTAGCTGATTCTGGCTTATTTTCAGCCGACTTTTCTGCTTTGTTTAAAAGCTCTTTTTCTCTTTTTTCAGCTTCTTCTAAAAGTTTATCAATAATATTTTCATTTTTTTGTTTATTTTCTGCGATTTTTTCTTGATTTTCTGTTGAATTTTCTTTTTCGATATTTTCAACTTTAGAAATTGTTTTTAAAAGACCATCAGTTGAAGTTTCTTCAACTTTTTCTTCTGGTTTAACTTCTTCTGTTTTATCTTTTTTATCAATATGTTCAATAATTTCTTCTTTGCTCTTTCCAGAGATAATCATATCAACTTCTTCAGCATAAATTGTTTCTTTTTCAATCAACACATCTGCCATTGTTAAGAGTTCAGATTTATTCTTTGTTAAGATTCTTTCAGTTTCTTTTGCACACATATCAATAATCTTTTTAACTTCTTCATCAATTTTTGCAGCTTGGTTTTCACTATATGGCATTCTTTCTTGATAAGACCTTCCAAGGAAGATTTCATTATCTCCGCCACAATAAACCATTCCAATTTCACTGCTCATACCCCATTCAGACACCATACGTTTAGCAATATCTGTTGCACGTTTAAGGTCATTTGATGCACCGGTTGAAATATCACCAACATAGAGTTTTTCAGCAGTGATACCACCAAGAAGCATTTGAATTCGGCATAAAAGTTTTTCTCTGTAATAATATTGAACATCATCGTCAGCAGAAAGTGTGTAACCACCAGCACCACCACGAGGAATAATTGAAACTTCTTGAACAGGCGATTTTTCTTTTGCCAAGCGGTTGATAAGTGCGTGGCCAGATTCGTGAACAGCTGTGCTATATTTATCTTTTTCATCAATAACACGGCTCTTCTTTTGAGGTCCAAGAGTAACTTTCATTATAGATTTTTGAATATCTGTTTCTGTAATAAATTTTCTGTTTTCTTTAGCAACCAAAATAGCTGCTTCGTTTAAAAGGTTTTCAATTTCAGCACCGGTAAAACCTGATGTTATTCTTGCAATTGTTTTAAAATCAACTTTTTCATCAAGAGGTTTATTTCTTGCATGAACTTTAAGGATTTCTTCTCTGCCCTTAATATCTGGAATATTGATATTTACACGTCTATCAAATCTTCCTGGTCTTAATAATGCAGGGTCTAAAATGTCAACACGGTTTGTGGCAGCCATAACAATAATGCCTTCATTATCTTCAAAACCGTCCATTTGAACTAAAAGTTGGTTGAGGGTTTGTTCTCTTTCATCGTTTCCACCACCCATACCAGCGCCTCTTTGACGACCAACGGCATCAATTTCATCAATAAAGATGATGCAAGGCTTTGCTTTTTTTGCATTTTCGAATAAGTCACGAACTCTTGAAGCACCAACGCCCACAAAAAGTTCCATAAAATCTGAACCACTAATTGTGAAGAATGGAACACCAGCTTCACCAGCAACCGCTCTTGCAAGCAAGGTTTTACCTGTTCCTGGAGGGCCTACAAGAAGCACACCTTTAGGAATCTTTGCTCCAAGTTCAATATATTTGTTTGGATTTTTTAAGAAATCTACAATATCTTCAAGTTCAGCTTTTTCTTCATCTTCACCAGCAACATCAGAAAATTTTGTTTTGCTAGGATACACTCTTGCTCTGCTTTTAACAAAATCAAAGCTTTTGTTGTTTGCACCACGAATTTGACGTGTGATAAAGAAAATCATAAACGCAAATATAAGAACCATTAAAATTGGATAAAGTATGCTCATCACTGAAACAGTTGTGGTTGTTCCAAACACAAGTTTAGGAATGTTTCCCGTGAAACTTTCATCGGCGTAAAGTGCGTTAATTGCCTCAATCACGCTTGTTTCAGCACTGTTTCTGTTATGCATCCAATGAGCTTCACCATTGGTGTAATATATTTGAATTTTATTTTGTTTTAAATTTATTTCTTTAATTTGACCACCAGAGAGTTGGGTTTGAAATTCATTATATGAAATTTCGCTTCCAGCTGCACTCTTTGTTACCACCGCAAATATAATTGATATAATTGCGATAATCACAATGCAAATAATCATTCTTTTAAAAAATGTACTTTTTTGCTGTTGAATTCTGGTTTCGCGATTTTTGTCTTGCATTTCGCTCATATTTGTTTTGCCTCCAATTATTACTCATTACATTCTATCAAAAATCCAGCTATTTATCAATTGTTTTTGAAATATTATTCCTATGTGTTACAAAATTATTTAAAAATTTTAAAGAATTAGCTTCTTTAAAATAGACTAATTAAAATATTTATAATATAATATATTTGTTAAAGGAGTCGTTTATGAATTGGTTAGACCTTGGAATTGTGCTGTTTATTGCCATATTTATAATTATTGGCGTTAAAAGAGGTTTTATGACATCAATAATATCAAATTTCTCTGTCAGTTTAAATTTGATATTGTCATTCTTTTTATATAAACCAATTCAATCGCTATATTTAAAATGGTTTGGTGGCTCAATTGCATCAAGTTACGCAGGAAACCTTATTGAAACATCTTCAAACTTTGCTGTAAACTTAATATCTATTCCAAGTGGCGAACTTAAAGGATTTGTAAAAGCAACTCTTGACGCTGGAGAAATCAATGGTGTTCCAAGAGTATTTTATAATTTATTCTTAAACAATAGTTCACTTTATTCAAAACTTCACGATTCTGGACTTGAGTCAAGAACCCTTGCAGATATACTTGGCGACACAAGAGCAACTTTCCTCACAACAATTATTGCTTTTGTTACATCTTTTATTCTTTTATATATAATTATTTTCTTATTTACCATTTTAGTTAAGAAACTTCGTGAAAATGGATTTGTAAAAACAGTTGATAACACACTTGGTGCATTATATGGATTATTTCAAGCATTCATCACACTTGTAATTATTTGTTTAATCTTAAACCTTATGTCTCCATTTGCATTTATGGAAAGTGTTGAAACTTATATAAATGGCTCACTGATAGGACGGTTTATCTATGACCCATTAAACTACTTTATTGATAATTATCTAAACTTTGGAGAGATAATAAGAAATATATTCTAAAACAAAAAGTGTTTCACGTGAAACACTTTTTATTTTTACTTATTTAATTTATATTTTTCTTTTATTTTTGTTTCACGTGAAACATTTGTTAAATATTGATATTTTCAGCATTTACATATTTAATAGTTTTTATTATTTTGCTTTTTTAATTTATTAAAACCTTTGTTAAACAAAAAATAAATGTTTCACGTGAA
>JAZRRE010000028.1:0-8438 GCA_045650505.1 Clostridia bacterium | reverse complement strand
GGGTGGTTATGTATCTCAAGGTTTTGATTTTGTTCATTCGTGCTCTGTTGTTGTAAAAAATGCTTTTGGTGTATGCGGGATTTTTGTTTTATTATTCATCGTTTTGAAACCTGTTCTTATCTGCTTTATTTATTGCTTTATGTTTAAAATTTTATCAGCAGTTATAACACTAGTGGGAAATGATAAATATTCTGATTTATTTAATAATATGTCGAAGTCTATTTCATACTTTCTTGCTGTTATTGTAGGATTGTTTTTTATAATTTTTGTTTTTATTTATCTATTGATAATTTCTGTTTCGGTGATTTAATGATTTATAAATTTGTGTTATCGATAATAATTTTAAATTTATTATATGAGATTGTTGAAATGATATTACCGTCTAAAAAACTCAAAAATTCGGTAAAGTCTTTTGTGTTAATTTTAATACTTAAAGAAATCTTGTTGATGTTTAAAAATATTTTATAAAAACGCAAAAATTATTAAATATATTGATAAAAATATATAAATATGGGGTAAAATGAAAAAATTTGCATTTTTAGCTAAAATAAAAGAAAAATTTAAAAGTTTCAATAACGGAAAAAATCACAAGAGTTTGTTTTTAATAATTGGTTTAATTGTTGGTGTTGTTTTACTTGTCATTTCATTTATTATGCCACAAAAAAATAAAACTATTAAAAATGAAAAGGTTGAAATTTCGGTTTCCGATTATTCAATGAGTATTGAATCTAAACTTGAGCAGATGTTGCTTGAAATAAATGAAGTGACATCTGCTAGTGTTATGGTTATGGTTGAATCTTCTCCTAAAATTGAATATTTGACTGAAAAGGAAGAGGAAATAAAAACAGATGATAAAGGTTCATCTTCTGTTATTTCTACAACCGTTGTTTTTGAAAAAAATGGGTCTGTTAACACTCCAATTGTTGTTACAACATTAATGCCAAAAGTTACGGGAGTGTTTATTGTTTTAAATAAGATTTCATCTTCGACAAAAATAAGCATAATAAATTCTATAAGCATTGTTCTAAACATAGAGTCAAAGTGCATAAGTATTTTACAGGAAAGCTAAAGGAGATATTTATGAAGATTGTTTATTTTAGGGAGGTTGGAAAAATGCTTACAAAGAAAAAGAAAATGTTTATTTTGCTTGGAATGGTTGCATTATTATTTGTTACAGGAGGATTAAATTTATTTTTAAATAGAAACACAAGTGAAGTTCCTGCATCAAGCTATGAGTCAGCAAGTTTTTTAACTAGTTATAGAACCAGCAAGTTTGAAACAAGACAAACAATGATGGAATATTATGATTCAATTTTAAAAGTTTCAACTGATGCAGAACAAATCACTGAAACAAATGCTTTAATTTCAGAGCTTGCTGCACGTATGGAAAAGGAAACAGTTTTAGAGGGAATGATTATGGCTTCTGGTTTTGAAGATGCTGTGGTTACAAATTCTGATGATTCATACACTGTTATGGTTAAATCAAATAATTTTACTGTTGATGATGCTGCAAAAATCCTTGGTATTTTGGTTAAAGAAACCGGAGTCTCTGCAACAAATGTTAAAATCTCATCAGTGTAAATATGGATTTTAAATATTTAATTAAATGGCAAGAATTGTTCTTGTCATTTTTTGTTATATTATTTTATATAATATAATTTCAAAATATAAATTGATTTTGAAAGATAAGTGTGTTATAATTTGTTTGATATTAATTTGGGGGATTAGGTAGTGGCAAAACGTGTAAAAATAATAGTAGCAGAAGAAGATAAAGAAAAAGACAATGTAACTTATAAAAAGAAAGTTGTTATTAGTATAGTTTCTCTTGCAACACAAGAAATTAACGGAGTTGCTTCAATTAGTAGAAATTCAGTTTCAGCAATCAGAAGTGCGTTTAGTAAAAATATCAATCGTGGTATCATTGTTGATTTTGAAAACAATCTTGTTAACATTGATGTTTTTGTGAATGTTAAATTTGGATATTCTGTTAGGGATATTGCGTTCAGAGTTCAAGAAAACATTAAGTCTAGTGTTGAATCTATGACAGAATTTAAAGTTAATTCAGTTAACGTTCACGTTGTTGGCGTTTCATTTAATGATGTTGATAGTGATTTTGTAAGCTAATAGAAGGATTGAAAATGGGTAAGTTCACAAGTGAAAAGATTGCAGAGTTTTATAAAAGAATAGGGCTTTCAAAAGCTGAATTTTTTGATGGTAAAAACCCTGTGAATTTATTTAAAATTTTGAAAATTAACCCTAAAACAGATTCAAAAGGTGCTAGAGTTAAAACTCCTTATGAAATTATTGGTGTGTTTCCAAACTTTGTTAATGGGGTTGAAAAACCTATAGTTTTTGCAATAAAAAATAGAGTTTTAGGTATTGGAAAATATGAAGGTGAGATAAATGATTTTGTTTATAAAAAACAAAAAATTAAACAAGAAAAAACAATTATACAAACTCTAAAAGAAAAATATAGAGCAGCAATTTTTGCTGGAGATGAAGCGGCTGCTGAATCTTGTTTAGAAATGATTTCGAATCTTTCTGCTGAAGAAGCAAGAGAGTTTAAAGATACATTCTATAATTATACGAAATATTATAAACGAATGAAAAAACAACTTTTATTAGATTTGTTTGCACACTTCTTTTTGGAGCTTGTTCAATCAAGGTCTTCAATAGTTAAAAACGGATTGATTAAAAAAGATAGGCTTTATAAGGCATATAAAGAACAATCTCAAAATTATAGTCAAGATGTAACATTTGATTCTGAACTTGATATAATTAGTGTTTCTGGACAAATTAATCCGGTTAATTTCGGAATGCAAAATGTGAAAAAGGTTGTTGTTGAAAATAAAGAAACAGATATGGTTTCAGAGTTTGAAGTTTCAAAAGATGCAATCAAAGTTAAAACCAATATTGAGGTTGGATTTGAACCTGCGGAAGAAATTAAAATGGAAACACCTGCAAGTTTTGATGCTGTTAAACCAGCAAGTGAATCTTTAAAATTTCAAGAAACAAAAATCTCTGAAATAGATGAATTTGATATGGGATTTTTTGGAACAATAAAATCATTCATAAACAAAAAAAGAAAACCTTTTAGAAAGGTTGGTGCTATTCCAAACAATATTCAAAACGAAGATGAGGAGGAATATACATCATTTTCAAAAGTTGAAAAATCTCAAAGAGAAAGAGAAATTGAAATTTAAAGGAAAGGATTATGAGTAGAAGAGATGCACGTGAAGTTGCTTTAAAATTAGTTTTTGAATATATTTTTACAGGTGAAGAAAAAAGAGAATTGGTAGATGAATATACTGCTGAATTTGATGGTGATGATTTGTCTTATGTTAATGTTGTATATTTTGGAATTATTGGTCATTATGATGATTTGAATGAAAAAATTTCAAGCACAGTTGAGAAATTTTCACTTGAAAGATTATATAAAATGGACCTTGCTATCATTATGCTTGGGCTTTATGAAATTTTATATATGGAGTCTATTCCATATAAAGTTAGTGTTGATGAAGCTCTTTCACTTGCACAAAAATATTCAACTGAAAAGAGTGTGAAATACATCAATGGTGTGCTTTCTAAATTTGCGAGGTAATAATGAAAACGATAACTTTATCGGTCAATCAATTTAATACATTTGTAAAAAATATTCTTGATGCAGAAGAATTTTTGAGCAATATTTGTGTTTATGGTGAAGTTACAAATTTTAAAATGTCTGGTGGGCACGCATACTTTGATTTAAAAGATGAAACATCAATGCTTTCATGTGTTAAATTTGGTGCTAGTGATTTAAATATAAAAAATGGTGACCTTGTCACAGCATTTGGAAAGGTAAACTTTTATGTTAAATCAGGAAGGCTTAATTTTTTGGTTGGTAGAGTGACTGCCGCTGGAATGGGTGACCTTTATCAAAGGTTTTTAATGCTTAAACAAAAACTTGAAAAAGAAGGTTTTTTTGCTGAAGAAATAAAAAAGCCGATTCCTAGATTTGCAAAAAATATAGGAGTTGTAACAAGTGAAACGGGGGCGGTTATTCGTGATATTATTCATGTTACAAGACTTAAAAATCCTTACACAAATATAATTGTATATCCGTCAAGAGTTCAGGGTGTTGGTGCAGAAGATGACCTTGTTAAAGGAATAGAATATTTTAATACTAGAGAAGATATTGATACGATTATAGTTGCTCGTGGTGGTGGTTCAATTGAAGACCTTTCGCCATTTAACACTGAAAAAATTGTAAAGGCAATTTATGCAAGTGAAAAGCCAATCATTTCGGCAGTTGGACACGAAACTGATTTTACACTTTGTGATTTTGTTGCAGATTTGAGAGTTCCAACTCCATCTGTTGCTGCAGAAGTTGCTGTTTTTGATTATAAAGAACAAGTTGATAATATTAAATTAATTAATGATAATAATTATTATTTTATAACCAAAAATATCAATGAAAGAAAAAAAGAAACTGTGAATATTTCAAGTTCAATCATTGATAAAACCAAATTAAAAA
Source organism: Clostridia bacterium (assembly GCA_045650505.1). GTDB lineage: Bacteria > Bacillota > Clostridia > Christensenellales > UBA1242 > RGIG1681. The sequence goes on along the minus strand of JAZRRE010000028.1, from coordinate 3,925 downwards.
TAGAGTCATCAAAGGCTCAAATAATGATTTTAATTAAAGATATAGAATCTAAAATTAAACTTATAAAAACAGAAAAAGAAAACAGACTTTCAGTTTTAATGAATGTGATTTCGAAATTGAATCCGTTAGAAATTTTAAAAAATGGTTATGCTGTTGTTGAATGCGAGGGCAAAAAGATAACTGCAATTGAGTCGGTCAAAATTGGTGATGAAATAACAGTAAATTTATGTGATGGAAAGTTTGATGCGACCGTTTCTAAAATAAAAAAATAGGAGAATGTTATGAAATTTGAAGAAGCATTAGAGAAATTAAATAGCATTAAAGATAAACTTGAAGATAAAGATATAACATTAGAAGAGTCTATCAAACTTTATACTGAAAGTGTCGAATACACAAAAATTTGTTTAGATGAGCTAAAAAGCACTGATGGCAAAATTGTTGCTATTAAAGCTGAAATTGATAAGCTTGTTGAAAAACCTTTAGATGTGAGTGAGGATTAATTATGCTTCAAAGTTTGACAATCAAAAATATTGCTTTGATTGATAACTTGACTATCGATTTAAGCACAGGGTTTAATGTTTTAACCGGTGAAACGGGTGCAGGAAAGTCTTTGATTATAGACTCTCTCGCTTTGCTATTGGGAGAAAAAGCTGATAAGAGTCTTATTTCTTATGGTGAAAATTTTGCAAGTGTTGAAGCTGTGTTTGAAACAAATTCAAATGCGATTTTAGATAAACTTGAAGAATTTGGGCTTGATAGAGAAAATACAATTGTTATTTATAGAAGATTGTCTAACGATGGAAGAAATGAATGCCGCGTGAATGGAAAAATGTTTACGCTTTCAATGCTTAAAGCTTTAACAGCTCCGCTTATGGATTTGCATGGTCAGTTTCAACATCAAGAAATTTTAAAGACATCAAATCAATTAAAAACACTTGATGATTTTGGTGGAAAAGAAATAAAAATTGCAAAGCAAAAATATAAAGAACTTTATCATAAATTAAACTTAATAAAAAAAGAACTTGCTTCTTTTAATTTTGATAGTCGAGATAGAGAAAAACTTATTGATTTGTATTCATATCAAATCAATGAAATTGAAGAAGCAAATTTTAAAGATGGTGAAGAAGAGTCTTTAAAAGAATTTAGAATCAGAGTTTTAAATCAAGAAAAAATTGCTTTATCTCTTGAAAGAGTATCTTCTTATTTTGAAGGTGTATCTGAAAATTATGGACTTTTAGGGCTCATTAAAAAGGCTGATGTTGAAATAGAAGATGCATTGAAATATTTGCCAGAAGCTAGTGGAATTGCTGAAAGAATCAACTCTGCAAGATATGAAATACAAGATATTGCTGAAACGGTTGAGTCTTTAATAAATGGGCTTGAGTTTGATGAATTTTCAGCTATTGAAAATGAAAAGAGATTAGATTTATTAACTTCGCTCAAAAAGAAATATGGAGCAAATATTGCTGAAATTAATGAATATTTATGCACAATAAAAAAAGAGTATGAAAGGCTCATAAATTCAGCTGAAGTGATTGAAAGGTTAGAAAAAGAAAAACAAGAGATATCTGGATTGCTTTTTGTAAGTGCAAAAGAGCTTTCAAATTTAAGAAGGCAAACAGCTGAAATTTTCACTCAAAAAGTAAAGAGTGAATTAGCTGAACTTTCAATGAAGGGCTCAAAGTTTGAAATTGATTTTAATTTTGTCACAGAAGAAAATGCTGATGAAACCGGATTTGACAGAATTGAATTTATGTTCACAGCAAACTCCGGTCAACCGCTTCGACCACTAAATAAGGTTGCAAGTGGTGGTGAAATGAGCAGATTTATGCTTGCAGTCAAAAATATAACAGCTGATATTGATAATGTTGATACTATGATTTTTGATGAAATTGACACGGGAATAAGTGGAGATACAGCAAATGTTTTGGCTAAAAAACTTGCTAAAATTGGAAAAAAACATCAAGTTGTGTGTGTAACACATTTGGCTCAAGTTGCAAGCTTTGGTAGTTCACATTATTATATTTCAAAAGCTGAAAATAACGGAGTTACAAGAACATCTCTTAATGTGCTTGATTATGATGGCAGGGTTAGAGAAATTGCAAGAATAATTGGTGGCGCAATTTCAGACTTTTCAATCGAACACGCAAAACTTATGTTAGATGCTGGAATAAATGCAGATTTAGGCTAAATTTAAAATATATAAATACATAAAATTTATAAATTTTCAAAAACTACTTTTATAGGAGTAGTTTTTTTTATGAAAAAGTTTAGGGTTAAGTTGTTGATATTCAAAGTTTGCATAATTGTGTTATGTTTATTTACTTTTGGTGTAACAATTGTTAATCCGGTTGAAATTACCAATACTCCAACAAAAATGTGTTCAGCTCAAATTTGTTCGAATTTCCCCAAATTTAAAGATATTATAAAAACACTATTTAGAAAAAATAAAACGCAAAAAACTGATAATAATGAGAAAATTTATGTGTATTTAGGTGGATATCCTTTAGGTTTTGCAATTTCGTGCGATGGGGTTATTGTAGTTGCAAATTCAAATGAAACTGCTAGGGAAATAAAAGAAGGTGATGTTATTATTAGTATTCAAAATGAAGAAGTAAATTCTGCTGATGATATTTTGAGAGTAATTAATAAATCTGAAAATCTTGCAAAAGATTTAACTGTTTTATATTTGAGTAAGGGAATCCAAAAAACTACTATGGTAAAACCTATTTTTGATAAAGAGAAAAATTTATATAAACTTGGAGTTTGGGTTCGAGACAATGCTGCGGGTGTTGGAACAGTTACATATATAAGAAAGGATAATCTTCGATTTGGTGCACTTGGGCATCCTGTGTGTGATATAGATACAGGAACACTTCTTCCGGTGAATGAAGGAAATATTTACAGGTGCACTATTATGGGGTATAAAAAAGGAAAAAAAGGAAATCCTGGAGAACTAAAAGGGTTGTTTTTGAGAAGTGGAAGAATTTTAGGTTCTCTTGATTCAAACAATAAGTTTGGTGTTTATGGAAAATTTAGTGATAAACTTTTAGATGATTATGATGATAATTTGGTGGAGGTTGCTAGCCATAATGAAATAAAAAATGGCAAAGCTACAATTAGATGTACAATTGAAGGTGGCGTTCCAAAAGATTATGATATTGAAATTGTAAAAACTTATTTTAATAATGAAAAAGATAATAAAAGTATGTTTATAAGAGTGACTGATAAAGAATTAATTGAAAAAACAGGTGGAATCATTCAAGGAATGAGTGGTAGTCCTGTTATTCAAAATGGCAAACTGGTGGGTGCAATTACTCACGTGTTTGTAAATGACCCGACAAAGGGATATGCTGTTTTTGCAGATTATATGATTGAAAATTAAATATATTTGCACATTATTAAATAAAACATTCAAAAGTATTCAAAAATAATTGATTTTTTAAAATACGATATATATAATGAAAATATGAATACAATTGAAGAATATTTAGAAATAAAGACAACGGATAAGGAATTTTATGTAAAAAATAATAGTGCCATTGATTCAAATGTTTCAAATGACATATTTTTTGAGTGTGTGAGTTACGATGTTGATATAGTGTTTAATATATTAAAAATATCGCCAAATAAAAGTGGGTATAAATATTTTAAAGAGGCAATATTTTTATATTTGTTTTTTGAAAAAGATTCACCAAGTTTTAGTAAAGAAATTTATCCTGCAATTGCAAAAAAGTATAATAAATCTATTGCAGCAATTGAAAGAGCTATGAGGCTTTCGTTTGAAAATGTGATGTATCATATTTCGAAAGAGAAAGAAAATTATGTTGCAGAATATTTAAAGTCTTATTTGCTTTATCCACATAATGGTGAAATTGTGGCTAAAATTGTTAAATTAATTTCATCAAAACATTTTCAAAATAAT
>JAZRRE010000027.1:0-1594 GCA_045650505.1 Clostridia bacterium | reverse complement strand
CACCTCTAATTCAATTTCATCTAATTCTAAGTTATCTTCTTTATCAATATAGTTTTCACACAACTTACATAATTTAATGTTTTTTATATAAGTTTCTATAATGTCTTTAAATTTAAAAAAATGTTCTGTAGTATCAATTTTTTCTTTTTGCATACTAAGAATTACTATTGGAATAGCTGAAAAAGCAGCAAATGATATTGATACATAAATTAGTGCTTGATTATTAGTAACACCACCAATAATAGCAAATAGAAGAAACATAAAAATAAATGAAAAAATAATAACTATATATATTGCTATTGTTTTTCGTTTGGTTGTTATATCTGTTTTATTATCATTGTTAATTAATTTATTCTTCATAAGTAAGACTCCGTTGATTTCATTATAACATAAACTTTTTAAATTTGTTAAAATAAAACATAATTCGACAAATTAAATTTTAAATAAATTTGTTATAATTTTCTTTTTACTTATCGCATATTTATAAGCGAGAGATGTTCCTGAATTTGGTTGATATTCAAAGATATCACTTTTTTTATGCTTTCTTGTTTTGGGTTTATAGTCTTCATCATAGTAAAATATGCAAAAATCACTAGCATCAATCATAGCTTTGTTTCGTTCAATATAACTTGCTTTGCCAGATGTGAATTTTGTTTTGTGTTCAATTTCTTTTTCATATTCGCATAAAGTTATGTCTTGTTTAAACGCTTTTGAAAATATCTGTTCCAATTCAGCTTTATCTTGTTTTAAAACTGCGAGTTCACTTTTGCAAGTATAAACCACTCTTTTAATAGTGGGGTATATACTCATTAAATTTGAAACAATTTGATGACATAGAAAATCAAACTCACTGCGACTACCAAAAATAAAAGTCTTTACACCTTTTTCTTTTATTAGAATTTCAATAGTATTTTGTAATCGCTGTTTAAGTTCTTTTGTTTCAATAATTTTTCTATGTCCAATAAAACAACACGATTTATATATTAACGATGTATTCACAACTTGATTATATTTTATTGGTTATTAGTTGTCAATACATTCACAACTTGTGCATACATTCACAACCTTATTTTTAATATATTGATAGACTTATCTTGTGAATACATTAACACATTTTAGGAGAAGATAAGTTTATGAAATTACATGAAGCAGTAGGAAAAAGAATTTTAGAATATTGCAATGAAAGAGATATAACACCAAATAAACTTTGCACAATGTCTGGTGTTATTCAATCAACTGTAAATAGCATATTTTCTGGAAGGAGTCAAAATCCAAAACTTGCAACTATTCAATATTTGTGTGATGGTTTAGGAATTACATTAAAAGAATTCTTTGATAGTCCATTGTTTGATAATTTAGAAGATTAACAATATTTTGTATAAAACAAATCCCCGATTCAATTTGATTCGGGGTTTTTTAGGCAATAAAAAAACCAAAACCGTGTATCGATTTTGGTTGAGATTGGTGACCCCAAGCGGATTCGAACCGCTGACTTCACCGTGAAAGGGTGATGTCTTAACCGCTTGACGATGGGGCCAGATTTGGTAGCGGCAATAAGATTTGAACTTATGACCTGCCGGGTATGAACCGATCG
>JAZRRE010000026.1:0-18364 GCA_045650505.1 Clostridia bacterium | reverse complement strand
TGTGTTATTTTTATATTATTTTCATTTAACTTATTTGCTAGTGATTTTATATCATTTTTAACATAAGTAACATATTCAAAATTAACATTTTTTTTCAATAAAGCATCAATGTACTGATTTGCAAGCCCTCTATATTCAAAACCAAAAGAATCAAAAAATAAAACTTTTTTTGATTCTTGATTACTATTAATTTTTTCAAAATGTTTAGAGATTTTATCAATAGCTTTCTCTAAAATATCATTCTTATATTCAACATTATAATTATAAGCAAAAGTTGCACAAAGAACAGTTTTCTTAAACAATCTTTTATAATTTTTTGTTTTTTTTATATTAAGAATCATTTTGTCATAAGTTTCTCGTATAAACTTCTGCATTTTTATTCTCCAAATATTGATTACTTAAATTCATTAATTTTATCAATAACATAGTTTATTTCTTCATCAGTCATACCATAAAACATTGGTATCGAAAGAACTGTGTTTGAAATTTCTTCAGCAATTGGCAAATCTCCTTCTTTAAGCCCTAAATCACTATATGCTTCTTGCAAATGCATAGGAACAGGATAATGCTTAACCGTTAAAATTCCATTGTCTTTAAGGTGTTTTTCAAGTTCATCGCGTTTATCACATCTAACAACAAACACATGATAAATATGTTCATAGTCATCACTGCTCTGCACAGGAAGTTTGATTAATGAGTTTTTAATTCCAGCAAAATATTTTTCAGCAATATATCTTCTTGCTTGATTCCATTTGTCAAGATGAGGAAGTTTTGCCCTTAAAAAAGCACATTGCATTTCATCAAGTCTGCTATTAGTCCCCTTATAAATATGATGATATTTATAGTCAGAACCATAATTTCCAAGTGCACGAACTTTATCTGCAATTTCTTTGTTATTAGTTACAACACAGCCACCGTCACCAAGTGCGCCAAGATTTTTTCCCGGATAAAAACTAAATGCCGCAGCATCAGAAAGTGTTCCAACTTTTTTTCCTTTATATTTTGCACCATGTGCTTGCGCAGCATCTTCAATCACTTTTAAATTATACTTTTTAGCAATTGCATTAATTGAATCCATATCACAAGCTCTACCTTGCAAATGAACAGCAATAATTGCTTTTGTTTTATCAGTGATTTTTTCTTCAATTTTTGAAACATCAATATTGTAATTTTCAATCACAGGTTCAACAAAAACAGGTGTAGCTCCAACATAAGAAACAGCAAGTGCTGTTGCAATAAATGTGTTTGATGGAACAATAACTTCATCACCCTCACCAATATTCATTGCTTTTAAAATTAAATAAATTGCATCTAAACCTGTTGCAACACCAACACAATGCTTTGCATCACAATATTCTGCGAACTCTTTTTCAAACAATTCACATTCTTTGCCTTGAATAAAATAACTATTATCCATAACTGTTTTATATGCGTTATCTAAATCGGCTCTAATTTCATTATGCATTGGTCTAAAAGAACAAAATTCAACCTTCATCACTATTTTCCTCCAGCATTTACAAATTCCAAAAACTTTTGGTAATCTCTAATATAATCAGCTTCATCATAATATTCAGATGCTAAAACTAAAAGCACAGCATCTTCCGAAAAATCATACATTTCTCTCCAAATATTATTCTCAAGATAAATTCCCTCATAAGGTTTGTCTAACAAGATTTCTTCAGTTTCAGAACCGTTATCTAAATGCAATTTGCAAGAACCTTTCACACAAACTAAAATTTGCTTTAAATTTTTATGAGCGTGAAACCCCCTTCTAACACCAGCAAGAGTATCATAAATATAATAAATTCTCTTGATGACAAAAGGAATATCCTTTAACTCCTCAAGAGCTATAAGCATACCCCTATCATCACCATGTTTTTGAAATTCAAATTTCTTTATATCCAACTTATTCCCCTTTACATTTTCCAATAAGTTTAATCATTTTATCCACAATTTCTTCTGTAATATCTTGATAAAATAATTCTTGATTATCTTGGACTACTTCTTTTTGAAGTTTACTATAATCAAAACATTTAAGTTTTTCAATAATTTTCTCATCAAATCTATATTTAATAACTTTTGCAGGAACTCCCCCAACAATTGCGTATGGTGGAACATCTTTTGTAACAACAGCACCTGCTGCAACAATTGCACCTTGCCCCACTTTTACACCAGACATTATCATTGATGAGCTTCCAATCCAAACATCATCTTCAATAACAATGTCACCTTTTGAAATAGCTTCTGGTCCTTTATTTAATATCATTGTTTTAAAAGGATATGTTGATATATGATTTGTTGGATGGTCTGAATTTAAAATAAATTTAACATTATCAGCAATAGAACAAAAATGACCTATTTTTAACTTATTCACCTTATTTGCTGATAACACAAATAAATCACCATAAGAAAAGTTACCAACTGAAACTAAATCAAAATCAAAATCATTTATCATATTAGTAAAATTATTTGTGTTCAATTTTTTCCACAACTTTCTTCTTTTTCTAATATATAAACGATGTTTTATACTATTAAACATAAATTATCCTCTAAAGTTATTTATAATGTCTCTCAAGCCAATTTTGATATTCACCTGATTCAACATTTGCAAGCCATTCTTTGTTTTCAACATTCCATTTAATTGTTTCAACAATACCTGTGTCGAAGTTATAAATTGGCTTCCAACCAAGCTCTGTCTCCATCTTTGTTGGGTCAATAGCATATCTTCTATCATGTCCTGGTCTGTCTGTTACATAAGTAATCAAACTTTCTGGTTTTCCAAGCACTTTCAAAATTGTTTTAACAACTTCAAGGTTGGTTCTTTCATTGTGTCCACCAATGTTATAAACTTCACCAACTTTTCCATTTCTAACAATAAGGTCAATTGCAGAGCAATGGTCTAAAACGTGAAGCCAATCTCTAACATTTTCACCTTTTCCATAAACAGGAAGTGGCTCATCATTTTGAGCTTTCTTAATGATAAGTGGAATGAGTTTTTCTGGGAATTGGTAAGCACCATAGTTATTTGAGCATCTAGAAATTGTCACAGGAAGTTTAAATGTTCTGTGATATGCTTGAACCAAAAGGTCAGCAGATGCCTTTGAAGCACTATATGGGCTTGATGTGTGAATTGGTGTATCTTCGTGGAATAAAAGGTCAGGTCTGTCAAGTGGAAGGTCACCATAAACTTCATCGGTTGAAACTTGGTGATATCTCTTAACATCATATTTTCTGCACGCATCCATAAGTGTTTGAACACCAATAATGTTAGATTCCAAGAAAACCTTTGGATTTTCAATTGAACGGTCAACGTGTGATTCAGCAGCAAAGTTGATAACGATATCGAATTTTTCTTCTTCGAAAAGTTTTTCAACAAGTTCTTTATCACAAATATTACCTTTCACAAACTTAAAGTTTGGCTTATCCATAATGTCAGCAAGAGTTTCCATATTTCCTGCATAAGTAAGTGCATCTAAACAAACATACTCATCTTCTGGATGTTTTTCGAGCATATAATGGCAGAAGTTTCCTCCAATAAAACCTGCCCCACCAGTAATTAAAATTTTCATATTATTTTCCTCCAAATTTGTTTTTATATCTATTAAGTAACAGCTTGATTTTAAATCTATTTCTTCCTGTGCAATCAAGATGCTTTAATAAATAGAATTTATTTTTTATTTTTTTATAATTTATAAACTTTTCAATAATGATTTTATCAGTTTCATCAAGTTCTTCTTTAAAATAGTCAATCAATTGTGAAAGAATTTTAAAGTTAACTTCAATTCCGCCAAACAATCTTTTCAGTCTATAAAATTTTTGCTTTTTGTGGAATCCTCCAGAAGCATTGCTTCCGTGTTGCCTATATAAAATATGGCTTGGATTCATATCAAGATAATATTTTGCATCTTTGCAAAATGATGCAATAAGTGCAACCCAATAATCATGATATAAAAGGTCTTCAGGATAGTGTTTTGTCACCAAATTCTTAAACTCTTTGTCAAAAACAGCTGTGCAACCTGTTACCGAATCAAAAAATAATTGGTCATATTTTTTGTGACTGTAACCCATATCAATATTGGTTTTTCCCGTATCTTTCAAATCACCATCAACAATGGTAAGATTTGAAGAATAAAGCGAGCATTCACCCATCTCTTTGAGTTTGTTAACTGCTGTTATAAGTTTGTCATCAACCCAAAAATCATCTTGGTCTGCAAATGCATAATAATCATAATCTTGATTGTCTTTAAACATAAACAAACCATCAAGAAAATTATAGGTGTAATTTTTATTTTTTTCATTGATATGAACAAAAACATTTTTATTTTTGTTTTCATACTCTCTTGCTATATCAACAGTATTATCTTTTGAAACATCATCGAAAATGTGAAGAATAACATCAACATCTTTTTGTGCTAAAATGCTATCGATTTGCGTTCTCAAAAACTTTTCACCATTATAAGTTGACATAACAACTACAACTTTTGGTAAATTTTTCATATCGTTATCCCTTTTTCTTTAATTTAATGCCAAGTTTAAAAACAAACCATAATTTCTTATGCACCAAAAATGCTTTTATTTTTGATTTTAAACCATTGCACAAAACCTTGTGTTTTTTATAAGTCTTTCTATTATTCCAAGACTTAATGCTAGATAAATCATCATCTGTGTTGTATCTAATTTTATTAACAACGCAAACATAATAATAGAAAAACTTTTGTGCATCAATCAAATCTTCATACTCTGTTCCTTTAAGAAGTTCGGTGACAGAGTCAATAAACTTTTGGCTCTTTTCAACCAAATTATAAACTCTACCCTGACTGAGAGATGCTTTTCTAATAAAGTAGTTATACATACAGTCTTCAATGTATCCCACTTTAAGGTCTTTATTTAAATATATTTCCAATAAAAATCTAATGTCTTCGCTATATGTTAAATTTGTATTAAACCTAATGTTTTTCAAAATTTCTCTGCGATATATATATTTTGCAGTATAGCAATTTATATTTCCATTAGAAACAAATTTATCTTCACCAACAGCTTTAAAATCAGGCATTCGAAGCAAATAAGTGATATCTTTGCTTTCGCAAAATTCTTTTTTGCTGCCTTCATACATATGTGTTGTTTTTCCATCAATAACCCAATTAAAATTACACATAACAAGGTCATAATCATTTTCTTGTTGTTTTTTGATAAGCTTTTCATACATATCAAGTTCAATCCAGTCATCTGAATCAACAAATGCAATAAAATCTCCTTTTGCCGCATCAAGTCCATCATTTCTAGCAGCTGAAACACCTGCATTCTTTTTATGTATAACTTTAATTCTTTTATCTTTGCTAGCATACTCATCACAAATTTTGGGTGAATTATCAGGACTGCCATCATCAACCAAAATAAGTTCTATGTTTTTATGTGTTTGATTTAATATGCTTTCAATACATTTAGGCAAATATTCTTCAACTTTATAAACCGGAACAATTACACTAACTAAATCTTTCATAGTTTAATACCTATTTATCAACATTTTTATTTTTAATTTAAATGAATAATTGCTTCTAACCTTAAAAAACAAAACAAATCTGTTTTTAAATTTATTCACATTTGCAAATCTATTCATTATCTTTTTATCACTTTCTAAAATATCATCTTCAAAAAGTTCATAAAATCTTTTTACCAAATTTCTGGTAGATTTTATTGGGTCTTTCTTTTTAAAAACTAGTTTAAATGCCCTTTTAACAAGACCTCCTTTATTTTCACCAATTTGGTTATTTCCGTGTTGGCGATACAAAATATAATCAGGACAAGTGTCATAAACAAAATGAGCATCTTTTGTATAATTTGCAATAAGTGCAAGCCAATAATCGTGAAGATAAATATTTTCAGGATAATGTTTTGTTACCAAATTTTTAAAGTCATTATCAAAAACTGCTGTGCAGCCTGTAACAATATTTTTACAAATTACATCATAATGTTTGTTGACATATTTTGTATCCATCATATTGTTTCCCGCATACTCAAGATTTTGGTCAACAATCTTTAAATTTGCCGCATAAAGCGTGCATTTTCCCGCTTCATTAATTTTATTAATTGCAGAAATCAACTTATTTTCAACCCAAAAATCATCTTGGTCAGCAAATGCATAATAATCATATTTTTGCTCATCTTTAAATGTGAACAATCCATCAATAAAGTTATATGTAAAGTTTTTATTTTTTTCGTTGATATGAAGAACAACTCTTTTATCTTTCTTTTCATACTCTTTTGCAATTTTTTGAGTATTATCTTTTGAACAATCATCAAAAATATGAAGAGCAACATCAACTGATTCTTGAGCTAAAATTGAATCAATTTGTTCAGCCATAAATTTTTCGCCGTTATAAGTTGACATAATAACTAGCACTTTTGGTAACTTTTCCATTTATTTATCCTTATTTGTTTAATTCATTCTTTATATATCTATAAAGTGCATCTTCCCAAGTTGGAAGTCTGTTAAATCCAGCTGCGTCAAGAGATTTTTTTGAAAGTCTTGAATTGCTTGGTCTGTGTGCTTTTGCTGGATATTCAGCAGATGTTACAGCATTAACCTTCATTTCTTTGCCTGCAATTTCAAATATCTTTTTAGCAAAATCACACCAAGAACAAATATTTTCATTTGTGGCGTGATATTCACCATACTTTTCAGTTTCAATCATATCACAAAGAAGTTTTGAAAGGTCATAAGTGTATGTTGGTGAACCAATTTGGTCAGCAACAACATTAAGCTCTGTTCTTGTTTCTGCAAGTGCAAGCATTGTTTTTACAAAGTTCTTTCCATTGATTCCAAAAACCCAAGAAATACGAACAATAAAATGTTTATCACATTTTTTCGCTTCAAGTTCACCCTCATATTTGGTTTTTCCATAAACAGAAAGTGGTGCTTTTTTATCATCAACTTCAAAATAGTTTTCACCTTCACCATCAAAAACATAATCTGTTGAAATATAAACAATTTTAGCACCAACATTTTGAGCAGCTTCGGCAATATATCTTGTTCCAAGCACATTAACTTTATAGCACGCTTCTTGAGATTCTTCTGCCGCATCAACAGCTGTCCACGCAGCATTATGCATAATCACATCAGGTTTTGCAGTTTCAATAAACTCATGAACTGCTTTTTCATCAGTTATGTCAAGGTCATCTTTATCTACACCAATAACATCTGTGTAACCACGTTCTGCAAGTTCTCTGCAAATATCATATCCAAGTTGACCTTTAACACCTGTAACTAAAATTTTCATAACTACTTCTCCTCATACACAAAGTCGCAGTCGCTTTCACTATAAAGTGGAGCATTTTTATCTTTATCAGATAAAATTGGGTTTTCAATTCCCCATTCAACTGAAAATTCAGGGTCATTAAACTTAACTGACCTGTCGCACTCTTTTGAGTAATAATCATCAACTTTATATTGAACTTCAACATCATCAGTAAGTGTTACAAAACCATGAAGAAATCCCTTTGGAATGTAAAGTTGTTTTTTGTTTTCTGCTGTGAGTTCAACTTTTATCCATTTTTTATATGTTGGTGAACCTTTTCTGATGTCAACAATAACATCTAAAATCTCACCTCTTGTGCAACGAATAAGTTTTGTTTGGCAGTGTGGGTTTGTTTGACAATGAAGACCTCTTAAAATCCCCTTTTGTGAAGAATAAGATTGATTATCTTGAACAAATTCAACAGTTGTTTCGTTTTCAAGTTTGATTTTAGAATAAGTTTCCATAAACCAACCACGAGAATCACCAAACACATCTGGTTCAATTATAAAAGCATCTTGAAGTTCGGTTTTTTCAATTTTCATAATTTACCTCTTAAATTTCTTTATGTCTTCTAACGTAAGCTTCTTCAGCAACTTTCTTTAAGTGTTGACCATATTGGTTCTTTTCCATAAGTTTTGCTTGTTCTAAAAGTTGTTCCTTTGTAATCCAGCCATTGTTATAAGCAATTTCTTCTGGACAAGAAATCTTAAGACCTTGATGTTCTTCAATCATTTTTACAAATGCAGTTGCATCTGCAAGTGATTGATGTGTGCCTGTGTCAAGCCAAGTAAGACCACGGTCAAATGTAACAACATCTAACTTGCCTTTTTCAAGATAAATTCTATTAAGGTCAGTAATTTCAAGTTCTCCTCTTGCTGATGGCTTTAAGCCCTTTGCATAATTAACAACAGTGTTATCATAGAAATAAAGACCTGTAACAGCATAGTTTGATTTTGGAACTTTTGGTTTTTCTTCAATTGAAATTGCTCTTTTGTTTTCATCAAATTCAACAACACCAAATCTTTCTGGGTCAGTAACGTGATAACCAAATACTGTTGCAACACCTTTTTCAGCATTTTCTCTTGCTCTACGAAGTCCACCAAGAAGACCTGAACCATAGAAAATGTTATCTCCTAAAATCATACAAGCTGTGTCATTTCCAATAAAGTCTTCACCCAAAATAAAAGCTTGAGCAAGACCATCTGGAGATGGTTGAACCTTGTAAGTTAATTGCAAACCAAATTTGCTTCCATCACCAAAAAGTGCTGCAAATCTTGGAGTATCTTCTGGTGTTGAAATGATTAAAATTTCATTAATACCTGCAAGCATCAAAATTGATAATGGATAATAAATCATTGGTTTGTCATAAACCGGTAACAATTGTTTACTTGTTACTGTTGTGAGTGGATAAAGTCTTGTTCCACTGCCTCCTGCTAAAATAATACCTTTCATATTAAATTTTTCCTCCTTGAGAATTTTTTATTTTTTTACTTTTCTTTTCAATAAAATTATTTAAAACCACAAATATCAAAATGGTAAACACAACTTGACAAATAACTTGGAAGTTAAAGAACATATTTACAAAGAAAATAAACACAAGTGCATAAGTGATAATTGAATAAACAATTGTCAATGCTTTAACTTTATTCATTTTCTTAAACACAAATTGTGAAACCACCCCAATAATTAAACAAAACGCACCAACTCCAAAAATACCAAAATCAAGATAAAGTGATGGAGCAAATGTGCTAACTGTAAATTGAGAATCAACTAAATAGTTTTCATTAAACAATTCCACATTTTTAATATCAAACATAGATGGCATAATTTCATTCCAAGTTGTAACACCACCATTGATTCCCGGTTCTGCAATCGAAATTAAGTTGTTTAAATTCGATATTGAAAAACACAAATAAGAATAAATCCATTTAAACATTGTTGGAACATATTTATAAGATTCTTTAAATTCAGAAACTATCAAAAACATATCCTCGCCCGTTCTCATATTACCTATTGCAGAAAATCCAACTATAGCAAGAATCACACCAATCACGCAGTATAAATAAAAGTCTTTAGGCTTATTCTTGTTAGTGATAAGATAAACTATAAATGCCTCAACAACCATTGCAATAAGCATTTGCCTTGAAATTATTAAAATTGGAATCATTAAATAAAAACCTTTATAAAATAAGTTTGGAAACAACTCATTTTTAATTGGTTTTACTAACGAATACGCACCCATAAGTGTTATAAGTGCATGAAACCAAATTGTAACTTTTGAAACCAAGAAATCAAAATAAACTCTTTCTTCGTGTTCAACAAATTTCCAAAGAAATGGAAATCCTTTACACACAATAACCTCAAGCATAAAGAACACTAACACAAAAACAAAAATTCCAAACTCAAGTTTTTTGTTAAGACAAAAAACCTCATCTTCACCATTTAGTTCTTTTATTGTTTTGTCAGCTTCTTTATTCACAACCATCAACTCTTCTGTTTTGTTTTTACTTTTAATAAAATATGAAACGATAATTGGAATATTAAAACCAACTTCACAAAGAAACAAACACCAAAGCGTTGTGCTTAATAAATCTTGTTGAATATAACTCCACTTAAAACTATAAAGCAGCAAGGTTATAAAAAAGATTCCATTAAAAATCACTGATGGCGAATAAATTTTTCGTTCTTTATAAATGTCAATGATTAAAAACACTAGAGGCAACAAAATAGTAACAATAACCAGTGCCATATTTACCCCTTAATATTTTTTTTGTATGCTTTTTTACCTTTTTTCATTCCAAACCAGCGAGCCATCATATCAGGCATAAATCTAAATAAAACTTTAATGTTAAATTCTTTCAATGCTCTCTTTAAAATATATTTTGCTAGCCCACCACCTGTTTTGGTTGTTCCAAACTCATCAAGATAAGAGTTTTCAGCCATAAACATACCTGTTAAATAATATCTATCATAAACCTGTCTTAAAGTGAACTTATGTGAATGAAAAACTTCAGAATCTGCACAATATTTAATCTTATAACCATTCATAATAAGCTTATAGGCAATATACATATCCTCATTTATTGGTAGCCTTTTTCCATCATAACCACCAAGTTTTTTATAAACTTCGGTTTTGATTGCTGATGAAGCATCTGAAAAGAAGAATGTTCGAAGCCCCTTTGTTTCGATATCATCTTTTGTATTAATGTAAGACTCTGCTGGATAGTTTTTTTCTCTAGTATATTTCTCAATATTTTTAAACTTTGAAATTTGTCTAGAAAAACAAGCTTCCACCTCCCCTTCAAAAATTGGAGTAACCAACTTTTCAAGCCAATCTTCTCTTTCAACAACAATGTCTTGAGTGATGAACACTAAAACATCTGAATCAGATTTCATTGCTTCATCTTCACGAGTTTTGCTGTGAGAAAACTCTTCTTTTGAAACTTTTGTATATTCAATGTTATTTTCTTTCAAAATTTCTTCTGATTTATCTGTTGATTCAGTAAGCACAAATCTATACTTTCCAACTTCAACGCCCTTTTGTTTTTTAAGTGATTCCAAAAGAGGCAATATATCTTTTTCCGCATTGTAAAGCGGACATATAATATCAACTTTCATAATCTAATAAAAATTCTCCTAATACTTGTGATTATCACACATTATCATTATAAACTATGCAGTTTTTAGAGTCAAGAAATAAACCTTTATATATTACATATATAAATAACAATTATTTATGGAACCCATAAATTTTAGCACAAAAAAATACCCGTCCGGGTATTTTTGTTAATTTTTCTTCTATTGTTCTTTTTTCTTTGCCCCTGCCTCAAAGTAAATTGGGTCTAACAAATGCCTATTAAACACCGATTCAAGTGGCATTTGCAATTTTGAAAAATAAATCTCTTCAATATACTTTTTTGAGAAAACTTCATCAACATCAGCAGGAATATAATCATCAGGATTATCTTCCATAAACTGTGTAAAAAATTGTTGATTGTTTTCAACTTCTTTTGCAGCATCAATGAATGCCTTGCTAACAATTTCATCAAATTGAGCTCTTCCATCTGTGGTGAAAACAAAATTTTCTCTGACAAAATTAGCAGCTTCAAGTGGTTCAACGTTTTCTAAACCAGCTTTATAAAACTCTAGCATTTGTTTCCAAATAGGAGCACATTTTTTTCCAAGTGCTTTATAGTCTGTTCTTTCACTTGCAATATCTGTATCATTAATTTTCTTTCCTGTTGCCCTAAAAAAATCAGCGCGAACTTGTTTTGCAGATTCTGCAAAAATTCTATTCAAACTCATTTTAGGGTCACTCTGCATTTTCTCAATAACAAGGTCTTGCATATTTGCATAAGCAAGCATAACCGGAAAAGTTACTCTGTTAGCAATCCTCTCACTAGGACGCATAGAAAAACACATAAGTGCAACTTTTCTATCAAAAGAATTGCCGGTCCTCTGCAAATAATAATTAAATTGTTCTTCTGACATTTTCTTTAAAAATGAAGTATGAATCTCATCATAGCTCAAACATCTAATCAAATCTGTGCTCACAAAACTAGAATTAAATTCATTAAAACACCTTGAATATTCTCTTGGATTAGGCCCAAGTCTTTTCGAAAATAAAGATGACAAAGTTTTGTTGGTATCAGCAATTTTCTTTCTCACAACATATCGTTTAAACAAATCATACAAAAACTCTTTTGTTTCATCATCTAATTCCGAAAAAGGAATCTTTTTTGCTTCCTTAATTGTTAACATAAACAAACTCCCCAGAAATAAAAATTTCTAATCTTATTTTAACAAACATTAATTCAATTTTCAATACATAATGAAATTTTCAACAAATTATTAAATTTTCGCAAAAAACAAGCAATTTTCTTTAGCCTTAAATTTTTATTTATGCTAAACTATGATTGATAATAGATTTTACGAGGATACAAAATGACCACACTAACATTAATGGTTGGACTTCCAGGAAGTGGAAAATCAACCTATACAAAAACAAAAGTAGATAGTCGCACAAAAGTTTTAGCTAGTGATGCGATTAGAAAAGAACTCTTTGGCTTTGAAGAAGACCAAGACCACAACGATGAAGTTTTCAACACACTTTACACACGTGCCAGAAACTTTTTATCACAAGGAAAAGATGTTTTAATCGATGCAACTAACAGCAGCATTGAAAATCGAAAAAGAGCTTTATCTCACTTTGAAGATTTAAACATAAGAAGAAAAGCTATTGTCATTGAAAATTCTATTGAAACTTGCATAAAACAAGATTCTTCAAGAAGAAGAAATGTTGGTGAAAAAGTCATTCGCGAATTTGCTGAAAGTTTTTCATATCCAACAAGAGAAGAAGGTTTTGATGAAATTGTCATAATTAAAAGCACAGAAGATGGTTTTGTGAGATATTTAAAAACCACCCTCCTATTCATCATAAAAGACAACCAAATTCTTCTTGCAAAAAAGAAAAGGGGGTTTGGCGCAGGGCTTTTAAATGGTGCTGGCGGAAAAGTTGAACCATACGAATCAGTTGAAGAAGCAGCAATTCGCGAAACTCAAGAAGAATTCAACATCACCCCTCTAAAAATAAACAAACGTGCTGAAATTGACTTTGATGAATACGTTAAAGGTGAACACGCAATTGTCAATATGAGCATTTTCACAGCAACAGACTATGAAGGCACACCAACCGAATCAGAAGAAATGGCACCTGTTTGGTTTGACCTTAACAAAATTCCATACACAAGAATGTTTCCTGATGACAGTTATTGGCTTCCTGAAATTTTAAAAGGCAACTATGTAACCGGCACATTCAAATATGACATCAATTTAAATATTCTTGAACACAAAATTGAAACTAATTCAAACAAATAAAGGCAGATAAGTTCTGCCTTTTATCAAATTAAAATAAAGGAGATTTCTATGATTAAAGCAAACAGATTAAAAAAAGGTGACAAAGTCGCAATCGTAAGCCTTTCTAGTGGAATTTTGGGAGAATCTTTCATCAAGCACGAACTTGACCTTGGAATAAAACGCCTTAAAGAATTAGAACTTGTTCCTGTATTTATGGAAAACTCAATGAAAGGCCTTGACTATATTAAAAATCACCCGGAAAAAAGAGCTGAAGATTTAAAACAAGCTTTTGCTGATGATGAAATCAAAGCAATCATTTGCGCAATTGGCGGTGAAGATGCTTACCTTGCTCTTCCTCACCTTTTAAACGATAAAATTTTCAAAGAAAACGTTAAAAATAATCCAAAAATATTTTTAGGATTTTCTGATTCAACAACAAACCACTTAATGTTCAACAAACTTGGTCTTACAACATTTTATGGTCAAGCCTTTTTAACCGACCTTGCCGAGTTTGAACCTGAAATGCTTGAATATTCAAAAAATGCTTTTGATTATCTTTTTAATGCACCAGCAAACTATGAAGTTAAACCAAGTGATGTTTGGTATTTAGATAGAGCCGACTACTCACCAAACGCAGTTGGAACACTTCGTGAAAAACGTGACAATTCAAAAGGTTATGAGGTTTTAAAAGGCGATAAAATTGTATCTGGAAAACTTCTTGGTGGTTGCATTGAAATTCTTGCAGATTTTGCATTCTTTGAAACTGAAAATTACCCTATTTTTGAAGATATTGCAAAAGATTATAATGTGCTTCCAACCCTTGAAGAATGGAAAAATTCTATTATGCTTATTGAAACAGGTCCAGCAAAAATGTCACCTGAAAAATATAGAAATATCATTAAAAAATTCAAAGAAATGGGCATAATGAATCAAATTTCAGGAATCATTTGCGGCAAGCCTGTCGATGAGGTTTATTACGAAGAATATAAACAAGTTTTACAAGAAGAACTTGCAGAATTCGACTTCCCTGTTTTTTATAACTTAAATATAGGCCACGCATATCCTCACGCAATCTTGCCACTTGGCGCAAAGATTGAACTTAACCCAAACACAAAAACAATAATAATAAAAAATTCCGCATTAAATTAAATTTATTTAATAAATCAAAAAAGAAGCATTCAGTTGCTTCTTTTTTATTGACAAAATATTTAAATAAATTTACTCTTAAATTATGATGAAAAAAATAGATTTTAAAACAACAATAATAGCAATAACAAACTTGCTAGTTTGTGTGCTTTTACTCATTTTCAAAACACCAAACGAAGTTCCTTTATTTTTTAGTTTCAATGAAAAAATTGCAGTTTTAGGTTCAAAATGGTTCTTACTTGCATGCAGTATTGTTCCAACAATTTTGTGGTTATTTATTCAACTTACAAAAAATAAAGAACATTTAAATTTCTTTTTAAAAATGATGTTTTACACTTGCATTTTTGAAAATATGCTAATAATGATTTATGTTGCAAGTGTTAAAAGTTTTGAAGTTGGTGCTATTTCAGAAATTCCAATGTCTCTTGTCTATTTCTTGCCATTTTCTGCTTACATTATGCTTGGCGGACTCAAAATCAAATACCTTCCATTCAAAGCATTTTCACCATTCAAAAACAAGCTCACAACATCAGCAGAATTTGTGTGGAAACAAACACATTTTTACGCAAGAAATGTAATGTTTTCTGTCGGCTTTATTTCAGTTATTTTAACTTTAATTTTTGCAATTTTCAGGCTTTTAATTGTAAACATCATAACAACAATTTTAGGCATTTTAATCATTTATATTTTAGTGTTAAGAACAGCAAAACAAATGAATGATAAGCATAGTGAAATGCAGGCAAAAAAAGATAAACTTGAAGAAGAAAAAACTCAAAAAGAAACAAAATAAACACAAATAAAAACACTCAAATTTTGAGTGTTTTTATTTTATTTTTAATTTAAAAAGATTGTATCTTTGTGTTGAAATTTTCATTTCAACTTCATATTTTCCTTTAAGTAGTGGCAATATATCAATAGATTTTGTCATCAAAACAGCCACAGTTTTTACATTTAATTTATAAATTTTATTAATAAAACTCTCATACAATTTTGTTAAACTAACATCAAAATCATAGTTCATTGATGGCAAAACAGTAACAATTTTATCAATAAATTTAATTGGAAATTTATCATCTAAAAAGTCATAATTCATCACTGAAAAGCTCTTTTCTTTAAGACTTTTTGCAAGTTTTTTAATATCTGCAACATTTTCAGTTTCTTTTTCATTTGCAATCACATTTGCCTTTTTAAATGAAAGCGCTCTAGAATAAGCCACCACCCCATCATAAGCAAATGGGTCAACCACCGCTTCGTTTTGTGCTGGTTCTGACATAAAGTTCAAAACATAAGCAAGTTCTGGTTCAATTTGAAGCCCTCTAACCTTTTGATAAACTGATTCAATATTAAGCTTTCTCATAAAGAGATTCATTCCATCTTCTTTAGCTAAAAACACAAGTTCTTCAGTTCCATTCAAATAGCTGATTTGTCTTTTTGTTTTTCTTGCAAGCATCACTTCAACAGCTTGTTTAAGTTTAGCATCTGTCATAACTTTGCTATCTTCTTTTAAATATATCACCTTAAACTTTTTCACATCTTTAGGAAAAACAATATGCAAATCTTTCTTTTCAAGCAAATGCTTCATAGCAAAATTAAGAGCACCTGTGCCCTCTTTAACCAAACTATCAATAACAAAATAAGCTGATTTAAAACAGCTTCCAGCAAGCACAAAATGCTCATCAGCAAAGAACAAAACAGCATCACTGTAAAGCCTTTTTATAAAAGCATTTTTATCTTGTTTTGCAATAATTTTTTTAACAATTTCATCTAAACCTTTCTCAAAGGTTGCGTAATATAATCTTTTCATAATCACAAGTTTAACACAAAAAACAAATTTAGTCAATTATGTATAACTCTCACAAATCAAACTCATAATTTTGTTACAACAAAATGACATTATTTATTTTATTTTTAGACATTTATTTTATACTAATTTAAAAAATATTGATAAATTTATTTAAATAGTATAATATAATTATTATATATGGAAATGGAAGAAACAAAAACAACTGAAACAAACAGTTTAAATCCTATTGATGCCAAAACACAAGAAACTGAATTTCTCACCCCTGAAATTGAAGTTAAGCCTGAAAAAAAAGGCTTATACACCGAGAGTTTAGCTTTTAAATTTATGCTTGTTTTTGGTGTTGTCTTTATGGGTTTTGTTTTTGTGTTTCAAATTTTGCTCACACCAATAATGGTTGTTGGTGCAAGTATGCAACCCACAATGAATATTTCAATCACAAGTGACCATGATGATTCTCATTGTGACATTGTTTATTATAAAAGCAAAGATAATTATTTTCACGATGACATTGTAATTGTCGCAAACACTGATTATAAATATATTAAAAAAACCGAAAAACAAGATGTGAAATCAATGATAAAACGAATAATTGCCTGCCCTGGTGATATTGTTACATTTTATTTCACACATCAAGAACCAGAGCTATTGCCAAAAAAATATTATTATGATATAATCGTGAAGAATAGAGATGGAAAAACAGTTGAGCTAGATGAATCTTACCTTACAAATGAAATGTTTTATGACAGAGAAAGTATGGTAACTTACATAAATGGATATGCTCATTTTGAACAAATCTTTCAAAACATACAAGATATAAACATTCCAGATGAAGAAAGACGCTATTCATTCACCGTTCCTGAAAATTCATATTTTGTTATGGGTGACAATCGAAATGTTTCTGAAGACAGCAGATTTTTTGGTTGCGTTAACATAAACGATATTTCAGGCAGTGTTCGATTCACAATACCTTATGGAAAAACAATTTTCGAAGCAATCTGGTTAAAACTAAAATCTATAACTTAAACAAAGGATACTTTTATGAAACGCAAAATTTTAAACCTTTTAGTCGCACTTATTTGTGTTCCAGCACTTATGTTTTGTGGTTGTTCTAAAAAAGATTCAGACCTTCCTAAAATAGATGCAAGCGTTTATTTTGAAGAAACTGTTTCAGCTTACACTTATAACAACGCAAAAGCAAAAGAAATTAAATTTGAAGAACTTATCGCAGAAGACCCTGACCCACTAAATATTGACTGTTTCACTGAAATTAGAGTAACAGCAAAAAGTACTTGGGTTTATAAAATGTATATTGATTGCATTTATTTTTATGTTTATGCAAATCAAGATGCAAAATCTGAAATGGTTGTCAATGTAACAATTACAAACCTTGTTGATGAAGACAAAATCAGTCAGCAAAACGCAATCGAAACAATTTCTGAAACTTGTTCACTTATTCCTCAAAAAGATGATTCAATTCTTTGCAAAGTTGAAGTTCAAAAAACCGTTGCAACAGCAACCGGTTGCACAATCACTTTTGATATCAACAATTCAATCAATGGAACTGTTGCAGATGATGCTGGTAACGCAACTGACTTTAGATGGATGATTTATGGTTTAGAATTTTATGCAGAACATAGGGCTTATTAATTATTAAAATCTTTCAAACAAAAACCACGGAAAATATCCGTGGTTTTTTTATTATAATTTAATATTTTAAACTTAAATGTTTTTAATTTTGCTTTGCTTGTTCATTTATTTTTGCTCTATACTCATAAGTTATCTTTTTTAATTCTTCAATAACATCAAACAATGAAGAACATTTTTTCTCCGCCAACTTTTCTTTAAGAAATTGCACTGGAACAATCGCAATACTTGCCGCAAGCATAGTCAAAACACCAACCGCTGCACTGCCAAACAAAGAACCTGCTCCAGCAAAGAATTGTTCGACATCTCCATAACTTTGAAAAGCTTCACTTCCCACAAAATTTTGAAAAATTTCACTTGCTGAAGATACTCCAAGTGCAAACATCACAAGTGCAGCAACTTTAGATGGTTCTGCATCAATATCAGTGTTATCATATGTTTTTTGAAGTTTATAAAGCAATTTTTCAAAAGCTTCTAATTTTTCTTCATCTGAAAGCTTAACATTTCTTTCAATAACATCAATCTTTTTTCTATATTTTCTTGCATATAACCCACCCTTTTCTATAACTTGATTTTCAGATTCTGTATTCATTTTATATCTACTTCCTTTATAAATTCA
>JAZRRE010000025.1:0-19532 GCA_045650505.1 Clostridia bacterium | reverse complement strand
TACCATTGATCAAAAGATCATGGACGTTGCCACTGCCAATCTCTGTACGCTCAAATCTCCTACCGTACTGCGTTTGGAGGACGGTTCACTTTGGGGATGGGAAGGCGTACATAAAACTATTATGCGGATGTGGTGAAATTGGCAAACACGCTAGACTTAGGATCTAGTGCTTCCGGCTTGGGGGTTCAAGTCCCTTCATCCGCACCAAACTCAAAAAAGACCGTAATGGTCTTTTTTTCATACTTGCTAATGAAGTGACCAACCGAAATATGTGACGCTCAAAAATACTTTTCGCTATTCCGTCGCAAGATTTTCTTGCTCCTTACAAGTCCCTTCATCCGCACCAAATTCAAAAAGACCGTAATGGTCTTTTTTTATTGTTATTTTCTACATTGCAAATTCTTTGATATGTAATCTTGCTGTTGCTTCTAAAATTTTTCTCTTTTTAATTTTATATTCAACACATCTATCTCTTTTATCTTCTTCATAATCATAACTGCTGATTCTATCATAAAAATCTTCAATTCTGCGTTGTTCTTGAATATTATCACAACTAATATATGGGTCATTTGAAAGTTGTTCAATAAGTTCATTAAACTCATCAATATTAATTTCTTCAACAAAATTTATTGCATCTTTATAATGATGTTTTACTCTTCCAAACATTCTTGTTTTTGCAGCCGCTTCTTTTGCGCTTGATGCCACAACAGCAAAATTAATATTGATAAAATTCCCCCTTCCAACATGACCACACTTTGCATTAACTTTAAAATATTTTTTCATAAAAATTCTCCTTTATTCATTTAGTCAAAAGAGATAAATCTCTTTTGCACTTTTATTATATAGAACTATATATCCAAAAAAACGGATTTAAATTTTTAACTTAAAATATTTTAAATAGTAATATATAAATTATCACTTATTTTATTTGGTAAAATTTTTATAATCTATTATAATCAATTTAGAAACTTTTAGGAGATATTATGCTTATTGAAATTATTGGTATTGTTGCAACACTTTTCGTTATTGCTTCAATGTGTTTTAAAACAACTTCAATCAAAGGAAGCATTATAATGCGCTCATTAAACATTGTTGGTTCAGTAATCTTTGTGTTTTATGGTTTTTTGCTTCCAGCCTATAGCACAGGCATACTAAATATTGTTTTACTTTTAGTTAACAGTTATCACTTGATAACTTTAATAAATGAGCTTAAAAAACAATCTTAATCTTAAATAAAAAAAGAAGAGCAAATGCCCTTCTTTTTTTATTTTTAACAATGACCACCATCTAAAATCAAAACTTGACCTGTTATATAACTTGCTTTATCACTTGCAAGAAAAACAATTGTGTCTGCAATTTCTTTTGGTTCAGCCCATCTTTTCATATGATATTTTGAGGTTTCACTTTTAACAAAATCTAATGGCAAATCTGCATTCATATCAGTATTCACCCAACCTGGAGCAACTGCATTCACATTAATAATTGGAGCATATTTCATAGATAAATCTTTGGTTAAAGATTGAAGTGCTAATTTGCTCATTGCATAATCCGCTGTTCCAGGATTAAAATCATATTTACCTGAAGTTGAACTAATATTAATTATTTTTCCATAACCATTCTTCATCATTGTTGGAGCTACCAATTTACTCAAAAACAAAGGTGCAAGCATATTTGTTTTAACAATATTTAAACTTTCTTCATAAGTTATTTCTTCAAATTCACGATCATAAACTATTCCGGCATTATTAACCAATATATCAATTTTACCAAATTGATGAATCGCAAAATCAACAATTGTTTTTAAATCTGATTCTTTTGAAACATCTGCTTTAAAGGCAACTGCTTTTCCGCCTAACTTTTTAACTTCATCAATAACTTCCTTTGCCTTTTTATCATTACTATTATAAACAATCACAACACTTGCTTTAAGTTTTCCAAACTCTAAAGCTGTAGCCCTTCCAATACCTCTGCTTCCACCTGTAATTAATACAACCTTTCCTTCCATAAAACTCTCCTTCTATGACTCAAAATAACTTATAATATCTTCATAAACTTTTTGATTTTCTTTTTCATTAATAACTTCATGACGCATTTTTTGATAATCTATTTTAGTTATATTTTTAAAACCAGCCTTTTTCATAACTTCAACTGATTTTATTGAACCCGAAACACCTCCGGTTGAAGGGTCGTTCGCCCCACGAATAAAAAGCATTGAAAGATTAGGATTCACATTTTTATATTTTTTATAATCATTCATTAAAATAACTAATGTAAACAAATCTGAAAAAGCCGAACTTGTAAAGCCAAAACCACAAAATGGGTCTTTTAAATATTCATCAATAATATCTCTGTTATAGCACATCCAATCAACTTTAGTTTTAGGATTCCAAACCATAAAGTTAAAAAATTTAAATTCAATATCTGTCATCAACTTTGACTTATATTTTGAACCATATTTTTCCGTTAAAGAATTTGCAATTTTAATTCCTAGCTTTGCTGAAGCACGATAGTTTGGATATCCCGACAAAACAACTTTATCATAAAACTTCGAATAATTTTGAAGCACCACTCTTGAAATTATAGAACCCATTGAGTGTGCAAAAAGAAACAATTTTAATCCTGCAAATCTTTCTTTTATATATTTAGTTACTCTCAATTGGTCATTCACAAGAATTTTATATCCCTCTTTTCTCTTAAAAAATCCAAGTGTTTTAGCCATCTTTCCATGTCCGCGCATATCAGCGCTAACAACAGTATATCCATTTTCAACAAGCATCTCTGCAAATCTTTTATACCTACCTTGATGTTCTTCCATTCCATGTGCAATTTGAACAACCGCTTTAGGATTTTCGGCTTCATATACATTCAAAAATAAGTTATATCCATCACTCGCTTTAACAAAAATCTCTTCCATAAATCCCACCTAGCATTTTTGCAACATTTTAATAAAAGTTCACCATATATATTTATCGACATATTTCGACAAAACATTGACATCACTTTTGAATTTTACTATTATTTAATTATATTTTACTAAAGAATAAGGAAATTATGAAACGATTTTTTAATATATTTTTATCTTTTGTGATAATTGCACTTATAATGTTTCTTCCTGCGTGTTCAGACGACAATAATGACAATGATTCAAACTCAAACGCAAACGAAGATTATTATTTAGCAATTGGTTATCATTCTATAACATTTGACAAGTATTCGACAATTATTTATGAAAACACTGAAAACAATCTAGTTGTTATTAACGATAACAAGATTATGCTTCCACATAATGCCAAATTTTCAATTTCATTTAATCTTGAAAAGAACACCGACTTTGAACTAAACAATTTGAATATTGTAAATTTTAAATTGGGCAAAAATCTTTCAGGCTTTACTGATGGAACCAAAATTTATGATATTCATAATAATCAAATTACACTTAAAAATAATCTCACCATTTCAGCAATATTTGAAGATTTCAAAACTTTAGGTGTTGCAATATTTCCTATAATATCAGATGATGAAACATCAATTCCTACTTTTTCTGGAATATTTGATGAACTTGATACACTAGACAAAAACTTATTGCTGTTTTATTCAAAAGATGCATCTTATGAAAGTTTTGCAACCAACAATAGTCAAATTATCGCAAAGACTTCATATACAATAACAGCCACACTACTTCAAAACAATACATTTGAACTTAATATATGTCTTGAAACATATTTTGATACAATAAGCATTGATGCGTTCTTGATTCTAAAAGACAACTCAAACAACTATTTCTTTTATCACAAACCTTTTGATGATGATTTTATTAATACACCGCTACTTTTCAATAATCTCTCAAATCCTAATTCAAACATTAACAAAATTACACTATATTTAAGTTTTGACTTATCAACAACTGATGATGGAATTTAAAAAACAAAAAATAAGGACCGCGGTCCTTATTTTTTATTGTTTTCAAATATTAATTCACCTTCTAAATAAATTTGTTCAACATTCACATTTTCATCATCAATCAATTTGTTAAGAACTAAAAAGTTTGCTTTTTTTCCACTATCAAAACTGCCCTTTTGTTCTAAATCAAATGCGTAATAGGCCGGCGAGGTTGTGAGCATTTCAAGAATATCTTGCGATTCAAAAATTTCTTTTTTTCCGAATAATTTATTATGAAGTTTATCTTTTGATGTTAAAAATTTATAAACACTAAAAGTATTAAATTTCTTTGTTGAACATACTAAATTCTTTAAATTATTTTTTTTGCATTCTACAAGTGGAATAAGTTTTTTGAGTTTTGATTTTCCAAAATATGATTTAAATGTTTCATAATTTTCCATCAACTCATCAATTCTAAAACAAACCATAACATTAAATTTTGAAAATAACCTTAATGTTTTTTTATTTATAAAATTTGAACCAATTATAATAGGCCTATAATTATCTTCAACCGGTTTTTCTTTAACCTGTTCTTCATAGGTAAGCAAAAACTCCTTAACAGCTCTATCTCCATCAGCAAATACCATCAATTGTTTCTTTTCTTCAAGTGCTGTTTTTATAATAATCTTTAACTGTTCAAGACCAAGTTCTAAATAACCAGCATAGTGTTTTTCTTTTGGGTATCTTTTTGAAAGGCAAGCTTTTCTATCGAGCAAAAGTCCATCAAGTGTTATGTGATAACCACCTAGTCTAAAATGGTTTTTATATTTTCTATATGACCTGCAATTATCATCCATAATTTGTTTACATTTAACAAAGTCAACATATCCGATAACATCAATTTTAAGCGTTCCATCTTCAGAAATCTTTTTCCAAAAAACAAACTCTTCTCTTGATGAAATTTTTTCTTGAATTGTAGTGATTCCAAGTTTTAAAAATTCATCTTGAATAATTAAAAACTCTTTCTTATAGGTTTCAAAATTCTCAAATTTTTCATAATTTTCATCATTTTCTGCAGTTTTTTCAATAAATTTTTCATTATTTGCGTTTTTTAATCTATTTTCAATTTCCAAATAAACATCTGTGCACACATCAAAAAATGTAGGCATAACTATTTTTTCGTTTAAATCAATAAGTTGTGTTTCATTTGTTTTCATTTGCAAAACTTCATCTTTTTCACCCATAAAAACTATCGCGTCATCATTAACAAGCATTGCTTCGGCAGATTTTTGTTTATCATTCATTGTTATAAATCTAGCATTATAAAATATCTTTTGCATAACCTACACCTTTTCATTTATTTCAAAATAAAGTTTAGCACAATTGCCAACTCTAACCCACTTAATATCTTCACCTTTTCTAATTCCATTAACAAAAGCATTAAGAGCATAAGTTGTTCCACTATGCGCAACTATTATTGCATTCTCATTTTTATCAAAATGATTGTTTATAATTTTTCTAAAACATCTAAAGGTTCTATCAATAAATTCTTTGCAACCCTCTGGATTTTTAAATGAAAATTCAGGATTCAAATAATTATCATACCACTCTTGTTCTTCTTTATTTTTAGGCACTCTTCCAATAAGTTTTTCACGCTCAACCAAATCATTATCCACTTCAATTTCAACATCAAACTTTTTAGTAAGTTCCTTTGCTGTCTCAACACATCGCTTTGCTGGAGAAGAATAAATTTTTGAAAACTCAAATTGTTCTTCATAATCAATCATAAGTTCACATCTTTTTCTACCTCGTTCGGTAATCAAATCATTAACATCATCTGCGTGCCTAACAAACATTATAACCATATCATTCTCTCCTAAATTAATTTTAATATTCAAAACATATATTGTCAAACATAAAAAACAAATATTATGGGTTATATTTATAAAACTATATACTTATGAATAATTTAATTAAATATCAACCAAACTAACAATAGAAAAGAACTTGAGGTGTTTATGAGAAAATTTATCAACAAAATAAAAAATTGGACACCCTTTCAAAAAAGATATATTCCAATTTTTTCTGCACTTGGTTTTGTATTTATTCTTTCACTAATTTTAATATTTGCACTTCCAATGGTAATAGAACCACTACTTACCGACCCAAACAAAAAAACGGAAAAAAGCGGTTGGCCGGTTAGACTTGCTGCACCTTATATTGATATGTCATCTTGGGTTGACACTTCAAGTGCATACAGTTTATCAGGAGCTCCTGAACTTGGAAAACTTTCAGATGAAACCGGTTTTAAATATTTTAATCTTGGTTTCATTCAACCAGATATGGAAAACCCCATTGCAACAGATGGAAACATTCGTTGGGGCTGGGGCGGCTATTATGTTTTAAGCAAACAAGGTTCTGGCGGAACAAATGCGCAGTATAAAGGAATTGTAACTTCCCTTACCAATCTTCGAAGTCGTGGCGGCGATTTTGCAATTTCAGTTGGTGGTCAAGTTGGTGCGGCACCTTGGGTTGTAACACAAAACCAAACCGCACTAGAAAACTTTTACCTTGATATTATTGGAACATATGAACTTAAAAGATTAGATCTTGATATTGAAGAATCAAATCAAGATAAAATACAAAATCAAATCAATGCAAAAGCCATTAAAAATGTTCAAGATAAAACAAATATTGAAATAACTCTCACCATTCCAATTATGCCTAGCGGTTGGCAACAAAAACAAATTGATATAATTAAAGCATATCTTGATGCTGGTGTTGAAATTCAGACTATAAATTCAATGACAATGTGTTATGGTTCTGGTGTTTATGATAATGAAGACTACGGCACAGCATCAATTAGAGCTATAAACAATTCAATTCACCAAATGAAAGAAATTTATTCGGGATATGGAATAAGTCTCACTGATGAACAAGCATATTTAAAAACAGGTGCAACATTTTCAATTGGATACGAAAACACACTTTATCCAACATTCACAACAGAAATGGCTGAAACTGTTGTCAATGATGCAATTAAAAATAAATATGGTTTAATTTCATTTTGGTCTATGGGAAGAGATGCAATTTTAGAATCGAATAAAGATATCTCAAAACAATATACATACACCAGAGTTTTAAAAACTTATGATGAAAACAAAAAATAAAAGAGCATAAGCTCTTTTATTTTTTTCGCATTTTTTATTTGATTTTATTGAAAATTTGATATGTTTACTTAAATTATAATAAAATACAAATAACTCCACCTTTCTTCTCATTAACAATTTTTGTGAGAGTTTTTCTCATTTTAACTTGAACTTCATCTGGAAGCCCTGCAAGTTTTGAATCAATTGAATCTTTAACAAGTTCATTCATTGGCTTTCCAAACATATTTTTGTTCCAAAGCTCTTGCTTGTTATTTTCAAATTCATTCATCATATAATTAACAAGAAGACCACCTTGTTCAACACTTCCAACAGCGGGAGAAATTTCCGCATCAACATCAACACGCATTATATGTAAACTTGGTGCAGTCGCTTTTAATTTTAAAGTAGAATTACCATTTTTTGTCACAATTTCAGGTTCAGCAAGTGACATATCTTCAATAGATGGATTCACAATTCCATATCCCGTTTGTTTCACCATATCAAGAGCCGATTTAATTTTATCATACTCCATTTTTGCCTTTACAAGTTCTTTAACATAACTCATTAAACAAAAATCATCTTTAATATCAACACCACACTCTCTGCTTAAAGTTTTATAATAAAGACTTTCTTCAACTGGAATAAATAAATCAATTTCACCATTTGAAAGATTTAAATCACAAACTTCAAGCTCTTTTAAATCTTCATTGGCATCAAACATATTAATTAGATTTTTATAATCACTCATCTTAAACACTGAACTTGTTTTTTCTTTCACAGTATTCATAATGTTTTTAATAAAATAATCTTCATAAGGAAGTGCCATTATCCATTTTGGAAGTTTGAAATTAATTTTTGAAATTGGAAATTCCATTAAGATTGATTTAATGATATCCACAATTTCAATCGCTCCCATTTTTGAAACATCTTGTGCAAGCACCGGAACATTATATTTCTCACTTAAACTTTGAGCCAAATTTTGCACCGCTTCAAGTTCAGGATTTCTACTGTTTAAAACAATAACGAAAGGCTTTTTATTTTCTTTAAGTTCAACGACAACCCTTTCCTCTGCTTTAACATAATTTTCTCTTGCAATGTCAGCAATCGAACCATCAGTTGTAACCAAAACCGCAATTGTTGAATGTTCACAAATCACTTTATGTGTTCCAATTTCAGCAGCTTCTTTGAATGTAATTTCTTCATCACTCCATAAAGTTTTCACCATTCTTGGTTTATCGCCATCTAAAAACCCACTTGCACCATCAACTAGATATCCAACACAATCAACAAGTCTAACATTTGCAGAAACATCTTTTGCAAAATTCACCTTAACTGCTTCACTTGGAACAAATTTAGGCTGCATAGTCATCACATTTCTACCTGCACCAGACTGAGGCATTTCATCAATGGTTCTTTGTTTTTCATAATCATTTGTAATATTATTTAATATTGATGATTCCATAAATTTTGAGATAAATGTTGATTTTCCCGTTCTAACAGGGCCAACAACACCAACATAAATATCTCCATTAGTTCTTTTTGCAATATCATTATATATTTCAAAGTTGTTCATAACCCCTCCATTTTACGCTTCTACAAAATATATATGATATCATTTTTTTATTTATTCCAAATATTTTATGCAAAAGAAAAAGCCATTAAACTTGTGCATTCAATGGCTTTAAAAATTATTTTTTACCAAACAACTGTTCTTTTGCAAGTTCCAATTCTTCTTCAGTAATAATTCCCTTGTCTCTAAAATTTTGAAGTTTTTGAAATTTAGCTTGTTTTTCTTCTTCAGTCATTTCTTCATCTTCTTGTGCTTTCACTTCTTCAGCAGTTTTTTCTTCTTTTTCTAGTTCATTATCAACTTCTTCTTGTTTTTCTTCAACGGTTTCAACTTTAACACTCTCTGTTTGATAGGTAGAAATCTTAACATTGTTGTTTGTTAATATCATATATGGAATGATTGATAAAAGCCCAAGTGGAAAACATACAATGCTTGAAAAAATTACGTATTTTTTAAAGTCATCATCACTTAAAAACATTTTATCATCAAGATGTTCCGCTTTAAAAGAAAATCTTCTTCCTGCAATAAAACAATAAACACCTATTGGAATAAACACCAAAGTGAATGTGTAAAGTGCGCCATAAATAAAGCACACAACAGACATAATATTTAATAAAATTTTTGAACTTTTCATTTTTTAACTCGCTTTTTGATTTAATTTCTTTTTAACTTTTTTCTTAATGCTTGCTTTACTTTCTTTTCCAAGAAGCAATCTTTCAATATTTTTTCTATGTGCATACCAAGTAAATGCAAATATCGCAAAGAGCATCAAGCAAATAATTTTTCTATCAAGTTCAGGAAGTGTCATTTTTGCACGAATCCCCTCAACAACCGTAAGTGTTGTGATACACAAAAAACTAACAACTGAACCATACTCAAATATAAACCAAATCACCGCACCAATAAGCATTATTGTTATTGTTGCAATTGGGTTTGATGCCAAGAAAATTCCCATCATTGAAGAAATTCCCTTGCCTCCTTTAAACTTATAAAATACAGGATAAATATGCCCACACATTGCAGAAAGTCCCGCAATATAAAGCATAACCCTATCTCCTCCAAATACATAATATGCAATAAGCGCCGGAGCAAATGCCTTAAGCATATCAAGGAGTAAATTTATCGCTGCAAGTTTAACACCAAAATTGCGGAGCGTATTTGTCATACCAGGATTTCCGCTACCAAGTTTTGTTATATCTTGATTTTTTCTTTTTGAGATAATTCTTGCAATCGAAATATTACCACAAAGATAAGAGACAGCAATAACCAATAAAACCTGCCACCAAATCATAAAATTCTCCTAAAATAAATCTTCTTCATTTTTACACTTCATTTTTATTTGAATTGGAGTTCCCGAAAAATCGAACGCCTTTCTAATATTATTTTCAAGATACCTTAAATAATTATTCTCCATAAGTTTGGTATCATTCACAAAAAGTGTAAAAATTGGAGGCTTTGTGCCTGTTTGAGTTGCATAAAAAATCCTCAATTTTTTACCCTTCTTATAAGCTGGAGAGTTGATTGTATAAGCATCTTGCAAAATGTCATTAAGTGCACCTGCAGAAATTTGTCTATTTGCATTTTCAATAACTTGTTCAACTGCTTGCATAAGTTTTTCTGTTCTTTTGCCTGTAAGTGCTGACAAATAAACTGACTTATAATAAGACATAAATGCAAGTTCAGTTTCTAAAAGTTTTTCATATTTATTCATTGTGTTAGTATCTTTTTCAATCAAATCCCATTTATTAAACACAATAACAGATGGTTTATTTTGCTCATGAATAAGACCAGCAATTTTAACATCTTGGTCTGAAATTTCTTCACTAACATCAATAACAAGAACAACCACATCTGCATTACGAATCGCATCAAGTGAACGAATGATTGAATAACGCTCAACAGTTTCATCTTCAATCTTACTTTTTCTTCTCATTCCCGCTGTGTCAATAAGCGAATACTTCTTTCCATTATATTTAAACGGAATGTTAATTGAATCACGAGTTGTTCCCGCAACACTTGAAACAATAACCCTGTCTTCACCAACAAGTCTGTTAATTAAACTTGATTTTCCCGCATTTGGTTTTCCAACAATTGCAAGTTTAACAACATCTTCATCACTTCCAGAAAGCCTTTCTTTCTCAAAATAAGAAACCACTTTATCAAGCAAATCACCAATACCTTTTCCATGAATTGAAGAAATTAAGTATGGTTCTCCAAGACCAAGTGAATAATATTCATAAGACAATGACTCATCATAATTATCAATCTTATTTACAACCAAAATAATTTTCTTGTTTGATTTACGAAGTACATCAAGTGCATCTTCATCTTGAACAGTAAGCCCTGTTTTTCCATCAATGACAAATAAAATAACATCCGCCATATCAATTGCAAGCTTTGCTTGATGAACAATATTTTTTGTGATTTCGTCTTGTTTTTCTAAATCTAAACCACCGGTATCAATAAGTGTGAATGAATTATCAAGCCATTCTGCACGAGCAAAAATCCTGTCACGAGTAACGCCAGGCTCATCATTAACTATTGAAATTCTTTTTCCTACAATTCTATTAAAGAGTGTTGATTTTCCAACATTAGGTCTTCCAACAATCGCAACTAAAGGTTCTCTCATATAAAATCATTCTCCTACATTTTAATTATATATTAACGCGGGCTTTTTTGCAAGAATAAATCAAACAAAAAATCACTTCAATTTGTTTGAAGTGACTTTTATGTCTAATTTTAAATTTTTTTCTTTTTACCAAAAATTCCTGCAAAAGTTTCAGAGAAGAATCTTGCAACTTTATATCTTGCTTTCTTTGAAAAAATCATAACAAGCGCAAACACCAATGCAACTGTGCCAAGCACACCCAATAAAACATAAAGGGTTGAATTTGAATTTACTCCCGATGCATTTGTTGCATTAACAACACCAGCAACATTTGTTACATCACTATCACCATTTGCAATATCTGCAACTGAAAGTTCACTTGCTTCATCAGTACCATACAAAACAACATCAACAACTTTTGCAAGATATGGAGTTGATTTTAATACAAGTGATTTTTCAATATTCTCACAACCCATTTCAAACAACATTGCTTTTGTTGTAAGCCCTTGATTATAACTATTCTTTCCAAAATAAATATCTTTAATGAGTCCAGGATAAACCTCATCAGCATAAGATTTAATTTTATATGCAAACTTTTTATTTTCTTCATAATTCTTGCTAGATAATCCAACAACCATACGAATTGAACTCATCTCTTTACCATTAACCTTACTCAAATATTCGCTTCTCTTTGTTGAATCTCTATGCAAATCAAATATTGCTTGTGAACCACTATCAAGAAGTGCTGAAGCAGTAACCTGACTTCTTGTATAAGCTCCAGAATTATGCGGCAAGTGCAAATCCTCACGATAAACTGTCTCAATTTTTAATTTATTCAAATTAGAAACAAATTCTTTTCCAACCGAATGAATACCGCCTTTTCCATAAACAGAATCAACACCATCTGGAGTATAATAACTCTCATCATTATGAGTATGATAAACACCAATTTTTTTCTTTGTAGCAGCAGATGCGACACTTTGATTTGCTGCATTTGTTTTAAGCTCAACCTTTGGTAATTTTTCATCTTTTAAAAATTTTGCTATTGCAAATTTTTGATTATCATCAACCGACTCAATTTCATATAACTTATTGCCTCCAGATAAATATTTATCGCCAACCGAAACATCATCACCCTTTAAAAATAAAACTTCTTGTTTTGATGAATCACTATAAATTGTATAATATTTCTTATCTTTATCAGCAACTTTCGCTTCCACAACCTCACCGCCAAAATTTCCAAAACCAACAAATGTAAACGAAATTGATAACATAAAGAATAATAATAAACTAAAAAACCTCTTCATATATAATCCTCTTTAAAATTATGTTTTTGCCGTATTTTTCTCTTTTGAAGCATATTTTTTATTATTTTTGCCAAATTCTGCGTTTTTTATAGACTCAATATTTTCTAATCTATTCATTTTACTATTCTCTAAATTTTTAAGTTTTCCATTTTTTTCTGAATTATAAGTATGTGTTTTATAGTTAAAATTTTTAATTTCTTTATCAATAACAGCAGACTCAAAACATCTACCCAAAAATTCAGCAAGCGCAACTGAAATTATAATTGAAACAACATAAGTTCCAAACGCACCACCAACACCAAGCCCTAAAATTGATGGAGTGTCTTTAACAAAATTAATTATCCATTGAATAACTTGTGCAAGTGTAATTCCAAACAAACAAGAAACAAAAGCATTCCTTCTACTTCTTCCAAGTGCATATGCAACAACACCAGCAATCACACCATAAATATATGTGTTATCAATAACCATACTTTCTGGGTCAGCAGGAAGCAACCATTCAAGCACATAAATTATACACGCCACCAAAATAGTTCCAATTATAGTTCGAATAAAATCTCTTGACCAACCACAAGAAATCAGCAAATAAATTGATAATCCTAATGGAATTAAAAAACCACCTATTGAGAAGCAAAAATATTCACCAATCCAAATTGGTGGAATAATTAAACCAACACAAATTAAAATCAAAATTATAAGCGCTTCTTTATCATTTAATCTTAAGCTATCTAAAATTCTTTGCCCAACTCCAAACATAATAAGCAGTGTTATTATTGAAATTATTGTTAAACTTACAGACATAAAAAAACCTCCTTTACTTTTATTATGTAAAGGAGTTCTATTTTTTATTACAAATTTTGACAAAAATCTATTTTTGATTTCTCTAAAACAATTTCTTTTCCATCAAGATATGACAAATTATCATCATTATTAAAATGAAAAATAATTTTATATGCGCACAAATTTTGATACTTACTTTTATATTTTTTATTTATAACAGAATCACCATACTTTTCATCACCAATAATAAAATGACCAATATGTGCAAAATGTGCTCGAATTTGATGTGTCTTTCCTGTTAAAAGTTCAACTTCAACCAAAGACAAATCTTCTCGTTCATCAATAACTTT
Organism: Clostridia bacterium; assembly: GCA_045650505.1. GTDB lineage: Bacteria > Bacillota > Clostridia > Christensenellales > UBA1242 > RGIG1681. The sequence continues at coordinate 5,889 of JAZRRE010000025.1, read as the reverse complement.
ATATGATGTTTTAATTTGCTCAAAACCAGGTTTTATATTGTCACTAATTTCTACAAATGATTTATCTGCATTCTTTTTTAAATATGCAGTCATAATATCAGATTGTTTTTCTAATTTTCCAAAGACTACTGCTAAATAAAATTTATCAATTGTTCGGGTTTTAAAAGCATTGTCTAAAGATTTTTTTACACTTTCATTTTTAGCAAAAATAACCAATCCCTCTGTATTTCTATCAAGCCTATGAACAGCATAAAGTTTTTTATTTAATTGTTTTTCTAAAACAGAAATTAAATCAATCTCACCCGTTTCAGAAACTGTTTCAATTTTTCTTTTCTTGAAAACAACAACTAAATTTTCATCTTCATAAATAATTTCTATTTTCATCAATTTATCTTCAGCAATATAAATAGAAATCAAATCATCAACATTAGCTTCAGCATCTTTTGAAATTCTTTTTCCATTCAACTTCACATCTTTTTGTTTCAACAATTTCTGAACATAACCAAATGTAAAATTTGGAAAATTTGAAAGTATTGCATTCGAAACTTTTTGCTTTTTCAAAACCTTAAATTCTTCGACATTCATTGCAATTTCCCCAACAAGTTTTTTTCTTCTTAAATCTTAACATAAGAACAATAAAAATATCAAGAACAACAAACAATAAAATTATAAAAACAAAATTTAAACTTAACATCAATCGATAAACAATAAATGAAACCAAATAAGCAATCAAAAACTGCGAAACAAAAACATAAACAGCTGTCTTTGTTCCTAATTCATTTTTAATGGTAAATATTGCCGATATACATGGCGAATATAAAAGAATAAATATCAAAAACACCACTGCTGACACTTTTGAAAAACAACAAGTTGAAGCACTATCAATTAATGAATTTGTAAGCAGCGCCAAATTTCCAGACACTCCATTCATCATTGCAAGACCAACAACAACCATTTCTTTTGCAATTATCCCAAGTATCAAAGAAACAACAATTCCAACACTTTCAAAACCAAGGGGCTTAAAAATAAAACTTATTTTTTTACACAAAAAATATAATATAGAGTTTTCAAAATTTTCACCATTTAAAAATTTAAAATCTATTGAAACATTCTGAAGTATCCAAACAATAACACCAAAAAACAAAATCAATGTTCCAACCTTAAACAAAAATTCTTTTATAATTACTAAAATATCTTTTACCACTTTTTTTAAATTTATCATTCTATACTTTGGCATTTCAAGAATAAAATTTTCTTCTTTATTTGGAACAAGCTTCTTATAAATTATTAAAAATAAAATTGAAATTAAAATTGAAAAAATATATAAACCAAACACAAATAAATATTTATACTTATCAAAAAACAAAGAACTTATAACTAAAAAAATTGGAAGTTTTGCCGAACAAGAAATAAATGGAAGAATCAAAACTGTTCGTTTTCTCAAATGTGAATTTTCAAGATTTCTTGTTGTAATCACCGCCGATGTGGTGCAACCATACCCCATCATCAAACTAAATAAAGATTTACCAGATAAGCCAACCCTTTTCATCAAACCATCAAACATAAATGCCACTCTTGACATAAAACCAACATCTTCTAAAACAGATATAAAAAACATTAAAAGAACTATTTGAGGAATGAAAGAAACAACACTTTCAATTGCCACAAAAACACCATCAATTATAAGCATTTTAATTATATATGATATATTTGTGCATAAAATTATTTTTCGCAAATATTCTACAATTCTACTAAATATATTATTAATTATTGAAGAAAATAAGCCTCCAACAGGACCAAATGTTATATAAAATATTAAACATATAATCAATAAGAATAGTGGTAAAAAAATAAATTTATTTAAAACAATCTTGTCAATCTTATCGTTGTTATTATAGTTATAAATTTGTTTATTTTTGCAAATTCTTGCAAATATTTCATCTGTATTGCAATTATTGTATATTATTTTATTTATTTTTGATATTTTTTGCGTTTTTTTATAATTGTAATTTGAAATAATTTTAACTAATTTTGAAATACCTTTAGTGGTTCTTGCATCAATTTCCACTACTTTAATATTCAATAAATTTGATAGTATTTCATAATTGATATTTTTAACTTCTCTGCTCATATTAACCGCAAGAACAACATTAAAACCACTTTTTAAAAGTTCTAGTGTTAAGATTAAATTTCGTTTCAAATTATTTGCATCACAAACATTTATAATCAAACTATCTTTATTTTGATTTAAATAATTTAAGGTTATTTTTTCTTCATTTGAATAAGCAAACAATGAATACAATCCAGGTGTATCAACTATCTCGAAATCTAAATTTTTATCTTTTATTTTCTTCGATTTCACACCAACAGTAACACCATGCCAATTACTAACCTTTTCATTTGAATTTGTTAAAGAATTAAATAAAGTGCTTTTTCCCGTGTTTGGATTTCCAACTAGAATTATTTTTTTATTTTCCACAAACAATAATTTCCTCACAAATCTTTTTGTCAATTGCATAATTAATATTCATCACTTTAACCAAATAAGATTCTTTATTATAGTTATGGTTTAATAATTTTATTTCTTCTCCCTCTATGAATCCTAAATTTATTATTTGCTTTTTTATATTTTCATCTTTTATTTGAATTCTTTTTATTACCCCGAACTCATTTACTTTTAAATCAACTAATCTCTTTTCCTTCATATTAAATTTTATTTTTTGCGCATAAAAAAAATAACTCATTTAGAGTTATTTTATTTTTTCTTTTTTCCTTCTTTTTTAAGCTCATCATTTTTAACTTCTTCAATACTTGTTTTTTTAGCATCTTGACCTTTGAGCATTGTTTCAAACTCATTCACAAAATCAAAGAAAGTTGTGATATCTTTAAACTTTTTATAAATAGAAGCAAACCTAATGTATGAAACTTCATCTAATTCTTTCAAACCTTCCATAACATACTCACCAATAATCTTTGATGAAATTTCTTCTTCCATACTATTATAAACTTTCTTTTCAATATCAGAAACAAGTTTATCAATATCACTAGTTGAAACAGGTCTTTTTTCACAAGATTTCAAAATTCCTACTTTTATTTTGCTAGTTGAAAAACGCTCACGGTTACCATTACTTTTAACAACCATAATTGGAGTAACTTCAATGGTTTCATAAGTATTAAATCTTCTTGAACAACCCAAACATTCTCTTCTTCTTCTAATTGAATTTGATTCATCACAAGCTCTTGAATCAATAACTTTGCTTTCTTCTGAACCACAATATATACACTTCATAAGCTTTTCCTCTTGTTTCAATAATACATTGTTTTTTCAGGTTTTGCAAGTCATTTATATTTTATATTATTTATTGGTTTAAATCGTACAAAACTACCGTTTTGAGATTCTCTCTTTCTTTTTAAATCAAGCACTTTATTACTAGCATTATTATTAGCATTATACCTAACAATCGTTTGCATATTATTTAAATTGTTAACTCCATTACTTTTGTATGAATCATAATAATTTTTAAGATTATATTTTGTCTTAAAACTATTTTCAACTCTTTGAATATTGAAATTTTCATTACCTTCAAAGACCCTTAATTTAACTAAAATAACATCTCCACCAATCTTTCTTATTTTTTCTAGCGGAATAAAAATATCTTCAGCTTTTCGAAAAATTTTACGACTTCCGGGAACAACAACACCCTTAACCTGACCACTTTCTATATCAAACAAAAAATCAATAATATGACCCAGCTTTTTGCCATCATTCACATTAATTATTTCCTTTTCTTTTAAATCTGTAAAAGCTATATCCATACTTAATTATATTCCAAAAATCAAACTTGTAACACACCGAATAAAAAATATCTCTTTTGTAAAACATAATCTTAAGGAGACAACAATGGCAAACAAAGTTATTATTTGTGGAATAGACACTTCAACCCTTCCAAAATGCAACAACCAAAAACTCACCGAATTAATGTCTGAAATCAAATCCGGAAACACTTCAGCAAGAGAAGAATTTATAATGTATAATATGCGACTTGTTTTATCAATTGTTCAAAGATTTTCAATTAATCAAAATTGTGTTGATGACATTTTTCAAGTTGGCATTATCGGTCTTTTGAAATCTATCGACAATTTTGACACTTCAGTCGGGGTTAAATTTTCAACTTATGCTGTTCCAATGATTATTGGTGAAATTCGAAAATTTTTAAGAGATTCCAGCACAATAAAGGTAACACGAAGTATTCGAGACATCGCATACAAAGCACTTCAGACAAAAGAAAATCTTTTAAGAACTTCAAACAAAGAAGCTAGCATTGAAGAAATTTCAAAACAAATTGATATTCCCGAAATACAAATCGCCGAAGCCCTTGATGCAATCAGTGAACCACTTTCACTTTATGACACGGTTTTTCACGACAACGGAGATACAATGCTTATAATGGACCAAATTAAAGATGATTCCACCGATGATAAAATTCTGGAAAGAACCGCCCTAAAACAAGCATTATCAACTCTTGGCAAACGTGAACAACAAATTTTATTTTTAAGATATTATGTTGGAAAAACACAAATGGAAATTTCAGACACAATTGGAATCAGCCAAGCACAAGTTTCAAGACTTGAAAAAGATGCACTAAAAGAAATTAAAGCAAGTGTAACTTAAAAAACAACTCTAAAAAGAGTTGTTTTTATTTATGCTAATTTTAAAATTTCAGTTTTCATTTTATCTAAAATCTTTTTCTCAATTCTCGAAATATAAGACTGCGAAATATCAAAATAATCAGCAACTTCTTTTTGTGTCATTTCTTCTGTTCCAGAAAGTCCATATCTCATCTTCATAATTTCTTGCTCTTTTTTTGAAAGTTTAAAAAGTATCATTTTCAAATCATCTTTTTCATCTTGCTTATCCATCGAAAAATCCACCTCATCAGCTTCCGAACTCAAGATATCTGAAATGCAAAGTTCATTACCCTCTGAATCAGTATTAAGTGGTTCATCTAATGAAATTTCCTTTTTAATTTTAGCAGTCTTTCGAAGATGCATCAAAATTTCATTTTCAATACACCTTGATGCATAAGTTGCCATTTTTATATTTTTACTATTATCAAATGAAGACACAGCCTTAATCAAACCAATAGTGCCAATACTAATCAAATCTTCGATATTAGAACCCGTGTTGTCAAACTTTTGAGCTGTATAAACAACCAATCTTAAATTCCTTTCAATAAGCTGATTTTTTGCCTCTTCACTGCCATTTTTCATTTTTTCTACCAAATTATACTCTTCATCTGCAGAAAGTTTTTCTGGCAAAATTTCTGACCCATTTGCAATATAATAAAGATTATTATTTTTCCTAAATAGTTTTGATAAAAATTTGAACATAAAACCTCCTAAAACAAATCTCTATGAAGTAAACAATCATAAGTATTTGAGTTTTCAAAATTATGATTTACAAGACCCAAAACACACTTTTCATTTTTTAACTCTCCTCCATTTTTTATTACAACTGACCTAGGAATAATTATTGGAATTTCCTTTTCTTCATTTGAAATTGTTGCCACTTTTAAATAATGACTAACACCAAGGTTTAAATAATTATAATTAGTTATATTTTGATAATCTTTTTGTGATAAATATTTTTTGAGAGATTTCACATTTACAATCATAACAGGAAGTTTTGTTTTTGTGTCATAAAGAACATTTCCCGTATCTAATAAACCCATAACTTCTATATGCCTACCAAATGCAAAAAATGATACTTTTCTCATAAAAGATTTTATTTGTTTAATTTTTGATAATTTTGAAATGCAAACAAAAACTGCAAAAATATATAGGTTTATTGCAAAAACCATACCAATTAATCCAAAATAAGATAAATTT
>JAZRRE010000024.1:0-2191 GCA_045650505.1 Clostridia bacterium | reverse complement strand
AAATTATATTTTCATTTTGAACGGCTATGAAAGAAGAATTTTTAACAATATATGTTGTTATTTTGTTGTAATAATCATTCCTTTTTCTTATTAGTTTTTGATACCATTTGTTTAATTGTTTTTTTGCTTTTTGGTATCTTATGGATTCGGGTTTTCTGTGGCTCATTTCTTTTTGGTATTGGATGATTTTGGCTGCTTCTTTTCTCAGGTCCAGATTGGGTATCTCTTGTGTGTTTGAAAGAACAGCTAGTTTAGTGCATCCAATGTCTATTCCTACTTGTTGTAGTGGTCCAGTGATTTTTTCGGGTATGTGTATGCGTTCGATATTGAAAACAGCATAATATTTATCATTGACTTTTTTGACAGTTACATGTTTGATTTTTACTGTTGGGTCGTTTTTGTCGCTTCCACGGTGAAGCAATTCCCAGTATTTTTTGCTGGTTTTGAATTTCACCAATCCCAGTACCGCAAGTTTTATTTTATCGTACCCATATTTGTCTTTTTCTATTCTAACATTGTTACGGTTGTTTATTATGCGGAATGTGTCTTTATTGTTTTTCTTGATTTTATATACTGGATGTTGTGCTTTTAGATTTACATTATAATAGTTTTTAAAAGCAATTATAAGGTCTATTTGTGACTGCTGTCTGCTACTGGATTCTGCTTTTTCCAGAAATGAATACTCCTGTCGTAACATATGTAAAATAACATCACAGGATTTTTTTATTGACGATTATTTTATCAACATCATAGCCATAATGTATCAATAGGCGTTTAAAGTCGTTGATAAACTCCAATTCTTTATTGTAGATGAAACGATATATTCCAATATTAGACTCAACAGCACTAATATTAACTATCTTTTCACCTTTATCATTCATATCTGCTTTTGCAGGATAAATCCTAACCTCAATATTCTCTTTGACAACATTCATACGAATTTAAAACCACCATATTCTTTTTTTATAAATGAGTACAATATATAAAATTATTTTTTATAGAGTAATAAAATTTCACCAAGAGTGCTTGATAAGTATTAACATACACAATACGAATAAATAATAATATTTAGTTATTTTTCTCTTTGCCTTTCAATATATTTTCGTATAGTTTCTATATTTGCTCCACCAGACGTAGTGATAAAATAACCTGTTTTCCAAAAAGCACTCTTCCAAAGAAACCTTTTAATACCAGGATAATCTCTTTTAATAATCTGCTGCTAGAAGTTTTATATGCATTAATAAACCTAACAAGATTGGTACTAGGCATAGCATCAAATAGTATATGAATATGATCAGCTTCTCAATTAGACTCCTCAACCCTTAACACCATACTTACCACCAATATCTGAAAATATAAACCATCAAAGAATCAAAAATATCCTGATCAATCACTTTCCTACGATATTTAACAACCAACACCAAAATGAAAAGTTAACTTGTATACCGAATGCTGATTCCTATCCAAATCACTACTCATAAATAGCTAATATAAACAAATAAATAATTTAAAACCACCTATTACAAACGCATACCAATACAAGCACACTATAAAAAAAACACACCCCCCATCGCGCAATTCATCCCCAAGCTAAGAGAGGTTGGGGTATTCTTGCTAATATTATGATAAAAACTGATAATGCAGTATTCACAAACTATGGGATGGCTTTTTTTCTAATCTCTTCAATGGTATAAATCATTAAATCACCGTTTAATGAAATTAATTAAAACTCATGGCCTGTTAAGAGAAATATATTTCAAATTAGTACCATATTTAAGTATAAAAGATACAGAAGTCCATCATATTAATTCAAAAGAAGTTATTGAACTTACAGATAAAATTGAAATATTAGAAAACCAAAATCAGCAACAAAATATAAATCATCAACGAGAAATGGATGAAAAAGATAAAGAAATTGCAGAATTAAAAGCCCAACTAAAACAAACCAATGAAACAGTTAAAGAAACAAAAGAAACATTAGATCTCATTACCAAAGAAAAAACATATAATTCCATATATAAATCAATAAATAATTATGTAATGGACAATTTCCTTTATGATAATCCAAAAGAAGAAGAATTGGTGGTACTTTTAGCAACAGACTATGCTGTATCTCACTTCGGTGATAAGCCCGAACACATCAAAGAGCTCGTTGCAAAAGAAAACGAACGCTCCACATCTTTTGATCTTG
>JAZRRE010000023.1:0-19362 GCA_045650505.1 Clostridia bacterium | reverse complement strand
AGTGGTAGTTTTCATAATGAAAATGAAGTTTATGTTGTTGCCGTTAATGATATGAAAATGAATTATATTAAGTTTAGCAGAGAGTATATTGATAACAATACATCAGCAATAAAATTAACTATTCAAGAGTTGGCAAAACTTGTTAAAGATTTAAAAGCAAAAAATTACAAGGAATTAAAATAAAAGCACTTATGCATTGCATAAGTGCTTTTTAAATCCGTTTTTTGGGAGGTCTATTTTGTTAAAATTTTAATAGCAAAGAAAGTGAAATTTCTTGAAAGTTGCTATTGAAAAGGGGCTTTTTGTTTGGTATAATATATAAAGAGGAGTGAATATTATGAAGGAAATTACAGGTAAACTTTTAGACAAAAAATATTTCATTTTTGATATTGATGGAACACTTGTTGATTCAATGGTTATGTGGAATTTTATTGACCAAAAAGTGCTTTTTGATAATTTTGGTATAAGTGTTGCCGCAGAAGATATTAAGGCTTTTCGTGACAGTATTTTATATGATGACCGACATGTTAGTGGTGATATTTATGCAATTTATTATGAAGAGTTTGTTAAACTTTTTAATTTAGGTATCACCGGAAAACAGTTTAAAAAGTTAAGATATGAACTTGCAACTTATCTTTCAGTTAATGAACTTGATTATAAACAAGGCGCAGCAGATTTTTTGAATATTTTAAAAGAACTTGGAAAAAAGATTGGTGTTGCAACTACAACAACAAGAAAACAATATAGCATTTATGAAGATTTGAATGAAAGAATGATAAAGCAAGCACCTCTCAAAAAATTGGTTAATGCTGTTGTTCTTTGTGAAGATGTGACAAGAAAGAAACCAGACCCTGAAGCATATTTGCTTGTTATGAAAAAACTTGGTGCAAAGCCAGAAGAATGCTTGGTTTTTGAAGATAGTTTGAACGGTGTTATGGCTGCAAAAACAGCTGGCATTGAAGTTTGTTCTGTTTATGATGAATCTGCAAGAAGTGAACAAGATATTATTGCAAAAATTGCTGATTATAAAGTTGAATCATTTGAAGAATTTATTAAAATTTTAGGGCTTGACAAACCACAAAGTCAGCCACAATAAAAAAGCCACCATACGGTGGTTTTTTATTTTGTTTATAGTATTGAAAAAATTGGTTTTAAATGTTATTATGATGGTGATAAAAGTATAGGAGATTAGAAATCCAGATATTTTAAATATTTTTAGTGAAGAAGAAATTGAAATGATAAGTGGCTTCTCAAGTTTAGAAAAACTTGCAGTTGTTTATAGTAAACTTTTTTCGTGTGCAAAAATGGGGCAACTTGATGTTAATGAAACTTTTTTGAAATTTTGTGAAAAGTTTGGTATTGTTTCATTTTCTCAACAAATTAACTTTTGTAGTGCCGAAGATGAAAGTGTTGAAAGTGATGGTGTGTTGATTTTTGTTGATGATGATAAATATGATTATCACGCAGTTTGTTTTTCTTCTGTATTGCTAGATGATTTGATAACTGAAGGGAAACTTTCATTTAATTCGTTTTTGATTTCGTTAAAGTTTATTGATTCTGTTAAGTTTAAAGTTGATGATAAAGAATATAGAATGTGTCCAACTGAAAATGAAGGTCTATTTTTTAGCAATAATAAAAGAAATTTTGATATTCAGTCATTTTCAAAAATAACAGGGTTTGAGCCAGAAACAGTTATTCAAATGAAAAATGAAAACTTTTTAAGTGATGAAATTTTAAACATAGTTATAAAGAGCGTTTCAAAAATTTTAGGCTTAAAACAGGATGAAATAATTAAGAACAAAACAGTAACAAAAGATTTATTTTTTGCTGGTCAAAAGAGTTTTTGTGAAGATAGATTTTCATTAGCCAACAAAGCGAAAAGTTTGATAAGTTTGCCGATTGTTAAAGACTCTCAAAACAGCACTTTTGATTGTGCTTCATTTGTGTCATATTTATTTATGGCAGAGCTTGGAATTGATATTCAAGAAGGTGGGGTTGGAAACAGCACGACCGGAAAGATTATGTCTAGTGATAACGGAAGATGTTTTTTGATTGATGAGAAAGTGTCTTTAGACAAGAAAATTGATTTTGTGTTGAAAAATGCTGAAGTTGGTGACGTGATGTTGTTTCACAGGCAGTCTGCAAAAAGCAGTTTTGTTGAAGAAGATAATTGGTATCCGGGTCATGTGGGAATTTATGTTGGTGATGGAAAATATATTGATGCAAGGCACAGGCGTGGAGATGTTCGAATGGTTGATATAAACAATGATGAGTATATGCATTGTTTTATTGGATTCAAAAGGTTTATTTTTGAGAAAAATTATGGCAGCCAAGAATATGAAAATGGCAGGCAAAACCAATAAATAATTGACTTATTGTTGCATTTGTTTAAACTTGATATTATAGGAAAAACGATTATGAATAGAATTTATTGTGCGATTGGAAAAATTGTAGAAGTTACTCAAAATATTGAACTTGAGATTGGTGAAATTTGTGAGCAAAGCGAAATTATAAAAGAATTTGGCAGACACGTGAAAATTTCACTTCAAGATTATAATCAAGTGTTAGAAGATTCAAAGTATCTTCGTGATAAAATGGAGACTATGACTTTTGGTCAAATGATTAGTGTGGTTTATGAGTCTAAAAGTTTGAAATATGATGAAATTAATGAACTTAAAGCATTGCTTGAAAAGAGAAATTATTTCACTCACGAATATTTTAAATTTACACATTTTGGACTTAATCCAGATGAATCATTTATTGTTGAAGAATTCACGGCACTAAAAGAATATTTGGCTAAACTTAAACAAATGCTAAACAGGTTGATTCTTATAAAAAATTCACAGACTGAAAGATTGAATTATTTAACAGCAAAGGCTGGTTTTTAATTGTTAATTTAAAGGGGGAATAATGAAAGAAAAGGTTGTAAAACTGAAAAATGGTGGCATTTTTATTTACTCTAAAACAAAACTTAATAATTGTTTTGCGTTAGAAGCAGGTTTTAGGGTTGGTGCTGCCCAAGATAAAAAACCAGGAACAGCACATTTTTTAGAGCATACTTTATTTAAAAAGACAAAAACAAGGTCAAACGCTGATGTTGAACTTGATAGAAATCGCATTGCTTATGTTAATGCTTCAACAAGTATGGATTATTTGCTTTTAAAACTTTATAGAACAAATAAACTCGCAAACAAGTCATTTGATTTTGCGTATGATATTTTGATGAATTCAGTTATCGATGATGAGTATGTTGAAACAGAAAAGGGTGTCATAAAAGAAGAACTTAATATGTGTCTTGATAGTGAGTCAAGAGATGTGTTTTTAAAAAATATGGTGCAAGCAATATCTGGTGCAAAGTTTGCTTCTGATATTGTTGGAAGAACTGAAAAAAACATTTCAGCAATTACTTTTAAAGATTTAGAAGATTTTAAAAAGAAACATTTTATTGGTAATAATTTTATTGCTTCAATGGTTACATCAATGCCATATCATAAAGCAAAAAAACTTATTAAAAAACATTTTGTTGACAACATTCCATTTGATAAAAACTATAAAAAGCTAAAAACATATTTTGATTCAATATCGTTAGATAAAGATTCATCAGTTAAGATTGTTAAAAATACACAAGATAAAATTTCGGTTTTATTGTCATTTAAAATTGATGCTAACGAAATTGATATTTATACAAAGAATTATAATTATTCATTCTTGACAAAATATTTATCAGGCTCTCAAGGTGAATTATTTTTGAAACTTCGAAATAAAGGGTTGATTTATAGATTAGACTCTGACATTTCGAGTTTTAAAAATGAGTCGTTATTTAATATTGTGTTTGAATCGTCAAAAGAAAAAATTAAAGATATAATCGATATTATTGCTGAAGAGATTAGAAAAGTTGTTGATAAATTGTTAGATGAATCAGTGACTGTTGCATATAGAAAAAATTTAGAGTATTTTAATGATGAAAAAATGCCGATTAGACCAAGCTCTAAATGTCATTTAAATTTAATGGATTATTTGAGTTTTGGAAAATTGTTCAAACTTAAAAACAGACAAAAGAAAGCTCTTCGAAAAGGCGTTGAGCCAAAGGCTGTTCAAAAAGTTGCTAATATCATCTTTAACAAAAATACAAAAATGTATGTTACTGTGCTTGGAAATGTTACAAATAAATATATTCCTAGTTTAGATTACTTTAAAGAAAATTTCTTGGTTTCGGAGAAGAAGATATGAAGAAAAGTTTAGAAAGTTTGGTTGAGAAATTTAGAAAAAAAGAAGTTGAACTTCTTGAAATTTTGAATGAAAAAAACATAGTTTTTGATGAGTCTCAAGAAAAAACCGTAGTTAAAAAGAGTTTAAAAGAATATATTAAAAAAATTAATAAAGCAAAGAAAATTTTTGAGGAATATGAAACTCTTGCCAAAGAAATTGAAGATATAACAGGCGATGAAGGAGAATCTGCTGAACTATCAAAAACTGTTGTTGAATTTAGAGAAGAAATTCCTCTTGATGAGCAAGTTATACAAGAACTTGAAAATGAAAAAGATGGTAAAAAGAAATCTAAAAAAGTTTCAAAAAAATCAAAAGAAGAAAAAGAGCCTGTTAAATAATTTTAGCAGGCTTTTTGTTTGGAGATTTATTTCTGTAGTGATATACTTATTTATGTAATAACTTTATAGGTGATAAAATGGAATATACTGTTGAAGAATTAGATAAAAAATTAAATAGACTTATTGAAATTTTATGTGAAGATGAAGGGGAAGATATTTCAAAATTTAAGCTTGATGAACTAGATATTGGTGAGAAAAGAGTTATTTTTAGAGGTCTTTCTAACAAAAGGCAACCAATGCCACTCTCATCTGAATTTATGCGACTTCAAGATGAAATTTTATCTTATGAAAGAACTCATAAACCTATTGTAGATGTTGAAGAACTTGAATATTTTAACAATATGGCGGTATTTTTGGGTGATATCACAACACTTAAAGCTGATGCAATAGTCAATGCTGGAAACCCTCAACTTCTTGGAAGTTTTGTGCCTTGTGACCCATCAATTGATAATGTTATTATGTCTGCTGGTGGACTTCAAATCAGACAAGAGTTGAATTATATTATGAATAAGCAAGGACACCCTGAACCAAATGGAAAGGCTAAACTTACAAAAGGATATAATCTTCCTGCAAACTTTATTATTCATACAGTCGGCCCAATGGTTGTTGATAGAGTTTCATATCATGACAAAATTGACCTTGCAAATTGTTATAAGTCTTGTTTGAATCTTGCGCTTGAAAATAAATTTAAAAATATAGTATTTTGTGCAATTTCAACGGGAACATATAGATTTCCTCGTGATTTGGCTTCAAAAATTGCTATAACAACAGTTAGAGATTGGCTCAAACAACATAACTATCCAATCAAGGTTGTCTTTTGTGTTTATAACGACTTTGATAGAAGACTTTATGAAGAAAATTTTGATAACATTGATTTAGTTTTTAAAAATTAGGGTAAGAATATAAAAATTTGTAATTTTTTTTGTAAAAAATGTTTTAATCTATATTTATTGCTATGATATAATTATAGATATAAGGAGAGATGCTTATGAGTAGTATATTTTTTACTGATACTGATTGCGAAATGTTACATACTGACGCAGAGGCTCTTGGTATGCATATTATTGGCATGCCATATACAATAAATAATGTTGAATATGTTTATGATTATGGAAAGAACACTGATATAGATAAATATTATAAAGAAATGAGGAATGGTGCAATTGCAACAACAGCTGCACTTAATACACAAGATTATCTTGATTATTTTGAGCCTGTTTTTGCTGAAGAAAAGGATATTTTATATGTTCATTTTTCTTCAAAACTTTCAGGCACGTTTGAACAAATGAATATTGCTATTAATATTTTGAAAGAGAAATATCCTGAAAGAAAAATTACAACATTTGATACTGAAAATATTTGTGGTGGTGCAGGTCTTATTGCTATTGAAGCGTGCAAACTTCATAATGCAGGTGCAACAGATGAGGAAGTTGTTGAGTTTTTGAAAACTTTTAAAGACAAAATGAAAGTCTATTTCTATGTTGATAGTTTGCAATATTTAAAAAGAGGTGGTAGAATTTCAGCTGTTAGTGCAGTGTTTGGAACTATGCTTAACATTAAGCCAATTCTTTCAGTAAAAGATGGTAAACTTGATAAATTAACAACTGTGAAAGGTGTGAAAAAAGCAATTGATTTTATGGTTGATAAGTTTGTTGAAGAATATAATGATGATGACAAATATGAAGTTTGGGTTTTAGATGCTGATAATAAAAAAGTTGGTGATGAACTTGCTGAAAGAATAAGAAATACCGGAAAGAAAATCAATCTTCGCAGATTTTTTGTAGGACCGGTTATTGGCGCACATGCAGGACCTGGAACAAGTGGTGTTATATTTGTTTCAAAATAAAAAAATAAAATTAAAGAGACTGAAAAAAGTCTCTTTTTTCTTTGTGTAAAATACTCTTTTTGTTTGACTTAAAAGAGAGGTTTAATGTATCATAAAATTGTATTTGACCATCTTTGACTAATGGTTAATTTGGAGGTAAAAATGGCTAATATTTCTGAATCAATTGAACAATTTATAATTGCGACAATGGGTGCAAATGATTATGTTGAAATATCACGAAATTCACTTGCTGAATATTTTTCTTGTGCTCCAAGCCAAATAAATTATGTGCTTGATACAAGATTTACTGTTGATAGAGGTTATATTAAAGAAAGCAGACGTGGTGGAGGTGGATTTATTAAAATTACTAAAATTAAGACCACTGATACAAATGCATATTTAAATGGGCTTGTTTTTGAGAGTGTTGGTGATGAACTCACTGAAAAACGTATGCTTCAAATTTTAGATAAACTTGTTAGCGATGAGATTATCACAAAAAAAGAAAGTTTGCTTATTGATATAGCACTTTCTGATGATTCACTTTCAATGCCATTTACAATTAAAGATAAAATTAGAGCAAAAGCATTTAAAAATATTTTGTTAAAGCTTATGGTTAAAGATTAAGGAGCGATTATGTTTGATTTTAATGCTAACACAAAATTTGTTTTTGATGATAATGATAATTTTAATTATATTCAAGAAAGAACTTGTCAAAGATGCAAAACGACACTCAGTGAGTTTTATAGAACTAATGTGCTTGGTTGTGCTAATTGTTATAAGTTTTTTGAAGAAGAAATTAGAGAACTGCTTTTAAGACAGCAGGGCGCGATGAATCATATTGGTAAGGTTTCAACAAAACATATTTCAAAAGTTAAAATTAAAGAGCAAATTGAACAGCTTGAAGAAGAAAAAAATGAAGCTGCAAAAGAAGAAGACTTTATGCGTGCTGAAATTCTTAAGAATAAGATTGAAAAATTAAAAGGAGAGCTTAATGGTTAAAGATTATAGTTCTATTATTGTTTCTTCAAAAATTAAGCTGTCTAGAAATATAAATGGTTTCAATTTTCCTTCAAAACTTGATGGTGAAGAAGGATTGAAGGTTTTAAATAAACTTGCAGATAATATTTTGAAGATTGATGATGGTTTTAAAATTTATAAAATGAGAACCCTTCCTGAACTTGATGTAAATATTATGTTTGAAAAGGGGCTTATTTCAAACGAACTTATTTCAAGTGCGTTAATTGATATGTTTGAGCATGGTGCAGTGATTTTGTCTGAAGATGAAGAGATATCTATTATGCTTAATGAAGAAGACCACATTGTTGAAACTTGCACTATGACAGGTTTAAATTTGATTAAAGCTTATGAGAAATTGAATGCGGTTGATAATCAAATTATTTCAAAGCTTGATATTGCTTATGATGATAATTTTGGTTTTTTAACTTCGAACATTTCAGGTGTTGGAACAGGTGCAAAAGCAAGCATAACATTATTTTTACCAGCACTTACTATTAGTGGAAAGATTAAAGAAATAATTTCAACCTTATCTCATCAAGGAATTAAACTTGGATTTGCAGATGATGAAATTGATTGTGCAGCATATACTTATAAGGCAAGCAATAATCAAACAATAGGAAGAAAAGAGAGTGAGTATGTGTTTGGTATAACGGAAATTGCAATCAAGCTTGCTGAAATGGAAATTGCGGCAAGAGCAGATTTGCTTTCTGTTCGAAATTATGACAATATTAAAGATAAAATACAAAGAGCATGGGGTGTTCTTACTAATTGTTATAAAATTGATGTTGCTGAAGCAAAACAATTGCTTGGAGAAATAAAGATTGGAGTGGCATTAGATTTTATTCGATTTAAAGAGGTTAATTTTATAAACAATTTAATGGTTGATATTATGCCTTATTCACTCACAAAAATTTCTGGTTCAAAAGTTACTGAATCAGAGCTTGATAAATATCGTGCAACTTTTTTAATAAATGTTTTAAAATCAAAAAGAATAAAATAGGAGAATGTTATGGCTGTTTCAAATTCTTTGCAAGAGGCTATAAAAAAATCAGCAGTATTTGCAAAACAAACAGGTGAATCACAAATTGAAACTGAACATTTGCTTTATGGCATACTTTCAGTTGATTCTAAAGCATCACGTGTTTTTGCAAGTTTTGGCATTCAAGCAAATTCATATAAAAAAGTTATATTATCATATCTAAAGCCAAAAATGATAACTGTTCCAAAAACTGTTGGATATTCAAAATCCGTAACAACAATTTTCGCAAAAACTACAAATTTTTGCAAAAAAAATGGTAGAGATTTGCTTGAAATTGAAGATGTTTTGTATATTTTGCTTTCTAATGAGAGTTTTAGTGCGACTAAAAATTTGAAAAATTTATTTAAACTTGATGTTTCAATTTTAAAAAGTAAACTTGAAAAAGTGATGGGATATAATGTTGAAATGCTTGAAGTAAAACCTAAAAAAGTTCAAGAAAAAGTAAGCATAAGTTATACATACGAACTTCCTGAAGCCCTTTCTAACATTGGTATTGATTTGACAAAAAAAGTGGCTACTAGTGATATGCATAAAATTATTGGTAGAGATGAAGAAACCTCTAATATGATTGAAATTTTATGTAGAAAGACAAAAAATAACCCTGTGCTTGTTGGTGAGGCTGGTGTTGGAAAATCATCAGTTGTTGAAGGTCTTGCTCAAAGACTCATTTTAAATGAAGTGCCTGATGTGCTTTTAGGCAAAACCATTTTCTCATTAGATTTAGCATCTTTAATGGCGGGAACTAAATTTAGAGGAAGTATGGAGCAAAAGCTTAAAAATGCAATTTCAGCAATTTTAGAAAATGATAAAATTTTAGTTTTTATTGATGAAATTCATATGCTTGCAGAAGCGGGAAAAGAGGGTGAAATTTCTCCTGCTGATATTTTAAAACCTTATCTTGCACGTGGTGAGCTTCGTTTAATTGGTGCAACTACACTTGATGAGTATAGAAAATATATTGAGAAAGACCCAGCATTAGAGAGACGTTTTCAACCTGTTAAGGTGGAAGAACCAACAGAGAAAGACACAGTTAAGATTTTGAAAGGAATTAGGTCTTCTTTTGAAAAATTTCATAATGTTAAAATTTTAGATGAAGCAGTTGAGGCAGCTGTTTCACTTTCTACAAGATATATAACAAACAGATATCTTCCGGATAAAGCAATAGACCTTATTGACCAAGCTTGTTCAAAGCTTAAAGTCAATGCTTCAGCTCTGCCAGAAGAAGTGAGGGAAATATCAATTGAAATTGCTAGACTTGATGCAAAAAAAGAAGAGTTTAGAAAAAAAGATGATTTTATTAATGCTGATATTATAAACAAACAAAAGAAAGCATTAGAAGAAAAAATTAATTTAATAAAACAAGAAATGGTTGCTAAAACCGGCTCTGCTTTTGGTGAAATTTCGGCGGAGAATATTAGAGATGTTGTTTCTACGTGGACAAATATTCCGGTTAACAAACTTACTTCATCAGAGCGAGAAACTCTTTTGAAATTAGAACAAATTTTGAGTGAAAGAGTTATTGGACAACCAAAAGCAGTTACGGCTGTTTCAAAGGCTATTAGAAGGTCAAGAGCAGATATTAACGACCCAAAAAGACCGATTGGCTCATTCTTATTTTTAGGCCCAACAGGTGTTGGAAAAACCGAACTTACAAAAACTGTTGCAGATGTTTTGTTTGATAATGAAGACTCGATTGTCCGTTTTGATATGAGTGAATTTATGGAAAGTCATTCAATTTCAAGGCTTATTGGTGCACCACCGGGATATGTTGGACATGAAGATGGTGGAGAACTTACTGAAGCTGTTAGAAAGAAACCTTATTCAGTTGTTCTTTTTGATGAAATTGAAAAAGCACATCCTGATATATTTAATATTATGCTTCAAATTTTTGATGAAGGAAAACTTACAGATTCATCTGGAAAAGTGGTTAATTTTAAAAATACTCTTATAATCTTAACAAGTAATAATGGTGTTCAAGATTTGCTTGCAAGAAGAAAATATGAAAGAGAACACAAAAACGAAGTTCGAGTTGAAACTGAAGAGTTTTTAATGGATAAGCTTCGAGATAAGTTTAAACCAGAGCTTTTAAATAGAATTGATTCGGTTGTTATTTTTGATAGCTTGCAAAAAGATAGTGTTATGAAAATTGCAAACATTATGCTTAATTCACTTGAAAAGCGTTTTGTTCAAAAAAATATCACTCTTGAAATTACCGAAAATGCTAGAAGGTTAATTTGTGATAAAGGTTATGATGAAATTTATGGTGCAAGACCACTTAAGCGTGTTATTGACAAAGAGATAAAAGACCCACTTGCAGAAATGATTATTTCGGGTGAACTTCAAGACAACTCGGCAGTTCGTGTTGATGAATTTGATGGAAAATTTGATTTTCAAGTTTTGTGCTAAACATATAAAATATTATTTTACAAAGTCATAAATAGTTTGATATAATTATGGTAGAACAAAACAGGAGGTTAGAATTATGAAAATTGAAATTGTTCAAAGAAATTATGCGGCTAAAGAAAAGCTAACAGACCTTATTGATAAAAAGGTGCAAAAGTTTGAAAAGTACCTTGGTGATGGCGCTAGCGCTAAAGTTGTTCTTTCTAAAACAGGAGCTTTAGAAAGATATAAAATGGAAATTTCTTTAAAAGGTAGAAATACTTTTGTAAGAAGTGAAGTTCAAACAGACAATATGTATGCAAACCTTGATTTGTGTCTTGCAAAACTTGAAAGACAAGTTATTAAAATTGCAGGCAAAAACAAAGATAGCAATAAAATTGCTGTTGACCCTGCAACACTTTTGTTCTTTGATGAAATTCCTGAAGTTGAACCAGCTAAAATTGTTAAACACAAAGAGTTCGAACTTGACAGAATTTCAGATGAACAAGCTGTTGAACAAATTGAACTTTTGGATAACAGCTTCTATATTTATAAAGATATGGAAACAGGTAATGTTAATGTTCTTTATAGAAGAGCTGATGGCGACTATGGTGTTATCAAAACAAAATAGGTAAATAAAAAGCACTTGAATTTCAAGTGCTTTTTTATTTTGCATTTTTATTTACTAGATAAATTTTATATGATA
Organism: Clostridia bacterium; assembly: GCA_045650505.1. Classification (GTDB taxonomy): domain Bacteria; phylum Bacillota; class Clostridia; order Christensenellales; family UBA1242; genus RGIG1681. Next base: position 7,786 of record JAZRRE010000023.1, on the reverse strand, counting down.
TAATCAAGGCATAAACAGGAGAAGTTGTTGATGTTTTTTGAAACAAAAAATTTATGTTTTTCATATTATAAAAGTCCTCTTTATTTGAAAGATGTTAGTTTTTCTCTTGCAAAAAATTCAAAAACATTGATTCTTGCTTCTGCTGGTTCAGGAAAAACAACAATATTAAAAGTGCTTTCTGGTTTTGAGGATTCAAGATTTGGAAATATTTATTTAAATGGAAAAGAGTTAAAAGAGATTAGTGATAAAGATAAAAATTTTTCACTTGTACTTGCTGATGTTGTTTTGTTTGAAGGAAAAACAATAAAACAAAATTTAGACTATCAACTTCAAATAGCAGAAATTAATAATGTTGAAGATGAATCTTTAAACAAATTATTAAATGAATTTGATATTAAAGCTAACTTAAATGTTAAAGTAAAAAAGTTAAGTTTATTAAATAAAAGAAAGCTTCAAATTGCAAGAGCAATATTAAAAAATCCACAAATTTTGTTTTTAGATGACCAATTTGAAGGTTTAAATGATGAAGAAATTCAAAAAATGTTTCAAGTTTATCAAAAACTTTTAAACCGAAAAGATTTAACATTGCTTTTAGCGATTGGTGATGAAACTTATAAGAAATTAAATGATGAACTTAAAAATGAAAAGTTTGATAAATTTGTTTATTTAAATATGGCAAAAACTTATGAGTTTAAATCGTTGAAAGAATTTGAAACGGCTTATGCTTCTCTTGATAATTTGAAATTTTTGCAAAGTGTTAATTTATTTACTAGGTTCATTGAAAAAGAAGACAAGACATACACACTTATAAATGGAGAGAAAATTCAGTTTATATTTGACCTTAAATTTAACAAGGTGTTAGATGGCTTAAAACTTGAATTTGCCGAACTTGAAGAGGTTGTTATTATTCTTTTAAATGGTGAAAATTTAGATGAAATTGATGAAAAAAAATTTAATGAATTATTAAAATCTAACAAGTGTATTATTTTTTCAAAGCTTACTGAAAATCGTATTGTTTAAAATTTTAGACAATTTGTCTAAAAATATTGAAATATTAAAATTTATTTGCTATAATATGCTATGGTTAAAAGGAGAAGAGTATGGATTATTTATCTGGAAAACAAATTGGTCAAAATATTTCAGAAAAACCAGAAAAGGCTAACAAAAAATCTAAAAAAGATGAGTCTATTTTTTCTGCGTTTTGCAACACTGCTATTTCATGCTTGAATCCTGATGAACAAGCAGAAATTTGCGAGAGATTTTTGAAACCAGAAATTATTTCTGTTATGAAAGACCAAGAACTTATTGAATGCATCAATGCTTTCTTTAAGAATAATCTTAACATTTCAGAAACAAGCCGAAATGCGTTTCTTCATAGAAACACTTTGCTTTATCGTATCGAGAAAATTTATAAAATTACAGGGCTTAATATCCGTAATTTTGAAGAAGCTATGAGCTTTAGACTTCTTACTATTGTTTATGATAAAATGCGCGAAAGGATTGGAAGAAAATAATGAAAACAAGCGTTTTGGCAATAATTAATAAGTTTGATGAACTTTATGTTGACCCAGAATGTGAACTTGTTTTTAACTCTGATTATGAACTTTTAGTTGCTGTGATTTTATCTGCGCAATGCACAGATAAACGAGTAAACGAAGTTACTGCTAAATTATTCAAAGACTATAACACTGCAGAGAAAATGATAACATTGTCACAAGAAGAATTGGAAACTAGAATTCGTCCTTGTGGCTTTTTTCATAATAAGGCAAAACACATTTTAGAAATGTCAAAAGACTTGGTTCAAAAATATGAGGGAAAAGTTCCATCAAAAAAAGAAGACTTAAAATCACTTGCTGGTGTTGGTGAAAAAACTGCTAATGTCGTGCTTTCACTTGCATTTAAAATTCCTGCTATTGCAGTGGACACTCATGTGTTTAGAGTGTCAAACAGAGTTGGTCTTGCAAACGGAAAAACTGTTTCAAAGGTTCAAGCTGACCTTGAAAAGAATTTGCCAAAAGATAAGTGGATAAAAATGCATTATGCGTTAGTTCTTCACGGAAGATATATTTGCAAATCACAAAGACCTCTTTGTGAAACTTGTAAACTTTCAGATGTTTGCAAATTTTATAAAAATAAAAAATAATTGGAGAGATTATGTATTTAGATAGAGTTAAAATCTTTATTAAAGCTGGTAATGGTGGAAATGGAAAAACAAGTTTTCACACCGAAAAGTATGTTGAAAAAGGTGGACCAGATGGTGGCGATGGTGGACACGGTGGTTCAGTCGTTTTCGTTGCTGATAGAGGAATTGACAACTTAATTGATTTTAGATTTACAAAGCATTTTAGAGCAGAAAATGGTGCAAACGGTGGAAGTGCACTTATGCGTGGAAAAAATGGTAAAGACTTAATCATTAAAGTTCCTTGTGGAACAGTTATTCGTGACAATGAAACAGATAAAATTATTTGTGATTTATTTGAAGATGGTTCATCAATAACTGTACTCAAGGGTGGTCTTGGTGGTCTTGGAAATGCTAGATTTAAGTCTTCAACCAGACAACGCCCATCATTTTCACAAACAGGTCAACTTTGTGATGAAAAAGAAGTTATTTTAGAGCTTAAAACCATTGCAGATGTTGGATTGATTGGTTTTCCTAATGTTGGAAAGAGTACAATTTTGTCAATGCTTACAAATGCAAAGCCAAAGATTGCCAACTATCATTTCACAACTCTTGCTCCAAACATCGGTGTTTGCAAAGCAGGTGATGGTTCATTTGTTATTGCAGATATTCCTGGTCTTATTGAAGGGGCTAGTGAAGGTGTTGGTCTTGGACATTATTTCTTAAGACATATTGAAAGAACTAGACTTCTTCTTCATGTTGTTGATATTTCAGGAAGTGAAGAAAGAGACCCTTATGAGGATTTCACTATCGTTAACAATGAACTTAAAAAACATGGTGAAAGTGTTGAAAAATTGCCTCAAGTGATTGTTTTGAATAAAATTGACCTTGTTGATGATGAGCAAAAAATTGCAGACTTTAAAAAGAAGATTTCAAAACTTAAAACCAAGTATGAAATTATTGAAGTTTCAGCAGTTTCAAATAGAAATCTTGATGAACTATTGAAAGTGACTATTGAAAAACTTAAAGAACTTCCTCCAAAGCAAAAACTTGAATATGAACCATTTGTTTATGAAAGACCAAATCCAAACAGATATGAAATTATTGAAGTTGGTGACAATGAATTTGAAGTTGTTGGTGGCTTTATTGATGAACTTGTTCGTGGTGTAGTTTTAAGTGATTTTCAATCTTTTTCATATTTCCAAAAAGTGCTTAAAGATAAGGGGATTATTAAAGAACTTAAAAAGAGAGGTGCTGATGAAACCTCTATAATTAGAATTAAAGATATTGAATTTGAAATTAAAGAATAAAGGAGAAATTATGTTAAACTCTAAACAAAGAGCAAAACTTCGTTCACTTGCTAGCACAATTCAAGCAACAACAATTATGGGCAAAGATGGTCTTACAGAAACTGTGCTTGCACAAATTGACAGAGAACTTACTGCTCGTGAACTTGTTAAAGTTTCAGTTTTAGAAAATGCTGAAGAAACTGCAAGAGATTATTTAATTCAAGCAGCTGAAGCTCTTAAAGCTGAACAGGTTTGCCATATTGGAAAGAAATTTGTATTATACAGACGCTCTAACAAACAAGGTATTAAACATATTGAATTTTAGTTTTTAACTTGTTGACAAAATTTACTTTGTGTGTTAGACTTAACTCATTATTTTGAAAAGCTATGAAAGTGATTTAGTAGTTTATGATAATTTGGTTTTAGAGAGCAAAATCGCAGGCTGAAAGTTTTGCACCAAACCATAAATGAATTTCGGCACCGGAGCTGGATATGGAAACATATTTCGATTGAAGCTATCGTTAAAGCATAATAAGGTGATATTTTATCACGAAATAAGGTGGTACCACGCTATGCAAAGTCTTGCGTCCTTATATTAGGACTTGCAAGACTTTTTTTGTTACAAAAATTTTATAGGAGAAAAATTTATGGAATTAAATGAAATTTATGAAGTTGAAAAGAAATTTGACGACGAAATAAAAACCGTTTCTGCACTTGCTGAACTTGAAACTGTTAGAGTTAAATATCTTGGCAAAAAAGGATATATAACTGACATTATGTCAAAGTTTAGAGAAGTTCCTGTAGAACAAAAGAAAGAGTTTGGTCAAAAAGTTAATGCACTTAAAGGTAAAATTGAAAGTGTTATTGAAGAAACAAAACTTGCTCTTGAGCAAAAAGCAATTGAAGAAGAAATCAACAACACTGAAATGTTTGATTATTCACTTCCTGTAGATACTGAAACTGGCTCACTTAACCCAAGAACTATTATTCAAAAACAAGTAGTTGATATTTTCAAAAATATGGGTTTTGTTATTGAAGATGGAAATGAAGTTGAAACAGAATATAACAACTTTGAGTCTGTTAATGTTCCGAAAAATCACCCAGCTCGTGACACTCAAGATACTTTCTGGCTTGATAATGGTCAACTTTTAAAGACTCAAACCTCTGCTGCTCAAAATAGAATTCTTCGTACTTATGGACCTGTTTGTAAGGTAATTTTCCCAGGAAGAGTGTTTAGAAATGAACAACTTGATGCTAGACACGAAAATACATTCTTCCAACTTGAAGGTGTTGTTGTTGGAAAAGATATCACTGTTGCAAACTTGATTTACTTTGAAAAGGCAATGCTTAAAGCACTCTTTAAGAAAGATATTGAAGTTAGACTTCGTCCTGGTTTCTTCCCATTCACAGAACCAAGTTATGAAATGGATGCAAAATGTCCATTCTGTGGTGGAAGAGGTTGTCATACTTGTGGTGGTTCTGGTTGGATTGAACTTTGTCCATGTGGTATGATTCATCCAAATGTTTTGAAAATGGCAGGAATTGACCCTGAAGAATATAATGGTTTTGCATTCGGTCTTGGTTTCGATAGACTTGTTATGATTAGAACAAATCTTGATGATATTAGACATTTAAACAGCAATAACTTAAAAGTTATGAGTCAATTTAAGACAAAGATGTAAGGAGTGAAAGATAATGAAAATTTCTATAAATTGGATTAAAGATTACGTTGATTTATCTGGAATTGAGGTAGATGAACTTGTTAAAAGATTCAACCTTTCAACTGCTGAAATTGAAGGTGTTGAAAAGAAGGGTGAAGATATTCAAAATATTGTTTTTGGTAAAATTTTAAAGATTGAAAAACACCCAGAAACTGACCATTTGCATGTTATGCAAGTTGATGTTGGAAATGAAATAATTCAAATTTTAACCAGTGCAACTAACATTTACGAAGGAATGGTTACTGCTGTTTGTAAAGTTGGAAGCTCAATTAAGGGTATGAAAATTAAGCCTACAAAAATGGTTGGAATTGAATCATTCGGTATGTGTTGCTCTGAAGCAGAACTCGGTGTTGGCAGTGATGATGAAGGTCTTATTGATATTAAAGAACCTGTAACAATCGGTCAAGATATCAAAGAAGCTTGGCCAATCGATGATATTGTGCTTGAAATTGACAACAAGTCACTTACAAATCGTCCTGACCTTTGGGGTCATTATGGACTTGCTCGTGAATTTGCAGTAATGTTTGATAGACCACTTCAAAAAATGCCTCTTGAAGATTTAAATGCTTTTGAGAAACTTCCTGAAATAGCCGTTAATATTGAAACAGAAAATTGTTATAGATATTCAGCACTTTCAGTAGATAACATTTCAGTTAAAAAATCTCCAAGAGAAATGGCTATTCGTTTGAATTATGCTGGAATGAGAGATATTAATCTTCTTGCAGATTTAACAAACTATGTTATGCTTGATGTTGGTCTTCCAATGCATGCTTTTGATAACAAAATTGTTGATTCAATTAATGTTATTGAAGCTGATGGTGAAACTGTTATGACTACACTTGAAGGTGAAGAACACAATCCTCCAAAAGGTGCAGTTTTAATTGCTGATAAAGATAAAGAACCTGTTGCTATTGCAGGTGTAAAGGGTGGATTAAAATCGGGTATTTCAGATGAAACAAATTCAGTTTTATTTGAAGCTGCTGTATTTGATTCTGCTGCTATTCGTAAATCTGCAAGAACTATTGGTTTAATTACTGACTCATCTCAAAGATATGAAAAATCATTAGACCCAGAAATGACTGAAATTGCTCTTGCAAGAATTTTGAAAGTGTTAAAATCTATCGACTCTGGCGTTAAAGTAACATCAAGATTAAGTGATTGTTATAAAAAGAAATATGATAGAATCAAAATTGAATTTGACCCAAAATTTATTAGCAAAATTGTTGGTGAAGAAATTTCTCGCAAGTTTATTATCAAAACATTAAAGGCACTTGAATTTGGTGTTGAAGAAAAAGGTGAAATGCTTGAAGTTTTAGTTCCTACATTTAGGGCAACAAAAGATGTTTCAATTAAAGAAGATTTAGTTGAAGAAGTTGCTAGACTTTATGGTTATGATAATATTAAGCCAGCTCCACTTGCTTTTGATGCCGCTCCACAAAATTTAATTAAGTCTATTGAGTATGAATATGATACAAAACTTATGCTTGCTGAAAAATACAATGCTAATGAGATTCATTCATATTTGTGGAATTTTGAAGATTTCAACAAAGCACACAAAATTGATACAAAGTCTTATGTTTCACTTTTAGACTCTTCAAATGCAGGTCAAAGCGGAATTAGAAGTGAACTTATTCCAACACTCATTAGAACCCTTGATGAAAACAAAAACAACTATGAAAGTGTTCGTGTATTTGAAATTGGTCGTGTTGTTGCTGGTCTTGATGAAGATAATATTTGTGATGAACATAAAAAACTTGCAATTTTATTTGCTAGTCAAAAGAAAACAGAATTTGAGCTTTTCACAGAAATGAAAACAGCAATCATCGATATTGCTAAAAATATTATGGGTGTTGATGTTGAACTTGCACAAGGAGAAACTGTTTCTTATTTACATCCTGTAAATTCATTTAGAATCAAATCAAGAACAGCTGATTATGGTTATATGGGAATCATTCATCCAGAAGTTAAAAAGGCGACAGATAAGAGATTTAATGTTGCTGTTCTTGAAATTGATTTTGAAAAACTTGCAAACACAGTTGCTTATGCAAGAAAAATTAAGAGTGTTTCAAAATATCAATCAGTTGAAATTGATTATAATATTGTTTGTGATAAGAATTTAATTTATGCAGACCTTCAAAAAATGCTTTCAAAATTCAAATCAAAAAATATGCTTGGTTATTCACTTGTTGATATTTATCAAAATGAACAAGCTCTTCCAGGAAAGAAATCGGTTACATTAAAATTTACACTTTGCAGTCAAGATCACACACTTTCTGGTGAAGAAATTGAAAAATTTAGAAGTGATTTTGTTGAATATTTAACAAGAAATAAACTCGAAATTAGAGGTTAATAAAAAAACTGACACAATGTTAAGTGTCAGTTTTTTTTGTGATTGAAGCTAAATCAAAATTATCATTGGTTGTTTTGTTTTTATTAAATAAACAAATGATTGATAAAATTAAAAGAAATGAGCCAAAGAACATATAATATTTTGCAAAGGGAATAAATATAGAAAATATAATTAAAAATATTCCTGATATAAATATTTTGAAAAAGTTTTTATTATTTAAAGATTTTTTTGATTTTGATTTAAATTGTTTAAGCTTTAAAAAATTTCCTTGTTTTTCTAATTTTGTAGGAAAATAATTTTTTGTTTT
>JAZRRE010000022.1:0-26431 GCA_045650505.1 Clostridia bacterium | reverse complement strand
CAAAGTTATTAACAATTTGACAAGTTATCAACAAAAAACTATAAAAATACATATATAACAAAATTTATAATTCCAACAATTGGATACACTATAGAAATAAAATTTGAAAAACCAATCAAGCTAATTGCCGAGCTTAAAACAATCGCCCCAACGCTTGATAAAAGATTTGAATTTAACCTTTTATTTAATCTTGATTTAACACCAACAAGAGTTGTGATTAAAGATGAAAATAACGCCAAAAACAGCCCGATAACATAAATTAAATAAACAACCCCACCTTTGCAACTAAAGTAATTTAAAAACGGCATTTGACTATTTTTAAGATATAAATTTGCATTAAAAAACCTAACAAAAACAAACAATATAATTGTTAAAATCAAGGAAAAACCAAAGGCAAAACCCTTTCTCTCTTTGCCACTCAACTGAATATTTTTTTCACTTAAAATCGGTTGAATCTGAACAATATTCATAAATACATAAATCGCAGAAAACAAACCAGAAAAAATTAAATTTTTAAATTCAAATATAAAAAATGCATTTTGATTTAAACTAATATCATTAGAACAAAAACAGAAACAACACAATATAATCCCAAGCAAAACAATCACAAAATAATCAAATTTTTGAAGTCCCGAAATACCAAAATAAAGCACAAGAAAAATTATAGATAGCGCAAAAATTAATATTAATAAATGGTTATGGAAATATAATTTAAAAATTAAATTAAATAACCCTGCAAACATTGCCGACGCCATCATTAATATGTTAACAAACAACAATTTTGATTTTAATTTAGATTTTGTCAAAAATGTATTATTTGACACTATTTTAGTTAAAATATTCATTTTAAACACATTTTGTTCACTTTGATTTTGCCGTAAGATTTTGTTTGTTAGCGCAAAAATTAAAACAAAAAATACAAATACTCCAAAATATGAAAACTTTCCAAACTTAACAAAAAATTGATAAATTTCTGCGCCGGAAACAAACCCCACACCAACAATTGAACATATTAATAAAATCATAATTTTGAAACAAAAAAAATATTTTTTCATTTTAAATTCTATGATTAAAATCAATAAATTTATGCATAAAAAAAGATTGGGTTTCCCCAATCTTTTTTGAATCAACACTAACTTAAGGTTAATTGAATCTTATCAATAGAAACTAAATCAGTACCTGTATCAATTGAACCATCTTTAATATATTTAATAATAAAGCAAATTGGACCAGAACTGCCCGAAACTGAAAAGCTTAAATTTTTGCTTGTGCTAGTCATACCTCTTGATGTAAATAACAAATTACCTTTATCATCATAAATTTCAACCTTATCATGAATCAACTCACGACTAAAGCTTAAATTAATACTTGCAGTTCCGCTAGTCTTTGGACTTGGATATAATCCATCGTAAGTGCTAGGTGATACACCGGTATGAACAACATAAACACATTCAGAGTTTTGAACACCTGCATTTGTTGATGAATACGTTCCATCACCATCATCATTGAACACAAACGTTTTCTTAAATTTAAAGTTCGTTATCTCAACGGCATCAATACCTTTATCAACCGAAACATCTTTTCTAAATACAAATTTAAGTATATCACCTTTCTTTACAGAAACATAATATGAACCACTCACATATCCTGTTCTAATTAATATTGGTGCTGTTGCATTGTTTAAGTATAAATGGAATGTATCGTGACCAGTTTCACTTTCAACCTTGTAATTAAATGAAACTAAACCATCAGCAGGAGCAACATATTTAGTTGTTGAAATAGAAGTTTGAACACCTTTATTACCTGAACGGAAGAAGTAATCTCCACTCTTAACAGTGCTATGATATGTTGTAGCATCATAAGACCTATCATGATAAGTTCCATAACCGCTGGTAGATGCCGCATTTGATGTCCAGTTATCAAACGCTGAATCAGGATAAGTGTAGGTTGAAATAGAATAAACTTCAACACCAAGATAATCTAAACAATATAAATCTAATTCAACTGTCTGACCATCAGCAATTCCACCCATATTAAATGCCAAATAATAGCTTCCAGGCGTTGGAATTGTTAATGTTACAATTGAAATTTTATACATATCAGGCAAGAAGCAACCATACGCTACCGAAGTTGAAATATTATCACCATTTCCAGGTGTAGATGTTGTTACTTGCATATATGGTCCAACAAGAGTTTTTGAACTTGAAGCTAAATCTCCACTATTACAATTGCTAATACCATTATGGTTGAACAACACAAATCTCATTTGAGCATTATATTTTGTTGTTTTTATTCGTTTATACAACACTTCCCAACCATTAACAGTAGTAACTGACAAGTTTGTCCATTGACCAATAATATCAAATGCTTCACCAACTTTTGCGTTGCTATAGGCAGCATTTGAATATCCGGTTAATGATGTATAATTCAGCTCATCAAAACTCCATTCTTGAATCATTGCAACATAGAAATATTGAACATAACCTTTGTCATCATAACTGTTTGTTGAACCATTTTTCTTGAAATAAATAGAGAAATAGTCACCTGGTTTCATAGTAACAGAATAGCTCTTATATGAAGATGAAGATTGATATCCAGAAATCTTTGATGTTCCATTTAAATATCCCACAATATAGTCATAACTTGATTGACTATAGTTTCTATAACCAAATGAAAGTTCACAATGCTCTGTTGCATAATAAGTGAAACCTGATTCTGAATTATGAACACCATTATTTGTTGATGTTAACACATTTCCAGATTTGCTAAAATCGTAACTACCATATTTTTCAATAGGTTCTATACGAAGATTTTTAATATACAATCCACAAGCAACAGTTGAGCAGCTTGAGTTGTTAATCATTATCTTCAAATACTCATCTTTCGCTAAAAGAACTGAATAATATTGATAAGTTGTTGTTCGGCTGCCTTTAAGCGAAACCGGATAAGTTGAACCATTAAGTTCAATACACATATCAACAGCATTATCTGAACCATAAATCATATACTCAAAACGAACATTAACAAAATAATCTGCAGTAATTTTCAAACCAGCAGCTGTTGTGCTTGTAAGTTTTGATGTCAAATCAACTTTAAAGATTCCATCTGCGTCTTGAACTAAAGGCTTTGCTGTATTTAATTGTGTAATTGTTCCATGTGGCATTTTTGAATAATTATAGAACACATTTGCCTTTTTGCCAGATGTAGTATTATTCCAATATGAACCCCAACCAGACAATGGACCATTTCCTTGCAAATAGATTGAAAGTGATGGTGCAGAATCATAGTTTGGACCTGCAGAATAGAATGGTGCTGTGCTATAATCACGTCCAGCAATAGATTTAACTGTATTTGGAATATAAACAACACTTAAATTAGCACAACTAAAGAAAGTGTATTCTTCAATACTATCAAGCGATGTAGGAATAGATACCATTGTGATATAATCACAATCATAGAATGCTCCCCTTCCCATATATAACAAGCCTGCAGGAATTTTTAATTCACCAGTAAACATATATTTTGCTGTTCGGAATGCATGTGCACCAATATATTCAACATCAGAAGGAATTGTCATTAAATATCTATTTGCGCTAGCCGCGTTATACGATGCGTAATAGAATGCATAAATACCAATATATTCACATTGAGCATTGGCAGCAAACTTAAATCCTGCTTTTTGACAATTATAGAATGTATAATCTTCAATATGAACAACTTGTGCTGGAATTGTCAAAATCGAAGTTATCGCAGCACATCCATAGAATGCATATCCTCCAATATATGACACTGAAGAAGGAATATTTGCAGTTGTAAGAGCTGTGCAATTATAAAATGCTCTGTCATAAATGTATTCAACTGATGAACTTAAGTTAACAGAAGTCATTGCTGTTTGACTTTCAAATGCCTTTTCTTCAATAACTTTTACATGATATCTTCCATGAACACCGTCATTATAAGTTGCAGGAATAACCATACTATCACCACTAGCAATTGTTCCCTTTGCTTTAAATGAATAATATCCATCATGATAAGTAAATTGCATATGGTCAAAGTTGTAAACATAAGTCATTTCTTGATAACGTGAATTTTTGAATAAATGTGATTCATTATAACCAGAAATATTTGAATAGAATGTTGTACTGCTTCCACCATAATAGAAATAATCAATAACTTCACAGCCAGCAAATGGTGTTTCTGTTGCAATACCAAATGTAGCAACTGCACCAAAACAAAGAATTTCAACAAGCGCAGTGCAATTTTTGAATGCTCTATATTGAATATTAGTAACACTTGCAGGAATTTCAATTCTTGTGATTGCAGTTCCCATAAATGCTTCATAACCAATTGTTGCGATATTGTTAGAAAGTCTAACACTTGAAAGTGATGCACAACCATCAAAAGCTTCTCTTGCCAATGTTGTTACAGAATCTGGAATATAAATACTTGTAAGACCAGACTTTTCAAACGCAAAATCACTAATTGTAGTCAAAGAATTTGGAAGTGTTATTGATGTTAGTGCAGGAGTAACATAGAACGAACCAATACCAATAGATGTTATTGAATCATGTAAAGTTACACTTGAAAGTGATTTACAATTATAGAATAATCTACTAGCAACTGTTGTCACTGTTTTTGGAATTTTGATAGATGTTACTGCTGTTCCACTAAATGCATAATCACCAATTGATGTCACCCCATCAAACAACACGATTGTTGTTAAACTTGCACAATTCTCAAACGCATTAGCACCAATAGATGTTACAGATTGAGGAATAACTGCTTTTGCTATTTTCGAAGCCTTAAATGCACTAGCACCTATTGAAGTTAAACCATCATTAAAGTTTGCACTAGCAAGTGCTGTTGCATTAAGAAACGCTGCTGTTCCAATTTTTGTAACAGTTTTTGGAAGTGTTATTGATGTAACACCAGAAGATGCAAATGCATATGTCTTAATTTCAGTTATACCTTCATTAAGATTAACAGTTGTTACAGGTGCGTAATAGAACGCATAATCACCAACAAATGTTGCATTTGTAATATGAACAGTTTTTAGCGTTGATGGAACACTTGTAGTTGTTGAACTTGCAGAGGTTTGACCAAAGAAATAACCTAAATAACAGTTTGTTGTTTCAGTTTTTGAAGTTCCAACAAATGGCAAACTTAATTCAACAAGTGCTGTGCAACCATTAAATGCATTTTGACCAATTGATGTTACACCTTTATTGATATAAAGATGTGTTAAATTTGCACAACCATTAAATGCATTTGCATTGATTGATGTATCATTTGTAACATAAATTGTTTTTAAAGTTGTTGGAACATAAGATGAATTATTTGTTGCTCCTGATGCACCAAAAATATAACCAATGATATATTCTGAAGCAGTTGTTGTTGCAGCAGTCTTACCAACAAATGGAATAGATAGTGTTGCGAGTTTTGAACAACCAGAAAGTGCACTTTTTCCAATTGATGTAACTGAATTTGGAATTGTGAGGGTTGTTAACGATGAACAACCATAGAATGCAGTATCTCCAATTGATGTAATTCCATTATAAATTGTAACTGCAGCAAGTTTAGCACAACCATAGAATGTATTCGCAGGAATTGAAGTTAATCCTTTTGGAATTGTTACCGCTGTTAACGCTGAACAATCATAGAATACTGAATTTCCAAGTGTTGTAAGCGAATCTGGAAGAGTCACTGTTGCAAGTTTTGAACAGATATAGAACGCATAATTTCCAATCGATGTAACTGAATTTGGAAGACTAATTGTAGTGATAGCTGTTCTATTAAATGCACTTCCCTCAATTGATTTTAATGCACTACCGGTAGCAAATGTAACCGTTGCAAGTTTTGTGCATTGATAGAAGCACGCATAACCTAAAGTTGTAACACCTTTAGGAATAGTAACAGATGTCATTTGAATATAACTGAACGCATACTCACCAATTTCACCAACAAGTGTTGATGGAAGTGAGAGCGATGTTACTTTTGATAAATTATAGAATGCATAGTGACTAATGGTTAAAAGTCCTTCATTTAACGATAACGAAGAAACGTTTGTGCAACCATCAAAAGCATCTTCATCAATAATTCTTAAGGTACTTGGCATTGAAAGTGATGTTATTGTTGAACAGCCATAAAATGCATATACATTAATAACGGATAAACCTTCATTTAATGTAAATGTTGAAAGTCTAGTGCATTCTTCAAAAGCAAATCCACCAATTTCACGAATTGAATCAAACCATATTGCTGTTGTGAGATATTCGTAATGAGAAAACGCATCACTATCAATAAATTCAACAGGCAACCAACCATGCAATCCGTCATTATAAATTCTTGGAATTTTTACTGATGTTATTGAATCATCTTCACCTTTAACTGAATAGAATTTAGAACTAAAATGAGCACCAAGTGAGCCACTAGAATTATCATAATAAGTAAAGTCTAATGCGTGAGTTGAACCTGAATAATCATCACTATAAACAGCATATAAGAAATATGTTGGGTCTTCATAACTATAAGCATCTACATTTGTATAGTTCCAATAAGCTGGAGAACCTTGATATGCTATATATTGTCCACCCTTATACTCAAAAATTGTGACAGAATGTTCAGTAAGTTGACCAACACTGAAATAATCGGCAGAAATCATCCAACCCATCAAATTTATACCATCAACAACTTTTGTATAATCAGCAAAGCGGATAAATTCTGTATATTTAACATTTGTATTAGCTGCTGGAAGATTTGAATATTTGCTTAAATCATTCTTACCTGAAGCAGCAGAAGGTCCATAATAACGAAGATTGATTCCGGCTAAATCATAACAAGCATACAAGTGAATATCTGAAGCATAGTGTTTCCAATTAAGTGTTCCATCACTATCTTTTCCAGGACCATAAATTCTTTCTTCATTAGGCAAAATGCTATCAGATTGATTTGTTACAACAACATTACTTGAATTATATTTTGCTAATTGAGTGTTAGCTGAAAGTGTTGATGCCGAAATTGTCCAAAGCTTAAACTTCAAACCAACAGGAAGTGCAAAAACAACTTCTCCAAGTGAGTTTTTAGCATCAAGTGCTTTATATTTGGTATCATAAACCACTTGAACTGTTTTTGTTGATGTCATTGTTTTTGGAATGTTGATATGAGTAAACAATTGCGAAGCATTATAATTTGCAACATTGAATGATGCAGGAATATAGTGATATGTAATTGTATATGTATTAGCCTGCCAATAAGCTTTAAGGAGTGCATTACCTGCACCAGAACGAAGATTTTTATAATATGTGCTCTTTAATAAAATATATTGAGCTGTTTCAGAATCTTTATAAGCACCGCTTGGGTCAGCAACAAACAATGTCATTGAAGTGCTTGAATTTCCATAATAATGATAGCAATCAGATTCAGTTGTTAAACCTGAAAGAGCCCAACCTTTAAATGTGTAACCTGCTTTTGTTGGATTTGCAATATTATATGCAACATCATAAGTAGCAGTAATGTTAGACTTTTGAGTAATATCAGTTGTAACTCTGTTAGGGTTATTCATATCAAATGTTATTGTATATGTATTTGGCTCCCAAACAGGTGTAATTGTAACAACCGCAGCTGTTGAATTATCATCAACCCAATTATTACTTGAAAGATTTTTGAAATACATAACTGTTTTTCCAACAGTTTTAGATGTTCCTGTGAATGTAGTTGATGGTGAACTTGTTGTTCCATAAATATGGGTAACAGTTTCACTAGTATTTTCATCTTTATTATTTGCACCTGTAATTGACCAACCATTAAAATGATAACCGGTTGGAGCACTTGTTGTTGCAGTCATTGAGAATACATCATCATATTTTGGATATTCTGTGCTGATTGTTGCACCATACAATGCACCAGCATTAATAACTTTATATGTCTTCTTTATCCAATGTGCTGTGAATGTAACAGTTCCATCTTTCACACAGTGTAAGTTTTTATAATAAGTTGCTTTACAGCTTGCAAGAGATTCCCCTCTAAATCTTGTTGCACCTGAATCACTATTTGAATTGTTGTAATAATGAGAACATTGACCACCATCGGCTGAAGTGAAGCACGCACAACTAGAAGTATGTCCACAGGCAGATGTTCCTGTTATTTCCCAATAATCGAATATATAACCCATTCTTGTAGGATTTGCAATATTTTTCCATGAGGCAAAAGTTGCAGTTGTTGAATCATTTGTTTTAGTTGGATTATTATAAACAAAGTTAATTTTATAAACAACAGGTGACCAATTTGCAGTAAATTTAACAGTTACATCTTTTGTTGTTGTTAAGTTTATAAATGAATAATCTGCTGTGTTAGGATACAACGCAGAAAGTGTTTGAGATGTTCCCGCTGCAGAACCAACTTTAACTGTCCACGATGTAAAGTTATAACCGTGTCTTATTGGTGTTGTTATTGTGAATGATTGATCATAAGTTGCTTTTGTTGGGTTATTTGTGTCTGAATTAAACACACCACTATTTGCATCATAAGTTAAATTATAAGTAATTGGTGTCCATTGTGCAGTAAACTTAACAGTTCCACCTGTTGAATGAAGATTCATAACTTGACGTGGAAGTGTTAAATTGTTAACAGAAGTTCCTTCAACATCAGTCCAACTTTCAGAAGTGCTAGCCCTATGTTTATGAATAATTTTATCCCCTGTAACAGAAGATTTTTCATCCATATTACTAACGTTCCAATGGCTGAATATATAACCTGTTTTGGTTGGAACAGTTGTGAATAATTTTGCCGTGTTATATGTTAGTGTTTCATCAGAGAAAGATGAAATATCATTTGTTACACCGTTAGGATTATTCATATCAAATGTAACTTTATAAGTATTAGCAGACCAGTTTGCAAGGAATACAACTGAAGCACTACCATTTGAACGTAAGTTTTTAAAGCTTGCAGTTGCTTTAATGCTTGATGCTGTTGCACCTTTACCTTGTGCACTGCCTCCCCAATAGTGTTCACAATCAATTGTCATTTCTGAAATTGACCAACCTGTGAATGTATAACCTGTTCTCTTTGGATTAGATATTGTTTGTGGAGTACCAAAACTAAACGATGCTGGATAATATGTTCCATAATGAGCAGAGCCATCTCCACCATCATTCAATCTATAATCAATTGAATAAGTGTTAGCTGTCCAATTAGCTTTAAATGTTACTTCTCCACCATCAACAGATGTTAAATTCAAGAATCCAAAATCATCTTTAACTTTTGATGCAGTTGTCACTTTTCCTCTATCTTTGCCACCCCAATAGTGAGTGCAGTCACTTGACATTCCTGAAATATCCCAACCGGTAAAAGTGAAGCCAAGTCTTGTTGGATTTGATATTGCCTCATCATCAGGACCACCAGCTACACCATACTCCATATCAACAGGCTTGTTTGTTCCAAGACTTGCAGAATAAGTAATATTGTCAATTTTTGTTGTATCATTTAAGTTGTATATTATCTTATACTTATTTGCTCTCCAATTTGCTGTAAATGTTACTGTGCCATTGTGAGTAGCAGTAAGGTTTAAATAACCTGTGGTTGCTGTTACACTAGAAGCAGATGTTCCTGTTCCATGACTAGTACCACCCCACCAGTGAGTACAATTATTTGACATACCAGAAATTGACCAACCGGTAAATGTATAACCTAATTTTGTTGGGTTTGAAATTTCTTTATCACCAGACCCACCAGCCACACCATAAGTAAATGCTGTTGGTGCTTTTGAACCTGCACTTCCGCCTTTATAATCATAAGACACTGTGTAGGTATTTGGTGTATAAACCGCATAGGTTTTCCAATCGACTCTTTTATGAGATGTGTATAATTTTGCAGCTGGCAATGAATTTGAACCAGAGCTTAATGATGCAGTAAATGTTGGAGAGTTTCCACTAATAACCAAGGCAGAATAGCCAGAAAGTCTTCCACCAATACAAGTAAGATTTGCAGATAATGTAAATGAACCACCATATCTAACAGTTTCATAAGAACTATTTTCTTTATAGTTTGATGCATTGTTTGCTTCAGCATAGTCTTTGCTAGAATCTAAAATATAGTCATAAACAAAACTATAAACATCATCTAACGAAACATCTTCCATACCTCTCAAATCACCAACGTGGTCATCCCATTGATTAACAACAATATTATAATGATAATCTACATCAAGAATAATACTATGTGTTTGATTTGATGAGTTATGTTCAGCAACATTCTTCTTAACACGTGTTATAGCAAATGTATTAGTTATACTAACAGTTCCTGTGTTATAGTTAAATGAGAAAGTTGCAGTTGAGTCACCAACCATACTAACAACAAATCCACTACCAGCCCAAACAAATTTTCCTGAAGAAGCATATTTTCCATTTGAAGCTGTAAGCATTCCCCAAGAATGTTTATTAGTTTCATCTTTTCCACCAGTAGCAGACCAGTTTGTTCCACTTGATGAAGCATAAGTTTCAATCGGTTCAGATGTATCTGTACTAACACCTTCAATAGAATAAACCAAAGAATTTAAATCTATTGAAACTTTTTGACCATTTTTCAAAACTATGTTTACATAAGATGTGTTCTTATCAATAATTTCAAATGATGTAACATTGTTATAAACTAAATTTTGATTGTAATCAAACATTGAATAATTGTTATCATCAACATTTTTTGTGAAATAATATCCGCCACCATACATAATAGAAATCATATTATATTGGGTTTCATCATTTGCAAAATTTGCAACTTTTGAAATTGTTTTTGAGTTAACATTCATTAAATACAACTCATCTTGTTCAATAGCATAATAGATTCCATTACCATAAGAACAAATCAAGCTCATTCCTTGTTCAAAAACTTTATCACCATTTATATCATAAACATAATAAAGTCTTCCATCAAAAACAACATAAGTTGAATTATTAACTAAAACATTTTGAATTTTAGCATTTTCACCAAATGTTTTAACTTTTTTAGCTAAAACTGATTTTTCAAAAGTATAAACAGAATATTTTGTTACAAAATTATTATTTTGAATAAAAATTACTTTTTCTTCAATGGTGTCAGTTAAATATTTTAAAACAACTTCACCATCAGCTTTGTAATAAACCATCAAGCCATTTTCTTCAAAATCTGTTGAATATACATTTGCTTTTTGCATATAAACAAAATAATAACCATTCAAACTTTCTGAAGAAAATGTTGCTTTAACATATCCATCTTCAAGCTCAATTTCTTGAATATCACCAGTGTTCATATCAACATAGTAATAATCATAAACTTTTCCATCAACAGCATCTAAATCTTCAATATCTGCTAATGAAATTTTTTCAATAAAGGTGTAGTTTTCTGAAATTGTATAATTGTAAAGTGATTCATTGTTTTCTTCAAGTGAATAAACTTTAAATTCATCATTAACAAAACTTCCAACACAAACATCATTCCCAACAACATAATAGAAACAATTATCTTCGAAAGATTTATAATCAAATGAACCAAAACCTGAAACATTATCTAACAAATTACAGTTATAATCATAAATTTGAACATCTAACATAGAATTAAAATTTCTTTCAATGTTAACAAAATAACTTGTTTTTAAAATAATACTTTTATTTAAAACAATTTCTGATGCTAAATCATCAAAAGTTTCTGCTCTAGCTTCAAACTCTTTTAAAATTTTAATGTTTGAAACATCTGTTAAATCTACAACCACTCTCTTTGCAATATAGCCTTCAGCATCTTGATAACCATATGCACCATAAGCATAGTTTTCATTTGATTCAAAAACTAATTCAAATTCACGTTCTTCTACTACGTTTAAAGCTTCAAACAATTCTTTGAAATATATTTTGCCATCAGCCTCATGAGAACGAACATAAATTGTTTTTCCATAAACTGTTTTATATGTAAAATAATTTTCATAAATTGCTTCAACTAAATCAAAATCAACTTGTGAATCATTTTCAAAATAAAATTTTGAGTAATCATATTTTGAAACAGTTGTGTTTTTCGAAGTAACTGAATCATTTATTTTTTTACTCAATAATTTTTGTTCGTCAGTTAAATTACAAACTGAAACATTACTTGCACTGTTAGGCATTTCATTCACAGGTTTATCTTTGTTTGCCAAAACAGCTCCAACAATAGAACCTGCAAGCACAACAACCGCGCAAATTGAAATAATAATTGCTTTAATTGATTTCTTTAGTTTATTCATAATTTTTATTCCTTTTACACCTTATAATTATATACATTATTAGTATAACAAAATATATATATTTTTACAAATAAAATAAATCAAAAATAAAAAAAAGAGTGGAAATTTTCCACCCTATTTATTATATATTAATCTACCACAATTTTCGCATTCAATAACACCATAATCATTTGTTTTCATCTGACCTAGTTTTGATGCTGAAATCTCCATTCTGCATCCACCACACTTATTTGAAATAAGTGCCACAAACACAGGAAATTTCTTTGTTTCACGCTTTTGCAAATACACGTTTAAAAGCTTTGAATCAACCTTTTCTTTTGTATCTCGAAGTTCTTGATTAAGTGCTTCAATTTTTGGTTCTTTTTCTGCTTTAAGTTTATTAAATGCAGCCTTATATTTGTCAAATTTAATTCTATCTTCTTTCGACTTTTTAATTATTTCTTCATACTCTTTGCTAATTTGTTGAATGTGATTATAAATATTAGCAATATCTTTTTCTAAAGTGTTTGCAATTGAAGCAAAATCTTTATAAGCTTTTTCATAAACTGATGTTTTTGAAGCATCAGCATTTTCCATTTCTTTTTCAAGTACTTCAAGTTTTTTCAAAAATTCTTCATATTTAGCAATTGCCTTTTTATATGAATCATTAACCTTTTGTGCCTGACCTTCAAGAACCAAAATTCTGTTGTGCTGATTTTTCAAAAGTTGAGAAATTTCAGAAGCCTTTTCTCTGTCTTTAGACTTTGAAAGTTCAGCTTCTTCAGCCACCAATTTTCCTTCAATTTCTTGATACTTTAAAATATTTTCTAACATAATATCCTCCAAGTTAGTATAATATATCACAACTTTAAAAGTTTTTCAATAATCTTATTTAGTTTATATTTTTGCCACAAAACTTTATCTTGTTTTGCACGCTTTTTAGAAATATCTTTCAAAAACTTAAAAGACTCTCTCATATCTTTTATAAACAAAACAAAATCTTCATCTTCAAGTGAATTATCTCTTCCAAGCCAAACATTGCAAATTGATTTTCTATTTCTCTGTTTTTTTGATACATCAACAATAATTATTGGATAAAACCTATCCGAATCAAAAATCACATAGTCTTTCAAAACTTTAACTTTATTTTCAAAAAGCCAAATTCGAAGTTCATTTACATTTTGTGCTGGTTGCAAAACAAAATAATCACACTTATTCTTACCAGAAATAGCAATATTTTGTGTTTTTAAAATTTTAATAATTTCATAACCACCAATTCCAGCAATAACTGAAACATCTGCCTCTTTAATAGGAACAAGCCCATCTCCAACAAATGTTTCAATTTTTTCAAGTTTTCTATTTTGAATAATCTTTTCAAGTTTAGATAAACTTTTTGAGCTTATATCACTTGCAAGAACCTTTTGAACAAAAGGTTCTTTTGATAAACTTTCAGCAAGATATCCGTGGTCAGTCCCTATATCTGCAACAATTAATGGTTTTTTTAAATTTTCAAAAACACTTTTAACTGCCTCATCTAACTTTGCTATACGCTTATAGGTCTTCACTATTTACCATCCATATCAACATAATCTCTTAACTTCTTGCTTCTTGATGGTTGACGAAGTTTTTTAAGTGCTTTCGCCTCAATTTGTCTAATACGTTCACGTGTAACACTAAATTCTTTACCAACATCTTCAAGAGTTCTTGTGTGACCATCTTCAATACCATAACGAAGCATAATAACTTTTTGTTCTCTTGGTGTAAGTGTTGCAAGAACCTCCATAAGTTGCTCTTTTAGCATCATAATTGAAGCTGAATCAGCTGGAGAAATTGCATTTTCGTCTTGAATAAATGTTCCAAGAGTTGAATCCTCTTCTTCACCTACAGGAGTATCAAGAGACACTGTGTCTTGAGAAATTTTTTGAATTTCAATAACCTTTTCAACAGGAATACCCATTTTCTTTGAAATTTCATCAACGGTTGGTTCTCTTCCAAGTTCTTGAAATAAATCACGAGTCACTTTCTTTTGCTTGTTAATTGTTTCATACATATGAACAGGAATACGAATTGTTCTTGCTTGGTCAGCAATTGCACGAGTAATACTTTGACGAATCCACCAAGTTGAATAGGTCGAAAATTTGAAACCTTTTGTATAGTCAAACTTTTCAACAGCTTTCATCAAACCAAAGTTGCCCTCTTGAATAAGGTCAAGGAATAACATTCCTCTTCCAACATATCTCTTTGCAATAGAAACAACTAAACGAAGGTTAGATTCTGAAAGTTGTCTTTTTGCATCTTCATCACCTTCAGCCATTCTTTTTGCAAGTTCAATTTCTTGTTCTTGAGTCAAAAGTGGAACTTTGCCAATATCTTTAAGATACATTTTAACAGGGTCATCAACATAAACCTGTGACATAAGTTTTTCCATTTCTTCACTATCTTCAGGAATAATTACATCTTCATTGATTTTAATTCCAGAGTCAGCAATTTTCTTTAAAACTTCATCAATTTCATCAGGGCTTAAACTTGCGAATCTTTCAGTAACGGTATCCATTGAAATTTCGCCATTTTTCTTTCCTAGTTCAATAATTTTTTCAACTTCTAAATCGATTTTCTCTTTTCTGTTCATAAATCCTCTACCTTCTTATTTTTTAATTTTAATGAAATTTCTATCATTCTATCGGCAATTTCTTTTCTTTTTAAATTGTCAACTTCGTTTGAACGTTCTTCAGTAAGTTCTTTTAATTTAGTTTCTAAATGCTCTTTATAAAGCACCCATAAACAATCCATATAATATTTCTTTTCATTCTGCTCATCTTCTGCTGACTGTGCATTATAATTAATTATATCCACAATCATTGATTGGTCTTCACCTTGATAATCATTATATAAATGCTGAACCAAATCACCAGCAGTATTTTTAGATAAATAATCTGAAATAATTTTATAAATTTCTCGCCTTGCGCCTGAAAATAAATACGTTACATCACTCTTAAAATAAGCATAAGGCTTTTTATGCAAAAGTGCACATAAAATGTATTTTTCAGCCTTAACTATAACACTATTTACATTTTCAGTATCATAATCATTTTCTTTTATTTCGGTTTTTTTCACATTTGAAAGACTGTTTTTAACTTCATCGGCAATTGATTTTCCTGACATTTTTTTAGCAAGTTCACGCCTAATAAAATCAATATTAGTTTGAGCAATATCTCCAACCATTGGCATATAAAGTTCTCTTTCAACATCACTTTTTAAGTCAGATAAAACTTCGATTGCATCACTTAAATATTTAACCCTTCCATCAACATTTGAAAGGTCATATCTTGATTTTAAATATTTAAGCTTAAACTCAACAAGTGGGAGTGCTTCATCTAAAAGTTTTTGATACCCTTCCTTTCCATAAGTTTTAATAACATCATCTGGGTCAAACTTATCAGGAAGTTGAACAACCATAACATCAAGCCCATTTTCACGAAGTATATCGAGCCCACGAAGTGTTGCGTTTTGACCAGCAGAATCACCATCATAGCAAATATAAACTTTGTCAGCAAATCTCTTAACCATCTTTGCTTGACTTTGAGTCAATGCTGTTCCCATACTTGCAACGGTCATTGTAAAACCAGCTTTGTGAAGTGATATTGTATCCATATAACCCTCAACAATAATCACATAAGGAATCGGCCCCATTTGTCTTTGTTTCTTTAAATAATTGACAGCATAAAGCGTGTTTCTTTTATTAAATAGTTCAGTTTCTGCGGTATTTAAATATTTTGCAAAGTTTGGATTTGCCTCAAGTGTTCTTCCACCAAAAGCAATAACATTCCCATAAATATCAATTATTGGAAAAATGACACGATTTGCAACAGGGTCATAAACTCTACCATCTTTTTGCTTAACAACACCAACAGCAAGCATTTCCTCTTCAGTGTAACCTTTTGATTTTAAATAGTCTGGCAAATCATTATATCCATCAGCAAAACCAATGCCGAATCTTGTTCCAACCACACCATCAAGCTGTCTTTTTTTCATATACTCAAGAGCTTGTTTTGCAGATGGTTTTGAAAGATTATCGTGATAATGTTTTGCTGTTTCTTTCATAAGAGAAATAAGCCTATCTTTTCTCTTTTTTGCAATCGCAATATCCGTTCCATTTCCTGAATTTTCAAAACTTTCAGGAACTTCCATATTTGCCCACGAAGCAAGTGTTTTTATTGCTTCGACAAATGTTTGTGATTCAATCTGCATAACAAATTTGATAACATCACCACCAACGTGGCAACCATAACAATAAAACATATTATCAATATCATTAATGCAAAGTGAAGGTGTTTTTTCTCCGTGAAATGGGCATCTGCACCAATAATAACGTCCTTTTCGCTCTAAAGAAACATACTTTGAAACAATACTTACAATATCATTTTTTTGCTTTAGTTCTTGCTTAAAATCTTCTAAAGAATGTTTTTCCAACACTAGCTCCTTGTATATTTTTTATAAAATTGCATATACTAATATATTTCGATTATTTTTTCAAATTCCCTTCAACAAAAAAAATAAAGTATGCAAATCTGCATACTTTATAAATCTTATGTATAATTTTACTATATTATATAGCAAAATTAGGATATATCTCCTCAATAATATCACGAATATTTTCATCTTGAGAATCAATCAAATAATAGTAATATGTTGAT
Source organism: Clostridia bacterium (assembly GCA_045650505.1). Classification (GTDB taxonomy): domain Bacteria; phylum Bacillota; class Clostridia; order Christensenellales; family UBA1242; genus RGIG1681. The sequence goes on along the minus strand of JAZRRE010000022.1, from coordinate 9,514 downwards.
TCTTCATTGTTAAATGGGTCTTCAAGTTCAACAATTGCAAAATAATTACCACTTAAACCTGTATAATTAACTGTAATTGCAACAGGGTCCAAATCAACCTCATATTTATCAGCTGAAAGATATTTATAAATTGAAGCATTGATATTCGATGAGAGTGTTGAAATTGTTGAATTTCCAAATAAATAACCACCTGAAGGAGCCTTTTCTTCAATACCAAACTTTGCAACCAAATCAAGCACTGATTCTGCTTTTGACATATAAACAAAATATGGAGCATAATTTGAGTTAAATGCTGAATTATAAACGAGGTCAACAGTTTGTGGAACAATAAACAATCCACCATTTCTATCAGCCACATAAGAAATAAGTGTAGTTTTTACACCAGATTTAAGTTCATAAAGTGCTGAATAATTAACCGCTGAATCTGCAACAACTGCACCATTTGAAAACTTTTCAAGTTCTCCATTATCAACAACATAATTATCATTTTCTGCATCAACTGTAATACTTTTAACTTTTGATTTATAGAAAGCATATTTATTGATATAATCTACATTTTTAGCAATTTCAACCGCTGTTATATTTTGATTTTTTGCAAAAATATCAGCAGCAATATGGGTTACATCATCACCAATAACAAAATTACCACTTACAGCACTTGAAACATAAACAAGAGTTCCATTAACAACCATTCCATTGAGAGATTGACTTACTAAATAATCTTCAATATCTGCATACCATTTTGTTCCAGAGAGTGTAGCAATATTTAATTTATCACCAACTAATGCTGTTGAGAATGTGATATTTTTAAGACTTGAACAGCCATAAAATGCCCCATTTTCAATTTCATCAAGTTGATTATTCATTACAAGTGTTTCAAGTGCAGAATAACCTGAAAAATAATCTTCATAAATCTTTGTAATCAAGCTTCCTTTAAAAGTAACACTTTTTAATGTTTCAGATAAATCACCGAATCTTGTTGAAAATGAAAAATCTGAAATAGCACTATTATAGAACATATTTGAAATAGTCATATTAATAACATTTGAACCCTCAAAAACTCCGGTTCCATATGAAACAATTGTCGCAGGAATCTCGACATTTTCAAGCTTTACACAATCTGCAAATGCACGATTTGCAACTTCAGCAATTGAGGAATTTTTTAAGAAATCAAGTGTTTCTAAAGCTGAACAACCTTCAAATGCTGATTCATTAATCTTTGTCATTGATACTGACAAATCAACATTTTTAAGTTTTTCACAACCAAAAAACATATCACTAGGAATTAAACCTAAAAGATTATTAATTACAGCTGAAAAATCAACTGTTTCAAGTTCTGTGCAACCATAAAATGCACCTGGTGAAAGTTCACCTAACTTATTTGAAAATATAGCTGTTTTTACTTTCGAATTTCTAAAAGCGTAGTTGTCAAGGCCAACTATTTTAGAAAAATCGATTTTTTCAAGAGTTGAACCCTCAAAAGCATTAGAGCCAACAGCAAAGTCACTCATAGATGTTCTAAATTCTTTAATAACAGTATTATCTTTGAAACAATTTGCTCCAATTCTATCAACATAACACTCTGTTTCACCATTCATAACTGACTTTGGAATGATAACAATCTCACTTGTTCCTGAATATTCAACAGGAATTGCACAATTTCCACTAATTTGAAAAACAATACCAGGTGTGCAGAAGAGTTTTTCAATTTGAACTGTATTCCACTTTGCATAAAGTGAAATATTGGAATCTTCTTCAGCTTTCAATTTAATATCTTCAACTTTAGATTGTTCTTCATAAGTATCAGTTGTGTACCAACCTAAAAAATAGTCTTCAAATTCAGTTTCTTCAAATGTTGGAATCAAATAACCCTCTTCAACTTCAGGTGTCAATTCTTCATCATCAATCAAACCGTCAAGATATGTTGGAAGTGCATAATTAACACTCAAATTAAATGTCTTTTTTGCTTCAACAGGAGGAGTTTCAGGTTCTTCTCCACCTTCATCACCACCATCATCTGGTTGTTCACCACCCGAACCACTTCCAGGATTATCTTCTCCACCAGAGCCTCCAGGTTGTTCGATTCCAGGATTACTATTTGAACCACCATTATCATTGTCGTTATCATTTTTGCATGCACCAAAAACAAACATCATAGGAACGATAAGCAAAAACATAAACAATGTTTTAAATTTTCTAAAAAACTTTTTCATATTATCCCCCAAGATAATTTAATACATTATAATTATAGTTTTTTTTAAGAAATATTGTCAAATAAAACAAAGTTGAAATTTTAAAACTTTAACATTCTTTATTATGTGTTTATTGCACAAAAAAAATCTAGGCAAAACGCCTAGATTTTAATATGTTTATTTATTCCAAAATTATTTTCTTGGGTTTTTAATGTTAGCTTGAGCAGCAGCAAGTCTTGCAATAGGAACTCTGAATGGAGAGCAAGAAACATAAGTCAAGCCTGCATTATGACAGAATTCAATTGAAGATGGGTCACCACCGTGTTCGCCACAGATACCAAGTTTAATATTTGGACGAGTTTGCTTACCAAGTTTAGCAGCCATTTCAACAAGTTTACCAACACCAATTTGGTCAAGTTTTGCAAATGGGTCAGATTCGTAAATCTTTGTTTCATAGTATGAACCCAAGAATTTACCAGCATCATCTCTTGAGAAACCAAATGTCATTTGTGTTAAGTCGTTTGTACCGAATGAGAAGAATTCTGCTTCTTTAGCAATTTCATCAGCAGTTAAAGCAGCTCTTGGAATTTCAATCATTGTACCAACATGGTATGGGAATTCTTTTAAGCCATTTTTAGCAATAACTTCTTCAGCAGTTTTAACAACAACATCTTTAACATATTTAAGTTCTTTAACTTCGCCAACAAGTGGAATCATAATTTCTGGAACAAGATTCCAATCAGCGTGTTTCTTTTGAACATTGATAGCAGCTTGCATAACAGCTCTTGTTTGCATTGCAGCAATTTCAGGATATGTAACAGCAAGACGGCAACCTCTGTGTCCCATCATTGGGTTGAATTCTTGAAGTGAAGAAATGATATCTTTAACTTGTTGAACTGTTTTGCCTTGTGCTTTAGCAAGAAGTTCAATATCTTTTTCTTCGTGTGGAACGAATTCGTGAAGTGGTGGGTCAAGGAAACGAATAGTAACTGGATAACCTTCCATAGCTTCGTAGATACCTTCGAAGTCACCTTGTTGCATTGGCTCAAGTTTAGCAAGAGCTTTTTCTCTTTGTTCAACTGTATCTGAACAAATCATTTCACGAATAGCTGCAATTCTGTCTTCAGCGAAGAACATATGTTCTGTTCTGCAAAGACCAATACCTGTTGCACCAAAAGCATAAGCTTGTTTAGCATCTTTTGGAGAGTCAGCATTTGTTCTAACTTGAAGAGCTCTGAATTTATCTGCCCATTCCATAATTCTACCAAAGTAACCAGAGTTAACATCAGCTGGAACTGTCTTAACTTCTTCACCGTAAATTTTACCAGTTGAACCATCAAGACTCATCCAATCGCCTTCTTTAAATGTTCTACCATTGATTGTGATAACTTTCTTTTCTTCATCAATAGAAACTTCGTTACCATTTCCACAACCAGATACACAGCAAGTACCCATACCACGAGCAACAACGGCAGCGTGAGATGTCATACCACCACGAACTGTTAAGATACCTTGTGAGTATTGCATACCAACGATATCTTCTGGAGATGTTTCAAGACGAACAAGAATAACTCTCTTTTCACCTTTTTCTTGAACCCATTCAACTACATCTTCTGCAGTAAATACAACTTTACCAGCAGCAGCACCTGGAGATGCATTAAGACCAATAGCAATTTCTTTAGCAGCTTTAAGAGCAGCAGCATCAAATTGTGGGTGAAGGAGTTGGTCAAGAGATTTTGGATCAATCATAGAAACAGCTTGTTTTTCATCAATCATACCTTCATCAACAAGGTCACAAGCAATACGAAGAGCTGCAGCAGCTGTTCTCTTACCGTTTCTTGTTTGAAGCATATACATTTTACCTTCTTGAACTGTGAATTCCATATCTTGCATATCGTGGAAGTGTTTTTCAAGAGCAGTAGCTGTATCTAAAAGTTGTTGATAAACTTGTGGATTGTGTTCTTTAAGTGAAGTTTCAACTTTTTCTGGAGTTCTAACACCAGCAACAACGTCTTCACCTTGAGCGTTCATAAGGTATTCACCCATAAGACCTGGTTCACCAGTTGCAGGGTTACGTGAGAATGCAACACCTGTACCAGATGTATCACCCATGTTACCAAATACCATTGTTTGAACGTTAACAGCAGTTCCCCATGAATAAGGAATGTCGTTCATTTGTCTGTAAACGTTAGCACGTGGGTTATCCCATGATCTAAATACAGCTTTAACAGCACCCATAAGTTGTTCTTTAGCATCTTGTGGGAAATCTTTTCCAAGAGCTGCTTTATATGTAGCTTTGAAATCAGCTACAAGTTCTTTAAGATCTTCAACTGTAAGTTCAACGTCAAGTTTAACACCTTTCTTTTCTTTTAAAGCATCAATTTTAGCTTCAAATTCTTTCTTTGAAACTTCCATAACAACGTCAGAATACATTTGAATGAATCTTCTATAAGAGTCATAAGCGAATCTTGGGTTGTTAGTCTTTTTAGCAAAACCTTCAACAGAAACATCGTTTAAACCAAGGTTAAGGATAGTATCCATCATACCAGGCATAGATGCTCTAGCACCAGAACGAACTGAAACCAATAATGGTTCAACTGGGTCACCAAATTTCTTTCCATTTTCTTTTTCAAGCCAAGCAATGTGTTCATTGATTTGTTCTTGAATTTCTGCATTAATTTCTCTACCGTCTTCGTAGTATTGTGTACAAGCTTCAGTAGAAACTGTGAAACCGTTAGGAACTGGGAAACCAAGTCTAGCCATTTCAGCAAGGTTAGCACCCTTTCCGCCTAAAATTTCACGCATGTCTTTGTTGCCTTCAGCAAACTTATAAACATATTTTTTTGTAGGCATAAATTTTCTCCTTGAATTTTTATTCCGGTGAAAAAAGTCCACCAGCCACTTACGATTATATCAAAACACTTTTTTTAAATCAATAATTTTTTACAAATTTTTAAATTTGATACAATTTATACGACTAAAATTACCACTTAATAACTATATATTGTGTATAACACAAGAAAATTAATTTCACATTGAACATTCAAATCAAAATATGACTAATAAAAAAAGCAGCATTTTTGCTGCCTTTTTACTAAATATTTTAATTTTATGCATCTTTCAACATTGGTTCTTGCGTATTGATTGGCTTTGTTATAACAGACTTGCCACTTGGCCACTTATAGTTTTCATTGATTGCCATATTAGGATTACTGTAAAACGCATCAACAAGAGCGCTAGCTATATCAAAAGTATAAATCACCCCGTTATTGCCACGAATAACAATTTCCCCATTAGGACCTAATGTACAACCATTTTCATTTAAAAGTTTATCAAAAAAAGCAACTGAATTCATAATTGCAATATCTGGAGATGTTTGAATTGGTTTAATTCTTGCAAGTGCATCTAGTTTTTCAGGTTCTGAAAGACGTCTTGGCTCCGAACAATTATCTTCAAACTTAAAAAATTCATAACACATACCACATCTATAAATTGATTCATTTTCAATTTTGATAGTTTTCCTCTCTTCATTACCATCAATAATTACTCTTTCAAGCATTGAAGGGTCACGAAAATTATCAAGCCTTTCTTTTTCATCAATAAGTCCATGAAATTTTGCATAATATTCAAACAATCTTTTTTGTGTTGTTTTGCAACAAGGACATTCAAAGTAATAAGATTGCAATCTTTTAATGTTTTCCATAAAGTACCTCCTATCGTACAATTTCAACTATAAATGCTGAAAAACATTAAAGTCAACAATTCTCCCATAACAACTTTTAATGAGTATTATAAGTAATTTTTTTTATAAAAATAATTAATAATCATTATAAATTTCATTGCTAAAATTTTCAAAATAAAAATGCAGACTAACTACATTGTTCTAATTTATAAAACAGGTTGACCACCTTGGTTAATTTTAGCACAAATTTCAACTAAAAGTTTATCGTTTTTTAATGCACCAATTCTAAAAGCAATAAACACATCAAGTTGTTCTTCCGTTGGAACCACATCATAAACAAATTCATATTGGTGCCTAAAAGCTATTCTATTAGATACAATCCCATCTAAACTAACACCACAAACACTTTCAGCCATCACTTTATCACTATTTTTACCAAGAGCAAAAGACTGAAAAGAATCAAGCATTTCAGCAGATGGCAATCTACCGTATAACGATTTGTAATAATTTTTAAATGCTATTTTTAATTTAGACTCAACCATAAAATATTCCTCTCTATAAAAATTGTTTTATTGTTTCAATTTCTTCATCTGCTCTAATTCTAAAGATTTTAACTAATAAAGTAATCACTGAAATAAGGTCATTTCTTGACATAAATTTAAGTGAAGATAAATTAGATATATTGGTAAAATTAATCTTTTCCAAAATTGCAAATTCACCCATAGTAAGTTCTAAAAATTCATTTTTGTTTGAACATTTCGGGCAAAGCATTCCATTGTAATCATATGAAAAAGGATAAATTTTATTAGATAATTTTTCACCGCAAAGTGAACAAGTTTCAAGTTCTAAATTGAAACCCAACACAGAAAGTGCTTCAATCATAAATTTAATAAACACATTCATAGAATTTGTTCCTTTATAACACACTTCATTAAGTGCATTTAATAAGAGCATAAAAAGTTCCGGTTCAGGGCTGTTTTGCTTAACTGTTTTTTCGCAAACTTCAAGTGAACCAAGCATAAAAATATAGTTATCAAAATCTGTTGTGATATTAAAAAATTGATCAATACTAGAAGCATTTATAACTGTATAAAACCCACCCTTTTCAGTAAGCAAAAATTCAATAAGTGCAAATGGCTGAACAGCAAATGCAAGTTTTGCTTTTGCTTTTTTAACACCTCTAACCCTTGCTTTGATAAGTCCAAAATCAGCAGAAAAGATAGTGACAATCTTATCACTATCTTTATAATCAACTGCCTTAATCACAACACCTTTTGTTTTAATTTCTTCCATAGCAAAATAGATAAAAACGCAAAATTTAATAAATTTCGTTAAAATTTTTGATTAAATTTAATAAATTTTTAAAAATATTGCACTTTTCTACATTCCATATCCATTAAATTCATTTTCTTTTTCATATGATTTAACTAAATTATCAATATTTTTAAATGTTTTATAATCTTCAATCTTTCCTGTTTTTTCAAAAATATTATAAGCAAGTTTTCTTGCAACTTTTATTCTTTTCATATCACTCATAACTTTAGCTCCTTGTAAATAAATATTGCACAAGTTTCAAGTTTTTATACACAGGTTAAATATCTTTTTTATTAAATCCAAATTCAGTAAGTGCAACTGCATCATCTTTCCAATCTTTCTTAACTTTTACAAAAAGTTCAATCATAACTTTTGTACCAGTTAATTCTTCAATATCTCTCCTAGCAGCTGTTCCAATTTGTTTTAACATTGAACCATTTGCACCAATAATTATTTGTTTATGTCTTGCACTTTCTGTAACAATATTTGCATCAATTTTAATGCATTTTTCATCATCAATAAACGTCATAATTTCAATAGCAATTCCATGAGGAATTTCTTCCTGCAAAAACAACAATGCTTTTTCACGAATTATTTCTTGACACATAAATCTAACTGACTTATCTGTATATTCATCTCTTGGATAATATGCATCACCTTCTGGCAAACATTCAAGCAAATCTTTCTCAAGTTCATCAACATTCAAACCTCGAATTGCAGATGTAGTAATAAATTTTTTAACAAAATCATATTTATTTAACTTATCTAATATTGGATACATTTTTTCAAAGTTAGTTGTTTCAATTTTATTCACAACAACCAACACAGGACACTTAACCTTTTTATATCTTTCAATAATTTTAAAATCCTCTTGATTTACACGAAGTGCATCTAAAACAATAACAATAGCATCAACATCAGTTGTAGCACCATCAGTTGCTTGGGTCATATATTCCCCAAGTTTTGTTTTTGTATGCTGAACACCAGGTGTATCAACAAAAACAATTTGATAATCTTCTCCATTTTTTATACCAAAAATTCTATTTCTGGTTGTTTGTGCTTTAGGACTTGTAATTGACACCTTTTCTCCAACAAGTGCATTAACAAGCGAACTTTTTCCAACATTAGGTTTACCAATTATAGCAACGAATCCAGATTTAAAACTCATATTATTCACCAACCTTTATTTTTATCAAACTATCAAGAACCATTTCTTTCTTATTCATAATTTCATAATCAGCATCTTTAATGTGGTCGTATCCCATAAAATGCAACATACTATGGATGACCAATTTTTTAAGTTCTTCTTCATTAGAAACACCATATTCTTTTGCTTGTTTTTTTAATTGAACCATACAAATTGCCATATCACCAAAGTGAACCAAACCATTATCACCAATTAAATAAATATTTTCTTCATCATCTAAATCAAGAATCTCACCAACATTTAAATCAACAGCTGGAAAAGAAAGCACATCAGTAACTTTTGAGATTCCTCTGTAATTTGAATTAATTTCAATCATTTCTTTTTCAGAAACAAATTTAATTGCAACTTCCAATTTATCAGGCTGACTCATACACTTAATACAATCAAGTGCAACTTTTTCAGCAAGTTCTTTATACTTTGATGAAACTCTACCTGAAACTTCGATAATACTTTTCATAATAACTCCTCAAATAAATTATACTATAAAAAACATAAAAAAGTAAAACAAATCTTTTACAAAATAAAAACACACGTGTGTGTGTTTAAATCAAACTAACATTAGCCTCAACAAAACAATCAAGCCTTGTTAAGTCGCCTTCTTTCACTATTGAATAATATGTATTTAAAATATTTGCATCTTTTGGAATTTTTAAACAAACTTCATCATAAAGCTTTTGTTTTAAATCATCTTCAACAGTTTCAAATTCAACTATTTCATTTACTACATCACATTCAAAATAATACTCACTTATACATTTAATTGGAAATAAATAATTTTCCATAATATAAAAATCGCATTTTTTTGTTAAATATTTTGAAAAATATATATGATTTTGCCTATCAAACAATTTTTTATTGAAAAAATAAAAAGTTTTATTAACTAAAAATTTTCCTGTATATTTCATTTTTTGCACATATCTGTTATGCAAAAAACTTGCCGAAAAATACACTTTACCTTTTACTTTTGCTTCCGCAACATTTTCAGAATCAACTATTAAATCACCAACCTTAACAATATCTCCTATTTTTAATTCGGACTTTCCTGAAAAAACTTCTATATCAGTTATAACAGCATCATACTTTGAAACAAGTTGTTTTTGAAATTTTTGTTTTTTAATT
>JAZRRE010000021.1:0-8024 GCA_045650505.1 Clostridia bacterium | reverse complement strand
GAAACATTTATTTTTATTTTTAGATATTTTTAATTTATTTTATTTTTATTTTTAATCTTACTTTTAAAACATTAAAACTCAATGGTTTCACGTGAAACTATTTTCTTTTTTTATAAACCACGTTCCACGTGAAACTTGTTTTCTTTTTCTATAACTTTGTTTCACGTGAAACTATCATTACTTTATCTGTTCCACGTGAAACAATAAATTCACAAATAAAAAAGATGTTTCACATGAAACATCTTTTCTTTATTGATTAAGACTCAATAAAATATCATAAATTCTGTTAAGGTCATCGATGCTATAATAATCTATAACAATCTTACCTTTTTTATCATTACCCTTAATTGCAACACTTGTTGAAAGAACTCTTTTGATTTTGTTTTCAAAATCTTTAAGTTCTAAACTCTTTTCTTGAGGTTTTGCCGGCACCGCTTTTGGTTTATTAAGATTTTTGATGATATTTTCAACATCACGAACAGTTAACCCCTTTTCAATAATTGCCACAGCAATCTCTTTTTGCTTTGCAGCACTATCAATTCCAAGAAGTGTTCTTGCGTGACCAGCGGTGAGTTTGTTTTGCTCAACCAAAGTGATAATTTGCTCTGGAAGCGTTAAAAGTCTCAAAGTATTAGCAACAGCAGGCCTACTCTTTCCGATTTTATCAGCAACTTCATCTTGAGTTAAATTATATTGATTGATAAGGTTTTTAATTGCCTTTGCTGATTCAATTGGATTTAAATCTTCTCTTTGCAAGTTTTCAATGATAGCAATTTCGCTAATTTCTTGCTCTGTGTAATCTCTAACAATACAAGGAATTGTTTTTCTACCAGCAAGTCTTGATGCTCTCCATCTTCTTTCACCCGCAATAATAACATATCTTCCTTCAACTTCTTTAACAATTATTGGAGAGATAACACCATGAACCTTAATTGAATTAGCAAGCTCATTAAGTGCTTCTTCATCAAAAATTGTTCTAGGTTGGTCTGGATTTCTATCAATAAGCCCAATTTCTATTTCTTTTGGCTCATTAACCACCACTTTTTCAACTTTAACAACCTCTTTTTTATCAACTTTTTCAACTTCTTCATTATCTAAAGGTCCAAATAATGAATCTAAACCCCTTCCAAGTCCTTTTTTCATAAGCACTCCTTATTAAATTTTAATATAATTTTCATTTCTTCTTTCAAAATATTCTTCTGTCAACATTTTATAAGCCTTTGAACCAACACAACTCTTATCATACAAATAAACAGGAAGTCCATGACTTGGAGACTCTGCAAGACGCACATTTCTAGGAATAATGGTCTTAAACACAGTTCCAGCAAAGAATTTTTCAATTTCTTCAGCCACTTGCCTACCTAAATTGCTACGCATCTCACGCATTGTAAGCACAACACCATCAATTGCAATTTCAGGATTAAGCTTCTTTTTTATAAGCCTAATTGTATTCATAAGTTGACTTAACCCTTCAAGTGCAAAAAATTCACATTGAATTGGAATTATAACCGAATCAGCTGCAGTAAAAGCATTTATTGTAAGTAAACCTAAAGAAGGCCTACAATCAATAGTTATATAATCATAATTATTTTTAACTGATTCAATAATTTTTTTGAACACATACTCTCTTTGCGACATATAAACAAGCTCAACTTCAACACCAGAAAGGTCGTTATTTGCAGGAATTATAGACAAATTTTTGACAGGAGTATCATAAATTGCATCATTCACAGAAACATCACCAGACATAACCTGATAAATTGTGTTTATTTTACTTTCCTTTTCTAATCCAAGATTGCTTGTTGCATTTCCCTGTGGGTCTAAATCAATCAAAAGCACTTTTTTACCCATCAAAGCCATAAAAGAAGCCATATTAACGCAGGTTGTGGTTTTTCCAACCCCACCTTTTTGATTAGCAAATGCAATAACTCTACACATAAAAAGCAACTCCTTAAGCATTTGGGCATACCAGCCCATTGTTCTTATAATTGATATTATAATACATTTCAAGCCTTTTTCAAAGTAAAAACAAAAACAAAATCTAAATTTTTATCATATATTAAAATATGATAAGCTTTTTACTAACCATTCTCTGCTTAAATTTAGATGCCTTATCTTATGGCATTTCTTATGGTGTTATCAAAGTAAAAATAAACCTAAAATATATTATTTTCATTAGCATATTTTCAACAATACTTTTTTCAATTCCTCTTTACATATCAAAATATATCTATAATTTATTTGACCCAAAAATTTTAAGATATATAAACGCTATTATTTTAATCATTTTGGGAATCATTTATATTTTTAAAAATCAAAAAAATAATCAAACAAAAAAACAGACCCAACTTTCATTTAAGACCTGTTTTTTTGAATGTATCGCCATTTCAATTGATGCTATTTTCACAGCGATTTTATCTGGCTTTTCTGGTAATTATTTTATTTTTTCATTATTTTTCTATGGTTTATCTAATTTTTTTGCGATTTTTTTAGGAAATTATTTTTCACTAAAACTTCAAACTAAATTAAGGTTTAATCTTGGTTTTTTTAGCGGTTTTATTTTTGTTTTTCTTGGATTTTTGAAATGTGTAGGAATTTAAATATTTTTCATACAACACTTTAAGCCTTTCACAGGTCTCTTCCCAAGTGATGTAAATATCTCTTTTGGCATTTTTGCCGATTTTTTTAACAAAATCTACATTTTTAATTAAAAAATCAAGTTTTTCAATAAACTCATTTTTATCATTTTTACAAACAAAACCATTCTCATTATTTGTTATATAAGACGCCGCCCCTGTGCCCTCTATGCAAAGTGTTGGAACTTCATAGCACGCACATTCAATTTTAACAATTCCATCAGTATCATAAACCGAAGGAAAGAATAAAAGGTCAGCATTTTTTATTATTGCCGATTTTTCATCAACACTATCAATTTTGCCTGTAAATTTAACAATATTATCAATACCCTTTTCTTTACATATCTTTTTCATTTTTTCTTCTTCTGGTCCAAAACCCAAAAAGATAAATTCAAAGTCTTTATTTTTTTCATAAAGCTCTGCTATTGTATCAATAATAAAATAAACATTTTTAACTTCAACAAATCTACCAACAAAAATTAAATTGAATTTTTCTTTATTAATTTTGTGTCTTGAAATAATTTCTTCTTCGTATTCTTTTGAAAAATCTTTTGGCAACATATTTGTTGCATTTGGCACAAGTTCAATTTGATTTTTAACACCATACTCTCTCATTAAATTTTTAGCAAAATCATTCATAGTGAGAGCAAGTGTTGCCTTTTCATAATTCACCATCAAAATTTTAGTCAAAATATTTGCAATCATTTCATTTTTAACTGCATTGTAAAAATTTTGTTTGAATTGACTATGGAATGTGATGAAACAAGGCACATTTCTCTTTTTTGCTAAACTTAAACCAAAATTTCCAAGATTAAATGGTGATTGCAAATGAATAAGGTCTATTTTTAAAAGAGAAATATATTTTTTAAACTCTGCATCAAATTGTGGAAACGCCAAATCATACCCTTGACTTTTAATAAACATAGAGTCAGCATAAAGCACAAAATAATTATCAATCTTTTGCCCCACTCCATTGTGTTTTGGTGCACACACCACAATATTATAATATTTATTCATTACCCTTGCATAATTGTCAAGAACCGCAACAACACCATCAATAAGTGGAAAGAATGAATCGATAAAATAAACAACTGTTTTTTTGCCATTAGTATTAAACTTATCAATGGTTAAATAAATCTCACGAACCTCATCTTCTTTTGAAAGCAAATATTTATTGCTCTTTTCAATTCGCTTGTTATTTTGTTTATCTATTTTTGATTGTTTTTTAACAGTATTTTCTCTTAAATTTATAACATTTTTTGAGAGCTTATCTTCACTCAAAATCTTGTTTAAAGCTTGTTTTTTTAATTTTTTCTCTATTTTTAATTGTTTTTGCTGCTTTTTTTGCATTTTTTTTGAAACTTCTTTAAGTTCTTTAATTATTGGAAGTTTTTTATCAACACCAACTTTTTCTGTTTCAAAACCAGCCATTTCTTCAACGACAAATTTTTCAATATTTTTATCTTGAGTTTTCTCTATTTGATTTTTATTTTCCATATTATAACGCCCTTTTGTTTGACTGTAAAAAATTTTTAACTTATAATACATTTATAACTACATAATATATTATATATTATAATTCACAATTTATCAATATTTTAAGCGTGGTTTGAGGGATAATGAAAAAGAAAGTAAAAAAAGAGTTTTTCTGTTATTCATATTTAAAAAGATATAAGGCGAAAGCTTTCTTTTCGCCATTTTTTAAAGGCCTTGAAACAGTAACTGAACTTTTTGTTCCACTTATTATGGCCAGAATTATTGACTATGGCATTTCGGCTAATGACACCCGTTTTATTGTTACAAACGGTATTTTTATCTTGCTTTTAAATATTCTTGGCTTAATTTTCGCTGTCATCAGCCATAAACTTGCCGCTGATATTTCTATGAACATTGGCAAAGATGTTAGAGATGATATTTTCACTCACATAAACAGCTTATCACACGCCGAACTTGATAAATTTTCAACCACAACACTTTTAAACCGTTCAGTTAACGATGTTAGAAACATTCAAAATGGCATTGGTTCAATTCTTCGTATGATTATGCGTGCACCTTGTTTGCTTGTTGGTTCGCTCATACTTTCACTTTTTATCAACGTTAAATTAAGTTTAATTTTTATCGTAATTATTCCGCTTTTAATTTTAGTTATCTGGAAAATTATGAGCATCTTAAAACCGCTTTTAATTAAAATTAAAACTCATCTTGATAAAACAACAAACGTAACACGTGAAAATTTAACCGGTGTGAGAGTTGTTCGTGCATTCAACAAACAAGCTCACGAAACTGAAAAGTTTAAACACGCCAACTTCGATTTAATTTCCACACAAATCAAACACGCAAAATGGGACGCTCTTTTAGCTCCGCTTATTTCAACAATAATCAATCTTGCAACAATTGCGCTCTTTTATTTTGGAGGCATTGAAGTTAACGCAGGTGATTTAACACAAGGTCAACTTATTGCTTTTATTGATTATTTTGGAACAATCTCTGTTTGCATTTTAGCACTTGCAAACCTTGTTATTATTGTTAACAGACTCAATGCTTCAAACGATAGAATTAACGAACTTTTCTGTGTTAAAAACTCAATTAAAGACCCAGCAAATCCTGTTGATATTGACTTTGAAGATGTAAATCTTGGAAAGGTTGAATTTAAAAATGTTAACTTTTCTTACTCTGAAATGAAAAATGCTGTTACCGATTTATCATTCACAGCAGAGCCGGGTGATATCATTGGTATCATTGGTGGAACGGGAAGTGGAAAAAGTTCAATCACAAACCTTATTCCAAGATTTTATGATGTTTCATCTGGTGAAATTTTAATCAATGAACACAATATCAAAAAATATCGTGTTGAAGACATTAGAAACATTGTGGGGCTTGTTCCTCAAAACCCAACTCTTTTCACAGGAACAATTCGTTCAAATATGTGTTGGAGAAAACCAGATGCAACCGATGAAGAAATTGTTAAAGCATTAAAAATTGCTCAAGCTTTTGACTTTGTTAATGAATATCCTGAATTTTTAGACCACAAAGTTAATAAAGGGGGAAAGAACTTCTCTGGTGGACAACGCCAACGTTTAACAATTGCAAGAGCACTTGTTGGAAACCCTCACATAATCATTCTTGATGATGCTTCAAGTGCACTTGACTTTGCAACAGATGCAAAACTTCGAAAATCAATAAGAACCTCACTTGCAAGTGCAACAACTTTTATTGTTACACAGCGAACCAACTCAATTCGTGATGCAACAAAAATTATTGTTGTTGATAACGGTAATATTATCGACATTGGCACTCACGATGAACTTCTTGAAAGATGCCAAATTTATAGTGAAATTCACTATTCGCAAAACAAGAAGGAGGCGAAATAATGAACGATTACAAACGACTTTCTTCTTCAGATATGCGTGATAATTACACAAAAAAAGCGCATAATAGATATCACAAAAATCACGGTGCAATAAGCACCCTTAAAAAAGTTTTCCATTATGCAAGAGAATATAGGTTTTATCTTTATTTCGCACTCTTAATGGATATTGTAAACACTGTTTGTATTGTATTTTTGCCAATCTATACCGGTAAATGTATCAACTGCATTATTGCTCCGGGAGATGTCAATTTTACAGAACTTTATAAAAATATGATGATGATGGGAATCGTTGCTGTTATTGATGTAATATCAATCTTTACAAGCAAACTGTGCTTGTCTCATTACAACTATAAAGGTACTTTCAAAATAAGAGATTTACTCTTTGAAAAATTCCAAAAAATGCCAATATCTTATATCGACACATCTTCACACGGCGACCTTATTTCAAGAATGATTAATGATATCGACATTATGACAGATGGCTTTTTAGAAGGTCTTGCAACAGCACTTTCAGGCATCACAACAATCATTGGAACACTGATTGCAATGCTTATGTTAAACCTAAAACTATCTGCATTAATCATAATTTTAACACCAATTAGTTTGATTGTTTCTTACATTATAGTTAAAAAATCTAAAAAATATGTAAAACGCGAAGTTGACCTTCAAGGTGAAATTGCTGGTTATCTTGAAGAATATATCGGGGGAGAGCGTATTGTAAAAGCGTTTAACCACGAAGAAGAATCTATTGATAATTTTAATAAAATCAATAACACTTACGCAAAAACCGCAACAAAATCAGTGTTTTACACTTCGCTCACAAACCCTTCAACAAGGTTTGTAAATGGTATTGTTTATGGAAGTGTGGGTCTGCTTGGTTGCGTACTTGCAATTCAAGGTGAAATTATGGTCGGCATAATCACAACATTCTTAACTTATGCCAACAATTTTGGAACACCATTTGCTGATATAAGCTCACAAATAAGCGACATTCAACAAGCATTTGCAGCCGCAAACCGCGTATTCAACGTTCTTAATGAACCAAATGAAAGCAGCGATGAAAAACAACCAGATTTACTTAACTGCACCGGTGAAGTTGAAATTAAAAACGTTAACTTCTCTTATGTTCCAAAAACAACACTCATTCAAAACTTAAACCTTTCAGTTAAACAAGGTCAAAAAGTTGCAATTGTTGGTCCAACCGGTTGCGGAAAGTCAACAATTATCAATCTTTTAATGCGTTTCTATGATGTAAATTCAGGCTATATCACAGTTAGTGACACGCCAATTAAAGAAGTTTCAAGAAGTTCTCTTCGAAACAAATATGGAATGGTTCTTCAAGACACTTGGCTATTTAACTCAACCATTCGTGATAATATTGCTTATGGAAACCCAAATGCTCCAATTGAAGATATCATTGAAGCAGCAAAACTTGCTGGTATTCACGATTATATTGAAAAACTTCCAAAGAAATATGACACCGAAATTATTGAAGGCGGAAGCAACTTATCTCAAGGTGAAAAACAACTTATTTGTATTGCCAGAGTAATGCTATTAAAACCTCCAATGCTTATTTTAGACGAAGCAACAAGTAATATAGACACCAGAACTGAAAAACAAGTTCAAGAAGCTTTTGACCGAATGATGCAGGGCAGAACAAGTTTTGTTGTGGCACACCGTCTTTCAACAATTACTTCTGCAGACATTATTCTTGTTATGAATAAAGGTCAAATTATCGAGCAGGGCACACATGCTGAACTTCTTAAAAAGAAAGGCTTTTATGCAAATCTTTATAACAGCCAATTCGAAAAATCAAATGCAAGCTAATGCTTGCATTTTTTTATCCCAAAATTTTCTTTAATACAAATTTTTTAACCTAAATTTAACACAAAAAATTAAATAACATAAAATATAAATTTTTAAAATCTCTTTAACACAAATTTTAAAATAAAAATCAAACAAAATATTAATCCAAAAATTTTAACAAATTTTAAATTTTATCAACTTAAAAATCAAAC
>JAZRRE010000020.1:0-5097 GCA_045650505.1 Clostridia bacterium | reverse complement strand
CAAAAAAGAATGCTCTTTATATAATTGATGATTCAGTTACATCAAGTGATAAAAACACTTATAAATCTAACGATAGAAACTTTATCACAATGACAACTGCTGAATACGAAGCAAATTATCAATTCTATACCCAACTCACTTCAGATGATGAAAATTATAACTTAAAATATACAATCTATTATAAGTATAACTCAACAAATGAAACTGAAAGACTCATTTATACCTATTCAACAGATAAAAATTCAGTGTATGAAACATTTACAACATCTACATCTGGATATCTTGCTTCTGATTATGAATTAATTTTACCTGGTGACAAAAACTATGTTGAAGGCACAAATCTTTACTATAAAAAGATTAGAACTCCAGGAAGCGAAAATTATAAAACTGAACCAAATATCACAACCTATAGCTACACATCAACTTCAGCAATTTCATTAAATGCTAACAGCTATTATGTTGTTTCATTCTATGTTTACACAAACGGAACATATAATGACCCTACTGTTGTTGGCAATCCTGCAAAACCAATGCAAGCTTCACTTTATGTAGAAGATAGCAAAGAATTGCTTGTAAATGCCGCTGTTGAAAATATCAGCACTGAAGGAAAATGGCAAAAACGTTATTTGTTTATTGCAACAAATTCTCTTTCAGCATCTTCAATTAAACTTTCTATGTATATGGGAAGCAAAGATTCTATTCTTGGTTCTGAAAGCGGAAACTTCAAAACAGCTACCGGTGTTGTAATGTTTGATGATATCAAGATTACAAAAATCAACCAAACAGATTACATTAAACTTGCAATTGACAACAAAGTTGTTCAAACACCACCTGTTGTTGAAGAACCTGAAACTCCAGAACCAACTCCAGAACCAGCTCCAGAACCAACTCCTGAACCTGCAAGCGAAACTCCTGAATTTGACTATGTTGATGAATTCGGTAACGAAATCATCGCAACAAGTTCTTCAAGCAGAATTAATGACACAATCAACATTTTCAATGGTCAAACATTTGATAAAATGTATGATTTTGATTCTTTAACTAGCACATTTGAAAGTCTTTCTTTTGCTAATGCTGATTCTATTGATGGTTACACCTTACCTACAACTGAATTATGGCAAATGTATATTAGCCGTGATGTTTCAGGTCAAGGAAATAACTACATCTTAAAACAATATCAAAAAGCATACAAAGATGGAAAATTGTCAGTTACTGTTATTGATGAAGAATCATTCTATGATGCAAAACTTGAAAGCATTGAAGATGAAGATGATGATGACAAAGTTATTGATAGTGATGCTCCAGATGCTGATAAAACTGATGTTAAAGTTATTAAATCAACATTCAAAGATAACAACAAAGTTTTACAACTTAAAAACACAAGCAGACAACTTGACCTTGGTATAATTTCAAACACATTCAGAGTTGAACAATCTCAATATTACAAACTCACCGTTTGGATTTATTCACCAGATGAAGATGCTTCTGCAAAATTAACATTAAGTTCAATCTTAAAGACAGCATCAACACAAGACTATGGTTCACTTCTCACATCAACAGCTGATGTTAAAGCAAATATGAAGGAATATACCACCTCTCAAGTAAATGAATATGGTTGGATTCCTATTTCATTCTTTATTGAAGGTAATGCACTTCATTATCAAGATTGTTATTTAACACTTTGTGCTAATAAAAACACAACAGTATATTTTGATAATGTTACAATTGAAAAAATCACAAGCTCTGCTTATGATACAGCTAATTCAGATTCAGACAAAACAACTTTCTGTTTATCACTTTCACCAAGCACATCAATGCTTTCTGCAGGTGTAACAAACGGATACTTCAGCAATGTTACAATTACAGATAACTACAATGGCACCATTGATTTCACAAAACCAAGAAGTGCTGAAAGCTGGACTGTTTCTCAAAAATCAAATGAAGTTGTTGCTGGTGTTGTACCAACATCTGATGATTATTTAGCTAATTCAAAAGCAAGCCCAGAATTTGGAACATTCTATGACAAATATAACAACTATGTCGTTCCAGAAAACAATTTAAAATACAATATTTATGGAATCTACATTCCATCAAGTATTTCTAACCCACTCAATGAGTATGGTGGCAATGATTCTAAACCATATGCACAATCTGGTGTATATAGATTCTACACATCATCAATCAGCCTTTCAGCTTCAACAACTTATAAATTAAGTTTTGAGTTCTTAAAAGGCTATAACTTTGATGGTAAGTTATTTGCAAGCATTTACACAAGTTCTGTTAAAGATGCTAACTTAATTGAAACTATGACAATTGATGATAGCATTATCAATGATGGCTGGAATGAATACTCATTCTATATAAGCACAGATACAGCTTCAGCAACAATCTATCTCGAACTTGGTGTTATGAATGCATCAGGAACTTGCTTCTTTAGAAATGTTTCTAATGCATCTCAAACAAAAACAATTGATGAAATTAGAGATGATATGCTTCCTGCTGGCGAAAATGCTGCAACTCCAAATGGACAACCTGTTATTGACATCTATGAAAAAGATTGCTTTAAATATGTTAGATTTGTTGAACTCAATGCATTTGAATTTTCTGTTCACGGGCAAGATAAAGATACCCTTTCAAATCTTTATGAAGCTAAAGAATTCACTAACGATTTAAAACCAGCTCCAACATTCACAACCGGTGAAACCGGTGTAACTGTTGCTAGCTATTACACAACTTATGAAACTGTTAAATATACAGTAACAATTGATAAAGTTGAATATTACATTAAAGAATTTGTTGATGAAGAAACCGGTGAAAAATCATACAAACTTTATAGTGATAGCAACTATACTGATGAAATCACTGTATTAAATGGTAAAAAAGTTACACTTGATGGCAAAAACAAAGTTATTGTTGGAACAGAAAATGAAACTGAATACACAATAACCGAAACAACAAAAACTAACTATATTTATAATTTTGAAAATGATTTAACAATCAATAATGTATTTATCAGTGCTGATGAACTCAAAAATGAAATTTCTGAAAACGTTATAGTTTTAGCTAACAGCTATTCAACTGACTACACACTCATCACACCAAAATACAACACAAAGCTTGATGCTTCATCATACTATGTTCTTAAATTCTATGTTAAGACAAGCAATTTTGACAATGGCTTTGGTTTAAACATTGACCTTGACACTTCAATTTCAAGAAAATGGACAAATATTGATACAACAGATTCAAAATACGATGAACTTCGTGATGAAAAATATGGTTTTGTTTGTTATCAAGTTTTGATTTCAACAGGAACCAATGCAATTTCAACATTCTCTGCTAAATTCTCTCTTGGTTCAAAAGATTCAACCGGAACAGGATATGCAATTATTGTAGGCATTGAATTAGAAAAATTTGCAACTGAAAAATTATTTAATGAATACGCATTAAACTATGATGATATTGATAAAGACAGCAATGATACTATAATCAAATCTTATTATGGAACTGTTGCAAACTCAACAACATCATCAAATACATCTGAAAATAAAAACGATGAAGAAGATGAAATTGAATCTTCAATTTGGGCAACATTCTTCTACATCTTCTCTTCACTCCTTCTTGGTATTGTATTAATTCTTGCACTTGTTGCAACTATTATCAAAAAACACCCTATCAAAGTTGTTAAACAAGAACAAAATGACCACGATAGAGATACCACTTTTGTTACAGGAACTGCAACAAAATCAACAAAAAATAAAGTTGAAGAAAAAGTAGAAACAGAAGAAGTTATTGAAAAAGATGATGGTTTCATTTAATAAATACAAAAAAGAGAGCTATTAGCTCTCTTTTTTTATGAGTAATTGTTCATTAAATTTTTTAAAATCGCTCTCATCACGTCTAAATTCGATAAAAAAACCACCTTATATTATTTAAGGTGGTTTTTTTATTAAATTTTCTTAATATAGCATGTCTTTTTTCTAATAAGGTCTCTCTCAAACATATCAAGTGCACCAATTGCGCTTGTATTTGTTTCAAGTTGAACACCTGTAACCGCCACTTTGATATTAGGCATTGAACTAATTGTTCCCAATATCTTCTTAATGATAAATGCAGTAACACCAAGCTTTTGATATTCTTTCTTAACAGCTATAATTCCAAGCTCAATAGCATTCGGTTTTTTAATTGCTTTAAGCCATTTTATGAATCCAAATGGCAACATTCTTCCCTTTGTTTCTCTCATTGCATCAGCGAGTGATGGGAATGTTAAACCAAATCCTATCAATTTATCATTTTTATCAAATACTAAACATAAAAATTTCTCATTTAAAACAAGTCTAAATGAAGATATAACTTGTTTGCGAAGCTCTTCATTAAACGGAATTGTTCCATAAAGCTCATCAAATGACTCATCTAATAAATCAAAAAATTCATCACCGTGATATTTGATAAGCTCATCCATCGAACATTTAACTTCGTGGAACCCATATCTTTTTTCAACAAGATTTGCAATTCTTTCAACTCTTTCATTTATTGGTTGAGGACATTTAAATCTCCATTCAACCCATCTTGCATCAGGAGTAAAACCAAAATTTTCAATAAACTTTTGATAATAAGGAAAATTATAGCTTGTGATAAATGAACCTTTATGTTCAAAACCTTCAACCATCAAACCTTCTCTTTCTAAATCATCATAACCAAGTGGTCCGTGAACATACTCCATACCCATTTCTTTTGCCCAATCAATAGCGTTTTGCAAAAGTGCGTGAGCAATCTCTTCATTTTCAATAACATCAAATCTAGTAAATCTTGCATATTTGCATTTATTCTTTTCGTTGTATTTATGCATAACCACACACGCTATTCTACCAACAACCTTGCCATCTTGTTCAGCCAAAAAATATGCTTGGTCACATTCTTTAAAATGAGCATTTCTTTTTGTTGTCATTTTATATTCATCAGATTCCATTGGTGGAATATAATTTGGTTCATCTTTATAAAGTTTTGTTGGAAATCTTACAAATTTTTTATAATCTTTTCTCTTGCTTATTTTTCTTATTGTAACCATATATAAATCCCCTGCTACTATTATATAAC
>JAZRRE010000019.1:0-9236 GCA_045650505.1 Clostridia bacterium | reverse complement strand
TTATAAATAATTTTCTTTTTTCTGTCTTTTTCAATTATTTTTTTATTTTTAAATTATTGTTTTTATTATTAGTATTGTTAATAAGTTAATAAGTTATCTAAACGCTGATATTATGGGCTTTAGAAGGTTAATAAGTTGTGTAAATTTTTAAAGAAATTTAAGAGGTTTTTATAAAGTTTTTAACACTGTTTTTAAGCATTATTTATTATTTTAAAACTATTTTTTTTCGATTTAATTATACTTTTATAATCGTACCCTTGATTAGATAAGGCTTTGATGGTTTCAAGGTTAAAATTTTCATTTTGCCCTATTCCTTTTCCTGTAATTTTTATACTTGTTAAGTTATTAACAATTGATATATTTTTATTTGAAGGCAAATCAAACTTTTTCATTAAATATTGAAAATCGAATTCTTTTCCACCAATAACAATTTTTTCAGCAAATCCTTCTTTATTTGAAATAAGTTCAAATTTTGATAAATTTGAAAGCTTTATATTATTTTGTTTTAAAAGCTCTAAAATTTTATTTTTTTTGATAAGAACAATCCATTCTTGTTCTTTTGTTTTATTGTCTTCAATATAAAGTTCTGTTAAAGGTGAATTTTCATCTTCTAAAATTTCACCACTTGTTTCTCTTACTATAGTATATATATTATTATTTAAAATGTCATTGTTATTTTCATTCAGTTCTTTTTTGTTTGAAAGGTCGTTATTTAAATTTGTTCTAATAATAACAGAAAGTGTTTTTATTGTTTCCGCATCAAAGTCTTCACTTCCTTCAAAACTTGCAATTTCATTTGAAACAATTTTATCGACACTTGCAAGATATGCTTGATTTTGTGCCTCTTGATTATTGCTTTCTGTTTTTGAACATCCAGCACCAAAGCAAATAATAAAACAAAATATAAATATAAAAATCTTTTTCATATTATTAGTGTTTTTTAGATTGTTAAATTTTATTCAAAAATAAATTTACAAAAAAGAAAATAAAATAACAAAAAAAATAAATCAAAGGGTCTTTTTTAATTGAGTAAAAAAATAAATTATGATAATATTATTTTATTATATAATATATAAACAATTTTAAAGAAGAAATTTTTGAAGGTGAAAAAATGAAAATTCCTGCAGAGCTTAAAGAATTAGCACAAATTTTTAAAGCTAATAAAAAAGAACTTTTTATTGTTGGTGGATATGTTAGAGATTCATATCTTGGAATTTCTAGTGTGCTTCGTGATGATATTGACCTTTGCTCATCGGTTACTCCAAAAGAACTTAAAAAGATGCTTGAAGGCACAAAATTTGAAGTTAAAAACCTCAATGAAAAAGTTGGTGTTATGGCTATCTTTGGAAAGAGAAGATATGAGCACGCAACTTTTAGAAAAGAGTTTTATGAAAGTGAATCACACACTCCAGACCATATTGAATTTATAAAGAGTCTTGATGAAGATGCACTTCGCCGTGATTTTAAAATTAATGCAATTTATTTCAATATCGAAGCGGGTGAGTATGTTGACCCTCTTGGTGGTATTGATGATGTTAAAGAACGCAGAATCACAACCACAAGGTCACCAAAAAATGTGTTCAATGATGACCCTGAAAGAATCCTTCGTCTTATTCGTTTTGCTTCAGCTTTGGGTCTTGAAATTCCTGAAGATGAAATGTTTTATGCAAAACAAAATGCTTATAAAATTCGTTTCATTTCAAAATATCGTTTAAAAAATGAATTTGAAAGACTACTCACTGCTGATGGAATTTATCCTGAACTTAACTACACAAAAACTGCACATGTTAGAGCTATGATGCTTCTTGGTGAGCTTGATGCTTGGAAATATATTCTTCCTGGTGTTGATGCTGTTAAAAATTCAAAAGTAGTTGATAAAAAAGGTGAACCAATTTATCAGCATATTTTGAACTGTTTAAAAGATTCTTCACCTTCTATTAGACTTGCTGTGCTTCTTCATGACTGTGGAAAAGTTAAAACAATGGAACTTCGAAACAACTTCTTTGGTGCAAGAGAATTTTTGGAAAATATCATTCATAAAAATCTTGGTATTGAAGGTCTTGGTTATAACAGAGAGGTTGTTGAAAGAGTAATTAAGGTTATTAAAGGATATGATTTTAACAGATTTGGATTTGCTTCAAAAAAATCTGTTAAAAAATTCATTTTTGAAAACCATGAAGTGGTTGAAAATATTGTTGAACTTAAAACTGTGATTAAGTGTGAAAACAGAGGTTATCCTGTAAAATCACATTCAGCAGAAATTCTTCGAAAAACTTATGATGATATGATTAAAAAAGGCACACCATTCAATAGGTTAGACCTTGCAATTCGTGGTGATGATATTATTAAACTTAACCCAAAAGTTAGAATTGAAAATATCGACACTTTAATTGATAATATGCTTTTAAAAGTGGCACTTGATTCGACAAAAAACAACAAAGAAGCTTTGTGTGTTTTGGCTAGCAAAATGATAAATTCAAACCCTGATTTATATTTAGATGAATAATGTTTTTTGTAATGCTTATAAGTTTTGTGATTTTAATAAATATGATAGCAATTTTTATGATTAATCACAGCGAAAATTTAGAAAAATTCAAACTAAAAAATTTAGAAAAAAAAGATAAATAAAAAAATATAAATAAAGACAAAATAAGAGTATGAAAAAGATTCAAAAAATCTGCTTCAAACTCTTATTTTTTATTATGGCAATTTTTTATGCCATAGCTTTTTTGGTGAGTGAAAATTTTAACCAAAACAAAGCGTTTGCAACAAATTTTTTAACTGAAAATAAAGAGTTTTCAAAAAACAATTCTTTTGAATTTGAATTTATTTATCAAAACAAAAAATTTGTTTTTAAAGAAACTGATTTTAAAAATTTAAACTTATCAAAATTTCAAATTGAAGTAAGAAGAAATCAAAACAAAGAAGAGATTTTAAAACTTCTTAAAAATTTTGGTCTTTCAAAAAAAGAACAAATGCTATATCTGTTTCCTGAACTAGAAATAATTTTAAAAAAATTAAAAACTCTTCTTGAAAAAGATTTTATTGACGATGAAGTTTTTGTGATAAAAAACAGTTGTGAAATATACATCAAAAAAGGTGAGGTTGGAAAATTTTTAAACGAAATAGATTTTTTTGAGTCACTTGAAAAACAGATTTTAAATAATAAAAAACAAATAAAAATCAACTTAAAAATTGAAGATTTTAAAGACAATGCAAGTGAAAATAAAATGCGTGAAAAAAGTTGTTTTTCAACAAATTTTGAAACAAGTTCAATAGCAAGAAAAAACAACATCAAAGTGGCGCTTGAGGCATTTGATGGTGTGATACTTGAAGATGGAGAAATTTTAAGTTTTAACAAAGTGACGGGCGAGCGAAATGAAAAAGCGGGTTATATGCTAGCAAAAATAATTTCAGGTGGAACTTTTGTTGAGGGTTTTGGTGGTGGAGTGTGTCAGGTTAGCACCACGCTTTATAATGCGTGCCTTCTAGCGGGGCTTGAAATTTTAGAGGTTCACAATCACAGTTTGCCGGTGTCTTACATTGAGCCAAGTTTTGATGCAATGGTGAACACCGGTTCAAGTGATTTGGTTATTCGAAACAATTCTGGTTCAAAATTAATTTTTACCACTTCTTCAAAAGGTGATATTTGCAGGGTTAAAATTTTTGGCAAACCTAACGATTTTAAAATTACAAGGTTTAGTGAAAAAATAAAAATCATTCCAGCAGAAAAAGAAGAGGTGATAACCGACCCTAAAAAAGCAGAAGAATTTGGTGTTTTTGCTGGAGAAGAAAAACGAATAAGTTATGCCAAAGATGGTTTTTCTTCAAACGGATATTTAAATTATTATGACAAAAAAGGAATGCTTGTTAAAACTCAAAAAATTCGTTCAAATACTTATAACCCAACGCGTGGAATAATTGTTAAAAATATAGTTTAAAAAGCAAAATAAAAACCCAAACCAAATGGTTTGAGTTTTTGTTTTTATTATTGTTTTTGTGGTGCAACTGTTTCAGTTGTTTTTGCTGGAGCAGCATGAGCAACAAATGCTGAAACACATTTTTTCTTTTCATCTGCTTCACTTTCAATGGTTCTAATTTCTGCTGATTTAACTAAATCAATATGTGAGTTGCAAGCGTTTGAAAAACTTTCTAAATAAGTTTTTCCATCAACAACTCTTCCAGCATTCTTTTCAGCAACAAGCATAACCCAAGAAAGATAAATATTAATAAGGTTTTGGTCTTCACCAAAAAGTTGACTCAAATCATCAAGGCTGGTTTCAAGATATTGGTCAGCATCGATTGGACCATAAGCACCAAGATTAACAGAAATGTGTTTTTTTGGAGAACCCCATTGTGTGATGATTTCATCTTTTGTGAAACCTTCGATTTTGAAAAATTTGCCATAGTTTAAATCTTCAAGTTCATCAACGGTTCTAAATGTTTCAATGTTCATATATTTTTGCGCAAAGTTTGCAGCATCTTCTCTAGACACTGGCGCAAGCCAATTTTCTTTTCTCATAAAATTTCCCCCTAAATAAATTAGAAACAATTTGATTATATCATAAGGTTTTGGTCTTTTCAATAGCAATTAAAAATTTAAGAGGGCTTAAACAGATTGAAAACTTATAACTATTATATTTATAAATAATATTATATAAAATATTCAAAAAATATTGAGAAAATCAAAAAATAGTGTTATATTAAAAAAGTAATTAAATTTTTCAAACTAGCGAGGTTATTATGATTAAGAAATATAGTCCAAAAGAAATCGAAGCTAAATGGCAAAAGATTTGGGACGATAACAGAACTTACAGTGTTGAAAATCACGCTGAAGGCAAAGAAAATGAATATATTTTGATTGAGTTTCCTTATCCATCAGGCATTGGTCTTCACTTGGGTCACACAAGAAGTTACACAGCAATAGATGCTTATGCAAGAAAAGAAAGACTTTCTGGCAAAAATGTGCTTTTCCCATTTGGAACTGATGCGTTTGGTCTTGAGGCTGAAAGAACTGCAATTCGTGAACATAAACTTCCACAAGAAATTGTTGAAAGAAACATTGAAACATTCCATAAACAAATCAAAGGTCTTGGAATTTCTTTTGATTGGAACAGAACAATCAACTCTTGTGATGAAGATTATTATAAATGGACACAATGGCAATTTATTCAATTCTTCAAAAAAGGTCTTGCTGAAAAGCAAGAAACAACTGTTAACTATTGTCCAAACTGTGGCGTTCTTGCTAATGAAGAAGTTGAAGATGGCACTTGCTGTCAATGTCACGCTGAAACCACTCAAAAGTCAAAAGCACAATGGATTTTGAAAATGACAAAGTATGGCGAAAGACTTGCTGATGACCTTTCAAAAACTGACTATCTTGACTATATTAAAACCAGCCAACTTAATTGGATTGGAAAGAGTGAAGGTGTTGAAGTTGATTTCAAAATTAAACAAGGTGGAGAGTTTTCAATTTTCACAACCTGCATTGAAACAATTTATGGTATCACATTTATGGTGCTTGCGCCAGAAAGCAAAATTGTTGACAGTTTAAAAGATAAAATTTCTAACTGGGCAGAAGTTGAAAAATATCGTGCTGAAACTGCTAAAAAGAGTGAATTTGACAGAATTGAAATGAATAAAGATAAGTCAGGTTTAAAACTTGAAGGCATTCAAGCAATCAACCCAGTAAACGGCAAAGAAGTTGATGTTTATATTGGTGACTTCGTGCTTGCTGGTTACGGAACAGGTGCTGTTATGGCTGTTCCAACACATGACCAACGTGACTATGAATTTGCTGACAAATTTGGCATTGACAAAATTCAAGTTATTGAAGGCGATGTAAGTGAAAAAGCACTTGAAAAATATGACTATCTTGGCAAAGGCATTAAACTTATGAACTCTGCAGAGTTTACAGGTTTAACTGTTGAAGAAGCAAAAGAAGCAATCACTGAAAAACTTGTTAAAATGGGTGTTGCAAGAAAGAAACTTAATTTCAAAATGCGTGATTGGATTTTCTCAAGACAAAGATATTGGGGAGAACCAATCCCAATGATTCACTGTGAAAAATGTGGTTGGGTTCCAGAAAAAGAAGAAAACCTTCCAATCACACTTCCAAAGGTTGAATCTTATGAACCAACTAAAGATGGTGAATCTCCACTTTCAGTGATTAGTGAATGGGTAAACACAACTTGCCCATGTTGCGGCGCACCTGCAAAGCGTGAAACCGACACAATGCCAGGTTGGGCTGGTTCTTCTTGGTATTTCTTAAGATATTGCGACCCACACAATAAAAACGAATTTGCAAGCAAAGAAGCACTCAATGCTTGGCTTCCTGTTTGTTTATATAATGGTGGAAATGAACACACAACAAGACACCTTTTATATGCAAGATTCTGGGTTAAAGTTCTTTATGACCTTGACCTTGTTCCTGTTGATGAACCATTCAAAAAGAGAATTTCTCAAGGTTTAATTCTTGGTGCTGATGGAAAGAAAATGAGTAAGTCTGCTGGAAACGGTGTTGACCCTCGTGTTATGATTGATGCTTATGGTGCAGATGCACTTCGTATGTGGATGTCATTCATTGGCGAATATAGTGAAAAGGCAACTTGGAGTGAAGAAGGCTTAAAAGCTTGCCACAAACTCATTACAAGAATTTGGAACATGCAAGAAATGGTTTCTGGTACAGGCGAAACACCTGAACTTAAATTTGCTGTGAATCAAGCAGTTAAGAAAGTTACATTTGATATTGATAATGCAAAATTCAACACAGCAGTTTCTGCGATTATGATTCTTGTTAACGAAATTTATAAAGTGGGAAAACTCACAAAAGATGAATATAAGAAACTTCTTTTAATCACAAGCCCATTTGCACCACACGTTGCAAATGAACTTTATGAAGTTGCAGAACTTGGCACAAACTTCGAAGAAGAAAAATGGCCAACAGTTGATGAATCTGCTCTTGTTTTAGATGAAATTGAAATTCCTGTTCAAGTTAACGGAAAGGTTAGAGGAGTTGTTAAAGTTTCTGCTGAAGCAAGTCAAGATGACATTATGGCAGCAGCAAAAGAAAATGCTGAAATTTCAAAATATTTAGATGGCAACATTGTTAAAGTGATTTATGTTCCAAAGAAAATTTTGAATATTATTGTTAAATAAAAAAGCAAAATAAAAAGAGAGGTTAACGCCTCTCTTTTTTTGCGTAAAAATTAACTTAATTGGTCTGGGTTGAAGATGTTTGTTTGTTGAAGCATTGCTTCTGCGTGTTTTACAGCATCTTCTTTTGATAAACCTTGAGAAAGAAAATAGTTAATGCACGCTTTTGTGTAATCTTCTTTTGAAACAAATCTTGCTTCTTTTGTAAGTTTTTCAAAATCAGTGTTATAAGGTTCGTTATAAATTTTAACATAAGGCAAAAAATAGCCCGCGTAGAGTTCTTGTTCGTTTATGTCAATATAATTCAAGAGTGAATCATTTTGTTCAAAATATGCCGCACTATAATCGTAAGAGTTAAGCATTGATTTGAGTTTAAGTTTAATTTCGTGAAGTGACACGCCTTTTGAAATTAAATATTTAATAACCCCAGCATATTTGTCGTTTATTTGCTCATTTGAGTTATGCATTTGACTAACAGCAAAAGAAGAAAAGATATCTAAAATATCTTCATAACAATCATCTAAAGATTTTGTTTCTTTAAAATTTGTTTGAGAGAGTAATGCTTTTTGTCTGTCAACTGTTCTTGAAATTGCTTTTGCTGCAGCATCAATTTGTTTTATTTGTTTATCATTAAAAGGTTCTGTGTAATGATGAATATTTTTATAAAAAGTTGTGGCAATATTTTTGTTGTTTTCTGGATTATAAAATATATCAAAAAGAAATAAAATTTCTTTGTTTGAATAACCCATATAGTGAAGACCGTTGGAAACTGAATTAAAAAACATATCAAGTTGTCCGTTTGAATAGTCATACATTAATCTTGAAGAATTTAAAATTCGATTCGCAATTTCAGATGACAACATTTCAATTTGTTCTTGAGAAATGTTTGAAATTAAATTTTCCATAACACTATTAATGTTTAATTGATTCAATTGTTCATTGATTGTTTTTCTAATAATTTCATTTTGTGGTTTTCCGCCGGTTTTTTCAGGGAAAAGATTTGCAAGTATTGGTGGCACATCAAGTGAGTTGTCTGCAACTTCTTGAATAGTTTGCATATCCTCTTTAACAGCGGCAGCATCTAGCATAATTGGTTTCACAAAAAATTTCTTAACCGTGTCATATTTTATAAGTGCAGAAGTGAAAGAATTTTCGCCATAAAAAATTGAACGTTTCTTTGCAGAGTCACCGGTTGGGTCTGAAAAATAAATTCCATTCATATTATATTTAGGGTCATCAATTCTAACAAGACAAGTTGCGTGGTTGCCATATCCTTTAAGATTGTTATCATAAGAAACAATGCACTGTGTTGTGCAAGGAATATCAAGTCTGTTAAGTACGGTTGCAAGCAAACTTGCAAAGCCAACACACACAATTTTATCACTATTTAAAACGGAAATAAGTCTTCTTGATTTTGAAGTATCATCACCTTCTTCAACTTCATTGTAAACTCTGTTAGTAACAAAATGATAAGCGAGTACAAATTTTTCAAAAGGTGAAAGTGACTGACCGTTAACTTTTGCAGAATTAATTTCATCAACAATATTATTAATTTTTCGGCTAGCGGTGATAGCTTGTTTAACAGAAAAGTCTTCATCAAAAGTTAAAGTTTTTCCATATTTTTCAAGCACATAATTTGCGTTGTCTGCAAGAATTTTTGTTTCACTTTTGTTGTAAAGTGTTGTGGTTGATGTATAAATAATGTCATATCCTGAAAGGATAGTTATTTTTGAATTTGGAAATTTTGTGCATAAAAAATCAAGATATTCTCTGTTTAGAGCGATGTCTTTTGAAATCTCAAAATTTTCATTTTGTGACACAAAATCAAATTCTTTAAGGCTAGTGTTTTTTGAAATAAACATAATTGTCTCCTAATTTCATTATATCAAATTTTGACAATTTAATCAATAGCCACACAAAAATAAATAGGGGTTAAAATAAGTGGAAAATGATACAAAAATCAATAATAAATGTCAAGCAAAAAACATATACTTTTAGCAAAAATTACAAAAAATTTTTAGTGTAAAAAATAATTTAAAAAAAATAATAAAAAATATAAAAAAATAAAATAAAATGTTTTA
>JAZRRE010000018.1:0-55926 GCA_045650505.1 Clostridia bacterium | reverse complement strand
GTGGGGAAAGATTCTATTTTTTGTTTGTTTTTAATATTTAGTGTGATAATATAAAATCATCAAAAATAATTTTAAGAGAGAATAATATGAAAATTTTATTTCTAGATATTGATGGTGTTTTAAATTCTTGTAAATATGAACCAACAAGAAATAGTGAAGATGAATTTGTTTTTATTGACGAAACAAGAATGCCATATATTCAAAAAATTATAAAAGAAACAAATGCAGAAATTGTTTTAACAACAACTTGGAGAGATTGTTGGAATAATGATTTTGAAAAATGTGATAAAGATGGAAAATATTTAAGTAAACTATTTTCAAAATATGGACTTAAAATTTATGACACAACACCAATAACACCAGAATATTACAACCGACCAAGAGAAATTTCTATGTGGATTGGGAGTATAGAAGATAATATAGAAAGTTATGCTATTTTAGATGATGATGATTTTGATTGGGGATATCATAGAAATAGAGTTGTTCAAACAAATCCACGAAAAGGATATGGTCTTGAAAAAATACATATGTTGAAAGTTATAAATATTTTAAATGATACTGAATTATAAAGTCCGATTTTGTGCAACTATGCTCTAATAAATAAGGGAAAAAGTCGACCGGAAGGTTGGCTTTTTTTGCGTTTGAAAAGTTTGTTGAAATTTGTAAAATTTTTGATTAAAAATCAGTTGCTTTTCTTGTTATTGTCTAATAATATATAATGGAAAATTTGAGGAGGTTATGGGGTTATGTATATTAAAATGAATAAAAAATGGCAGAGTGTTTTAGATTTTTCAATGATTGTTTTTGGCACTTTAATAATGGGTTTCGCATTCAGTGTGTTTTTAGAGCCTAACAATATTTCAACAGGTGGCTTTTCAGCACTTGCAATGGTTGTGAATACTTTGTTTGAAAAGTTTGGAATCAGTGGAATTCCAACTTCTGCAATTTATTTAGTGCTTAACATTGGATTATATGTTTTTGCACTCAAAACACTTGGCAAAAAGTTTGCAATTAAGGCGTTGGTTGGAATTTTATCTTTCTCTCTTGGTATGCAAATTTTTAATATGATTGATTTTGGCATTACTTATGAATTGTTTGTTTCAGCAATTTTTGGTGGTGCAATTATGGGTGTTGGTGTTGGTTTGGTTGTTAGATTTGGTGGCTCAACAGGTGGTTCTGATATGATTGCTTGCATCATCAAAAGCAAAAAGCCAAATGCCTCTCTTGGTTCATTTATTATTATTGTTGATATGGTGATTATTGCTCTCACATTGTTTGTGTTTGAAAATGGTTTTGCATTGTTGCCATACACAATCACCGCGTTGTTGTTTTGTATGTTTATCACAGACTTTGTTAATGATGGCTACAAAGAAGTTCGTGCGTTTAACATTATCACAACAAAGCCGGTTGAACTTTCTAATGCAATTATGGAACAACTTTCAAGAGGTTGTTCTTGCACCACAGCAAAGGGTATGCATTCAAACAGTGAAAAGACAATTGTTATATGTTTGGTTAGCAAATTTCAAGTGGGTCAATTAAAAACCATTATCAAAGAAGTTGACCCTGCAGCATTTGTTTATTTAACAAAAGTTAGTGAAGTTATGGGCGAATGGCACAAAACCTCTAGCGAAACAAAAAAAGAAGGGTAATATTTCTTAAAATATGTTGTTTTTTATTTTTTTGTGATATAATGAGGGCAGAGGTGAATGATTATGAAACATATTGAAGTTGTTGCTGGTGTTATTGAACACGATGGAAAAATTTTATGTATGGAACGCGACCAAGGAAAGTATGATTATGTGTCTTTTAAGTGGGAGTTTCCTGGTGGTAAAATTGAAGTGGGCGAAAGCAAAGAAGATGCCTTAAAAAGAGAACTTCGTGAAGAAATGGAAATGGATGTTGATATCACAGGACACTTTTTAGATGTTTATCATGAGTATCCAGATTTCACAATGAATATGTATGCTTTTTCGTGCAAAGCAAAAAGCAAAGATTTGAAAATGAATGTGCATCACGATTTTAAGTGGCTTGACAAAAGTGAACTTGAAACCCTTGATTGGGCACCTGCAGATGTTCCAATCGTGAATAAAATTCTTGGAAAATAGAAAACAAAAAACGAACCGTTTTGGGTTCGTTTTTATTTTGCAAAATTTGCTTTGAAATAATATAATGAAAGCAGAGGAAATTTTTATGTGTCAATTAAATTTATATATTGTTCCAAAAACCGTGAAGAAAGAAAAGGTTTTGGAACTTATGAAAGAGTATTTTTATTATGACAAGCCAGAGTGCGTGACTGAAGAAAATTTGCTTTATGAAGTGCAAGATGAAAACGATGTTTATGTTAGTGCTGGAATGGGTTGCAACTGTGGAACGGTGCAGGGAAGTTTTCAAGAAGAAGACAAAACAATGTCTTGGCAAACCTTAAAAGAATCTAAAATTCAAGCAGAAAAAGAACGCATTGCAAAAATTAAAGAATTGATTGAGCAAGAAGATTTTTTAGAACGCAAAAATGCTTTTTATCAAAAACTTGAAAAACTTAATATTGCTCAAAATGGTTTAAGTGAAAAAGACAGAGAAGAAATGATTTTGGAAACTCAAAAGTTGATTAAAGAAGAAGGCTTAATTTTAGAGACAATGCGATTTGAACTTCGAACAGTTGAAAATGGTCAAGAAATTGTTATATTTGATGCAAGCAAAGTGCCTGAAGATATTGAAAGAAGTGTTTGTGGAAATGTTGAACAAGAATTTAAAAACCTCAAAGCATTTGTTGATGAAATTTTGAAAGAAACCGAAGAAGTTAAACTTTTGTCTTTCTGGCAAGATGGTGATTTGCCAAAAGTTGAAATTGAAGAATATGTCTTTCAAGATGAGTTTAAAATTGAAGATGTAATCTATATGAAATATAATGAACTTCTCACAATTTTCAAAAGATAAAACACAGCAATTTGCTGTGCTTTTTTAAATCGACAGATTTTGTTTTTGGTGTTGATGATGTTTGTTGGTTTGTGATTTATAATTGACCTATAAACAA
The DNA here is from genome assembly GCA_045650505.1 of Clostridia bacterium. Lineage (GTDB taxonomy): Bacteria > Bacillota > Clostridia > Christensenellales > UBA1242 > RGIG1681. The sequence continues at coordinate 52,895 of JAZRRE010000018.1, read as the reverse complement.
AAGGAGGTGTATTATGAACACAGATAAAATTTATGCAGAACAAATTGCTAATGAATATACTGAAAAGAAAACTTCAAAAGCAAAACAACTTAAAAAACTTGATTCACAAGTTAAAAATCCTGTTAAAATATTTTCTATTGCTTATGGCATTATTATGTCATTGTTACTTGGAACAGGAATGAGTCTTGCTATGGGTGTTATTGGTGGTGGAACACTTGTTTCCATTATTGCTGGTGTTATTGTTGGTTTGATTGGAATTGCTGGTGTTAGTGTTAACTATTTTATTTATAAGCGTATTTTAGAAATTAGAAAAAATAAATATAAATATGAAATTTTAACACTTGCAAAAGAAATTAGCGAAGAATAGGTGATTTATGAATAAAGCTGAAAGTAAATATTTCAATACGGCAAAACTTATGAACGAGGCACTTTTGATTCTTTTAGAAACAAAAGATATTGATTATATTTCAGTTAAAGAGGTTTGTGAAAAAGCCGGTGTGAATAGGTCAACATTTTATTTGCATTATGACACGATAGATGACCTTTTTGAGGAAACTATTGAAGCTTTAAATCGAGATTTTTTTGGTTCTTTTGAAGTTAAAGATATTAAACCTTTAATCAAAAATGGCACAAAAGAAGAAATTGTTTTCATAAATGAGCAGTTTTTAAGACCATATCTTGAATTTATGAAGATGAACAATCGAGTTATGAAAATGATTCATAAAAGACCGATTTTGTTCAAAAATGAAAATATTTATAAGCAAATGTGTGAAGAATTATTTTTTCCTATTATTTCTAGATTTGGTGTGCCAAAAGAAGAACAGGTTTTTCGTTTAGAGTTTTTTACCAGAGGAATTGCTGCTGTTATTTATAAATGGATTGAACTTGATTGTGAAATGCCTATTGAAAAAATAATTAATATTATTATTGAATCTGTAAATTTTAACGAAAAATAAAATTAGACCACTCGTTTTGGGTGGTTTTATTTTTAGGAGATATTGTGAAAGTTTTTAAAAAGTTTGGGGTTGCGATTTTGTATCCACACGCAGCAGTGATTATTTGTTTGCTGCCGATTGCTGTGGCATTTTTGGTTTTATCTATGGTGTTTTTAGGAACGCAGTCTATTGTTGCAATTTTTTCTTATGTTTTAGCTTTTTATGTGCTTTTGGTTATTGGTTTTAGAATGCCAAAAATTATTAAGTTTTTTAGAAATTTTAAGAAAGAAAATAAATATGCAAAAATGTATTTTAGTGATGTTAGACTTCGAATGAATATTTCACTTTATGGCTCACTAATTTGGAATGTTGGCTTTGCAATTTTTCAATTATGTTTAGGTTTTTATCATAAGTCGTTTTGGTTCTATTCAATGTTTGCATATTATGTTATGCTAGGCGTGATGAGGTTTTTCCTAGTTAAACACACAAGAAAACATAAGCCAAAAGAACAAGTTGAAATTGAAGTTAAAAAATCGATACTTTGTGGCTGGTTTTTGGTGTTTATGAACTTGGCACTTGCTGTTATTGTGTTCTTTATTGTTTATTTAAACAAGACTTTCAAGCACCATATGATAACAACGATTGCACTTGCTGCTTACACATTCTTCACTTTCTCATTTGCGATTGTTAATTTGGTTAGATATAAAAAATATGAAAGCCCTGTTTATTCTTCGGCAAAGATAATTTCTTTGATTGCAGCGTGTGTTTCAATGCTTACCCTTGAAGCCACAATGCTCACAACCTTTGGTGGTGAAGAAAGTGAATTGTTTAGACCTTTAATGCTTTCACTCACTGGCGCAGCGGTTATTGGTTTTGCAATTACAATGGCTGTTATTGTGATTGTTAAGGGGAATAAAAAACTTAAATCAATTAAAGATGAAATTTTAACAAAAGAAGAAGTGATAGCAGAATAAAGCAGATAAAAAAAGAAGACTGATTTTTTCAGTCTTTTTTCTTTGGTTTTATTGTAACTGACTTTAATTGTTGAGCATAGAATGTAAAAGACGATATTTATCGTCAAATAACAAAGGAGGTAATTATTTTGGAAACAATTACTAATCAAGCGCAAGTTTCATTTTCATATGAGGGTTCAAGTGTTACAAGAACAAATGTTTCAAACATTGTTAACTCTACCGTGAAAGATGAATACAGCATTTTAGTTGAAAAAACAGCTACAACTGATTGTTTTAGAGCAGGTGATGTTATCACTTATATAGTTCATGTGACCAATAATGGTTGTGGATGCTTAAGTGGTTTTACCGTTACTGATAATCTTGGTGGAGAAGATTATGCAACTTTTGTGGAGGGCAGTGCAAGAATTTTTATTGGTGGTTCAATGAGAACTATTGTTCCAACAGAGGTTTCTCCACTCACTTTTGAATTTAGTGACAGACTTGATAGAGATGCTGAATTTATTTTAGAGTATAATGTTTTTGTTAATGAAAACATTAGTGTTGAAGTTAATGAAATCACAAATGAAGTTACTGTTCATGGTTATGCTTGTGGCTGTGGTTGCAATAGAAATAAAGCCTGCGTTGAAGGAACTGCAACTTACACAATTTCAAAATGTGAATATGCTGAAGTTTTAATTACAAAGGCTGTTAGCAATGATAATGTTTGCTGTGGTGAAGAACTTGACTATATTATCACTCTCACAAACACAGGCAGTGTTGATGCTACAAATGTTGTGGTTACAGACCTTCTTCCAACATCATTTACTGTTATGGAAATTCATTCAGAAAATAATGGAGTGCATTATAAATATGATGAAAGTGAATATGATGTTAGTGACGCTAACTTGCTCACTCTTCCAAATGAAACCGGAACAGCAATTTATGTTCCTGCAATCGCTCCAGGTGTTGACAACACAACCAGAGTGAGAATTCACGGACATATGTAATAAAAGTTTTGTTGAAAGAAAATAAAAAGAAGACTGAAAGTCAGTCTTCTTTTTTGTTTATTCTTCTTCACCGTATTCTTTTACGTGTGTTGGAAGTTCTCGTTTGTGTTCGTGTCTTCTGTGTTCTGGCTCTCTAGAGTGTTCTTTTTTGCTTTCAAATCTTTTAACACGATTATGTTTTGTGTTTGCATAGCCATTTTGTCCTGCAACATAGCGTGACCTAGCGTGTTCAGCGCGAGATTCAGCACTGTTAATCATTGCACGGTTGGTTTTTCCAATAATGTTTAAACCAACTTTATCAACGCTTTCAATCACGAAATCAAGTGGTTTTAAAATTGAAAGCACAATGTTTCCACGACTATCGTAAACTGCGCAGCCTTGTTCTGAAATGCTGCAATCAAGAGATTTGTTTCCAATGATTTGTGAAAGTGGAATTTCAACAAAGAAACCTTTTTCTGGATTTTTAACAATTACTAAAATTTCACTATTGGTGCTGTCTAAAGAGGTTGAATATCTAAATTTGAAGATTCTTCCAGAGAATGTTTCGCCAATATGTTTTTCGCACCAGTTAACGCTCACAACATCGGCAATGTCTTTTTCTGCGTGGTCAATGTCGATTTGTCTTTGGTTTGCAATTTCGATAATTCTTGCAATTTGTTCTTTTGACATTGGTTTTGTGCCGTGAATGTGTGCGAGGATATTATAGTGTGGAGCATAGTCGGTTGAACGCCTAATGCCTGCAGTGAAGTGGCTATAATGTGGAGATTGCAAAGCATAGTGTGAAACAGGTTTTGATGCATAAGTTGTATCTTCTGGTTGTTTTTTCTCACTATATAATTTATCACTATAAATCGCACGAGATTGCATTCTTATAAGGAAGTTATTGACAATTTCTTCACTTGCTGTGCCTCTAACAACATCAAGAATGGCATTTGTGCTTTGAGCAGAAAGTTCATCAACCATATCAATTCCAAGAAGACCGAAAAATTCTCCGGCTTTTCCAACTTTTCTTGGATTTGGCTCTTCGTGAATTCTAAAGATTGTGTCGAGTCCGTTATCGATGGCATATTTTGCAGCAGATTCGTTTGTTGTGAGCATAAAATGTTCGATAACTTTTTCATAAGGAAGGCTGATTTTTGCTTCGATATCTTCAACACTAGACATATCATCGTTGAGAGTGATTGTTCTTTCTTTGTTTGAATCAAACTTAATCATTTTTCTCTTTTCAAAGCCTGCTTTGATAAATTCAGAAGCATAGTGATTCATCATAACTTGCTCAACAGGTGAAAGTTCTTCGCAGAAAGCAATTTTTTGTTTTAAATAATCAAAAGAAATAGATTCTTTATTTTCATCAGCAATTTGTTGGGTTTCGCTATAAGCATATTTTTTGCGGCTTCTAACAATTGAATCATAAATATTAAAAGTTTTCATTTCGCCGGTTTTTGAATCGATAACAGTTTTCACAACAAGTGCAAGTCTATCTTTATTTTCTGTTAAACAACAAATGCCGGTTGCAAGTTTTTCAGGTGTGATTCCATAAGCCATATTTGGAGTGTAAAGTGTGAATGCGTGATTAACATATTCTTCAAACAACAAACTGCCATAAGGAATATATTTTGAAATATTTGCGATTGCAGCATAACTTACGATATCACCATTTTCATCAATAGTTGAATAAATTGCGTCGTCCATATCTTGGCAATTTTCTGGGTCAACGGTTACAAGTGGCAAGTGTCTAAAATCAACAGTTTTGCCTCTTTGAGAAATTTGTGCTTCGGCTTCGCTGATAAGGTCAAGTGAGTTAACATCAACTTCAGTTGGAAGTGCTTCAATTTCTTCTTTTAATCCCGGTTTGTCCCAATCGATGATTGCGTTGTAATATCTTGCAACAGCCTCAATTTCGTGCATTGGATTGCCGGCAATTCCATAAACTTCAGTGATGTGTCCACCAAGAAGTGGGGCATTCATATCTGTGAGTTGCATAACGCAAATTCTGTTTTGGAATCTTGGCAAATCTTCTTTGCTGTTAAGCAATGGAATTTGCCTTAATGGGAAGTTTTTGTTGTTAGGAATAAACACAAGTTCATCGTGGCTAAGTTTAACAACTCTTCCAAGCATTGAGTTTTCTTTATCAATGTGTTGTGGCATTGTTGGCATAGAAGTTTCTGGTGCTTTCTTTTTTGGTTCTGTTTTATGAAATTCTTTTTGACTTTTGCCTAAAATAACCACTTCAGCATCTTTGCCATAATAATCAATAATGATGTCAAGAACATCACCAGGTTTATATCCTGCTGCAACACGCTTGTCAACAGTGATATGTTTTTTTGAAGTTGGAGTCACAACAAAAAAGTTGTTACCTTCTTTTTGAAGAAGCCCAATTTGCATTATTTGGGTGTCAAGAAAAACATTTTCTTTTTCAAGTTTAATTTTGCCAAGAGCAATAAGCCCCTCTAAAAGAGAAGCAAATTTTGCTTTTGAAGCAATTTTTCCATTTTTCAAAAGTTCGTTTCGAAGTGTGTTTCTATGGACCCCCTGATTTTTATACACATAGCGGTATATTAGTGATATACCTTGCAATTTTTCTGTATCAAATCCCATAAAAATCTCCCTTAATATACTGTTTCAATAGTAACATATAAAAAACTATATTTCAATAGTAAATTGAAAATAGGGTTGCAAATTTTAAATAAAAAAAGATAGAAATAAATTCTATCTTTGAGGTGCTTCAAGTGAACCGGTTAAAGTGAGTTCTTCTTGATTTAATTGAGCATTTAAAGAAGGTTCTGTGAAACCTAAAAGTTTATTGATTGTTTTTGCCGAACACTTTGCAATTTCACTGATTGTTTCAAGGTTGATTTTAGTATCTTTTGATGAGTGAATGTGTTCGGTTACCGGTGAATCTTCAGTGTCACATAAAATGGTTAAATTGCCTTTTGATTTTTTAAAAGGCAAGTGGTCGCTCATTGTGTTTAAATTAGATTTTTTGAGGCGTGGCAAGTAACCTTGATTTGCAAGTGAACCAAGTGCTTCATAAATATCATTTGTGAATTCATTTGTAACTTTGCCGGTGTAAATGCAGTTGATTCGGTTACCCCTGCCAATGCAGTCAAAATTTAAAAAGCGTTGCTCTTTGATATTGTGTTTTGAGGCATAACAAAGTGAACCAATAAGTCCCTTTTCTTCATTATCAAACATAACAAAAGCAATTTTGTTTCTTTCGCTTTCAGGAAGGTCTTTGTAATAATTCATTAATATGAGAAGGGCAATTAAGCCACTTGAATTGTCATTGTAATTGTTTTTATTTTCACCACCAAGAAGCCCAAAAGAATAAAGTCCCGTGCCGATAGCGGTTGCAGCGACTCCATCTAAAATGAAAGTTGAAGTTTGAAGAGAATTAATCATAAAGCTTAAAAGAGCTTGGTCGTGAGCATTGATTGCGTGTCTTGTTAAAACCATACCAATTCCAAGAACTGATGGAAGTGCAATTCCAAGAGTTGAAACTTGTCTTTTTAAAAAATGATAAGGCATATTTGGTGGGGTGTCATAATGAGCTGTTAAAACAATTTTAGCTTCTTTTGGATTGCCAACAATAATATTTTTTGCAATAACGTTATCTTCAACCGTTGCAGAATATCCCATAGATTCTGCAATGCCAGCAATAAATTCACGGAAATCTTTTTTATGTGTGCGCTTCATTCTTGCACCATGTCTAGATGTTACCATTTCAGCAAGTTCTTGTAAGTTTAAAGTATTTTCCACAAACTACCTCTTTTGTTTTATGGCTATATTTTAGCATTTTTATATGTCCATTTCAAGATGTTTATAATATAAAATTATAATATCTAGAAAATTTTAATATTAAAATATAACTAAATGATTTGTTATTTGTTTGACTTGCGTTCTTTGTTTGGGGTAATATGATATCATAACAAAAGGAGGCAAAAATGAAAAAAAGAAGTATTATATCTTTTATTTTAGTGTTAGTGCTTGTGATAACCATTCCTTGCAGTGTGTTTATTTATAAAGCAATAACAAAAGATGATGACACAGACCCAAATACACCTGGTGGTTCATCAGCAAGTGCAGTTTCACAAGTAATTCACGCAGTTGAAGAAGTTACTGACAGAAACTATGAAATCATTAGAGATTATTCAAAAAATAACTCAACTGATGCAGATAACTATGCAACAACTTTAAATGTTGAACAGTTGCAAGATTATTTCAATTCGTTTGGACAAGCAATGGTAGTTCCTGCTGCGTTTGACTATGTGTTTAAGGCTGCAGGTTCTGGAGTTTATCAAAACTCATTCAAACTTGGTCAAACATATTTTAGCAGAGAAACAAATGGAGAAGAATCTTCATTTTATTATTTCAAAGCAGAAAAAGTAGGTTCTCTTGTTAATCTTTATTGTGCATTTGAAGATAGTTTAATTATCTGTCAAGTTGAATATGATTTTGAAAATGACAGACTTATCACAGCAAAAACCTTTTCTAATGGAATTTTTGCAATTGTTGATTATGAAAACAATTATTATACATTTGCTCAATTTGAAACAACAAAATCAGTGCAAGATGTTTTAGATGGAAACTTCTCTTACGATGATATCACTGCAAACAGTGATTATCAAAAAATGTACACAGGAAACATTGCAAAAAATATCAATAGTATTGATTTTGAAATATTTGAATTTGATGGAAGTCAAACAAGTAAAAATATTTTCAATAGCTATATCGAACAATTTGAAATGGATATTGATTGTGAAAATATTTTCGAATATTCAAAAGGTGTAATCAATAACTCATTTATTGGTGCAATGGAATATTCAACAAGAAGACTTGGATATTTTGAAATTTTAGAAGAAAATTATGAATATCAATTTTTCTCATATTGGATTGATTTTGAAGACCTTGTTTCTATTTTAACAAAACTTAAAGATTCTAGCAAACTAGCAGGTGATGAAAATGCAAAACCAAGAGCTTTGTTAAATGCTTACAAAAACTATCTTGTAGATAGAGGTGAGGGAGTTTACACAGGTGATTGTACATACCAAATAGGAGATGATATGGTTTTAGTTTCAAAATCAAGTGAAGAAATTAATGCTTATATCGTTACTATTTATATTGAAGATAAAATTATTCAAATTTGCTGCAAAAATACAGATATTTCATTAGAAATTAAAGAAGATACAGAATATTCTGGAATAAATTTTAAAACTAAAGTTTATGGTGAAGCAGGAAGTGAGTATGTAGTTATCACAGAAGCATCAACACAAGGTTCATTCCTTGATATTCCAGAAACAATGGAAATTGAAGGTTATGGTGTACTTCCTGTTAAAAAATTGGGACAAAAATCAGGCAATCATACTTTTTATATTCAAACATTTGGTTCAAATCACGGAACAGTTATTCTCAATATTCCTGCTTCAATTGATGAAATTAATATAAGCAATCCTTATGCAATTGGAATGTTCAATGTTGCTGAAGAAAACGCACATTATTGTTCAGTTGATGGTGTTTTATTTACAGAGAATATGGAAACACTTATTAGATATCCTGCAAATAAGAAATCAACTGAATACGATATTCCATATGGTGTTAAATATCTTGCTGATGATTCATTTGATAGTCTTGAATATCTTGAAGTTTTGAATGTTCCTGCAACTGTTATTGATGGTGTTGAAACAAGAAATTTCTGGGCATCATTTTCAATTAAAGAAATTAACATAAATTCAGGTTCAGTTTACACATCATATAATGGAATTGTTTATAGCGAAAATGGAAACACTCTTCTTATGTGTCCAGCAGGAAAAGTTGGTTCTGTTACAATCAAAAATGGAACCAGAGTAATTGGTGAATATGCTTTTGGATATTGCAAATTTTTAACAGAAATTGTTATTCCTGATTCAGTAATTTCAATTGAAGATATTGCATTTTCTAATTGTGAAAGTTTGAAATCTTTAACAATTGGAAAAGATGTTTCATTTGGATATTGGAATCGTTTAGATTTTGACGGTTTGAATAGTTTAGAGACTGTTAATATTCATAAAGACAATGCATATTTATCTGTTGATGAAAATGGATTTGTTTATAACAAAGATAAAACAATTCTTTATTTCTGCCCAAGAAATTATGAAGGTAAGGTTACTATTGCTTCAACCGTTAAGGAAATTGCAGATAACGCATTTGATTCATGTATAAAAATCACAGAAATTGTGGTTCCAGCAAATGTTGAAGAAATTGGATTTAGAGCATTTATATATACTAGTGCAAGTAAGATTACAATTTTAGGTAATGTTGCAATTGAAAATGATGTTTTCTTCCGTAGTTCACTTAAAGAACTTTATATTAAAGGTTTAAGAAACTTCGAAGGTCAAGATTATGCATTTGAATGGAGTGCTTTTGATGAAGCTGGAATTGATACCCTTACATTTGGTGGAACAAAAGCAGAGTTTGAAGCTGGAATTAGTGATGGAAAGGATTTCAGTTGGACTTATCTTAAGAAACTCACCGTTAAATGCACTGATGGTGATTTGGTTTATACAAAAACAAATGACTAATAAAAACAAAAAAGATGCAAAATTTTGCATCTTTTTTTTGTGCGTAAAAAAATTAAAAGAGTTGTGTTTTGTTTTAGTTTGACAAGTTTTAAACTTTTTATTACTATAAAAGGGTATTATTTTTTGTGAGGCAAAATTATGATTGAACACGAAATTCAAACCGAAAATACTGATGAACCGGTTTTTGAAACCGAAACTGTGATTGCGGTAAGGTCTAACAATTTAAAAGATAAAGTGCTTGTTGGTTCTTATGTGATTATTCCAAAGTCAAGGGTTAGCACTCCATTTGAACTTTCAGAAAAAGAGTGGAGTGACACAAGAGAACTTCTTTTGAAAGTGAAAGCATATATTGATGAAACTTACAAACCAGATGGATATAACATAGGCTGGAATGTTGGTGAGGCGGGTGGTCAATCAGTTCAGCACGCACACCTTCACATTTTGCCACGATATAACGATGAACCTTTTGCTGGAAAAGGAATTAGGTCTTGGCTTAAAAAACCTGAAAACATAAGAGAATCACTTAAAGATGATAAATAAAAATATCTTGCAATTTTGCAAGATATTTTTTTATTTAACAATAATATCGATATGTTCATTTAACATTTCAAAGTCAAATGAGCCTTTGTGACCGATTTCACCATCAATGTTAACAGGGGTTTTATCATTAAGTTCAATTGAGAACTTATTTAGTTTAACAATATGGCAGTCTTTAACTTTTCTAATTTTAGCAAGCCCACCCAAAAACAATTTGCAAATGGTGAGCAGGGTTTTAAGAGAAACTCTTTTTGGATTTTTCTCTTTAAAAATTATGAGATTAACATAGCCATCGTGACAATTTGCTTCATTGTCAATTTTAAAGCCGCTCACATATCTGCTGTTTGCAATCAAACACAAAATTGCATCGGTTGTGAACTGCAAATTTTCGCTTTTAAGTGTTATGGGGAATTTCTTTGCAGTTTTGAGTTCTTTGATTCCTGTGAAATAATATGCAATTTTTCCAAACTTATGTTTAAGAGATTGGTCGGCAGTGTAACTAGAGGCTGTGAAAAGCCCAAAAGCACACACATAAATACCATATTTGCCATTCACTTTAAATATGTCGTGTTTGAAAGATTTGCCCTTTAAAACAACTTTTAATGCCTTTTTTATGCTGCGTGGAATGTTTAACGAGCGGGCAAGGTCATTTGTTGTTCCGGTTGGAATATAACCGATTTGTGGGCGGTTTTCTTTTTCTGCTAAACCGTTGATAATTTCGTTCATTGTGCCATCACCGCCAGCAACAACAATCATATCATATTTTCCACAAGCTTCGCTTGCAAAAAGTGATGCATCACCTTTCTTTTTGGTTGGGCGAACATCAACTATTTCAAACTTTGTCAAAAGTTTTTTAATGATATAATCTTGATATTTTATATGTTTTTGTTTTCCACTTTTTGGGTTAAAAATATAAACACATTTCATAGTTTAATTTTAGCACTATCAAAATTTGATGTAAAGTTCTTTTTTGTCAAATAAGCACAAATAAAAAGACACTAAAAATTAGTGCCTTATTTTGTTTGAATTTGTTTAATTATGTTTTCAAGTTCTTTTGCGGTAAAAAGTTTTGGAACGGGGTAAAGTGGATTAGCTTCTTTTTCTGCTGTTTTTGCAAGTTTAGTAATGTCTGCGTTTTGAATTTCTTTTATGCTTGGTTCAATGCTCATATTTTTGTTCATTTCTTCTATTTTTGAAATGAATAAGTTTGCTCCTTCTTCATAAGAGATATCTTTGTTGAAAAGCCCCGCGTATGTGCCAAGCTGCCAAAGTTTTTTGTGTGCTGATTTGCCATATGCTTTTAATATATAAGGCAAAATTATTGCATTTGTTTGCCCGTGTGCAAGATTATATTTTCCACCAAGTGCGTGAGCAATTGCGTGAACATAACCAACATAAGATTTTGTGAAAGCAAGCCCTGCATTATAAGATGCAATAAGCATATTTTCACGGGCGGCTAAATTTGAACCTTCTTGATAACAAGTTTCAAGATTTTCAAAAATTGATTTAACTGCACCTTTTGCATACTTTCTTGTTTTTTTGGTAGTGCTTCTGCCGACATAGGCTTCAACAGCGTGAGTGAGTGCATCCATTCCAGAACCGGCTGTTATGTTTTGTGGTAAAGCAAGAGTTAAAGTTGAATCTAAAAGTGCGTAGTGTGGAATGAGGGGAAATGAACTGATTGCATATTTGTGTCTGGTTTCGCTGTCTGTGATAACCGCTGCAACGGTGGTTTCGGTTCCGGTTCCAGCTGTGGTTGGAATGGCAACAAAAAGAGGAATCTTTTTCAAAATTTTCATAACACCTTTCATTTTTGAAAGTGGTTTGTTTGGATAGGTTACTCTTGCTCCAACTGCTTTTGCACAATCGATTATTGAACCGCCACCAAATGCGATGATAGAATCAGCGTTATTTTTATGGTAAGCTTCAAGAGCTTCTTCAACATTTTTTGTGGTTGGGTTTGAATTGATATCGCTAAACACAGTAAAAGAAATATTGTTTTTTGATAGGGTGTCTTCAAGTGTTTTTGTGATGCCTGAAGCACGAACGTGCTTGCCTGTCATAAACAATACAGATTTTTTATTTTGTGATTTTAAAACTTTAACAATATCTTCGCTTGTGCTTAAAATTTTTGGCTCGCGGTAAGGCAAAAAAGGAATGGCAATTTTAAAGATAAATTGCAAACTTCGGCAATAAAATTTTTTAAAAATATTCATAATTTATCCTTTTATGGTTTATGATTTAACGATATCATTTTTCGCATTTTATGTCAAAAGAAAATAAAAAATCACCTTATTTATGTTAATAAAGTGATTTTTTGCGATTTTTTATTTATTTTCTTCGGTTTTTTCTTCGGTTTTTTCTTCAGTTTTTGCAGGTGTTTTTTTGAAGAGTGTTGATTTGTTAAGAACAATATTAAGAATTGCAAAAGCAACACCAAATATAAGAAGCATAACACCGCCAAAGTATGCTTTTATTCCTGCTAAAAAGTAGATGCCTAAAACAATGAAAATTGCACAAAGAACAAAAAGTGTGATACTTGCAAATGCAAGGTTTGTGCTTTGACCGGCTGTGCTTTCTTTTTTCTTTGCTTTTTTTGGAGCGGTAACTTTTTCAGGGGTTTGTTTTGTTTCTTGATTTTCCATAGAAACCTCCTTGTTTTTATTTACAATTTTATCTTAACAAAAGAATAAAACAAAAGTCAAATAAGTTTGAAAATGTTAAATCACAATTATTCATTATTTTGAATATTATGTTATAGGCAGATTATTCTGCAAACCATAATATATTTTCAAGGAGGAATTATGTCAACCACAATTACAAACGAAGCTACAACAACTTATCAATATGTTGGTTCTAGTTCAACAGAAAGTGTTACTTCAAACACAAATTCAATTGTTTTAGAAGATGCTTCAGGATTAGTGATTACAAAATCGCCAAGTATTACAACTTTTTCACCGGGCGATATTATTACTTACACTGTAACTATCACAAACAACACAGGAAGTTATTTAACAGGGGTGAGAATTATTGATAATCTTGGCGGTGGAAATCTTGCTTATGTTTCAGGAAGTGCAACGGTTAGCACTCTTTCAACCACTTATCCGGTGACCCCGGTTTCAGCAAACCCAATTACATTCGCCCTTCAACAATTAAATGTTGGTCAATCAATGATACTTACTTACAGAGCGCAAGTTATTTTTAATCTTTCAAGCTTTGTAAGTTTGATTACAAACTCTATTCACGGAATTGGTTATACTGCTGATAGCACAATTAATAGCTATGCAAATTCAACAATTACAAGAATTGCTGGAACAAATGTAACTAGCAGAAAAACTGCAAGTGTGAGTGAAGTTTATCCCAGGCAAATTTTAAGTTATTATATTACTCTCACAAATAATGATTCTCAACAAACAGCAAACATTGTTCAAATTGTTGATGAGCTTCCATCAAATTTTGTTATAACAAATTTAATGCTCAAAGTTGGTTTAGAAAATGTAGTTATGCTAGATTTAAATGACTATTCCGTTGTTTCAAATGTTTTAACAGTTAGAAGCGTGAATGGGTCAACAATAACCATTCCTGCAGGTCAAACCACAGTGCTTACAATCAACGGTTACTTTGAATAAAAACGCAAAAGCGAATAAAAAATACTCAAAATTTAAGCAAAAAACTTAATTTTGAGTATTTTTTGTGATTTTTTATTTATTTTTTAATTAATTTTATTATTCTTGAAAAGCATTGTTTTGAAGTGTTACTGCAAGTGAACCTGGACCAATGTGACAAGAAACGCTTAATGACAAAACTTCAATTTGAGTGAATTTAAGATTAGGGAATTCAGCTTTAAGTTCAGCTTGAAACTTTTCAGCTTCAGCAAGGTTTTCAGTGTGAACAACAGAAGATGTGAGTGTGCCTTCATCATATTGTGCTTTAAGTTTGCCTTCAATATCTGCTTTAATTTTTGCAATCATTTTCTTTTTTGCTTGAGCAACAGAAAGCACCATTCCAACTTTTTCAAACTTATCACCTGTGGTTTCTAAAATTGGCTTTAATTTAAGTGCTGAACCAATGGCAGCAGCAGCAGGGGAAATTCTTCCACCTTTCTTTAAATATTTGAGTGTGCCAACCATAATATAAACAGAAAAAAGATTTGATGTTCTTTCAAGGAAAGCTTTGATTTGTGCACCGGTTTTGCCTTGTTTTGCAAGAGAAATTGCTTCAAAAACACTTGATTTCATTGTTGCTGAAATTCTTTTATTGTCAACAACAAAAACTTTTCCATCAAAAGATTTAGCATAATTTTTTGCATTTTCACAAGTTGCAGATAAACCGCTAGACATTGGAATATAAACAACTTCTTCGTATTCTTTTAAAAGTTCAGTCCAAGTTTCTTCAAGATAAATTTGTGAAGGTTGTGATGTTGAAACATCTGCATCTTGTGCTAAAAACTCATAAAATTTTTCTTGAGATATTGAAATTTCTTCAAGGTATTCTTCATCATTGATTGTAAAAGGCATTGGAACAACAAAAATTCCAAGGTCTTTTGCTTCACTTTGAAGTATGCCTGAATTTGAATCTGTCATGATAATAACTTTCTTTTTCATGATTTCTCCTATGTTTCATTTATTCAACAACAATATATCAAAAAAGTTATTTTTATTCAAGCAAAATTCGAAATATATTATTTATAATATTTAGCTTGTTATAAGTTTATTAAATTATTTTTAAAAATATTCATTTTATAGTAAAATAAAGGTAGAGGTGATGTTATGAAGATTGAATTTAACAAAGATAAAAAGATGGTTGAAATGCTTCAAGAAGGGCTTAAAAGAAAGGAAGGGTATTGTCCTTGCAAACTTGAGAAGATTCCTGAAAATAAATGTATGTGCAAAGAATTTCGTGACCAAATTGCAGACCCTGAATTTGAGGGCTATTGCCACTGCAAACTTTATTATAAATACAAATAAAGTTATTTTTTTAAAACTACTATTGATTTTTTATTGCAATTATGTTAAAATATTATCATAATAGAAAAATGTGTGAGGTGCGAAGATGAAAAAATTTAATTTTGATGATTATAGAGTTAAAGATTTAGATGAAATTGTGCCACTTGTGAAGAAAGAAAATGCAGGTTTTGACATAAAAACTTCAAAATATAACTATTTTGTTCTTGGAAAAGATTGTTCTATGGTGGTTTATTATAAACCTGAAAAAGATGAAGTTAGCTTAAGCATTTCAAACCCTCTTATCAAAGAAAAAAGAATTTATGCCGCAGATGGAACTGTTCCATTTGAATCAGTTGATTTGAATGCTATTGCTGAAAACTTTTTGGTGTTCAACCATCTTGTGACAGACACCTCAATCTTTAAAAGAAAAGGTGCAGACCCTGTGAAAACACATTTGCTTCTTACAAATGTTGACAAGGCACTTGCTGGTGAAAAAGCACCAAAAACTGTTCAAGAAATTGTGACAGCTGAAGAATATGAAAAAGCTATTTTAAAGGCTCAAAAAGCTTTTAATAAAGAGCAATATTCAACAATCGATTCACAAACTCCACAATATGATTGTTAATCATTTTGGAATAAAAAACTAAAAACACTTGGAGATTTCCAAGTGTTTTTTGTTACTTCTTTTTTGGATTATAGTGAAGGGCACGAAGGCTGTTTAAAATTGCAATCACTGTTACGCCAACATCGGCAATAACTGCTGCAAGCATTCCGGTTATTCCAATCGTTCCAAGCGATAAGAATGTGAGTTTGATTATTGCTGACAAAATAATGTTTTGCCACACAATGCTTCTTGTGTATTTTGAGATTTTAACAGCACTTGCCACTTTTTCAGGGTTATCGGTTGCAAGCACTACATCTGAAGCTTCAATGCTGGCGGTGCTTCCTGAAATGCCCATACTGATTCCCACATCGGCAAGCATAAGTGATGGGGCATCATTAAGACCATCTCCAACATAGCCTAAATGAATGTTTTTGTTTTGTTTTTGATTTTCAATATAGGCAAATTTATCACCGGGAAGCAATTTTGCGTGTGCTTCATCAATGCCAATTTCATCTGCAACTTTTGAAACAACTTGTTTGTTGTCACCCGAAAGCATAACTGTTTTGATTCCAAGTTTCTTTAAAAGTGTGCAAGCGGTTTTTGAGGTTTTCTTGATTTTGTCTTGAAGAGTGATTTGACCAATTTTTTCATCATCTTCAAAAAGCTCAACGATTGTTTCTTTAAGGTTTTCACTTTTTCTGCCAACGAAATATGATTTATCTTCATTTTTAAATGAAACTCCAACGCCGGCAATCTCTTTAACATCTTTAACTTTTTTAAGTTTCTTTTTGTTTGCTTGAATAATAGATTTTGCAAGTGGGTGAAGGGAATATTGTTCCCCTAAACTTGCGAGATATAAAATGTCTTCTTCGGCGTATGATTTTGAAAGTGATTCAGTTTTAATAACTTCAAATTCACCGGTGGTGAGCGTTCCTGTTTTGTCAAATGCAATTAGGTTGAGTTTTGCAAGTGCATCAAGATAGTTTGAGCCTTTGATTAAAATTCCTTTGCTTGAAGCATTGCCGATTCCTGAAAAATAAGCAAGCGGAACAGATATTGCAAATGCACAAGGGCAAGAAACTACAAGGAAAATCATTCCACGATAAAGTGCTGTGTTAAAGTTATTTGTTAAAAGCAACACGATTGAGAATACGATAATTGAGCAAGTAATAACACCCAAGGTGTACCATTTTGTCATTTTTGAAATCACAGTTTCGGTTTTTGATTTTTTTTCAGAAGCGTTTTCAATCATATCCATAATTTTTGAAACGGTGCTTTCTTCATATTTTTTTGTGGCTTTGATTTTTAAAACTCCATCAAGCACGATTGAGCCAGACAAGATTTCATCATTTATGTTTGCTGTTTGTGGTAAACTTTCACCGGTTAAACTTTTTGTGTCAAGGGTTGCATTTCCTTCAATAATGATTCCATCTATTGCAACTCTTTCACCGGCTTTGACTAAAATAATGTTGCCGATTTCAAGAGTGGCAGGGTCAACTTGTTTTTCTGTGTCACCATCAACAAGTGTTGCAAACTCTGGCTTTAAATTGGTTAAATCTTCGATAGATTTTTTAGATTTTGAAAGTGCTAAACCTTCTAAAATTTTTCCAACAGAGTAAAGTGCAATAACCATAAGTGCATCAAATGATTCACCAACAGCAGTTGCACCAATCACTGAAATTGTTACAAGCAAGTTTTCATTCACTGTGCCTTTAAAGAGAAGTGCGAATGCTTTATAATAAGTTTTATAGCCCATTAAAAGAGCACTTGAAACAAAGAGAATCCAATAACACCAGGTTGGAAGTTTTGCAAAAAGTGCAAAAAGACCAACGATAATTCCAAAAACAAGCACAAAAGTGTCAATTAAGGCTTTTTTGCTTTTGCTTTTGGTTTTTGTTTTGGTGAAAAGTTTAACATCGGGCTCAAGTTGTTTTGTTAAGTTTATGATGTCATTTTTGGCTTTGTCATAATCATCTGCGTCAAAGATGATATATTCTTTTAAAAATTCAATTTTAAGTGACTTGACCGATTCAAGTTTGTTTAGTTGATTTTCAAGTGACTTGGCACAGTTAGGGCAGTGCAAACCATCAAATTTAATTTTCTTCATTATGCTCCTCCAAAATATGTTCTAGGCTGATATCAAAAACTGCGCTCACATGACTGTCTGCAAGGGTGTACCAAATTTCTTTTCCTTTTCTCTGGCATTTAATTAAATTCATTTGTTTTAAATATTTAAGTTGATGAGAAACTGCCGATTTTGTCATATTTAAAATAACGCAGATATCACAAACACAAAGTTCACTTTTTTCAAGCAAATTGATAATTTTTGTTCGGGTGCTATCAGCAAGTGATTTGTAAAAATTTGTCATTTTTGAAAGAGTGTTATCATCAAGCATTTTGCTTTTTGCAATAGCAATATTTTCAGCGTGTATGCTTTCGCAATCGCAAACAAGTTCATTTTTTCGCATAAAAACCTCGTGGTGGATTATTGTTCAATTGAATATATATTCAACTGAATATAGTATAATTTAAAATTTATTTTGATGTCAATATTTTATGCTCATTTTAAAATTTTTGTGAAAAAACGCATATAAATTTTAATTATTTTTATTTTTTATTATTTTTTTATTATTTTTTATTTATTTTTTGCGTTTTTAATATTTTTTGACAAAATAAAAACACCTGCATTTTGCAAGTGTTTTTTGTTATGCCATTTTTAAAACAATGTCATTTGTTTTGAGTGTTTCAGGAACATCGATGATTCTTTGATTTGAAGAACCACGGAACTTAAGTGTTAAGTTTTTAAGGTCTTCAACAAAAGGTCCATCAACCAAAACATCAAGGTTTTCAAGAAGTTCTCTGGTGTGCTCACATTTTGCTCGACTTTCACCAAGAAGGTCACGGTCTAAAACATAACCTGTGTAGCACCAAATGTTTTTCTTGTTTCCATAAACTTCACGAACTCTTTTAACAAGAGGGAGGAGGGCTTCTTGGTTTTGTGGTTCCATTGGTTCACCACCAAGAAGAGTTAAACCTTGAATATAGTCAGGTTCTAAAAGTTTGATAACTTCATCTTCAACTTCTTTTGTGAATGGTTTGCCATAACAGAAGTTCCAAGTTTCGGGATTGAAACAATTTTTGCAATGATGTGTGCAACCTGAAACGAAAAGTGTAACTCTAATGCCTTCGCCGTTTGCAATGTCAGTGCCTCTTAAACTGCCATAATTCATAAGGTTTACCTCCTTTATTTATTTTGTGATGTTTGATTAAATATTATAAGTGAAGAACTCTTTCTTTGATTTCTTGAGTTCTGCCTTGGTTCCAGAATTGTGAACCAATGTAGCCGCAAGTTCTTCTTGCAACATTGAGTTTTGTTTGGTCTGTATTTCCACAGTTAGGACATTTCCAAATAAGTTTTCCATCGTTGTCTTCCATTATTTGGATTTCACCATCATAACCACAGCAAGAGCAATAGTCACTCTTTGTGTTGAGTTCTGCATACATAATGTGGTCATAAATGAATTTCATAACTTCAAGAACAGCGGTAATGTTGTTTTGCATATTAGGAACTTCAACATAAGAGATAGCACCACCAGGTGAAAGTGCTTGGAACTCACTTTCAAGTTTGAGTTTTGAGAATGCATCGATTGGTTCAGTAACGTGAACGTGATAGCTGTTTGTGATATAGTTTTTATCAGTAACGCCTTGAATAACGCCAAATCTGTCTTGCAAGCGTTTTGCGAATTTATAAGTTGTGCTCTCAAGTGGTGTGCCATAAAGTGAATAGTCAATATTTTCAGCGGCTTTCCATTTCTTGGTGTATTCATTGAGTTTTTTCATAATTTCAAGACCAAGTTCTTTGCCTTCAGCCTCGGTAAGCTTCTTTCCAATTAAATAATAAACTGTTTCCCAAAGACCAGCATAGCCAAGAGAAATTGTTGAATAACCACCATGAAGAAGTTTGTCGATTGGTTCACCTGGTGCAAGTCTTGCAAGTACACCATATTGCCAAAGGATTGGAGCTGCATCTGATAAAGTTCCGGTAAGTCTTTCGTGACGACATTGAAGACCTTTGTGACAAAGTTCCATTCTTTCATCAAAGATTTCCCAGAATTTTTTCATATCTCTGCCTGATGAAAGGGCAATATCAACAAGGTTAACAGTAACAACGCCTTGGTTGAAACGACCATAATATTTTGCTTTGCCATTTTCATCAACATAAGGTGTTAAGAAACTTCTGCAACCCATACAGGTGTAGCATTGTCCGTCACCATTTTGGTCAACCTTAAGTTCAAGCATTTTCTTTTCTGAAATATAGTCAGGAACCATTCTCTTTGCTGTGCATTTTGCAGCAAGTTCAGTGAGATAATAATATTCACTGTCTTTATGAATGTTTTGTTCTTCTAAAACATAGATGAGTTTTGGGAAAGCAGGGGTGATGTAAACACCTTTTTGGTTTTTAACGCCTTGAATTCTTTGCTTTAATGTTTCTTCAATCATTAATGCAAGGTCTTTCTTTTCTTGTTCGTTTCTTGCTTCACCAAGATACATAAACACTGTGATGAATGGTGCTTGACCATTTGTTGTCATAAGAGTTACAACTTGGTATTGAATTGTTTGGATACCTTTGTTGATTTCATCTCTAACTTTGTTTTCAACAATTTCATTGATTTGCTCATCTGTGAGGCCCACACCAAGTTTTTTGAATTCTTCAATAGTTTTCTTTTTGAATTTCTTTCTTGAAATATCAACGAATGGTGCAAGGTGGGTGAGTGAAATGCTTTGACCACCATATTGGTTTGAAGCAACTTGTGCAATGATTTGTGTTGCAATGTTACAAGCAGTTGAGAATGAATGTGGTTTTTCAATCATTGTTCCAGAAATAACTGTTCCATTTTGAAGCATATCTTCAAGGTTAACAAGGTCACAGTTATGCATTCTTTGTGCAAAATAGTCTGCATCGTGGAAGTGAATTAAGCCATCTTCATGTGCTTTCATAACATCTTCAGGAACGAGGAATCTCTTGCAAAGGTCTTTTGAAACTTCACCAGCCATATAATCTCTTTGAACAGAGTTGATGGTTGGGTTTTTGTTTGAGTTTTCTTGCTTAACTTCTTCGTTATTGCAGTCAATAAGAGAAAGGATTTGCTTGTCAGTTGTGTTGTTTTGACGAGCAAGTGCTCTTGTGTAACGATAAGTGATGTAGTTTCTTGCAAGTTCGTGTGCACCAATAGACATAAGTTGGTTTTCAACAAGGTCTTGAATTTCTTCAACGTTGAATGCACGTTTTGTCTTTTTGCATTTATATTCAATATAATCTGCAATTTCGGCAATTTTTTCACTTGAAAGTCTTTGTTTTGGTTCAACTGATGTGTTTGCCTTTGAGATAGCGCTTACAATCTTACTGCTATCAAAAATTTGTTCTTCGCCACTTCTTTTAATGATTTTCATAACCCTATTCTCCTTTAATTTATCTCCAAATTTGATTTTTGCTATGCTTTCAAATCAAAATACGGAATTGTATCATATCGATTTAAATAATACAATATATTGTGTTTTTGTCAAAGTGACAACAACAAAATGTTGTATTTTTGGTTAAAATATACAAAAAATAAAATTTTTTAAAAAACAAGGATATTTACTTGAACATTTGATAATATCAATGTTTGAAATACAAAATAGATATAATATGCAAACCATTTGTTAATAACTTTTATTTTTTGTTAAAAAAGTTTTACTATTACTGACCATATATCTTGTGTTTGAAGCGGGTTTCGTGTCTTGAAATTTATTTATAAAAAGTAGGTTTGCTATAAATTAGATTACTACCTGAAACAAAGGTTTAATATTGTATCATTTTTAAGAGGTTGTGATTCTTTTAATATTTGTTTTGTTGACAGCCATTATATTTTTAATATAATAATATTATAAAATTTAATCGTAATTTAGCCTTTTTTGGTTAAGTGGTGGTTTGAATAGGAGTATTTATGCTTAAGTTAGATAATATTACGAAAGTTTATGATATGGGTGACCTTAAAGTTGAAGCTTTGAAAGGTGTTTCTGTTGAATTTAGAAAATCTGAATTTGTTTCAATTCTTGGCCCATCAGGTTGCGGAAAGACAACACTCTTAAATATTGTTGGTGGACTTGACCGTTACACTGATGGTGATATTGTGATTAATGGCACTTCAACAAAAGAGTTCAAAGACAAAGAGTGGGACACTTATCGCAACCATTCGGTTGGTTTTGTTTTTCAAAGTTACAATTTGATTCCTCATCAAACAGTACTTGAAAATGTTGAACTTGCCTTAACTCTTTCAGGTGTTTCAAAAGAAGAGAGAAAACAAAGAGCAACTGCAGTGCTTGAAAGAGTGGGTCTTGGTGACAAACTTAAAAATAAACCAAATCAACTTTCTGGTGGACAAATGCAAAGAGTTGCGATTGCTCGTGCGCTTGTTAACGACCCTGAAATTATTTTAGCCGATGAGCCAACCGGTGCGCTTGACACAGGTTCAAGTGTTCAAATTATGGAAATTTTGAAAGAGATTTCAAAAGATAGGCTTATTGTTATGGTTACTCATAATCCAGAGCTTGCAGAAGAATATTCAACAAGAATTGTTAGGCTTTTAGATGGTGAACTTATGGCAGATAGCAATCCGTTCACAGAAAAAGATGCTAAAAAAGAAGCAATGGCAGATACAAGACTTGCTCATGAAATTGAGGCTGATGAAAAAGCTGAAAAGAAAAATCATGAAAAAGTTGAAGAAACAACAATTCAAGAAGCAGAACTTGAAAATGTTGAAACAAAAAAGAGCAAAAAGAAATCACTTGCTGGCAATATGGAGCCTCTTAAAAAGAGCAAGAAAAAGAGAATGTCTTTCTTCACAGCACTTTCTTTAAGTTTTAAAAACCTTCTCACAAAAAAGGCAAGAACATTCCTTGTTGCGTTTGCAGGTTCGATTGGTATTATCGGTATTGCACTTATTCTTTCAATTTCTAGTGGGTTCTCAACTTATGTTAACAAAATGCAAGAAGACTCGCTTTCAAACTTTCCAATCACAATTCAGGCAAAGAGCATTGATTTCACATCAGTTATGATGCAAATGTTTTTAGATGATGAACTTGGAAAAGAAATTGACCATAACAAAGATGCTGTTTACGACAAAGACAGCATTTCAAGCATTATGGGAAGTCTTGGTGACAATTTAAGGTCTAACAACCTTAAAAAGTTCAAAGCACATATTGAAGATAACTATGATGAAATCAAAGATTATGTCAATGCAATTCAATATACTTATAAAATGGATTTAGAGTTTTACAAAAATGCTGAAGTTGCAAATGGAAGCGAAATTTCAGGGCTTGCAGTTGACCCAAACAGCAACGCTCTTATGAATATGATTGTGAAATATGCAATGTTCTATTTTGAAGATAAAACTCACACAGAAGTGACACCTAATGGCAACGGAAATTATCACATTGAAGTTATTGATGGTGTTGAAGTTGATTATTCATTTATTGACCAATATCCAGATGAAGAAAGACTTGTTCAACTTAAACAAAATCTTCAAACAAATGGTGAAGATGACCTTAAATATGCAGATGTTATAAGACTTTCATTTACTCTTATTGGTTTTGGTGATGCACTTTCAGGTGGAGAATCTGGAACAAGCGAAGCATCTAATGCGATGAGCAGTATGGGTATTTTCAATGAAATGATTGATAATGACACTCTTATTGAAAGTCAATATACACTTTTATCAGGAAAGTTTGCTGAAAGCAAAAATGAAGCACTTTTGGTGCTTGATAAAAACAATGAACTTGATGAATATATCTTATATGCACTTGGCATTATGAGTGACGAGCAAATGGATGCTCTTTTAGAGTCTAAAGTTAAAAAGACTGATTATAATGCAAAAATTGACTACGACAAAATTGTTGATAAAATTGAATACAAGATTTTAGAAGAAAGAGATTATTGGGTTCAAGATACAACTGATAACACAAAGTGGTTTGATTTTAGAACTTTAAAACCTACAAATGACCAACTTCAAAAAGCAAGTGAAGATTTGCAAAGTGGTGACCCAGAAAAAATGCAAAATGCACAACTCATTCTTTTAGATTATCAAAAATATTTAAATTATTATAAAGAAGCACTTAATAACAGTGTTAACTCTATTAAAATTGTCGGTATTGTTCGTCTTAATGAAGAGGCAAAAACAGGTTCACTTAAATCAGGCATTGTTTATAGAAATGACCTTACTGATTCAATGATTGATTATCATAATGCAAGTGCCGCAGTTGGAAAAGTTAGTGGTGAAAAAACCTATAAAGAAATTGATAAACTCACACCTGAAACAATCAATATTTATGTTAATGAATTTGAGTCAAAAGCAAAAATTCAAGAGTTTATTGAAAAGTATAACGAACAAGCAGAACAAGGTGATGAAATTTCATACACTGACTATGCTGGAATGATTATGAGCACTGTTTCAGGAATCATTGATGCAATCACTTATGTCTTGATTGCATTTGTTAGCGTTTCACTTATTGTTAGTTCAATTATGATTGGAATCATCACTTACATTTCTGTTATTGAGAGAACAAAAGAAATTGGTGTACTTCGTAGTATTGGTGCATCAAAGAAAGATGTTAAACGTGTGTTCACTGCTGAAAGTTTCATTATTGGCTTTGCAAGTGGTGCATTTGGTATTGGTGTGGCATTCCTTTTCACAATTCCAATTAATTTAGTTTTAAAGCATTTCACAGGAATTGCAGGGCTTGCAAAACTTCCAATTGGTGGGGCATTGATTTTAGTGGCTATTAGTGTGATTCTCACTCTTATTGCTGGTCTTCTTCCAGCAAGAGTTGCTGCTAAAAAAGACCCTGTGGTTGCACTTCGTGCAAACTAATAGAAGTTAACATTTAAGCATATAATAAAAAGACTGGCAAAGATTGCTGGTCTTTTTTGTTTAAGTTTTTGTGTGGAATAAAATTTTTATTTAAAATGTTTGGTGAGATGAGTTTTTTTGTGATAATATTATTTTAGAATAGACTCTCAATATGGAGAAAAATTATGAAAAAGAAATGGCTTAAAGTTTTAGTGTTTATGTTGTTGGTGATTCCTTGCACTGTTTTGTTTGCTTCCTGCAAAGATGAAGATGTTCCTGTTAATGTTGCTTCAATTTCGATTGAACTTGCTTCAGTTGAAGGTGTTGACTATGTTGCAGATACCAACACTTTAAGATTTGAGTATGGCACAGAAATTGAGTTTGAAAAAGAAGATTTTAAAGTAACAGCAAGTTTTGATAATGATACAACAAAAGAAATTAGTGATTATGTTATTGATTTATCTAGTGTTGAAAATACACCAAATGTTGGAAGTTATGAAATTACTTTCAAATATGCTGAAAAAACTGCAAAAATAAATGTTGAAATTTATCCAAAAAAGATTGCAAAACCTGTTATGGAACGTGACCAAATTATTGTGTTTATGGAAGATACTATTGCTGATATCAAGATTGAACGAACTCCTGAAGTTACTTTTGATGAAACTTCAATGGTTTTAGTTGAAGGTTCTGTGATTTCAGCGGCTGATGCTGGTTCTTATGAATTTAGAATTGTTCCTGATTTAAACCACATTTGGGAAAATTTTGAAGATAATGACAGAGAAGAAGTTTCTTTTGAATGGAATATTAACAAAGCAACAATGTATGCTTCAAATCCAGAATCACTTTTATTTGAGTATGAAGAAGGTGTTGAACACACAATTACCTTTGATTTAAGTAGAGAACAATTTATTCCATTTAATGAATTTTTTGAAGTATCTGGTGAACTTTCAGCAACTGAAGTTGGAGAGTATAGTTTTGTAATCAAACTTAAAGCAGATAAAAAATTGAACTATGAATTTTTTGATATTTATAGAGTGGAAGGCATTGATTTTGAATATAATGCTGACAGAACAGAAATCACATATTTTTGGGAAATTATTGAACCAGAAGCATAAGGGGTGAAATTATGAACAAAAGAAAAATGAGTTCAAAAGTTGGAATGATAATTTGTCTTGTTGTTGGTTTATGTTTGATTTTTACAGGTATATTTATTCCAAAATTATTGAGAAAAAGAACATTTGAATACAGCGAAGATTTTGATTTTGCAAAAGTGTCTTATGAATTTGAAATTGACACAAAAGATAAACTTGACATAAACACAGGAAAAGTGAAAATTAAAATTAAGGGAACAGATACTAAAACCTTTGATATTTATTTTGATAGTGAAGATAGTGATATACATGAAAATGAGTATGCTTTTGCTGTTGAATTATTTAATGAAGATGTAAGTTTGTTTAATGAAATTATCAAAATTGAAATTTATGATAATTCAGGCAAATTGTTAACATTTAAACCAGAAACAATGAGTTCAAATTTCTCGCTTATTCCAATGACAATTGTTCCAATCTTTGCAGGTGTTGTATTTTTAATAGTTGGCGTGCTTTTAATTGTTAGCAAAAATGCAAAGGTTGAAGTGGAAGAAAGTGTTCAAACTGTTACAGAAAAAATTGAACAAGTTATAGTTAAAGAAGAAGATAAAACAATCACTTGTAAATATTGTGGACTTGAAAATGATATTGGTAATGCAAAATGTGAGCATTGTGGTGGTCCGCTTTATAGAAATAAATAGCAAAAAAACACTTGGAAAATTCCAAGTGTTTTTTTGTGTTTTAATTATTGAATAAGTTTTCAATATAAGGCAAAAATGCACGCCAATTCTTCTTTAAACTTTCATAAGAGAGTTTGTCTTCAACTTCGTTTATGTCAAGCCAATAGGTGTCGTGAGTGTCGGTTGAATCGTTATCGCTTGCACCGGTGTCAACAGCAAGATACATATAGCATGCACATTGTTCACCTCTTGGGGTGGTGTATCTGTCGATATAAACAGGAACATTTGTCAAAATCTTGCAATCTCTTTTGATTTCTTCAGCTGTTTCACGAATGGCACATTCTTCAAGTGTTTCACCTTCTTCAAGGTGACCTTTAGGAAAAGAGTAGTCTTCAAGATAATCTCTAAAAATAATTGCAACTTTTTTTGTTTCGGTGTTAACAACAATGCAACCGGCTTTTTTTGTTTCCATAAAAATAATCTCCTGTGGAATCATATTAACATATTTATAATTTTTTGTAAAAAAATTTTGAATAATACTTTAAATTTTTATAGTGCTTTGTTATAATGAATTTATCAAAAAAACAAAAGGAGAAATTTTATGGATTGGAAAGGTATTTGGCAAACTATTGTCGACTTTTTTAAGACAAATGTTTGGGGGATTGTTTTGTTCTTTATTGTGCTTTTTGCAGGTATCACAATTATTAAAGTTACAATCAACCTTACAAACAAATTATTAAACCGTGCAAAAATGGAAAAGATTGCACAACAATTTATTATGGGTGCAGTTAAAATTGCGCTTTACTTGATTTTAGTTCTTATTCTCTTAAGTATGATTGGTATTGAAATCACAGGCATTATTACAGCGCTCAGTGCTCTTATTCTTGCTGTTGGTATGGCTCTTCAAAACAACATTGCAAACCTTGCAAACGGTGTTATTATCGTTGCAACAAAAATGTTCAAAAAAGGCGATTGGATTTCAGTTAACGGTGTTAGTGGTGGCGTTATTGATATTAACTTCTTCTTCACAACACTTAACACTGCAGATAACAAAAAGGTAACAGTTCCTAACAGTGCGATTGTAAACGGAGAAGTTGAAAACGCTGGTGCAAACAAAACTCGTCGTGTTGATTTCACATTCTCTGTGGCTTATGAAACAGATGTTGAAACAGTTAAAAAGATTATTCTTGATGTTATGAAAAGCAATGGAAAGGTTATTGATAATGACAAGAACACACCATTCTGCAGACTTAAAACTTTAGGTGCAAGCAGCATTGATTTCTTTGCAAATTGCTGGGTTGACAAAGAAGATTATTGGGATGTTTATTATTATGTAGTTGAAAATGTTTATAATGAATTTAAGAGAAACAACATTTCAATTCCTTATAGTCAACTTGAAGTTAGAACAAGAACAGACGCTGTTGTTATGCCTTATAACAAAGAACCTCTTCAAGAAAGAGTTGAAAAAACTAGAAAGGTTGAAGAACATTTTGATTTAGAAACTGCTGATTTTACAAAACTTTTTAAAAGCAAAAAATCAAGCAAGAAAACAAAAAAGGCTAAAGAAGTTAAAGCAGAAGCAAAGGCTGAAGAAAAGAAAGATTAATTAAAAAAGGCGGCAATTAACAGCCGTCTTTTTTTGTGAAAAATATATAGTTAAATCATATTGACAAAAATATTATTTTTTTGATAACATCAAACTATGGGAGGAAACAAAAGTGAAAGCAGTATATAATATATCTTATGGCGTTTATGTTTTAACTGCAAATTCTTCAAAACAAAATGGCTGTATAACAAACACACTTTGTCAAGTTACAACAAACCCAAACAGAGTGACAATCACTGTTAACAAGCAAAATTTCACAACAGCACAAATTCAAGAAACAAAGAAGTTTAATGTTTCAATTTTAGATGAAACTGCTGATTTTGAAATTATCAAACATTTTGGTTTTGCAAGTGGTTACAACACAGATAAGTTTAAAGATTTTAAAGGTTATGAACTTGCTGAAAATGGAATTGCTTATATCACAAAATTCACAAACTCATATCTTTCATGTGAAGTTGTTGAAGAAATTGATTTGGGCACTCACATTCAGTTTGTGGCAGATGTTAAAGCCGATGTGGTTTTGACAGAAAAGCCATCAATGACTTATGCTTATTATCAATCAAACATTAAGCCAAAGCCAGAAGGTTCAAACAAAAAGATTTATGTTTGTTCGGTATGTGGATATGAATATTCAGGTGATGAACTTCCAGCAGATTACATTTGTCCACTTTGCAAGCATGATGCCTCTTATTTTGAACTTCAAAATAATAAAGAAGTATCAAATTTAAAAGAAACAAAAAATGAAATTATTTCAAAAGGAGAAAATAATATGAAAAAGAAATATGTATGTCCTGTATGCGGATATGTTTATGAAGGAGAGAATCCACCAGACAAATGTCCACTTTGTGGAGCAGCTCTTAAAGAAGTTAATGAAACAGAAATGAGCTGGGCAGCTGAACACATTTTAGGGGTTGCAAAAGACGCTCCTGAATCAATCAAAGAAGGTCTTCGTATGAACTTTAATGGTGAATGCAGTGAAGTTGGAATGTATCTTGCAATGAGTCGTGTTGCATTTAGAGAGGGTTATCCTGAAATTGGTATGTATTATGAAAAGGCTGCTTTTGAAGAAGCAGAACACGCAAGCAAATTTGCTGAACTTCTTGGTGAAGTTGTAACTGATTCAACAAAGAAAAATTTAGAAATGAGAGTTATGGCTGAAAATGAAGCAACAGCAAGCAAAACAGAACTTGCACTTGAAGCTAAAAAACTCAACCTTGATGCAATTCATGACACCGTTCACGAAATGGCTCGTGATGAAGCAAGACATGGAAGAGCATTCAAAGCACTTCTTGAGAGATATTTCAAGAACTAATTGTTAAATTTTAACCAATAAAAAAGAGTGGACCATTGGTTCACTCTTTTTTTGTGTCAAAAACACTCAAAAACGCATTTTTGTTAAAAATTAGCAAAAATGACGCGATTTTTACATTATAAATAAAATCGGTTTTTGCAGAACTAAAATGTTAAAAAATGTTTTAAATTTTTATTTTTATACATTTTAGAACTTAATTACGCCACCAGAAACGGTTATTTCACTTCCTGTGATAAATGAACTTTCATCACTTGATAAGAAGAAAATTGCGTTTGCAACATCTTCAGGAAGCCCAAGTTTTTCGAGTGGGGTTTCACTTTTGATGATGTTTATTGTTTCTTCGTTATAATCACTTGTCATTTTTGTTTTGATAAAGCCAGGTGAAACTGCATTGATTCGAATATAAGGTGAAAGTTCAACTGAAAGTGATTTTGTGAGGTTGATAAGGGCGGCTTTTGTTGCTGAATAAACAGCCTCTAAACTGCCACCAGTTTGTCCCATTACTGATGAAATGATTTCGATTGTTCCGTGTTTCTTGTCAAGCATACGCTTTCCAATTTCTTTAGAGAAGAGAATTGTTCCGCGAAGATTTGTGTTTAAAACAAGGTCAATGTCTTCGGTTTTTCGTTCAACTAAAAGCATTTGTTCTTCAGATTTTCCAGCACAAAGCACAGCGGTATCAATATATTCAAACTCACTATAAACTGTGTTGACAAAATTCTTTATATCACTTTCATTTGTTTGGTCGCAGTGAAGGGCAAGAACTTCTATTCCAAAAGATTTGAGCTCATTTAAAAAGTCATTATCAAAAGAGTTTAAATAGGTGAGTGCTAAATTATATCCGTTTGCAGCAAATTTTTTTGCTGTTGCTTTTCCAATATCACCAAAAGCACCGGTTATTATTGCAGTTTTTCTTAACATAAATTCTCCTTTTGCTTAATCATTTTTACAAGTAAGTTTAATCCATAATCATCGTTTGTATTGTTTTCAATAATGGTGTCAAAAAGTGAAGGAATATAGTTTGGTGAGTTTTTTTCGCGGAGTGCAAAATATTCTTCGCTAATGCCATCACGATTCATAACTCTTTCACATCTAACAGATTCTTTTGCTGTTACCAAAATTTTGAAATTGCACATATTAAAATATTTCATCAAATGAAGAAGTGAGTATTCTAAAATGATGTGTTTTTGGTTTTGTTCTTCTAAAAGTTTATCAATGATTTCGCACATAATTTTTTCAGAGCAGGTGTTGATAAGGTCAAGTTTTTCTCTATCTTGAAAAACAACCTCACCAAGTTTTTTTCTTAAAATGTTTCCGTTTTGGTCAAAAACATCGGCGCTGATTTTTGTTTTAACAAGTTCTTTAAAACTGTTGGTTTCGATTGAAAGGTGAGATATTTTGTCAAAATTGATAACATTTGCACCAAGTTCTTTTGATAAATCATCAGCTATTTTTGATTTTCCCGAACCGCTTTTTCCACAAATTCCAATAATCATAATTTTCTCCAATAAAAAGCAGATGCTTTTTCATCTGCTTTTTAGTTTAATACTCTGCATTAAGTTTGTCAAATTATTCTTTTTGAGATGGTTCATAGTTTGCGTAAAATATACTTCCAACTCTTTTTGCAATTGTGTCAAAATTGTCACAATGAATGGTTTTGAGTCCAGCTTTTTTTGCTCCGACAAGGTTTTCCATTTTATCATCAACCATATAAGTTTCATCAGTTTTTAAACCATAAGTTTCACAAGCAAGCTGATAAATTTCGGTGTCTGGTTTTTTAATTCCAACCAAGTTTGAAAGCACAAAGCCGTCAAAATTTTCAACAAGTGAACTGTTTTGAATAGCTATTTGAGTTTCAGGAATTGAGTTTGAAAGAAGAATAATCTTAAAACCATCATCGTGCAATTTTTTTGTAAGCTCAATAAGTGCTTGATTTTCAATAATGTGGTTTGGAATACTCTCTAAAAGTTTAGGAAGCACAGGGGCTGATTTTGGAAATAATCCACTTGCAACATAACAGCAGTCATCGACTGTGATTTTGCCAAGTTGATAATCATTGAATGCTTGATGCATTGTTTCATTCTTTTTAATGCCAACCAAAATCCTTAATACTTTGAATTTATCTATTAATGGAAACTCTTTTGCAATTCCTTTATAATCAACATTTGCAAGAACTCCCATATAGTCAAATATAATATTTTTTATCATAAAATCTCCAAATTCTAGTTTGCTAGCGTATTATATCATTAAAAAACTGAATTTGTCTACATTAAAAATGAAATTATTTATTTTAAATATTTTGAAATAATTTTCAGTTATGATACTATGTAAGTAGCGATATTATGAAAAAGGAGATTATAATGTTTGAAATTTTAGAAAAAAGGTTTTTGAACGACACGGTTTGTGAAATGCAAATTAAAGCACCGCTCGTTGCAAAAAAGGCTGAACCGGGTCAGTTTATCATTTTAAGAACTGATGAAGATGGCGAAAGAATTCCACTCACCATTGCTGGTTTTGATAGAAAGAAGGGAACAGTTAAAATTATTTTTCAGGTTGTTGGAAGCACAACTGAAATTTTAAAGCATAAAAATGTTGGTGACTGTTTACAAGACTTTGTTGGACCACTTGGAAACGCAACAGAAACAGAAGGTGTTAAAAATGTTTGTGTTGTTGGTGGTGGTGTGGGCTGTGCAATTGCAATGCCTGTTGCTGAAAAGTTTGCAAAAGATAAAGCAAATGTAACATCAATTATTGGTTTTAGAAACAAAGACCTTGTGATTTTAGAAGATGAATTTAAAAAGGCTTCAAAAGAGCTTGTGGTTATGACTGATGATGGAAGTTATGGCAGACAAGGAAATGTGTGTGTTCCACTTGAAGAAATGCTTGCTTCTGGCAAAAAATTTGATAAGATTTTTGCCATTGGGCCTCTTATTATGATGAAGTTTGTTGTTGAAACAGCTAAAAAATATAATGTTCCATGTATGGTTTCAATGAACCCTATTATGATTGACGGAACAGGTATGTGTGGTGGTTGCAGACTTTCTGTTGATGGTCAAATGAAATTTGCTTGTGTTGATGGACCTGATTTTGATGGTTATTTAGTTGACTTTGATGAAATGATGAGCAGAAACAGAATGTATGCTGATTTTGAAAGACACAAACATGAAGAAACTTGTAATCTTTATAAAAAGGGGGTTAAATAATAATGGCTGAACTTCCAAATATGAAAATGAATAAAAACGAAATGCCAACACAAGACCCAAAGGTTCGTGCAAGAAACTTTGAAGAAGTTGCACTTGGCTATGAAGAAGCAGTTGCTATTGATGAAGCAAAAAGATGTTTAAACTGTGTTAATATGCCTTGCGTTTCAGGTTGTCCTGTTAAAGTTAGAATTCCTGAATTTATTGCAAAGATTAAAGAAGGTGATTTTGAAGGCGCTTATCAAATTATTAGTGAGACTTCAAGTCTTCCTGCGGTTTGTGGAAGAGTTTGCCCTCAAGAAACACAATGCGAAGCAAAGTGTGTTAGAGGAATCAAGGGTGAACCTGTTGGAATCGGCAGACTTGAGAGATTTGTTGCAGACTTCCACAATGCTCATGATGGAAAGAAAGAAAAAGCTCCAAAATCAAATGGACACAAAGTTGCTGTCGTTGGTTCTGGTCCTTCAGGTTTAACTTGTGCTGGTGACCTTGCTCGTAAAGGTTATAAAGTGACAGTGTTTGAAGCACTTCATAAAGCTGGTGGTGTTCTTGTTTATGGTATTCCTGAATTTAGACTTCCAAAGTCTATTGTTCAAAAAGAAATTGATAAACTTGAATCAATGGGTGTTAAAATTGAAACTAATATCGTTATTGGAAAAACTCTCACAATCGATGAACTTTTTGAAAGTGGCTTTGAAGCTGTGTTTGTTGGTTCTGGTGCTGGTCTTCCAAGATTTATGGGCATTAATGGTGAAGGTTTAAATGGTGTTTATTCAGCAAATGAATTTTTAACTCGTGCAAACCTTATGAAATCTTATAAAGCTGATGCAACAACACCTATTATGAAAGGTGGAAAGGTTGCAGTTGTTGGTGGCGGAAACGTTGCTATGGATGCTGCAAGAACTGCACTTCGTTTAGGTGCTGAAAAAGTTTATATTGTTTATCGTAGGTCAATGGAAGAACTTCCAGCAAGAAAAGAAGAAGTTGAACACGCTATTGAAGAAGGTGTTGAATTTAAACTTTTGAACAATCCTGTTGAAGTTTTAGGATATAACAATCCTAACGACAAGCGTGACCCTAAAAATGGTTTTGTTCGTGCAATTCGTTGCATTAAAATGGAACTTGGTGAACCAGATGAACAAGGAAGACGCAGACCTGTTGAAGTGGCTGGCAGTGAATTTGAACTTGAAGTTGACAGTGTAATTATGTCTATCGGCACATCTCCAAACCCACTTATCAAGGCAACAACAAGAGGTCTTGACACAAATAAATGGGGTGGAATTATTATTGAAGAAAACACAGGCAAAACATCTAAAGAAGGTGTTTATGCTGGTGGTGATGCTGTTACCGGAGCTGCAACAGTTATCTCTGCAATGGGTGCTGGAAAAGTTGCTGCTGATGCGATTGATAAATATTTATCTTCAAAATAAAAACGCAAAATATGTTAAAATATTATGCATAAAAATATAAAAATGGGCTTTTTAGCCCATTTTTTTGTGTTAAATCAAAAATAAAAACAATCTATTGCTGATATAGTATTGTTGTGATATAATGTTTTATAGAGGTAAATTATGCGAAAGAAATTAGACACAGCTGGTGAAATTGAAAGAAGTTTAAACACAGTGTTCAGACCTAGCATTTGGACAAAGTTTATAAAAGCTGTTAAAGAGTTTAAAATGATTAACGCTGGTGACAAGATTGCGGTTTGCATTTCTGGTGGAAAGGACAGTATGCTTCTTGCAAAACTTATGCAAATGCTTCACAAAATTAGCGATGTGCCTTTTGAAATTGAATATATTTCTATGGACCCTGGATACAACGCGAAAAATCGTAAAAAAATTGAAGAAAATGCCGAGAAAATTGGCATACCAATCAAGTTTTTTGAAACAGATATTTTTGATGTGACAGCAAAGGTAGATGGCAATCCTTGTTATCTTTGTGCAAGAATGAGGAGAGGCTATTTATACGCAAAGGCAAAAGAACTTGGTTGCAACAAGATTGCACTTGGTCATCATAAAAACGATGTGATTGAAACAACTGTTATGGGTATGCTTTTTAGTGGGCAAATTCAAGGAATGCTTCCAAGACTTAAAAGCACAAACTTTGAAGGTATGGAACTTGTTCGCCCACTTTATTATGTTGGTGAAAGTGACATTATTAAATGGCGTGACAGAAATGAACTTGAATTTATTGCGTGTGCTTGCAAACTTACTGCAGGGCTTGCAAAAGGTGATGAAAGTTCTGCAAGACTTCAAACAAAAGAAATTATTGCAAATCTTCAAAAAGAGATTCCTGATGTTGAAGAACACATTTTAAAATCACTTACAAACTGTCAACTTGATACACTTGTTGAATATAAACAAAATGGCGTTAGGCATTCGTTTTTAGAGCAGTTTGATGATAACGAAAATCATAACGCATAAACTGCTTGCGTGATAAAATAAAAAATGATAAAATCATAGTAGGAGATTTTGTTATGAATGATATTAGAAAAGAACAGTTAAAAGCAATCATCATATCTTCAATTGCTCTTGTTTTAGGTGTTTTGTTTATTGTACTTAAAGAAGAAATGCTTGGAATGCTTCAAACGGTTGTATGTTTTGCACTTTTGGCTTTTGGAATTATTGAAATTGTTATTTATTGTTTTTTAAACACGGAAGATAGGGATTATTCAAAACTTATTTTTGGTGCAATTGCAACAGTTTTGGCTTTGCTTTTAATTTTTATTGGTATATTGTTTGTTATAATTTTAGGACTCATTGTTGCTGCTTCTGGTGTAGTGTTTATTAAGTCTTCAATTGATGATAAAAAAGCAGGCGACAAACAATGGTGGATTACTTTAATAATTGGAATTTTATTTTTAATTCTTGGTATTGCAGTTGCAATTCTTTATAATATTAGTGTACTCAAAAATATCATTATGATTATCTTTGGTGCAACCCTTGT
Organism: Clostridia bacterium; assembly: GCA_045650505.1. Lineage (GTDB taxonomy): Bacteria > Bacillota > Clostridia > Christensenellales > UBA1242 > RGIG1681. The sequence goes on along the minus strand of JAZRRE010000018.1, from coordinate 17,636 downwards.
TTTTGAAGGAATTATGGGGTTTGTGTTTGTGTTCATTCTTCATAAAGTGATTCGCTTAAACTTTGGAAAGAAAGAAAAGTCTGCAGAAGAAGGAAGTGCAGAAGAAACAGAAACTGAAGAAAAAGTGGAAATTGAAACAAAAAAAGTTAAAGAAGAAAAATTGCAAAAAATGGCAGAAAATTATCAAAAAATAGAAGAAAAACCCGCAAAAATCACAGAAAGTGTGCAAAAATCACAAAAAACATATAAAGTTGTGATTGAAGATATTGACCCAGATGATGGTGGTTTTGTTTAATAAAAAATGAATAGAAAAAGAAAAACACTTGGAATTTCCAAGTGTTTTTTTGTGTACGTTTAATCGAAATCAAGGTCGGCAACCATTCCAAAATATGTTCTTGTAATTTGCATTTTGTTTGAACAAATATCAAAAAGTTCGTTTGCGTTTAGAGGAATATAGTTATATCTTCTTTTATTTTTTATTGAACTTTGAAGACCATAATTTAACACTGCACCAATGGTGTCTGAAACAGCACTTCCGGTTTCGTTGGTGTAATAACTCATTCTTCCGTCAATGTGTCTGTAAATGGTTGAAAGGTCATGGTCAGAGCCATCAAGTGTGAGTCCGTTTGTGTAAATATCGATATTGTTTCCGTCTTGATACATTGCATATTTATTATTATTTAAAAATCTAGCAACAAGTTCAGGATTTTTTGTGTGATACATTTCGCTATTTAAAATCTTTTCAAGTTCATCACCCTGCATTTTAACACGTGATAAGTCTTGTTTTGGGAAAGATAAAACAACATCTCTCCAAAGTTCACTTGCAACAGAGTTGATGTTTATGCTTGTGAATTTTGATTTATAAATTTGACCAGATTCATAGCTCACGACCAAAATTTCACGAAGAATTTGATTAATTTCATCTTCGGTGTAACATAAACTTTGCATTGTGGTAGAAAGAGCGTTTTCAAGGTGTGATACAGTTGCAAAGTGACCGTAACAATGTGCAAAAATGTTTATGTTGCGCATATTTTTGCTGGCGTCTTGAACCATAAGTCTGTCACCATTTTTATCAACTAAAAGTTCCAAGAAAATGGCGTCAACAATTTGAAAAGCTTCGTGGATTCCTCTTTGGTCAAATTCTACCGGGTCTTCATCAAAATATCTTGCGGCATTTTCACCCATATAGTGGCTGTGAATAATTGAAATGACATTTGCATTTCCTTCAATTGGGGTGATTCTTTGAACCATTTTTGCAACATAGTTAGCATCTCTGCTGTTTGTTGTTGCAATTCCACCAAAGCATAAAAAAGTTGGTCGCATTGTGTTTATGTGGTTGATGTCAAGTGGAAGCCAGTGAGTGGTGTTTTCGGCATCGCTTGTGATTCTTTGCCCAAAACTACATTCTTCTAAAATGTCATCTGGAAATATGATTTGGTGAAATTCCATAAGCAGGCTCCTTCAAGTAAGATAAGTCAATTATATCACTTGAAAATTTGCGTTTCAATATGCGTTAAAATTTTAAGGTATAAAAAATATTTATTATGTTAAAGATTAATGCAAGGAGATGTATATGAAAAAAATTAATCCATTTTACGAAGAAAGAGCAATTCCGGTTGGAACTTATAGAGAACTTAAAAATTTATGTTTGAAACCTTATGATAAAGACACTGCCAGCCCATACACTAAAACGCGTGTAATTTTGATGAATGGCACAGAGTTTGAATCAAATTGGTTTATGCATCAATTTAATAGACATTGCAATAATAATGACATTAGAAGAGAACTTGCACAGGTTAGAAGACACGAACAACAACAGCAAAAAATGATTGCAAGTTTGAAGCCGATTGATGAAACTGACCTAGAGACAACAATTAGTTATGAACAACTTGCGATTGACCTTACTGCAATACTTGCTAAACACGTTAAAGATGAAAATGTGAAAAGTGCTTTAGACTTTGCACTTCTTGAAGATTTTGACCATCTTTATCGTTTTGCGAACTTGCTTGAAATGGAAGAGGGAAAGTCTGCGAAAGACATTGTTAAAAAATATACTGAAATTATGCCGGGCAGACCAACTATTGCAGAGCATAGACACCCATTTGACAGCATTAATAAGTTTATTTGCAATATGTCGGCAGATTTATTTACAAAACTAACAACCAACATAATCACAGGTGCAGAGCAACAAACAATGAATTATTATATGAATATTGCTAACATTCACAAATCTGAACTTGGAAGAAAACTTTATAGTGAAATTGCAATGATTGAAGAACAGCATGTGACTGAATATGGAAGTCTTCTTGACACAAATTGCTCTTGGCTTGAAAATTGGGTTATGCACGAATACACAGAGTGTTATCTTTATTATTCATGCTACGTTGATGAAACTGATGAAGATATTAAAGCAATTTATGAGCAAATGTATTTAGAAGAGTGTGGACACCTTCAAAAGGCTGCAGAAATGCTTGAAAAATATGAAGGCAAAGAGTGGAAGTGTTTGTTCCCTTGTGGTGGAGATTTTCCAGAGTTATTAAAGTTTGAAGGCAACATTGAGTATATTCGTGATGTGATTGAAAACACTGTGAATTACACCAAAGATAGAGAGGGTTATATTGAGGTGGAAGAAGTGCCTGAAAAAGCTGACTTTAGAAGATATAACAAACAGGTTTGTAAGAGTGAAAATCAAGTGCCAAGCCATATGGTAATTAAAGAATATATCACCAAAAATGGCGAAGATTATCGTTATCAAGTTAAAGACCACCCAATCGAAGAACTGCAAAACAGAGAAGAAGACAACACTTCAGTTGGAAGATAACAGAGCATAAAAAAACACCATAATTTATGGTGTTTTTTTATTTTTTATCGATTATTTGCTTATTTTTTGTTATTTTTGCGTTTTTTTATTTAGTAATTAAAGTTGGTTCTTTAATTGGTGTTTTGGTTTCTGCAATAACTTCAGTTTGCTGTTTTGTGGCTGCTGCCATTTCGTATTCGATTCTAATTTTTCTCTGTTTATACATAACAAGATATTTAATTGGGTTAGAGAGAATTAAAACGATGAGAAGAACTTTAAATACAGTGATGTTTCCAATAAGGCCAACAACTGCAAGCACGCCATAGGCGATTATTCGGCTGACATTTTGAATTGTTTCAATCAAGAATTGATGTTCTGCAATATATTCATATTTGCCGATATGTTTTATTATGGCATCTCTTTCACTGCTTCCAAAATATTCACTAAAATATGTTGCAACAGTTAAGAAGAAGTTATAAATGATAAGGGTTACTTTTGTCATTTTTGCAACCAAGATTACGCAAGAGATAACAGGTAAGATTCCAATCAAAAGATAGAACCAAAGTTTGTTTGAAGTTTGTTTATTGTCTAACTTTTTAAACAACATTAAAAGTAAAATAGTTAGAATTGAAAAGGCTGATGTGAACAAGCCTAAACTTAAGTTTGTTTTAAAGGTGTAAATGGTGAGCACGATAACAATAATTTTATATGTGCTTTTTGCACCAACTAAAAATGCATTAAAATAAGTGTATTTAATTTTGTTTCGAACATCTTTGTTGTCTTTCAAAAATTTAAAGAATGGTTTTAGTTCAAACATTGAGTTTTCTGGGCGTTTGGTTTTGATGATAAATGAAAGCCCAAACTGAAGAAGGGAAATGATAATAACGTAAATTGCAATGTTTGAATAAGATGAAACATCAATAAGGAAACCTAAAAGAGTTGGAACAATAACTTTTGAAATGTTTGTTAAGATTGTGCTTGAAATGTTGTAATCATTAACAGTTTTTCTGCTGGTGAACTCGTTTTTCATAACAAGGTAACTTGGATAATAGAATGCGTCAGAAATGCCAACAATAATGCCGGCTAAAATTACCCAACTTGCAAGTTGTTCACCAAAGAACACAAGAAGAACCAAAAGGCACAAATTGACGAATATTCCAATTCTTAAAAAGCCAATTCGATTGCTTCGGTCAACATAAAAGCAAACAATGTAATAAAGTATTGCATAAACAGCAAATTCTGCAACGAAGAATAATCCAACATTTAAGAGCCCTGTGCCAAGCACATTGTCTGCACTAAATGATAATATGTGCGAAGTTAAGAATGTGTTTGTGAACAGCTCAAGTATCATTCGAATTAAGTGAACTGCTATCAAAGTTTTTTGATTTCGATTTAAATTTCCCATAAATCACCTAAAAAAGTTTATTTTGTTTCTTGGGCAGCGGCTGTTTGTGCTTCTTTTTGAGCAAGGCGTTCTGCTTGTCTTTGTTCTTTGAGTTCTTTTTCAAATTGTTTTCTAACAACTCTTTGTTTATACATCATATAGAATTTGAAAGGACAAATTGCAATCATAACGAGAAGCACAACTTTAAACACATCAATGCTTTCAAATGTTGCAACAATGATAAATGCAACATAAACCAAAATGCTGACAATATATTTTATTGTGTCGTGGAATAAATTGTGTTCAGCAATAAATTCGTGTTTGTTTAAGTTTTTGATAATTGCATCTCTTTCAGCATCACCATAATAATCAGAGAAATAAATTGCGATTGTTAAGAAACAGTTTAAAATGATGAATGTCGCCTTGTTTGTGTAAAACATAAAGAGCAAGCAGGTGATAAGTGGAAGAGTTCCAACAGTTAAATAAATTAAAAGTTTTTTAGTTTTTGGGTTGTCTTCAAATTTTCTATAAAGCACCAAAAGTGCGATTGTGATAACAGAGAATATTGAAGAAAGCAAACCAAGACTTAAGTTGGTTTTGAATGCAAAAATTGTGAGAATGATGATTACAATTTTATAAGTGGTTTTAATGCCTGCAAGAAGTGCGTTGTAATAAGTGTATTTAATTTTCTTTCTATCTTCTGGGTTATCTTTTAAATATCTAAAGAATTTCATCATTTCAAGTTTTGAGCCTTTTGGCTTGTCATAACGAATGAAGAATGAAATGATAAATTGTGCAACAATGATGATGACAACATAAATTGAAATGGTTGAATATGAAGAAATGTCGATAAGAAGACCTAAAACTGTTGGCACAATAACATTTATAATGTTTGTGATAATGGTGGTTAAAATTGTGAAATGTTTGAGAGTGTTTCTGTGAACAACTTCGTTTTTCATAACATTGAAACTTGAATAATAGAACGCATTTGAAATACCACAAATTGCACCAGCAAAAACAATCCAATTAGAAATAACTTCGCCCCAAAGCACGATTGCAATAAGGAAGCAGGCATTAACGAAAATGCCAACCCTTAAAAAGGTTACACGATTGCTTTTATCAACAAAATAACTGTTTATTGTGTAAACAATGATATATGCAACATATTGAGAAATAAATAAAATTGCAACATTAAAAAGACCTGTGCCAAAAATATTGTCAGGGTCAAGTGAAATGATGTGTGAAGTTAAGAAAGTGCTGGTGAAAAGTTCAAGCACCATTCTTATCATATGCACGATTAAAAGTGAGTTTTGATTTCTATCAAGTTTTGTCTTTGCCATAAAAAATTTCCTTTGCTTTATCAATATTATATTATAGTCAAATATCTCTTTGTTGGCAAACAATAGACTTGGTTTTTTGACAAAATAAAAAACGAATTTTCAAAATTCGTCTTTTTAGTGTTTTTATTTTGAAATGTTTTTGAGTGTGGCATAGAGGTGTTTCATATTGCCTTTAAGGTTTAAATAAAAACATCTGCCATCATAAGTGTTGTTGTTTTTGCGAATCAAGTTGAAACCTTGATAACTTTCATTCACTTCAAATAAAAGTGATTCAAATTGAAGTTCGTTAAAAGTTTCAGGGGCTTTAAATTCAAGTTCAAGCCAAAGCCCTGATTCAATTGCTTTTTTTGTGTCTTTGTCAAGACTCACACCATAAGCCGGCATATCGTGAGCACCACTTGTGATTTTTGAAAGTGATGATAAAATTTCTTCAAACTTGTCATCGCCTTTAAGATAAGAAGTTTTTGTTCCGTTTTCGATAATAGTTATTGCTGAAGCCTTTGAAAAATAATTGGTTATTGAATTTTGTGGCATATAAAAACCTCCGTTAGTTAAAAGAATAAAAAACATAAATAATTTTGTTAGCATTAATTATATTGTTGCCAAAGTGGTTTAAATTTATTCTATTATTATAAAATGTGTGGGCTGGTTTTGACAAGTGCTTTCGCTAGTGCTATAATTTGATTATGGAATTAAAAGATATTAGAATTTTTGTGTGCGTGCCAGCGGTTGGCAAGTCTTACCTTTGCGATATTGATGACAGGTTTGTTGATTTTGATGATATGAAGGCGCGTTATAAATATGGCTTTGAAGACCGCTCAAGAGAAGAAATGGAAAGGCTTAAGGGCAATCGCGGAAAGGCACTTCGTGAAGACTCAACAGAATATATCAAACAGCAAATTATGAAGTATTTGAAAGAAACTGACAAGATTTTGCTTTTTGCTCCAAACCCACAAATTGTGGAAATGATTTATGCAAACAACATTCCTTATTGTTTGGTTTATCATTCAAAGTCTTGCATTAAAGAAATTGAAGAGAGAATGAGAAATAGGGGAAATCAAGAAAACTTCATCAGGTCAATGATTGACCCAATTGACACTTTTTATGAAGCAAGTGTGACTGACACCAGACCCGCCTTTAAAATTGAACTTTTTGAAGGTGAATATTTATCAGACAAACTTTTAGAAATTTTTAAGAAATAAAAAAGGCAGCAAATTATTGCTGTCTTTTTATTTTATGTTCATTTGATGATAGTTTTTGAGAAAGAGTTTCAAAACATCAATTTGGTCTTGAAGTGATTTTCCGTTGTCGGTGTCTTTAACCATCATTCGTTTTTTATAAAGTTGAACTTCAGTGGTATCAGATTTAAGGTCAAGTTTTCGTTTGATTGCCTCACTTGTTTTGCAGAATGGTGCGTGGGTGGTGAGATAAAGCCCGTGTGAGTTTGCCATTAAAGTGTATCCACCAATTCCGGTGCGTTTGTGATATGCCTTTGAAAGCCCACCATCAATAATAATGTGTTTTCCGTTTGCAGAAATTGGGCTTTCACCATCTTTAACACGAACAGGCATATGTCCGTTGATTATGTGTGCATATGGCCCAACTGCTCCAAACTCTGCAAGAATTTTATTGCAAAATTCTTCTTCTTGAACAAGGTCATAGTATGGGTTTTTGTTCTCTTTGATTTTCTTTGCAGTCATATAAGTTTCATAAGTTCGCATAACATCTCTGCCAAAGAGAGGGGAGTTTTTTCCACACCACAAAAACCACATAAAATCAGTTGAATATTTATCGCGGTTGTTATATGCCGACAAAACAACTCTGTTGCACTTGTCATAAAGTTCTTTGCCGGAATAAAGTTTGTCACCAATTTGAATTTCAGTGAAATTGCCTTTTTTGTCACAAGGCACGCAACTGTGCATAAGCAAATTATTGTTATAAACAAGATACATACTGCCTTGTCGAACCAAAAAGTTGATGTGGTCTTTAAGGCGTTTGCTTTGCATAAACTCTTGTTTTAAAATTGCAACAAGAGAAAGTTCTTCTTCAGTAAGTTCATCATCTTTGAGCAAAATTCGGTCATCCATATTCCATTCAGGGTGACGGCGAATGATTTTATTTTCAAGTTTAAACTGCAAAATTGTGATTGCCTTATGCATTTTAGAAAGGAGAGGCTCATCATCAAAAGGATTGTTGTTGTTTTCAAAATCTTTTATTTCAAAGTTTGTGCAAGGGTCATCTTTATAATGTTTGATTGCAAAAGTTTCAAGGGCACGAAGGTTGATTCCATAAGCACTCTCGAGTACGCCAAGATTTTTATATGCACAGTTGATTCGAATGACATTTGCAATGCAGGCGGTGTTTCCAAGGTATGCACCAATCCACAAAACATCGTGGTTGCCCCATTGAATGTCAAGTGAGTGATAAGACATAAGCCTGTCCATAATAATATCAGCGCCACTGCCTCTGTCGAAAATGTCGCCGACAATGTGAAGGTGGTCGATTGCAAGCCTTTGAATAACCTCACAAAGAGCAACAACAAAATTGTCGCCCTCACCAAGTTCGATTATGCTCGACATAATGTTTTCGTAATAACTTTCTTTGCTGGCATTGTCTGACATATTGATAAGCTCGTCCATAATGTAAGCATAGTCTTGAGGGAGTGCTTTTCTAACTTTGCTTCTTGTGTATTTGCTTGAAATTTCACGAAGTACACGAATCAAATGGAGAAGTGTCTTTTTATACCAACCGTTCATATCTTTTTCGGTTCTTGAAATAAGTTTAAGGCTTTCTTCTGGGTAATAGATGAGAGTGAGCAGGTCTTGAATTTCTGCTGCTGTCATATAATTTTTAAAAACCGATTCAAGTTTGAGCCTGATTACACCAGAGGCGTTCTTTAAAATATGAATAAAAGTGTCTGCCTCGCCGTGCAGGTCACTCAAAAAGTGTTCCGTTCCTTTTGGCAGATTTAAAATTGCCTGAAGATTTATAATTTCACTAACAGCTTGTTTTGGCGATTTAAAAAAGTTGTTCATTAAACTGTTATATTTTTCTACTTCGACTTCCACAAAAAATTTCTCCTAATATAAACTATGTATAAGTTTACATCAGGCTTGCCGATTTTAGCAAAGAATCAAGACTAACTTGCAATACCAACTATTTATACGGACTATAAGAAATTTTTTATAATCACACAAAAAAAGAGCCTAAACTAGGCTCTTTTATCGTTTTTATTTGGTGTTCCCAACAGGACTCGAACCTGTAATTTCAACTTAGGAGGTTGACGGTATATCCCTTTACCTATGGGAACATTTGCGTTTAAAAACAAGTGTAGTATAGCATATCAAAAATTAAATTGCAATCGCTTAAGGTTGTTTTTATTTGCTATACATTATTATTTTGTGTTATTATTTTAATGTAGATTATTGTTAGAGGTTAAATATGATTTATGTAACTTTTAATGGTGGGCTGGTTGCAAGTCTTCGAAAAAGGCGTCCGCAAAATCTTGATGAAGATAACATTTTAATGTTATTTCTTCCTCTTGAAATTGGAAATATTGAAACACCTGAAAACTCTAAAGCAAATGAGATTTTTTATGATGTGCTTGCAGGAAAAAATGCTTATTTAAAATTCAAGGCTGAACTTGAGAGAACTTATTTCAAAATAAAGCATATTCCAGCTGATGAAGAAATTTGTTTTTGGGTTGACTTTAATGATGTTAGGCAATATTTAAACTTTGCTTATTTTTTGAAATGTTTTGAAAGATTTAAAAACAAAACATACATCAGTTTTGATTTTAATTTATATTGCGAAAGACCAGAAGCGGTTTATGAGTTCACTCATAGAAAAAGAGTGCTTGACAAACCTTTTGAAGATGCTGTTAAATTTGAACTTAAAAAAGTTCAAAGAGATTCAGATAAAATGTTTAGAGCAATTGTGAACGATGAACTTGTGTCTGTGAGTGATGACCATTTTGATAAATATATTTACGCGGTGGTTAGTGAAAGGCCTAAAAAGTGTATGCAGATTATCAGTGAAATATTTGCAAAGTTTGGAAGGATTGCGGTGTCTTTCGACCAAATTGTGATTAGACTTTGGCTTTTGCTTCGTGCTGGTGAAATTGAAAGAGTGGGAGCAGTTACTGAAAAAGATATGTTTTTTGATTATTCTTACAGACTTTCAAGCAGAACATTTATGGAACGCGGATAAAATTATAGACAGGGAAACCTGTCTTTTTTTGGTGCAAATTAAAGATTTACATTTTTTTGTATTAGTGATATAATCGTGATTATGAATGAACTAGAAAAATATTATAATAAATTTAATGAAGATAAAAGATTGCTTTCAAGGCACGGTCAAGTTGAGTTTTTTGTTGCTAATCATTACATCAATGAAATGATTGCAGGAAGAAGTGGGCTTGATATTATTGATATTGGTGCAGGAACAGGAAGATATTCGGTTGAACTTGCAAACGCGGGGCACAGGGCAGTTGCAGTTGAACTTGTGAATAAAAATGTCAGTCAAATCAAAATGAAGAGCGACAAGGTTATTGCAAAGCAAGGCGATGCTCTTAACCTTAAAAAGTTTAAAGATGAAAGTTTTGATATTGCACTTTTGTTTGGTCCAACTTATCATTTATTTAGTCACGAAGACAAACTTAAAGCAATTTTAGAAGCAAAACGTGTACTTCGAAAAGGCGGCAAACTTCTCATTATGTATTTAACAAATGAGTATGCAATGATTACCTATGCGTTCAAAGAAGGCAATTTGCAAAAGTGTCTTAAAGAAGGCAAGATTGATGAAAATTTCAACACGGTGACAAACACAGAAGATTTATATAGTTATGTGCGTCTTGAAGAAATCAATAAACTTAAAGATGATGCGAAAATGAATCGTGTTAAAATTGTGGGAGTTGATGGTGCAACTGATTATATTCGTCCGGTTATCAACAAGATGACGGAAGAGGATTTTGAATATTACAAAAAATATCAACTTTCAATTTCATCAAGACCTGAACTTTTAGGTGCAAGTTCGCACATTATGGATATTTTAGAAAAGGATTAATTTTATGGCTAAATGGAAAAAATCAAAGATAATCACAGTCAGCGCAATTTCGGCAATATTTTTGGCGGCAATAATTGTGTTTTTGTGCTTTGTTCCAACAATTGAGGCAGAAGTTGCAAGAAGAAAATATTATAATGAAAGAGTGGCTTATTTTGAAATTGAAAATAAGCAGGCTGCAAACTCAAAGCTTGTGTTTTTGGGAGATGAACTTACAGAAAATTATGATTTGTCAAAACATTATTCGCTTGTAAAAAATGTGTTTAATAGGGGAATTGCAGGTGATGATACATTCACCCTTCAAGAACGTTTGCAAATTTCTCTTTATGATATTAGACCGGTTGTTTGTGTGCTTTTGATAGGAACAAATAATATCAAAGATGCACTTAAAAATTATGAAGAAATACTTGCCGGAATCAAAGAAAATTGTCTTAAAACACAACTTGTGGTTCAGTCAATTTATCCAACAGCTGGAGAGTATGCAAAACGAAATAAAAAAATTGTTGAGGTGAATGAGCAAATCAAAGTGCTTGTTCAAAAATATGGCTTTATTTATGCCGATGTTCATTCGGTTTTAAAAGATGAAAATGGAGAACTTAAAGCAGAATATACAACTGATGGGCTTAATTTAACTTATGAGGGTTATAAGAAAGTTACAGAAGTGTTAACTCCAATTTTATCACCATTAGTAAAATAAAAAGATAAGCAATTTGCTTATCTTTTTTTGTTAGAAAATTAAATCATTGAAAGCTTGTTTAACAAAACTTTCAAATTCTTCTTTGTTTAAATGTAAGCCACGAGCAGGAAAAATCTCAAGGCAAAGGTCGGCATTCAAACTATTTAGTTTATTCACAATTGGTTTATAGTCAATTTCACCAAGAGATAAAAGTTCGTGAGTGTCAGCTCCGTGATTGCTGTGAAGGTGTGAGCAGGTGATTTTGTTAGCAAATTTATCAAGCAAATCAAAAGAATGATATGCATTTGCGTGACCCAAGTCAAAACAGAAAGTAATATTTTCTAGTTTTGAGTTTAAAATCTTTTCAAGGTTTGTGTTGTTTCTCACATTTTCAAACGCAAGGTTAATGGATTTGTGCTTATTTGCAAGGTCTTCAATAAGTTTAACTTGCTCATCATTAATTTCTGGTGGGTTGTCACCTTTTGATGCGTGAAGCACCATATTTTTAATGCCATACTTTTCACAAATTTTAAGTTTATCGCTCATATAAGAAATATAATTTTCACTATTTTCGCAAATATCGTTTGAAAGTTTATAACAAACGTGAACTTGATTAATTTTCAGCCCAATGCTTTTTGCGTGAAGAATTATATCTTCATAAGACTCATTGTTTTCCATATAGTTTTTGTCAATGTAAAGCCCAACATTTTCAAAACCAACTTTTTTGTAAATTTCAAGTCGCTCTTTGAAATCAAGAGGGTTTGCAACATTAATGTCATAAATTCCAAATTCCATAACAACCTCCAAAAACAAATATATTTTACCATATAAAGTTGCTGACGGCAATTAAATGATATGTTGAAAATGACAAAAATTACACATAAAAAATGCATTGTCATTGACAAAGTGAAAATGTTGTTTTAAACTTAATATAATAATGAAAGTGTGAGGCAAAATGAACTATAATTATTTAAAAGAATGGCATAAAGAAGCAATGATTCAAACGGGTGGAAGAGGCCGATATTTGGCTGATATTTTCTTGACTCCTCCAACAGGAAAAAATGATTTGATTGTTGATTTGCACGCACACGATGATAGGTCTGATGGTAGAAGAAGTGCAAGGGGTTCATTCCAAAATGCTTCATTTAATGGCGTTGATGTTTATTCAACCACAAATCACGATAATATTAAAACTCAAATTGAATATTATGGATATAAAGTTGACCACGCAAAATATCGTGGACAATATGTTAATGGTGTGGAAATTACTTGCAGATTAAATGGGCACCCTGTTGAAGTTTTAGTTTATGATTACGATTTTAAAAAAGCATCAAAACTTATAAATGATTTTGAGTTTCCTTATTTGAATAGAAGTTTTAAAATTCAAAGAATTGTCAATCTTTGTGAAAAGAGAATTAAAATTTTGAATGAATTAAGGATTTTAGATAGAGCTTTAGATATCAACGATTTCATCTCTCTTGAAGTTTCAAATAACGATGGCGAAATTATTAATGTTCCATTCAAAAAACTTGGCTTAAATTCAAAAAAATTGCTTTATGGTTCATCTAATGGAATTAAAGAAACCATTGAAGTAAATGGAAGAGAATATAAGGTTAATTTTGACAATTTTATTTCAAAGATGTTTAAATATATTGTGCAAAGTGAAAAGGGAAGAGAGTATCTTGCATCAAATGGAATTGATGTTTTAGACCAATATCTTTCAAAAATTGATGTTGAATCTCCTTCGCTTCCAGATGTTTTCAAAGAACCATTTTCAAAGTTTAACAGGTTTTTGGTTCAGGCAAATGGTGCTCCACTTCAAGTTAGTGATGATGAGTGGTGGCCTAAAGTTGAAGATGTTGTTGAATTTGCAAAAAAGTCTGGTGGTGTTGCAATTTTTGCACACGCTTATGGTTACCCAAATGTGAAAGTTCAACCAGAACAACTTATGGAAATGGCGTTTGAAAAAGGTGTTGATGGTTTTGAATGTATGCACGGTTTTAACACCGCTGAACAGGTTGAAAATTTGTATAAATTTTGCAGAAAAAGAGGCCTTTTAATTACTGCTGGAAGTGACACACACTCATTTGTGTCAAATCAGGGTGATGCAACTGAAATTGGAAAAATTCCAGGTGTTGGATTCAAAAATAACGATGAAAGAGATTTCATTGATAACATCACTTGCAGTTTATATAATTTACATTTCATCGGAAACGGAAAATATAAAGAACTCGAACAACAACTTGAGAAATAAATGACAAAACAATTAACTTGTTTTATACAATAAAAAATCGAACCAACAATATAGGTTCGATTTTTATTTTTTTCCGGTATATAAGGAATAGGTATTTTTTATGCAACTTATTTGTATGGGTAAACAGCATAAAATTACGAAGATATTTGTGAAGTGTGTAAGTGTCAACAATATTAACAATTAGGTGAATTTAGAAAAATAAAAAATTAGTGTAGTTCTTGAAATTATTGGTATGGTTTGAATACGCTATGGCGGTACCAATTTTGATTAATTCTATTTTTTGGTAAATGCTGAAAATTTCGGGGTTTATAAGAATTTTTATATTAAAAAAATTTGTTTTTTTTACGGAACAGCAATTGATGATGAATTTGATAGACAATATGAAAAAACTAAAAATCAAACGAGAAGAACGAAGTAAACGCAGAAAAGAAAAAGATTTTGAGATGTAGGTATTTAATTTTTTGTTGTTCTATGGTATAATGTGGCTTATGGAAAAGAAAGAAAATAAGATAAAGTTTAAAAAACAGAAAGCATCATTTGGTCAAATAGTTTTATTATTTTATTTAATAAGATGCAATATTTCAATTTTTATTGCTGAAAGTATATTTCCAAATGCCACTAATTTTATAGAAGCGACATTTTATGATATGTTGCCAATGACAATTTTTATTATATCGCTATTTTGTTATATGTTTATTTCTAAACACACTATAGAAATATATCAAAAATATTCACAAGGTAAAAAATGGTATGGTTTATGTTATTTTATACCATTCATTTTAATCAATATCATTATGTTTTTAAGCACATACGAGACCATTAATGCGATGAATCAATCAAATTTAGAAAAAGAGCCTATGCCTATGAATATTTTTGCATATACTAAACTTGCACATGACTGTAAAGTATGGTTGCAAAATAATACATTTTTAGGGTGGAATGCATTAGGAGTTGTAAAATCTTTAGTCTTTATTTTGGCGTTTGCTATTATAATAACTTCCATAGTATTAATTTTACATAATCTTATAAAAATAATATTTAATAAAGAAAATAAAATAAAAGAAGAAAAGGATAGGATTAAATTAACAGCACTATCATTGATATTACTTTTTGTAAATTTGTCAACATTAACATTAATAGCAATATATTGTGGTGGAAATTTATTTGAAGGAATGACTTTATCTGAGAACTTTTTTTTAAATTTATTTGAAAGTGTATATATAACTTTAGGAAATTTAACACTATTTGTGCCATATCAGCCAATAAATATAATTTCTAAAATTTTAGTTATGTTTACAATAATTGTGAATATATTATTCTTTACTATATTTTTGACATCTTTGTTTAACAAAAATATTGCCGAAGAACCTATTATTTCCAATAAAACAACTCAAGATGAAGTTGAATACACCCAAACTATTGAGGTTAAAAAGAAAAATAATAACAAAAGCAATAAAAAACAAAGTAATAAAAAAAAGAAAAAGGACTGATTATTTTCAGTCTTTTTTCACTTTTTATAAATAATCAAAAATACGCACTAATTTCAAAATTCA
The DNA here is from genome assembly GCA_045650505.1 of Clostridia bacterium. Classification (GTDB taxonomy): domain Bacteria; phylum Bacillota; class Clostridia; order Christensenellales; family UBA1242; genus RGIG1681. The sequence continues at coordinate 2,568 of JAZRRE010000018.1, read as the reverse complement.
ATTGATAATCATTTTGATTGATTTTCGTGTTTTTGATTGTTTTTGAAATTTGCTCAATATAAAAAGGACGCTCTTGAAGAGAGTCAAGGGTGTCCTTTTTGTGTGTGTAGTTAAAAATAATTTCAACTTTGTCGTCATAAATAATTACTTTTTTGACTAGTAATTGAATCATTACGTCGGGTTCTTGTTTTAATTGATGGGTTATAAAGCCTGTTACATCTTTTCTTGAAAGAGTGGGTTTTCTGTCTTTTTGCATTTCTAGTGATATCTTTTCGTTTAGTTCTTTTAATCGTTTATCAAGTTCCATAAGTCTCTTTTTTGTTGATTCGCTTGTTATGCCTTGTTCTAAACACATCATAATGTTGTTAAGACTATTACTTACTTCATCTCTTTCTTTTTCTAAGATATTAAGAACTGAATGGTTTTCAATTTTTGAATTATGAAGTTCAATAACTTTATCGGCGAGAAAATTTAAGTTTTCTTTGTTTTCAAAAATTTTAAAAGTAACTTCAACAACAAGGTTTTCTATAAATTCTTTTCTAACACTATGTTTCTTACAATTTTTTAATTTAACTCTGCCGTGGCAATTATAATATCTTCGAAGAACTCCATCTTTTCCGGCACCGGATGTGGATAGCATTTTATGTCCACAATAACCACAAAATAGTTTATCTCCTAAAAGATATTTTGTTTCTAGTGAGTGTTTGCCATAATGGTTGGCGGCCAGTTTGTCTCTTACTGCATAAAATAGATGTTTTGGAATTATAGCAGGGTAGATGTTTGTAAACACTTCATCTCCATGTCTGTAAATGCCAATATACTTTTCATTTTTTAAAAACTTAATGACGGTGTTTTCTTGAAATGGTTTGCCTCTGTGGTAAATGCCTTTTTCAGTCAACTCTTCACAAATTTCTCTAGCATATTTGCCTAATTGATGGCTTTCAAAAATGTGTTTAACAATTTCAGCTTCGTCTTCGTTTATAGATATAGCTCTATCTTTTACTTTATATCCGTAAAGAAGTGGGCCTCCAGTATAGAGCCCTTTTTGTCTGTTTTCATTTTGTCCTCTTTTAACTTTTTGAGATAGCTCAGCTGAGTAATATTCAGCCATACCTTCCAGTAATGATTCCATGAGAATTCCTTCTGGTGTTTCAGGTATGTTTTCACTGGCTGACAATATTTTAACATCATTATCTCTAAGTGTTTTTCTGTGCATCGCCATCTCATATTTGTTTCTTGAGAATCTATCTAGTTTGTAGACTATGATATAATCCCATTCTTTTTTAGAACTATCACGCATCATTCTTTGAAATTCGATACGATTATCGTTAGTTCCTGTTGTTGCACGATCAATATATGTGTTAACAACTAAAATTTTGTTTCTACTTGCGAAATCCGTGCAAACTCGAAGTTGTCCTTCAATAGATTGTTCTGTTTGCTTATCGCTTGAATATCTTGCATAAATAACTGCGGTTTTCATATTTTATTTCCTCCTGATTTTAGATTAACTAAAATTTTAAAAAAGTGTTATGAGTTTGTGTGAGGTGTTTGTGAGAGTAATGTTAGCCGAATGTGAGGTAATGTGAGGCTAGTGTGAGGTTGTGTGATGGTTATCTAGTGTTTTATAATTATTGGTAACATAATTTCCTCCTTTTTGAAAAAAATTTACCAAAGAAAAAATCAGGTTTTGAAAGGATGAGTCAAAGAATCAGCTAAAATTTATGTTTTAAATTTTGCACTTAAAAAAACGGCAAAATAAATTTTGCCTTTGACCCAGCCGAAAAACCTGATACCCTAAAACCCACAACCCAACTCCCAAAAAGGAGGAGTATGATGGTATAGCATCATTATATTCGCAAAAAATGTCGAAATTCTTGATTTAATAAGGCATTGTGGTATAATTTAAGTAATAAGGAGTGTTTTTAATAATTATAGTTGGGATAAATCTAGATTATTAGACATTGGTTATCGATTATTGAAGAATAAAAATAATTAATAAATAAAGGAGTGCTATGAAAAATTTTAAGGATATATCAGATAAATTAAAGAAATATAAATCACATAACATGTATTCAATAAAATCAACTACTAAAACAAAGAAAATTTATAAATATGATCAATCTCAAAATATTAATATTCAATTGGTTTTAGATAAAAAACTAAAAAATTTAGACCAATATGAAGAGTGTGATATTGAGCCATATGATGTTGAGTTTTATGAAAAAGAATGTGTTGAAGTTATTACTGTTGATAAATTATCATGGGGTGAAATAGAAAATGCAATTAACAATTTGAGTATTACTAATAATAATTCAATTAAGCCTAAAGAAATTAATACACAATGTGATTTGGTTGTTAATGAATTATTTTTTGAAGATGGTACTAAAGCATATATTCTAAATAAACATACAACTATGGGAAGTGCTTTTAAAAATAGGATTGTATTTAGCGGATCCTATAAATTAAATGAGGATGAAATATTATCTTTTAGTGAATATGGTGATGTTGTAATTTTAGAAGGTAATTGTTACATTTTGCATGAAGATAAATTTAATAGTATTTTTAAAT